>DASZHS010000052.1:0-7845 GCA_035937595.1 Acidimicrobiales bacterium
GGGCGAGCGCGAGCGGCGAGCCTCGGGTGGCCAGTCGAAGCGGCGCCGTCACAGGTCGAACAGCGCGCGGGCCGAGTCCGCCAGCCGCTGTCCGCGGTCCGTCCCCGCGCTCTCGCGCAGCGCGACGGTCGGGTCGTGGGCGATCTTGGCGACGAGCGCCTTGGTCAGCTGCTCGACGACCGCGCGCTGCTCGTCGCTCAGTGCGTCGAGCTCGGAACCGAGGCGAGCCAGCTCGGCCGCGCGCAGCGCCTCGAGCCTCGCGCGCAGCTCGGTGACGAGCGGCGCGGCGCCGCGGACGCGCCGGGACTCGAGGTGCCGTCCCACCTCCTCTTCGACGATGGCCTCGGCCGCGGAGATCTCGTCGTGCCGCTCGCGGAGCGCGGCGTTGACGACGTCGCGCAGGTGCGCGAGGTCGAGGAGCGTGACCCCCGGCACCGACGTGGCCTCGTGGGCGACGGTCCTCGGCATGGACAGGTCGACGACGAGGACGTCGTGGCCCACGCCGGCGAGCATCGCGGCCGTGACGACGGGGCGGTCCGCCTGGACCGCGGTGATCACGAGATCCGCGCCCACGAGGGACGTGGGCAGGGCGTCCAGGTCGACCGCCGCGATCCGCTCGGGATCACGCGCGGCGAGCGCGCGGGCCGACGCGAGGGTGCGGTTCGCCACGACCACGCGCGAAGGGGCGCCGCGACGACCCTCGGCGAGCGCCTCGACGAGGCCGGTCGCGAGCTGGCCCGCGCCGACCACGACCACGGAACGGGACTCGAGTGACCCGAGCCGCGCGGCGGCCATCGCGACGGTCGCGTGCGCGAAGCTCGTGGTGCCGCGCGCGATGGCGGTCTCCGCACGCGCGCGACGGCCGGTGGCGAGCGCGCGACGGAAGAGCTCGGTGAGCTCGGGACCGACGACGCGCTCGGCCTCGGCGTGCTCGAGCGAGCGCCGGAGCTGGCCCAGCACCTCGGTCTCCCCCGGCACCGCGGACCGCAGCCCCGCGGCCACGGCGAAGAGATGCGCCGGCACGCCGCGGTCGAAGTGCAGCGCCGTGGACTCGGTGAGCTCGGTCGCGTCCACGCCGGCGCGCTCGGCGAGGATCGCGGTGATGCCGTCGACGGCGCCGTGGAACCGCTCGATGACGGCGTACACCTCGGTGCGCAGGCACGTGGAGACGAGCACCACCTCGGCGACGTCCTCGAGGGAGGCGAGCGAGACCAGGACCTTGTGCCACTCCGCTGCGGGGACGGTCACGGCCTCGAGCAGCGCGAGGGGGGCGTGCTCGTGGTCAACGCCCACCGAGATGACCGCCATCAGACCTCCGGGGGCGATGCTATTGGTGCGCGCCCACCTGCACGGGCGAGCGGCCGAGGCTGCGCAGCAGCCCGCCGTCCAGCGGGCCGCGGCCGTGCTCGAGGTGGTACGAGAGGATCTGCAGCTCGATGGTGACGTCGACGTAGCGCACCGTCACCTCCGGCGGGACCTCGAGCACGCGGGGCGAGAACGTCATGAGCGCTCGGATCCCGAGCTCGCAGAACCCGTCGGCCACGTCCTGGGCGGCGCTCGCGGGGCAGGTGAGCACGCCGATCGCCGGCGGCACCTCGAATCGCGTCACGTCCTCCTCGGCGAGCCGGCGGACCTCGAGGCCCGAGACCGAGGTCCCGAGGATCGCGGGGTCCACGTCGTAGAGGGCGACCACCTTGGACGGGTACCCGTTGAACATGGGCGAGTTGATCAGCGCCCTCGCGAGGTTGCCGATGCCCGCGATCACCGTCGGGTGCTCGGCGTGCCCACCGAGCAGCTCGGTGACGCGCCGCGCGACGTCGGCGGTGTCGTACCCCGAGCCGCGCGTCCCGAGCCGGCCGATCGAAGAGAGGTCGCGTCGCACCGTCGCCGCGCTCACCCCCGCGAGCCGGCCGAGGTCCTCCGACGAGATCGTGTCGCGACCCCGGCGCGCGAGCTCCTCGGCGAGCCGCTGGTAGATCGGCAGACGGGCGACGGTCGGCTCGGGCAGCAGCTTGGATCGCCGGAGCCCCCCTGGCACTCGCGAAGCGTAACCCCGCTCAGCGAGATGGGCCAAAGGAAGCGATGAGCTCCACGCGGTCACCGACGGCGACACGCAGCCGTGACGCGGCGCTGCCCTCGCCGACGACGATCGCGACGGCGTCGTTCGCGTCACGCAGCACGCCGATCGCGCCACGGTCGAGCTCGGCGAAGGTGCGCGCAACGGGCACAATGGCGTCGTGGTCCCGCGCGACGAGCGCGGCGGACGACACGCCGTCGAGCACGACGCCGGCGAGCGACAACTGCACGTTGCCGAAGCGATCGATCCAGCTGACCGACGCGGTGATGGCGACGCGCCCGTCGTCGAGCACGCGTCGTCGGACGACGGGTGGTTCGAGCGCCACGAGCGAGGCGACGTCGACGGGCGCACCGAGCGTCGCGAGGGTCGCGCCGGTCGCGAGCTTCGCCGCCGCCGGGCAGAAGACGTCGCGGCCGTCGAACGTGGTCGTGCCGGGTGCGGCGTCGGGTGCGGCGAGCGCGACGGCGTGCCGCGGGCCGCCCAGGGCCGCGGCGGCCCCGAGGAGCACGCCGTTGTCGGGTCCGACGAGGTGGCGCGGCCCGTGACCGTCGACCTCGATCGCGACCGGGCGCCGCAGCGTCCCGACGCCGGGATCGACGATCGCCACCACCACGCCGGGGCCGAGGTGGGGCACGGCACGCGCGAGCAGGGCCGCGCCGCCCGCCACGTCGAAAGGCGCGATGCCGTGGGCGAGGTCCACGACGCGCGCGTCGGGCGCGAGCCGGGCGAGCACGCCGTGCAGCACGCCGACGAACTCGTCGTCGAGGCCGTAGTCCGACGCGAGGAAGATCCGCGGCGCGGTCACCGACCCAGCTGTCGCGACCGCTCCGTCGCGCTCGCGACCGCCTCGAGGAACGCGGAGCGCACCGCACGCGACTCGAGCGCGCGGAGCCCCGCCGCGGTCGTGCCGCCCGGGGAGGTGACCTGGGCGCGCAGCGACTCGGGCGTCTCGCCGCTCGCGGCGAGCAGCGCGCCCGCGCCCTCGAGCGTGCCGATCACGAGCGTGGACGACGTCGCGCGCGTGAGCCCCTGGAGCACGCCCGCCTCGATGAGCGCCTCGACGACGAGGTACAGGTAAGCCGGCATCGAGCCGGAGAGCCCGGTGACGACGTCGAGCTGGCGCTCGGGGAGCCGGACGACGGCGCCGAGCGCGCCGAGGACGTCCTCGGCCCAGTCGAGGTCCGCCGACGTCGCGTGGCTCCCGCCGGCGATCGCGGCGACCCCCTTGCGGACGAGCACCGGCGTGTTCGGCATCGCGCGCACGACGGCCGCCTGGCCCGTGAGCACCGCCTCGATCCGCGTCGTAGACAGTCCCGCGACGATGGAGAGCACCCGGCGGACCCCGACGGCACCCAGCAGCCGCGCGGCGCCCTCGGCCGCCTCGGGCTTGACGGCGAGCACGGCACCGGTCCCCTCGTCGACGTCGTCGAGGCCGATGGCATCGGTGACGAGGACGCCGGGGTGCAGCTCGACCAGCACCTCGCGCCGCGCGCGGTCGATCTCGACGAGGCAGAGCTCAGCGGGCTCGCACCAGTGCGCGTCGGTCAGCCCCGAGGCGATCGCCGAGCCGATCTGGCCGCCACCGACGATCACGAGCCGGTGCGCCATGGGCGTCCACGCTACGCCACGCCGCTCGGCGTCCTGCCCGCTCAGCTGCGGCGGCGGCGGCGGTAGTGCGCGGGGAAGCCGAGCGACATGACGGTCGGGTACACCTCGTCGAGCTCGCTCACGATCGCGCCGCACAGCCGGTCGAGCTCGTCCACGTCGATCGCCGCGGCCGCGACCCGCGCCACGAGGTAGATGCCGTGCTCCTGGCCGATCGCGTAGCTGAGCCCGTAGAGGGAGGCGTTGCGCGTGAGCACGAGCTCGTGGACGGCGTCAGCCGCGACGTCCGGCGCGGGCATCACCTCGGCCTCGGCGAGCACGGTGCGCTGCCCGAGCGTGAGCCAGATGGCGATCACGTCCTTCTCGGTGCCGCGGAACCGGAGCACCCAGCGGTCCGTCGCGGTCCGGTCGGTGACCACGCGGTGCTCGGTGCCGAGGAGGTGGCCGGTGTCCCGCCACTGCGCGGCGAAGTCGGCGATGGCGGCGGTCACGCTCGCGCGCTCCGCCTCGGCGGCGAGCGACGCCTCGGGCACTAGTCGCAGCTGACGAGGTGGGAGTCCCGGGTGGCCTTGACGATCGTCTCGAAGCGCTGCGCGGCGGCGCGCCACGTGAAGCGCTGCGCGCGGAGCACCGCGGCCGTCGACAGCCGCATCGAGCGCAGCGGGTCCTCGGTCGCCCACTCGACGGCGTCGGCCCAGCTGGTCGCACGGCGCCCCGCGACGAGGCGGCCCGTGACGCCGTCGTCGACGAGCGCGGCGAGCCCGCCGACGTCCGCGGCCACGACGGGCGCCCCGCACGCCGAGGCCTCCAGCGCGACGAGGCCGAACGACTCGGCCCTCGACGGGACCAGGCACGCGTCCGCGGCGCGGTAGTAGGTGCTGAGCAGCTCGTGGGGGCGCGGCGCGACGAAGGTCACGCGCCCGCGAACCCCGGGCTCCTCCGCGCGATCGCGCAGGGACGCCGTGAACGCCGCGCCGTCGGGGCCGCTCGGGCCGCCCACGACCACGAGGCGGTGGTCGCCGCCGCGGTGGACGAGCTCGGTGAGCGTGGCGAGCGCGAGGTCGGCGCCCTTGAGGGCCTGGAGCCGGCCGGCGAACAGCAGGAGGGGGCCGTCGGCGTCGATGCCGAGGGCGCGTCGGGCCTGGGTGCGGTCGCCGGGCCCGAAGTAGGCGTGGTCGACGCCCAGGGGCACGAGCGCCACCCGGTCTGCGGGGACCCCCAGCACGGTCGTGAGCTGGCTCGCCTCCACCTCGCAGCTCGCGAGGACGGCGTCGGCGCACGCCACGATCGCGGCCTCGGCAGCCGCGCGCGACGAGAGCGGCTCCCCGGAGGTGGCGGCCTTGATCGCCTCGGCGGTGTGGAAGGTGACGAGCAGGGGGAGGTCGAGCTCGTGCTTGATCGCGTGGCCGGCGACCCCGGAGAGCCAGTAGTTGGCGTGCACGGCGTCGTAGCGGTCACAGGTCGAGGTCATGCGCTCGAGGACGCCAAGGGTGAACGCCGGGACGACGTCGACGAGCAGCCCCTTGTCGAGCTGGCGGGTCGGGCCCGCGTCCACGTGGTGCACGCGCACACCGGGCTCCACCTCGACCACCGAGCGGCTGGCGGCGTCCTCGCGCCGGGTGAAGACGTCGACCTCCCCCCCGCGCCGCGCGATCGCCGCGACGAGCTCACGGACGTAGACGTTCATGCCGCCGCCGTCGCCAGCACCGGGTTGGGTCAGCGGCGAGGTGTGCAGGCTCAAGACGGCGAGTCGCGCCATGGGTGCGTGAGCCTACCGGCGAGCCCTCGCGCCTTTCCCGGGGTGCTCCTCCCCCGCGTCGAGGCTGGCGACCGCGCCCGCGGCGAGCTCGGCGTCGGGCGCCGGCGTCGGCTCGGGTGACGGGCCGACGAAGGAGCGGTACACGCCGAGCATCGCCTCTTTCTGCGCGCGCGTGAGCCGGTGGTCGTGCAGGATGGCCGTCTCAAGGCCGCCGTCGTTGGGCTGCGGGTCGAGGATGCCGGCGCGGACGTAGAGCGTCTCGGCAGAGATCTTGAGGCCGCGCGCGATCTGCTGGAGGATCTCGGCCGACGGGCGCCGCAACCCGCGCTCGATCTGGCTCAGGTACGGGTTCGAGACGTCGGCGAGCTCGCTGAGCCGTCGCACCGACAGGCGCGCGTTCTCGCGCTGCTCGCGGATGAACGCGCCGAGCTCCGCCAGGCGGTCCGCGCGCTCCTTCGGCATCACCCGACTCTACGGCGCACCCCCCGTGCCGTAGCGGCGAAGCACGAGGTGCCGGATGGCCGCGTGTCCCACGGGACCGAAGGCGCGCGAGTCCGTCGACGACGTGACGTTGTCGCCGGCGACCTCGACGTCGTCGCCGTCGACGGCGACGACGCGCTTCACCAGCCGCAACCCCGTGCCCCTGGGGTCGTCGAGGGCGACGAGGTCGCCGGGGCGGAGCCGGCGCAGCCGCCGAACGAGGAGCAGGCGATCACCGGGATGGAACGTCGGCGACATCGACGTCCCGTGGACGACGACGCGGTCGAACGCCCATGCGGACGCGGCGGCGGCGAGCACGAGCGGCCACGACCGCGCGACGTGCCGCCTCGCTAACCTCCCCACCACCACATCGAACCGCGGTCGCGCGACCGCCGCAACCCGAAGGACGACCCATGACCGTGCTCGACACCTCCCTCCGGCTCTTCGACCGACTCTTCGCACCGCGCGCGATCCACGCGCACTGCGACCTGCCCTGCGGTGTCTACGACCCCGCCCAGGCCCGAATCGAGGCCCAGAGCGTCAGGGCCTGCATGGAGAAGTACCTGGCGAGCAGCGACGAGGACTTCAAGGTCCGCGCGACGGCGATCAAAGAGCAGCGGGCGGACCTCGTGAAGGAGCACCTCTGGATCCTGTGGACGGACTACTTCAAGCCCGAGCACCTCCAGGCGCACCCCAACCTCCACGAGCTCTTCTGGAAGGCCACCAAGACGGCGGGCGAGTCGAAGAAGACCAACGACGTCGCCGTGGGCGACCGCCTGCTCGCCGAGATCGACGAGATCGCCGAGGTCTTCTGGTCGACGAAGAAGTAGCTACTCGCCGCCGACGTGGTCAGCGCAGCGCCGCAGCGTCGGGTCCGCGGCGAGCCGCTTCTCGGGAAGCGGCGCCCCGCAGGTCTCACACGACCGATAGGTCGAGTCGGCGAGCCGGAGCAGCGCGCGGTCGACGTCATCGAGGGTCGTGGTGGCCTGGTCGATCACGTCGCGGTGCGGCTCCACGACCCGATCGTACCCAGCGACCCCCGACTCAAAAGACGATGGGGGCGGGCTGGACGTGGACGTACTGCGAGTCCACGGCGAGCACGTTGGCCGTGTAGGTCACCGGCGTCGTGATGGTCGTCCCGGACTCGGGACCCGAGACGGCCCACGTCGGCAGGAGCCAGGTGACGCCGTCTGTGAGGGTGTAGGTCCCGAGCTGCATCGTCGCGGTGGTGATGTCGATGTTGACGACGGGGGGGCCGCCGGTCGTCGTCGTGGTGACGCCGGAGCCGTCGGTCGTCGGGGTGGTGCCCTGCGGACCGGCGCCCGACGTTGCGGCCGGCGGCCCGGACGCGCCGGCCGCCGTCGAGGACACGCCGACCCTCGTCCCGGCGACGCCCGCCATCGGCGCGACGCCGCCGTAGAAGACGAAGCCGTGGTCCTGGTTGAGGATGCTCACCACGTCGGACGGCGCGATCGTCGGGTACGCCGGCTCTTGGGTGGGGGTCGCGAGGATCCCGCTCGCACTCAGGACGTCGGCGTTCGCCCCGTAGGCGACGTAGTAGCTCTGGTCGGTCGCGACGCCGTCGATGGCCATCGGGACCGTGACGTCGACCTCGGTGTTGTACGGGGAGACCTGCGGCGTGCCGAGGTTGCTCGTGATCCCCAGGCTGTTGAGCAGCGACACCGCGTCCTGGGAGGCCTGCGCGCTCGTCGGCAGCCCGGCGATGGGCCCGGTGTTGCCGGTCGGACCGCTGTTGCCGACTGGCCCGCTGTTGCCGGTCGAGCCGGTGTTGCCGGTCGAGCCGGTGTTGCCGGTCGAGCCGGTGTTGCCGGTCGAGCCGGTGTTGCCGGTCGAGCCGGTGTTGCCGATCGAGCCGGTGTTGCCGATCGAGCCGGTGTTGCCGATCGAGCCGGTGTTGCCCGTC
>DASZHS010000053.1:0-33249 GCA_035937595.1 Acidimicrobiales bacterium
CACGCCGGGCGCGACGGTCCTCGGTGGCGCCCGGTGAACACGGTCGTGCGCGTCCTCCTCGGCCTCCTCGGCGCCTCGGTCGTCGTCTGGGTGCTCGACGCCGCGGTGCGGACGTTCCTCCTCCCGCGCGTCGCGAGCGTCCGGCTCTCCCGGGCGGTCGCGATCGTGGTGCGGCGGCTCTTCCAGCTCCTCGCGAGCGAGCGCACGCCGTACCTCGAGCGCGACCGCCGCCTCGCCCTGTACCCACCGGTGCTGCTCTTGAGCTACCAGGCGTCGTGGCTGTGCCTCTCCCTCCTCGCGTTCGGCGGCCTGTTCGTCGCGGCGGGCGCCCCGAGCCTCGCGCGTGGCCTCGAGCTGTCCGGGTCGTCGCTGTTCACCCTCGGGACCACGCCCGCGGTGGGCGCGGGCGAGATGGCGATCAGCTACGTCGAAGCGGCGATCGGGCTCACCCTGCTCGCCCTGCTCATCGCGTTCATCCCGACGCTCTACGCGGCGTTCCAGCGGCGCGAGGTCTCCGTGACGCGGCTCTCGGTCCGCGCCGGCGTGCCCGCCACGCCGTGGGGCATCATCGAGATCGCCCACAGCGTCAACGACTACGAGCGGCTCGACGAGCTGTGGCGCGAGTGGGAGTCGTGGTTCATCGAGGTCCGCGAGACCCACACGACGCTCACGATCCTCAACTTCTACCGGACTCCGATCCCCGGGCAGACCTGGGTGGGGTCCGCCACGGCGGTCCTCGACGCCGCCGCGCTCTACAACGCCGCGGTCGACCTGCCGCCCTCCCCCTCCGCCGGGCTGTGCATCCGTTCGGGCTGGCTCGCGCTCCGCGGGCTCGCGGACTACTTCCGGGTCCCCTACCCGCACAACCCCGACGGGACCGAGCCCATCACGATCGAGCGCGACGAGTTCGAGCTGGCACTCGGCCACCTGTCGCGGAGCGGGGTGCCCATCCTCGCGGACCACGACCAGGCATGGCTCGACTTCGTCGGGTGGCGCGTCAACTACGACGCGATCGTCGAGGCGCTGGACGAGCTCACGAGCTCGCTCCGCACCGACTGGCACACCGCGGGCACCCAGCCCCTCTTCGCGCCCTCGAACCGCCGAGGGACCCACGACAAGTCGCGGGTCCGGCCGCACCCCGCCTCGTGACGGCGCCCGAGGCGACGACCGCGCACCAGGCCGGCGAGCACTGGTGGCCCATGGCGCTCGCGGTCCTCTCGGCGGGGTGCCTGCGCCTCGCCCTCCCGCCCGAGCTGCGGAACCACGACGCGCGCTGGGCGCTGCTCCCCGTGCTCGTGGTGCTCCTCGCCGTCCTCGTCGTCGGCGATCCCGGTCGGATCGACCGCCAGAAGACCTGGCTGCGGGTGCTGCTCGACGTCTTGATCTCGATCATCACGCTCGTCAACGCGACGGCAGCGGCGCGCCTCACCACCGCGATCGTCCAGGGCGCGGCGTGGACCAACAACGCGAAGGTCATCCTCGGAGCGGGTGCCGCGGTGTGGTTCACCAACGTCATCGCCTTCGCTCTGTGGTACTGGGACCTCGACCGGGGCGGGCCGGCGGCGCGCGCGCTCGGCACGGGGCCAAAGCCCGCGTTCATCTTCCCCGAGATGACGCTCCCCGAGTACGTGCCGGCGGGATGGAGCCCGCGGTTCTCGGACTACTTCCACCTGTCGTTCACGACGGCGACGGCCTTCAGCCCGACGGACACCCCCGCGGTGCGGGTGTGGGCCAAGTGGGTGATGATGGCCCAGGAGTCGATCTCCCTCGTCGTCGCGCTGCTCGTCGTCGCCCGAGCCGTCAACATCCTCAAGTAGCGCTCGCCGCGTCGCGGTCGACGTCGCGCAGCTCGGCGCGGAACCGGGCCGCGTTCGAGACGTACTGGGCGGCGGACAGCCGGATCAGCTCGACGTCGGAGCCCCCCTCGCGCATGACGGCGGGCACGCCGATCGCGAGCGCCCCGGGCGGGACCGCTCGGTTGTTCGGGACGACCGCGTTCGCCGCGACGGTCGCCCCCGTCCCCACGCGCGCGCGGTGCAGGATGATCGAGCCGGTGCCCGCCAGGGTCTCGTCCTCGAGCGTGCAGCCCTCCAGGTGCGCGAGGTGACCCACGACGCAGCGCGAGCCGACGACGGTCGGGAACATGGGGACGGCGTGGACGACCGCACCGTCCTGGATGCTCGTCTCGTCCCCGACGAGGATCGTGCCGTAGTCGCCTCGCAGCACCGCGCACGGCCACACCGACGACCGCGCGCCGATGGTGACGTCGCCGATCACGACGGCGTCGGGGTGTACGTAGGCCTCGGGATGGATCGACGGCGAGACGTCACCGAGGGCGTAGAGGGGCACCTCGGGACGTTAGGGGACGGCGCGAGGCGGCAGCGAGCGCCGAGCTAGGCGTGGTGCGACAGCCACTGGACGCCCTGGACGAACCGCCAGATCAGGTAGATGACGGTCGCGACGATGAGGAGGCGGAACCGCCACGTGACGGGGTGGTGGACGGGCTCGTCGAGCGCGGTCCCGCACGTCGGGCAGTGCCGCTCGACGAGGTCGTCCTCGTCGACGAGCCGGTCACAGGTGTCGCACCAGGGCACTCAGCCGATCCTGACGCGCAGGCGCAGCGGCGTGGCGCCGAGGTCGAAGCGCTCGCGCAGGCCACGCTCGAGGTAGCGGAGGTAGGTCTGGGAGAGCCGCGCCGAGGCGAAGAGCGTGAACGTCGGCGGGTCGATCGCGCCCTGCACCACGTAGCGCACGCGCGCGCCGGGCGCGGCGTGGTGCGCCTGGAGGTCGCGCAGCGCGCGGTTGAGCGGCCCGGTCGGGATGCGGCGGTGGTAGTCGGCGGCCGCCGCGGCGAGTGCGGGGAGCACGCGGTGCACCCCGCGACCCGAGAGGGCGGCGACCTTGAGCACGGGCGCGTCGCCGAGGAACGCGAGGCGGTCCGCGACCGTGGCGAGGACGTCGGTGCGCGCCTCGGTGGCGATCAGGTCCCACTTGTTGAGGACGACGACCGCCGGGCAGCCGGCGGCGGCGATGCGCTCGGCGAGGCGCTGGTCCTGGGCGGTCGCCCGCACGGTCGCGTCGATGACGAGGAGGGCGAGGTCGGCACGGTTCAGCGCCTCGAGGCTCCGCAGCACCGCGTAGGTCTCGACGCCCGCCTCGGTCCTCGCCCGACGGCGCATGCCCGCCGTGTCGACGAAGCAGATCGGGCCGTCGGGGGTGTCGAGCACGGTGTCGACCGCGTCGCGCGTCGTTCCCGGCACGTCGTGGACGACGCTGCGGTCCTCGCCGATGAGCGCGTTGAAGAGCGTGGACTTGCCGACGTTCGGCCGCCCGACGATCGCCACGCGCAGCGGCCCGCCCTCCTCTCTGTCCTCGGAAACGTCCGGTGCGTCCCACCCGGCGAGGGAGGCGACGATCGCGTCGAGGAGGTCGCCCGCCTGACGGCCGTGCAGCGCGCTCACCGCGATCGGCTCGCCGAGCCCGAGGGCGACGAACTCCCAGATCTGGCGCTCGCGGGCCTCGTCGTCGACCTTGTTCACGACGAGGCGGACGGGCCGACCGGTGCGCTGGACCCGCCGGGCGGCGGCGAGGTCCTCGTCGGTGACCCCGACGGTCACGTCGACGACGAACAGGACGAGGTCCGCCCCTTCGAGCGCCTTGGCCGCCTGCTCGGAGACCTTCTCGTCGAGGGTGTCCCCGCCGGGCAGCCACCCGCCGGTGTCGACGACGTCGAAGGCGACCCCCGACCACTCGGTGGGGACCACCTTGCGGTCCCGCGTGACCCCGGGGTGCTCCTCGACGACGGTGATCCGCCGTCCCGCGAGCCGGTTCACGAGCGCGGACTTTCCCACGTTCGGGCGGCCGGCCACGACGACGGTGGGGGTACGGGCGGACACGCAGCGACGCTACCGGTGCGCCACGAGCACCTCGAGCTCGCGGCGCAGGGTGGCGCCGTCGGTCGGCACCGCGCGCACGTCGCCGTCGAGCTCGTCGAGCGACATCCCGTCGAGGAACCGCCCGTTGGTGAGGCAGGCGTCGGGCAGCAGGTAGGTGGCCCGACCGCCGTCGCGGGCGACCGCCCCGGCGACGTCGCCGCCGCACAGGAGGCCCGCGACGGCGATGTTGCCCCCGAAGAAGCGGTTCTCGACGGCGACCACGTCGACGGGGACGAGCCCCGCGCGCTCGACGAGCGCGGCGAGCAACGGGGCGGCGTAGGCGCCGGTGAGCACGACGACGCGGTCCGCGGCCTTAGACCTCGGCGACGGTGGCGCGCCGTGGGGGGCGCGGTAGCCGAGCGCCGGGGCGCCCTCGACGGACTGGAAGAACCCCGGCCGGACCGAGAGGGCACCGCGGCGGCGCTCGAAGGCGCGCCGGAACCCCGCCCACAGCCCGATCCCGTTCTCCGCCTGGTCGAGCGAGTCGTACCCGTCGAGCCCCGGCGGCTCGCGCCCCGCCACCAAGAAGAGCTCGTCGGCCGCGTGGACGCAGCGCCGGCCGACCGCGCCGACGAACAGGGCCTGGTAGGTCTCGACGAGCGCGATGGCCGCGTCGGCCTCGGACGCGGTGTGCGCCCGCAGCGTGGGCTCGGTCGAGTAGGCCGAGAGGCCGAGCGGGACGACGCCCAGCGAGGCGAGCGCGCCGTAGCGGTCGAGCACGTCGCACAGCGTGCGCTCGAGGGCGTCGCCGTCGTTGACCCCCGGGCAGAGGACCACCTGGCCGTGGACCTCGACGCCGGCGTCGAGGAGCACCTCGAGCCAGCGCAGCGAGGTCGCGCCGCGGGGGTTGCGCAGCATCTGGGCGCGCAGCTCGGGGTCCGTCGTGTGGATCGAGACGTACAGCGGCGAGAGGCGCTCGGTGACCACGCGCTCGACGTCGAGCTCGGTGAACCGCGTGAGCGTCGTGAAGTTGCCGTACAGGAAGCTGAGCCGGTAGTCGTCGTCCTTCACGTAGAGGCTGCGGCGCATCCCCTTCGGCAGCTGGAAGATGAAGCAGAACGGGCAGTGGTTGTCGCACGTGCGGATCCGGTCGAAGACCGCGGACTCGACGAACAGCCCGAGCGGCTCGCCGGCGGACTTGGCCACGCGCACGCGCCGCTCGGCGCCGTCGGTCCCACCGAGGACGAGGGCGACGTCCGGGCCGTCGGTCAGCTGCTGGTACTCGATCACGTCGGTGGGGGCCGTGCCGTTGACGGTGACCAGCCGATCGCCCGCCACGACGCCGGCGTGGTCCGCGGGCGAGCCCTCGACGACGGTCGTGACCACGGGGTGCTCCACGAGGTGAGCCTACGAACCATGGCGCCCCGGCCCCCCGGTAGCCTCGCAGCGTGGCGGTGGACAAGGTGCTGCTCGCCTCGCCCCGGGGGTTCTGCGCGGGGGTCGAGAAGGCCATCAAGGCGCTCGACTGGATGGTGACGGTCTTCGACCCGCCCGTCTACTGCTACCACGAGATCGTCCACAACCGGCACGTGGTCGACCACTTCTGCGAGCGCGGGGTCGTCTTCGTCGACGACGTGGCCGAGGTGCCCGAGGGCGCCCCCCTCATGCTGAGCGCGCACGGCTCGCCGCCCGCGGTCGTCGCCCAGGCCCGCGGCAACGGCGGCGTGGTCGTCGACGCGGTGTGCCCGCTCGTGACCAAGGTCCACCACGAGCTGCGGGTGCGCGCGTCGAAGGGCTACACGGTCCTCTACGTCGGGCACGCCGGCCATGAGGAGGCCGTCGGCACGATGGCGGTCGCGCCGTCGGCCGTCCACCTGATCGAGTCCACCGAGGACCTGGACCGGATCGAGGCCGACGTCGCGCCCGTCGCCCTCCTCTCGCAGACCACCCTCAGCTTCGACGAGTGGCAGCACCTGCGCGCCCACGCCGCGGAGCGCTTCCCCGGGCTGTGGATGCCGAACCGTTCGGACCTGTGCTTCGCCACGACGAACCGCCAGAGCGCCCTGCGTGAGATCGCCGCGGCCGCCGACGCCGTCGTGGTCATCGGGTCGGCGAACTCGTCCAACACCGTCGCGCTGACCGAGGTCGCCCTCGCGTCGGGCTGTCCGCGCGTGCTTCGGGTCAACACCGCCGCCGAGCTGCCCGACGACCTCACCGGGGTCGTGGGCGTGACCGCGGGGGCCTCTGCACCCGACGCGCTCGTGGTCGAGGTGATCGAGGCGCTGGCGCCGGCAGCGGGCGTGGAGACCGTCGTCGCGACCGAGGAGGACGAGTACTTCCCGCCGCCCCCCGAGCTGCGCGAGCTGCTCCGCGCGGTCGCCGCGGCCGTCGCGGTGCTCTGCGACACGCCCGAGCGGGGCGGCGATCCCGTGGTGGGCGACCGCGACGTCCACGCCGCGGCCGTCCTCGCCGGTGCCGTCGCGGGCGCCACCCGGCCGTGACCGCGCGGCGTGCGAGACTGGGCGGCGCGTGGCCTGCGCCGCAGCGTGCGCCGCGGACACGACGCACGCAGCGGAGGAGCACATGAGCGCCACGTCCACCGACCTCGAGGCACGCCGGCTGGCGAGCCTCCGGCAGCACGTCGTCGCCCAGGCGATGACCGAGGCCGAGGCACGCTTCGGCGAGATGCAGCTGACCGACGCCGTGGTGCTCGTGTGCGCCTACGAGGAGGAGGGTGCGATCGGCGACGTGCTCTCGAAGATCCCCGAGACCGCCTGCGGTCGGCCCCTCACGACCGTCGTGATCGTCGACGGCGGCGAGGACCGGACCGCCGAGATCGCCGAGAAGTCCGGCGCGACGACGATCGTCTTCCCGGTCAACCTCGGCCACGGGGTCGCCCTCAAGGTCGGCTATCGCTTCTGCATCGACCACGGCGCGAAGTGGGTGGTCACGATCGACGCCGACGGGCAGAACGACCCCGAGGAGATCCCCGTCCTCCTCCAGCCGCTCATCGACGACGAGGCGGACTTCGTCGTCGCCTCGCGGCGGCTGGGCACGGACAACACGACCGACAAGACCCGCAAGCTCGGCGTCGTCGTCTTCTCGACGATGATGAACCGGATGACGGGGGCGCACCTCACCGACACCTCCAACGGCTATCGCGCGCTGCGCGTCACGATGCTCGCCGACGTGATCGACCGCTTGGTCCAAGAGCAGTACCAGACCGCCGAGCTGCTCATCACGTGCCTCAAGCGCGGGTGGCGGGTGGCCGAGCGACCGACCGTGTGGTACCCGCGCCAGGCCGGCACGACGAAGAAGGGCTCGAACTGGCTGTTCGGGTTCCGCTACCTCAACGTCGTGGTGCGGACGTGGCTGCGGGAGCGCTGAGCCGACCCGCCGCCTCGTCGTAGGCGGCCTGCAGCGCCGTCCGCAGCGACGCGGTCGTGGCCGCGATCAGCCGCCGCGGCACGCGCTGGCCCGCCACGCCCGTCGGCGCGGGGAGCTGCTCGCCGATCACGACGTGGACCTTGGCGGGCCTCGGGACCCGGGCGCCGCGGGGCATCGCGCGATCCGTCCCGGCGATCCCGACCGGGACGATGGGCGCGCCCGTGCGGGCGGCGAGGAACGACGCCCCCTCCAAGAGCTCGCCGATCGCCGGCCCCTCCTTGCGGGTCCCCTCGGGGAAGAGGACGAGCGGCTCGCCCGCGCGCAGGACCGCCTCGGCCGCCTCGAGCGCACCCCGGTCCGCCGCGCCGCGGTGGACCGCGAACGCGCCCATCGACGAGATGAACCTGCCGAGGAGCGCGTTGTGCCACAGCGAGTCCTTGGCCATGAAGAACGTCTTGCGCCGGGTGACGTAGACGGCGAAGGCGAAGTCCACGTTGGAGCGGTGGCTCGGCGCGATGATGAAGGGACCGGCCGTCGGCACGTGCTGCGTGCCGGTGACGATGGGCCGGAAGTACGCCGACCACAGCCCGTGGACGCCGGCGCGGAAGACCCGGTAGCCGGGTGTCTGCGTCGCGTCGGGGAACGGGTGCTCGGTCACAAAAGCCCGAGGATCTCTGCGACGACGTCCTCGACCGCCCGATCGGTCGTGTCGAGCACGTGGGCGTCCTCGGCGGCGCGCAGAGGCGAGGTGGCCCGGCGCTCGTCGAGCTGGTCGCGGCGCGCCACCGAGTCGCCGGGCTCCTCGGTCCGCCGGCGCGCGCGCTCGGCGTCGCTCGCGGTCAGGTACACCTTCACCCGCGCTTCGGGCCACACGACGGTGCCGATGTCGCGGCCCTCGACGACGGCCCCGTCGCGCCCGCCGATCCAGGCGCGCTGCTCGGCGACGAGCACGGCGCGGACCCCGGGGTGCGCGCTCACCACCGAGACGCCCGCGTTGACCTCGTCGGTTCGCAGCGCGTCGGTGAGGTCGACCCCGTGCGAGCGGACGCGGTCGCCGACCTCGAGGGCCGCCTCGGCGGCGACCAGCGTGACCTTGTCGGCCTCGGTGAGGTCGAGGCCGGCGCGCTGCGCGAGCACGGTGATCGCCCGGTACATGGCCCCGGTGTCGAGGACCTCGACCCCGAGGCGCTCGGCGACGAGGCGCGCGACCGTCGACTTCCCCGAGCCCGCCGGGCCGTCGATCGCGATGACGAGCGGGCCGGTCACCGAAGCGATGCTAGGTCGACGAGGAAACGCGGGTAGCTGGTCGCCACGCCGGCGTAGCCCGCGACGACGCCGCCGTTGCCGACGGTCGCCGCGACGGCGGCGGCCATGGCGATGCGGTGGTCGCCCTCGGCGTCGAACTCGAGGCGCCGGAAGCGGGCCGCGTCGCCGACCCCGACGATCTCGAGGGTGTCCTCGTGGGCGACCGCGGTCGCACCGAGCGCCGTGACGAGGCGGACGACGGCGGCGAGCCGGTCGGTCTCCTTCACCCGCAGCTCGCCGACGTCGAGGAAGGTGCTCGTCCCCGTCGCCGCCGCGGCCGCGACCGCGAGGATCGGCACCTCGTCGAGCGAGGGCACCATGGCCGCCGGGACGACGACGCCGCGGAGCGAGGACGCGGCGGCGACGAGGTCGCCGCTCTCCCCGCGCCCGCGCCGGGTGACGACGTGGCCGCCCATCGCCACGAGCACCGAGACGAAGCCCACGCGCTCCGCGGCGAGGTCGACGTCGTCGACGCGGACCTCGCCGTGCTCGCAGAGCAGCCCGGCGACGACGAGGAACGCCCCCTGGGACGGGTCGCCGGGTATTTGCCAGTCCACCGGCGCGATCGAGGACGGCCACACCGTGGTGTGACGCCCGTCCGGGCGCGCGACGACCTCGATGCGGGCCTTCGCGCGCTCGAGCATCGCCTCGGTGTAGGCGCGCGTGCGGACGGGCTCCACGACGACCGTCGGACCGTCCGCGGCGAGGCCGGCGAGCAGGACGGCCGACTTGACCTGCGCGCTCGCGACCGGCAGCTCATAGCGGATCGCGCGCAGCGGTCCGCCACGTACCTCGAGCGGCGCGGTGCAGGTCGGCCCCTCCCCCGTCACGGACGCCCCCATCTCGCCGAGCGGCGTCGCGACGCGGTCCATCGGCCGGGACCGCAGCGACGCGTCGCCGTCGAGGCGGTGCGTGCCCGGGAGCGTCGCGACGATGCCGCAGAGGAGCCGCATGGTCGTGCCCGAGTTGCCGCAGTCGAGGACCGTTCCGGACGCGCGTAGCCGCGCACGTCCCCCGTCGACGACGAGCGCGCCGTCCTCGCGCGTCGCCACGTCGGCGCCGAGGGCGCGGACGCAGGCGACCGTGGCCGCGAGGTCCGCGCCGTCGCTCGGACCGATCACGTGCGAGCGGCCGGCGGCGAGGGCCGCGAGGAGGACGGCGCGGTGCGAGATCGACTTGTCGCCCGGCGGGCGCACGGCGCCCACGAGGGTCCTCGCCGCCGGGAGCTCGACGAGGTCGGGCGGCACGGCGCCGGGGGCGCTCACAGCGGCTCGACCGAGCTGCGCAGCCCCCTCGCGGCGAGCCGCTCGGCGAGGTCGAGGGCGCCAGACGCGTCGAGCACCATGATGAGCACGCCCGAGGTGCCCTCCTGGGAGTGCGCGATCTCGAGGTCGTAGATGTTGAGGTTCGCGTCGCGCGCCACGGCGGTGACCTCCGCGAGGACGCCCGGGCGGTCCGGGACCGGCACGCGCAGCTCGGCGAGGTCGCTCGGGTCCGGCGTGGAGGAGGGGAGGCTGCGTCGCGCCGCGCTCGCCGCGGTGAGCTCGGCGAGGATCGTGGCGCGGTCCTTGCCCGCGATCGCGGCCTCGAGGGTGGCGAGGCGCCCCCGGAGCGCGGCGAGGCCCGCGAGGATGGCGTCTCGGTTGTCGACGCAGACGTCCGGCCAGATCGCGGGATGCCCCGCGGCGACCCTGGTCATGTCGCGGAAGCCGCCCGCGGCGAGGCGCAGCAGCGCGGCGTCGCTTTCCGCGAGCAGCGCCGCCTCGTTCATCATCGCCCCGGCGACCAGGTGCGGCACGTGGCTGACCATGGCGACGAGGCGGTCGTGTTCCTCGGCGCGCAGCGCGAGCGCGGTCGCCCCGAGGTCCTTCACCATCGCGAGGAGCGTCGCGTAGCGCTCGGGCGTCGTCGACGGCGTGGGGGTGAGGACCCACGTCGCGCCCACGAACAGGTCGGCCCGGGCGCCGCGGAGCCCGGACTGCTCCGAGCCCGCCATCGGGTGCCCGCCCACGTAGCGCGCGTCCTCGATCGCCCCCACGAACGGCGCCTTCACGCCCGCCACGTCGGTGACCACCGCCTCGGGCGGCCCGGTGGTGAGGGTCTCGCGCAGCACGCCCGCCACGTGCGACGACGGGACGGCGACCACGGCGACGGCGGTCGCCGGGTGGGCGACGGTGCCGGTGACGACCCCGCCCTCGAGCGCCGCGCGCTCGGTCGAAGGATCGAGGTCCTGCCCGGTCACCACCCAGCCCGCCGCCGACAGCCCGAGGGCGACGGAGCTGCCGATCAGCCCGAGGCCGACGACGTGGGCGCGGCGCGCGGCGTCAGTCGGGGAGGTCATCGCGGAGCAGGCTCGTCCCGTGGAGATAGACGTGGTGCAGCGCGTCGCGCGGCCGCTCCGTGTGCAGGTGGAGGAGCACCCGGAGCACGCGGGGCATCGCGCCGGCCACGTCGATCTCCGTCGCGCACAGGAGCGGCACCGCGCCGAGGCCGAGCGTGCGCGCCGCGGCCGCGGGGAACATCGATCGGACGTCCGGCGTGGCGGTGAACAGGATCGAGATCAGGTCGTCGTGCGCGACGCCGTTGCGGACGAGGAGCTCGCCCAGCAGCTCGGTCGTGCGCTCGGCGACCTGCTCGGCGGTGTCCTCGTCGACCGCCGTCGCGCCCCGCAGCGCTCGGACGACCTGCGGCACCGTCGCAGCGTACCGAAGCGCGCGTCGCGCCCCGGGTGGGCGTGCGTCACGCCGAGGTGGCCGCGTGCCCGACGGCGGCCTCGCCGAGCTTGCGGACCTCGGCGCTCGTGAGCGCGCGGTACGCGCCCGGCCGCAGCGACGAGTCCGCCAGCGGGCCGATGCGCGTGCGCACGAGGCGGACGACCTCGTGGCCGACCGCGCTGCACATCCGGCGCACCTGGCGGTTGCGGCCCTCGTGGATCGCGATGCGCAGCAGCCCCGGCGCGACCCGGCTCACCCTCGCGGGCGCGGTGATCCCGTCGTCGAGGAGGACGCCCTCGCGGAGGCGGCGGACCGCCTGGGGCGACGGGTCGCCGTGGACCTCGGCGAGGTACTCCTTCTCCACCCCGTGCGAGGGGTGGCTGAGGAGCTGGGCGAGGTCGCCATCGTTGGTGAGGATGAGGAGACCCTCGGTCGCGCGGTCGAGCCGTCCGACCGAGAAGACGCGCGGCTCGGGGGGCACCAAGGAGAGCACCGTCGGGCGCCCCTGCGGGTCGTCGGCCGTGGTCACGACGCCGGCCGGCTTGTTGAGCAGGAAGTACACGAGCCCGGGCGCGGTGGGGGCCGGCGCGCCGTCGACCGTGACCCGCGCGGCGCTGGGATCGACGCGCCGGCCGAGCCGGGCGACCTCGCCGTCGACGCGGACCCTCCCCTGCTCGATCAGCTGCTCGCAGCGGCGTCGCGAGCCGTAGCCCGCGCGGGCGAGCACCTTCTGCAGCCGCTCGCCGTCTGCGAGGTGCTCGGTGGTCACGGCGCCCTAGCGCTCGGCGAGCTCGCCGGCGAGCGCCCTCGCCTCCTCGAGGCCCTCGAGGAACTGGGCGATCGGCGGCAGCTCGTCGAGCGAGCGCAGCCCCAGGCGGTCCAAGAACAGCTCGGTGGTGCCGAAGAGCACCGCCTGGCCCGGCCCCTCGGCGCGCCCCGTCGCCTCGATGTACCCGCGCTGCTCGAGGAGCCGGACGACGCCGTCGGCGTTGACGCCGCGCAGCGCGCTGATCTGGACGCGCGAGACGGGCTGGCGGTACGCGACGATCGCGAGCGTCTCGAGCGCGGCGGTCGAGAGCCGGTGCGAGACGTCGCGGTTCGCGAAGCGCTGGACGTACTCGCGGGCCTCGGGGTGCGTGACGAGGCGCCACCCCGACGCCGTCTCGAGCAGCTGGTAGCCGCGACGGTCGCGCGCGAGCTCGTCGCGCAGCTCGCCGAGCACCGCCACCACGGGCGCCTCGTCCTCGCCCACCAGGTCCGCGAGCTCGGCGGCGTGGACGGGCTCGATCGCCACGAGCACCATCGCCTCGAGCGCGAAGCGCAGCTCGTCAGCCTGCATAGTCGTCCACGAGCCCCACGTCGAGCAGGTCGTCGCCCTCGTGCACCCAGGTGATGTGCAGGTCGCCGAAGGTGTGCCCCTGGCCGAGCCGGACCCGTCCGAGCTTGCACAGCTCGAGGACCGCGAGGAACCGCACGATGATCTCGATGCGGTCGGTGACGCCGTCGACCAGCTCGCGGAACGAGAGGGCGCCGCGCTCGGGGAGGAGGCGCGCGAGGTCGGCGACGGTCTCGGCGACCGTCACCGTCTCGACGGTCACGTGGTCGAGGGCGATGCGCACCTCGGGGCGGTCCTCGACCGCCCGCAGGTACGCAGCGGCGAGGTCGGCGGGGTGCACGCCCTCCAGGAGGTCCGGTGGGTGTGCCTCGATCCCGTCGTCGAGGCCCGAGATCCGTGGCACCACCAGGGCGCCGGCCTCGAGCTGGCGGGCGAGGGCGTCGGCGACCGCGGCGTAGGCGCGCAGCTCGAGCAGCCGCGCGAGGAGGACGTCGCGCTCCTCCCAGCCGAGGGTCTCCTCGTCGGCGTCGACGTCGTCGGGACCGGGCAGGAGCCGCTGGCTCTTCAGCTCCAAGAGGAGCGCGGCGTAGAGGAGGAACTCGCTCAGCTCGTCCATCGAGCACTCCTCGCGTCGCGCGCGCAGGTGCGCGACGAAGGCGTCCACGATCGGTGCGAGCGGCACGTCGAGGATGTCGACGTCGTGGCTGCTCACGAGCTGGAACAGCACGTCGAGGGGACCGGCGTAGCCGGGGGCATCGACGTGGAGCGTCACGCAGCGACCCTACTCAACGAGGTCGCCGCGTTGGCGGTGCCGCAGCGCGCGATCGCCCGCTGCGCCCATTGTTAGGCTCTCGCGATGGCGCGCATCTTTTCGGGGATCAAGCCGACCGGTGAGCTCCAGATCGGCAACTTCCTCGGCGCGATCCGCCACTGGGTGCGCGACCAGAACCCCGACGCGATCTACTGCCTCGTCGACCTGCACGCCCTCACCGTCGACGTCGACCCCGAAGACCTGCACCGCGACTCGCTCGAGATGTCCGCGGGGCTGCTGGCGGCGGGCCTCGATCCGTCGATCTGCACGATCTTCGTGCAGAGCCACGTCCCCGAGCACGCGCGGCTGTGCTGGCTCCTCGAGTGCACGGTCACCTTCGGCGAGCTCCGCCGCATGACCCAGTTCAAGGACAAGGCCGATGGCCGAGACGTCGTGCGGGGCGGGCTGTTCACCTACCCGGCCCTCATGGCGGCCGACATCCTGCTCTACGACACCGAGTTCGTCCCCGTGGGCGACGACCAGCGCCAGCACCTCGAGCTCACCCGCGAGATCGCCGAGCGCTTCAACAACCGCTTCGGGGCGACGTTCGTCCTCCCGCAGGCCACGGTGCCGAGCGTCGCTGCCCGGGTGATGGACCTGCAGGACCCGACGCGCAAGATGTCCAAGTCCGAGGAGTCCCCACAGGGCACCGTGAAGATGTTCGACACCGCCGACGAGATCGCCCGCAAGGTGCGCCGCGCGGTCACCGACACCGACGGCGAGGTCCGCTACGACCCCGAGGCGAAGCCCGGCGTGTCCAACCTCCTCGAGATCCTCGCGTCGCTGGGTGACGAGGACCCGAGGGTCGTCGCCAGCAGGTACTCGGCCTACGGCCCGCTCAAAGACGACGTGGCCGCCGCCCTCGTCGCGGCGCTCACGCCCCTGCGCGCACGGCGCGACGAGCTGCTCGCGGACCCCGCACAGCTCCGCGCGCTCCTGCGGGCGGGCGCGGAGCGCGCCCAGGCGATGGCGTCGAAGAAGTACGACCAGGCGGCCGCGGCGATGGGGCTGCTCGCGCCGTAGCTCAGAACGCGTTGGGGAGGTACCCGATCGCGCTCAGCCAGTGCGACTCGAGGGTGCCGTACGCGGTGTTCCACGCGCCGGTGCGCTGCAGGACGATGACGAGGCCGAGGACGATGAACAGCGTGTAGGGCCGGATGGCGAGGTACGGCCCCCACCACCGGCGCGGCAGCAGGCGCTCGACCACCGAGCTCCCGTCGAGCGGCGGGACCGGGATGAGGTTGAAGAAGGCGAGCAGGATGTTGAGCATCCCGAGGAGGAAGAGCAGGTACCAGGGCCAGAACGACGTCGGGTGCAAGAGGCGGACCAGCCCCAGGGCGATCCCGACGAGGACCAGGTTCATCGCGGGCCCCGCGAGCCCCGTCAGCACCGCGTCGTTGCGCGGGTGCCGCAGCCGCGACACGTTGACCGGCACGGGCTTGGCCCACCCGAAGAGGAAGCCGGCGTGGGTGAGGATGAGGAACGCCGGCAGCACGACCGAGCCGATGGGGTCGATGTGGGCGATGGGGTTGAGCGTGAGACGGCCGGACCGCTTCGCCGTGTCGTCGCCGAGCCCGAGCGCGGCCCAGCCGTGGGAGACCTCGTGCAGGATGATCGAGGCGATCAGGATCCCGAACTGTGCGAGGTCGAGCTCGAGCCTCGTGGGCACGGCGCCCTAGCGTCCGGACGCCGGCGTGCGGCGCCCGCGAGGTCGCCTCAGGGCAGCTTCGCGCAGTCGAGGCACCGGCGCGCGGTCGGCATGGCTTCGAGGCGCGCCTCGGAGATCGGCTTGCCGCACCGCTCGCACAGCCCGTAGGTGCCGTTCTCGAGGCGGACCAGGGCGTCGTCCACGTCCTCGAGGGACTCCTGGAGGTCCGCGGCGAGCCGGTCGGCCTCACCGCGCTCGGCGGTGACCTGCGAGGAGTCCGCGAAGTTGGTGTCGTACGTCAGGCTGCCGTTGGGTCCGAAGCCCAGCTCGTCGAGCTGGGCGAGCAGGCGGGCGCGCTCGGTCTTGAGGACCTCGGTCTGGGCAAGGAACTGCGTCGGCACGCGGCAAGCCTAGGTCGTCGACGGCACGTCCCCGGCCCTCGGATGCGCCGCCCGGTAGGCCTCGACGAGGTGGGCCGGGGCGACCTTGGTGTAGCGCTGGGTGGTGCCGACCGAGGCGTGCCCCAGGAGCTCTTGGATCACCCGGACGTCGGCGCCCCTCGCGAGCATGTGCGTCGCGCAGCTGTGGCGCAGGGTGTGGGCGCTCGTGGCACCGGGCAGACCCAGTCGGCGGGCGTGGCGGCGCACGACGAGGTCGACGCCCTGGCGGGTGAGGCGTCGCCCGCGGTGGTTGCAGAACACCGCGCGGTGCTCCCCCTTCGCCCCCGCGGGGGCGAGCATGGCCGTTCGCGCGCCGCCGTGGAGCCACGCACGCAGCGCGGCGTCGGCTCCCCGGCCGAGGGGCACGAGGCGCTGCTTGCTCCCCTTGCCCGTCACGCGGACGAGCGCCTCGTCGAAGTCGACGTCGCCCACGTCGAGGCCGACGAGCTCCGAGACGCGCACCCCCGTGCCGTACAGGAACTCGAGGACCGCCCGGTCGCGCACGTCGGCGGGCTCGTCGGTGCACGGCGAGGCGAGGAGGGCCGCCACCTGCGGCTCGCTCAGCACGACGGGGAGGCGCGTCGTGGAGCGTCGCGCCGCGAGCCCGGCGGTGGGGTCGGCGTCGACGACGCCCTCGTCGAGGAGGAACCCGTACAGCCCGCGCAGGGTCGAGGCGAGCCGCGCGACGGTGGCGGGCGCGCGGGGCGCGCGCTGGACCGCGGCGAGGTAGCCCTCGACGTCCGCGGTGCTCGCCGCTGAGAGCTCGACCCCGCTCGCGTCGAGGAACGCGACGTAGCCGGCGAGGTCGCGGCGGTAGGACGCGACGGTGGAGGCGGCACGACCGCGCTCGACGACGAGCCACGAGACGAACTCCTCCGCAGGTGGGGGCAGCGGCGTGCTCACCGGGTCTCGCGGGCGGACAGCGCGAGGACGGCGACGGCGGTCGTCGCGTCGCAGGGCGCTGGCCCGGTTGCCAGGGCGACGGCGTCGGCGAGGGGCACCCGGACGACCTCGATCGCCTCCTCTTCGGGTCCGCTCGGCCGTCGCGGCACCTCGGTGAGCTCGGTCGCGAGGTAGACCGCCGTGCGCTGGTCGGACCAGCCCGGCGAGTTGTACAGCTCGCACAGCGGCTCGAGGCGTCCTGCGCGCAGGCCCGCCTCTTCTTCGAGCTCCCTCGCCGCCGTGGCGGCCGGGTCCTCGCCGGCCACGTCGCGCGTCCCCGCGGGGATCTCGAGGATTGCGTGGCCGAGCGGGGCGCGCCACTGGCGCACGAGCACGACGTCGCCGCCGTCGTAGGCGAGGACGGCGACCGCACCGCGGTGCCGGACCACCTCGCGGGCGAAGGTCCGCCCGTCGGCGTCGAGCTCGAGCCGCACGACGTCGAAGACGCGGCTCCACGCCAGCGGCTCGCTGCGGACGACCCGCGGCGAAAAGGGCACGTCAGCCGAGCGCGTTGACGTCCAGCAGGTGCGGGTCGCGGCCCTCGGCGCGCTGGAGCGCCGCCTCGACCAGCCCGAGGAAGAGCGGGTGGGGCCGATCGGGCCGCGACTTGAACTCCGGGTGGGCCTGGGTGCCGACGAGGTACGGGTGCGCGGGCAGCTCGATGAACTCGACGAGCCGGCCGTCCGGCGACGCGCCGCTGCAGCGCAGCCCCGCCGCCTCGAGGCGCGAGCGGTACCGCGAGTTGAACTCGTAGCGGTGGCGGTGCCGCTCCGAGACCGTCTCGGTCCCGTAGAGCTTGGCGATCTGGCTGCCCGCGTCGAGCATCGCGGGGTAGGCGCCGAGCCGCATCGTGCCGCCCTTGTCGACGACGCCGGTCTGCTCGGCCATGAGCGCGATCACGGGGTGCGGCGTGGCGACGTCGATCTCGGTCGAATTGGCACCGTCGAGGCCGGCGAGGGACCTCGCGATCTCGACGACCGCCACCTGCAGGCCGAGGCAGATGCCGAGGTACGGGATCGCGCTGCGTCGGGCGATGCCGGCCGCGGCGACCATGCCCTCGACGCCTCGCTCGCCGAACCCGCCGGGGACGATGATCCCGTCGAGGGCGCTCAGCCGGTCCTCGTCGACGTGGTCGGGCACGAGCTCGGCGTCGATCCAGTGGAGCTCGACGCGCGCACGCTGCTCGAACCCCGCGTGGCGCACCGCCTCGACTACGGACAGGTACGCGTCGGGCATGTTCACGTACTTGCCGACGATGCCGATGCGCACCGTGCGGTCCGCGGCCTCGACGCGATCGACGAGCGCCTCCCACCTCGACAGCTCGATCGGGTGGGCGTCGAGGTCGATCGCGAGCGTGTCGCAGACGTAGCGGTCGAGCCCCTCCTCGTGCAGCACGAGGGGGATCTCGTAGATGCTGCGCGAGTCGACCGCGGAGATCACGCCCTCGATCGGCACGTCGCAGAGCAGGGAGATCTTGCGCTTGAGGCCCTGGGAGATCGGCTGGTCGCTCCGGCAGACGATCACGTGGGGCTGGATGCCCCGGCTGCGCAGCTCGGTGACCGAGTGCTGGGTGGGCTTGGTCTTCTGCTCCCCGTTGGCCGCGAGGTACGGGACCAAGGTCAGGTGGACGTAGCAGACGTTGCTCGAGCCGACGTCGCGGCGGAACTGACGGATCGCCTCGATGAACGGGACGATCTCGATGTCGCCGACCGTCCCGCCGATCTCGACGATGACGACGTCGGTCTCCTCGGAGGCGAGGCGGCGGATCCGCGCCTTGATCTCGTCGGTGACGTGCGGGATCACCTGGACGGTCTTGCCGAGGTAGTCGCCCCGCCGCTCCTTGGCGATGACGTTCGAGTAGATCGAGCCGGTCGTCGTGTTGGAGTTGCGGTTGAGCGGGACGTCGATGAAGCGCTCGTAGTGCCCGAGGTCGAGGTCGGTCTCACCGCCGTCGTCGGTGACGAAGACCTCGCCGTGCTCCCCCGGGTTCATCGTCCCTGGGTCGACGTTGATGTAGGGGTCGAGCTTGCACATGGTCACGCGGAGGCCACGCGACTTGAGGAGCCGCCCGAGCGAGGCGGCGGTGAGGCCCTTGCCGAGCGAGGAGGAGACCCCGCCGGTGACGAAGACGAACTTGCTCATCGTCGCTGGGTGACCGGGACCCGCACGGAGACACGCTAGACGATCGGTGTCAGCCGGCTGCGGACGCCTCCGTGAGCAGGGCCTCTGCATGGGCGATCGCCACGGGGTCGGTGGGGTCGCCGGCGAGCATCCGCGCGATCTCCTCGACGCGCGCACTGTCGCGCACCACCGCGACCTCGGCGGGCCCGTCGGCGCCCGCCGCCCGAGCGACGACGAGGTGGTGCGCCGCGATGGCCGCCACCGTCGCGAGGTGCGTGACGACGATGACCTGGCGGTCCGCGGCGAGCTCCGCGAGGCAGGCCGCCAGCGAGCGCGCGGTCTTGCCTCCGACGCCCGCGTCGACCTCGTCGAAGACGACGCAGCCGGCGTCGCCGCGCGTCGCGAGCGTGAGCGCCAGCATCACGCGGCTGAGCTCCCCGCCGCTCGCGGTGTCGGCGAGCGGGGCGGGCTCGAAGGCACCGGTGCCGGCGAAGAGGAACTGGACCTGCTCGCCGGCGTCACCCTCGACGAGGACCTCGAACCGCGCGTGCGGCAGGGCGAGCAGCGGCAGGCGTCGCGTCACGGCCGCGCCGAGCTCGACGGCGGCGCGCTCGCGCTCGGCACGGATCGCCGACTCCGCGTCGGCGAGCGTCCTCGCCAGCCTCGCGAGCTCGTCGTCGAGGTCCTTCGAGCGCGCCTCGTCGGCACGGAGCTGGACGAGCTCGGCATCGAGCGCCTCGCGACGGGCGAGGACGTCCGCGAGCACCGCGCCGTGCTTGCGGACCAGGGCCTGGAGCCGCGCGATCCTCGCGTTCAGGGCGTCGAGCCGCTCGGGGTCCTCCTCGAGGGCCTCGAGCTCGTGGCGGAGCTCCCCGCTCAGCGCGCGGGCCTGCTCCAGCAACCCGGTGAGCTGCGCGCGCGGCGCCGCGAGGGTGCGGGGGACGAGGGCGAGCGCGGCGACGAGGAGGCCGGCGGCGCTCGCCTCGTCGCCGTCGCCGTCGAGCGCGCGCGCCGCGCCGTGCAGCGCGTCCTTCGACTCGAGGATCGACGAGACGGCGGCCGCCTCGGCCTGCAGCCGCTCGACCTCGTCCACGCCGTCCGGCGCGACCCCGTCGATCTCGTCGGCCTCGTGCTGGAGGAGCTCGAGGCGTCGCGCGCGCTCGGCCTCGGAGCCGCCGAGCCGTGCACGGGTGGCCTCGAGCGCTCGGCGCTGCGCCCGACGCTCTCGCACCTCGGCGTCGTCGATCTCGAACGCACGATCGAGGAGCGCGCGCGCCGACCCCGGGGCGCGCAGGACCTGGTGCTCGTGCTGGCCGTGCAGCTCGCACAGCGGCTCGGCGCGCTCGGACAGGACCTGGGCGGACGAGAGGCCGCCGTCCACCAGCGCTCGGAGCCGGCCGTTCGACGTCCGCTCGCGAGCGAGGACGAGCTCGTCGCCCTCGACGGTCGAGAAGACGGCCTCCACGCGGCTCGGCTCGGACGGCACGCGGACGGGCACCCCGCGGTCGTTGCCGCCCAGGACGAGGTGGAGCGCCTCGATGAGCAGCGTCTTGCCGACGCCGGTCTCCCCCGTGAGCACCGTGAGGCCGGGCTCGAGGTCGAGGTCGAGCGCGTCGACCGCCCCGAGGTTGACGATCCGGAGCGTCTCGAGCATCGCTCAGGCGTGCCCCTCGCGGAGGCTCGCGCGCAGCCGTGCGCCGACGCCGTGACGCGACCCGACGACGACGCGCACCGGGACCGGGTCCTGGCGCACGCGGACCGTCGTGCCCGGCTCGAGCTGCCCGAGCAGCGAGCCGTCCGCCACGAGCACGGCGGGACGGTCCTCGAGCACGGTCAGCTCCAGGACCTCGCGCGGACCGAGCACGATGCTCCGGTCGATCGTGAAGTGCGGCGCGACCGGGGTGAGCAGGAGCACGTCGAGTCCTGGGGACACGACCGGTCCGCCCGCGGAGAGGTTGTAGGCCGTGGAGCCGGTCGGGGTGGCGACGACGATCCCGTCGGCGGCGTAGGTGAGGAGGTGCTCCCCGTTGACCGACGTGGCCACGCGGACCATGTGTCCCGGCACCGTCTTTTCGACCGTCACCTCGTTGAGCGCGAACGCGGTGCGTCCCTTTGCCTCGACGAGCAGCCCGAGGCGGTCCTCGACGGCGGCGCGACCGGCGATCGCGTCGTCGAGGACGACGTCGAACTCCTCGGGCGCGACCTCGAGGAGGTAGCCGAGGCGGCCGAAGTTCACGCCGAGCACCGGGCACGCGGCGGCGCGTGCGAGGCGCGACGCCCGAAGGAACGTGCCGTCGCCGCCGAGCGAGACGATGAGCGACGTGCCCGCCGGCGCCTCGTCGAGCGTCGCCTCGACCGGCCGGCCCTCGAGGCGGACCGTCCGCGCGGTGGCCCCGGCGGCCTCGAGCCGGGCCGACGTCGACGCGGCGAGCGCGACGGCGTCGTCGCGCGAGCCGTGGACCACGAGGAGGACCAGGCTCACCGTCGTGGCGCCTCGTCCACGGCCGCCTCGACGCACGTGGCCACGTCCACGACGGTCGGCTGCGCGGCCCTCGCCGAGAGGAAGAACTCGACGTTGCCGGAGGCGCCGAGGATCGTCGAGGCCATGGCGCCCATGATGCCCGCTCCGGCGTCCTCGATCGCTGACGCGCAGCGCAGGAGCACGGACCGCCACGCGACGGCGTCGGTGACGACCCCGTGCCCTCGCGAGGCCGTCACGCGGTCGACCTCGAACTGCGGCTTGACGAGCACGAGGAGCGTCCCGCCGGGCGCCGTCAGCCGGACCACGGTGGGCAGGTGCGGCACGAGGGACGTGAAGGACACGTCGACCGTGACGACGTCGGGTGGTCCGCCGAGGGACGCCTCGACCACGGCGGGATCGAGGTCGCGGACGTTCGTGCCCTCCATCGACACGACGCGCGCGTCGGCGAGGAGCCGCTCGTGGAGCTGGTGGTGGCCGACGTCGATCGCGAGCACCCGGGCGGCGCCGTTGGCGAGGAGGCAGTCGGTGAACCCACCGGTCGAGGCGCCCACGTCGAGCGCCAGCCGTCCGGCCACGTCGACCTCGAACCGGCGCAGGGCGCCGTCGAGCTTCACCCCGCCCCGCCCCACGAACGGGCGCTCCGCGACGAGGACCACCTGCTCGTCGGCCGCGACGGCGCGTGCCGTGGAGAACGTCGGCGCGCCGCCGACCAGCACGCGCCCGGCGGCGACGAGCTCGTGCGCCCCGGCGAGGTCCGCGGCGTACCCGCGCTCGACGAGCACGCGGTCCAACGGTCGCCGACGAGCCGGCGTCACGCGTGGCCCCGGGAGCTCGCGATTTGACGCGCGCAGGTCACGAGCACAGCGCGAGCACGGCGTCGAGCAGCGTCGCCGCACGGACCGTCACGCCATCGGACGGCTCTGCGACCGCCGACTCGACGAGCGCGAAGGGCACGCCCAGGGCCGCCGCGAACGCGCCGTCGGTGGAGGGTCGGTCCCCGACGACCGCGCCGACGGCCACGCGCGCGGTCACGAGCTGGACCATCGCCGGCGACGGCTTGCCCGCGACCTCCGGCGAGCGCCCGCTGGCGGTCGCGACCGCCGCGACGATGGCGCCCGCCCCGGGCCGGAGGCCCGCCGGCGTCGGCAGGGTGGGGTCGGTGTTGGTCGCGACGAACCTCGCACCGTCACGCACGAGGGCGGCCGCGCGATCGCACGTGTCGTAGTCGAACGACCTCGAGAGCCCGACCACGACCGCGTCGGCCCGGGTGTCCGCGAGGACCGCGCCGCGTTCGGAGAGCGCCTCGAGCAGCCCGGCCTCGCCGACGACGAAAACCCGCTGTCCGTCGTCGAGTAGGGCGGCGGCGGCCTGCGCGGAGGTGGCGATCTCGGCGTCACTCGCGGCGATGCCGATCGCGGAGAGGTGTGCTTTGAGCTCGCCGATCGTGGGCGCCGCGTTGTTGGTGGCGAACAGGACGGGGATGCCGCGGCGGCGCAGCTCGGCCACGCCCTCGACCGCGCCAGGGAGGGCGGCGCCGGCCAGCCAGACGACACCGTCGAGATCCACGACGCAGGCGCGCGCCGCGTCGAGGGTCACGCCGGCGGCGGCACGATGACGATCGGGCAGGGCGCGTGGTGCACGACGTAGTTGCTGACCGAGCCGAGCAGCAGGCTGCCGACGGCACCGTGGCCCCGGGAGCCGACCACGAGCATCGCGGCGCCGACGGACTCCTCGCACAGCACGTCCTCTGGTCGATCGCAGCGCGCGACGATCTGGGTCGGCACGTCGCCCGCACGCTTGGCGGCCTCGGTCGCGACGTCCCTGGCGGCCCCCTCGATGAGGCCGGGGTCGACCGTGATCGGCGCCCCGGTGCCGAAGGCGGTGCCGAGACCGACGGACGTCACCGGATCCTCGAAGGCGCACACGATCTTGAGGGTCGCTCTCCGCAGCTTGGTCTCCCCGACGGCCCAGTCGAGCGCCTGCCAGGCGTGCGGCGACCCATCCACTCCGACCACGACGACGTCCGGCATCGATCCTCCTCCGGCCGCCGCGGGGCGGCCGCCGGACCGAGCGTACGGGCGAGGCACGCCCCTCGGTGGTGACCGACGGTGGTTCGGCGCCCTACGCGCGCTTGACCGCAGCATCGCCGTTCGCATGGTGCGAGTGGCGTCTTGCGTCACCGCCCACACGCCCCGTGCTCGCCCCGATCTCCCGTGTCGACCGCTCGATCCGCGCGAAGACGTGACACGGCGTGCCCTCTCGTCGCGCTGACCCAGTGGTCATCGACACTCGTGACGTGACAGGAACTTCCAATAAGTCCCTACCATGGTGGTTGTGCAGGAAGGCGGTTCCTCGGTGGCCGAGGACTTCGACGAGACGACGTCGCCGCCGGTTGCCTCCCACGTCGTGCGGTCACGGGGGGCCGCCACGATGGAGCGGGCGCTCAAGGTCGTCGGCCAGATCCTCGACGAGGGTGGCGAGGCGTCCCTGCGCCTGGCCGACGTCTCTCGGCGCTCCGGGGTCTCGATCGGCTCGCTCTACCACCACTTCGAGAGCCGCGAGGGGCTGATCCGGGCCGCTCGCGAGCGTCAGTTCCTCCAGAGCCTCCCGACGGACGCCGATGACGTCGCCGACCTGCTCGCCACCGCCACGACGCCCGAGCAGTTCGCTGCCCGCCTCGAGCAGATCATCCGACGCACCCAGACGCCCGAGCGGGCGGCGAACCGCCTGCGCCGCGTCGAGCTGATCGGCGCGGCCGCCGCGAGGCCAGAGCTGCTCGAGGCGATCAGCGCCACCCAGACGATGGTGCTCGACGTGGGCGAGGCGCTGGGTGAGGCGTTCCGCGAGCGCGGCTGGCTCCGCGAGGGGGTCGAGCCGAGGTCGCTCGCCCTTTTCGTCCAGGCCGTCACGCTCGGCCGCGTGCTCGGCGACCTGGACCAGCGCGGCGTCGACCAGGAGTCGTGGGTGCGGCTCATCCTGCGCGCGCTCGACGGCATGCTCACCTTGGACCTCTCGACGCCGAGCGATCGGGCCGCCGAAGACTGAGTTGTGGAGGAGTTGCGCGTCCGCAGCGACGTGCACCGCGGATTGCCGCGATCCAGTGGCGAGCGCGTTCTAGCGTTGCTGCGTGCGACGTCGCGACTCCTCGTTCCGCGCACCGAGTGTGGTCCGGCACCGGCTGCGAGCCCCGCTCGCCGGCGCTGCCGCCGTGACGCTGCTCGCTGCCACGGCGACGGCCGGCGCCGCGACGCCGCGAGCGCCGAGGGCGGCCACGCTCCACGTGGCGATCTCGGTCCCCTCCGTCCTGTACTCGAACGGACGGCAGGCCTGGGTCGCCAACACCGGCAAGAGCTCGGTCCTCGAGCTGAGCGCGTCGAGCGGCCGCGAGCTCCTGAACGTCACGGGATCGAGGTTCCACCTCGACAACTCCGACGCCATCGTCCAGTACGGCAACGACGTCTGGGTCTCGAACGCGGCGAGCGATGCCGTCACCGAGTTCTACTCGAAGAGCGGTGCCTTGAAGCACGTCCTCAAGGGGCCGAAGTTCCACTTCGCCATCCCTGCGGCGATCGTGGTGGCGGACCAGCACGTGTTCGTGCTCGCCCAGACGGGCGACAAGATCACGGAGATCAACGAGCGCACGGGCCGCCTCGTCCGGTACCTCCAGGGTCCTCGCTATCACCTGGTTCGCGCGGTCGCCATGGTCCACGTCGGCAACGACGTCTGGGTCGCGAGCCACGGGGGCTCGCTCACGGAGCTGAGCGCGGCGACCGGCGGCGTCATGCGCGTGATCACCGCGAGCGCGGCGCGCCTCGACGTACCCACCGCGATCGCCACGGACGGCCGGTACCTCTTCGTCGCGAACCGCCACGGCAGCCACCTCAGCGTGCTGAGCGCGAGCACGGGCGCCTTCGTCCGCGTCATGACCTCCTCGCGGCTGCACCTCGACCGCATCACCTCGCTCGCGATCGTGCAAGGTCGGCTGTGGATGGCGAGCACCTGGACGCACGCGGCCTTCGTGGCGGGGATCCGCGTGTCGAGCGGCGCGCCCGTCGTCCTCTCGGCCCACGCGTACGGCTACCCCGCGGTCTTCGGCGACGGGCACCACGTCTGGGTCGTCGACCGGATCCAGAGCCGCGTCTCGGAGCTCGACGGCCGCACCGGCCGCGCGATCCACATCATCTCTCGGTAGTCGGGACCTCGATCAGGGCGACTGGTTGCCCGTGCGGCCCAACACGATCGGGTGGACCTCGAGGGCGGAGCACGACGACGTCTCGATCGCGAGGGTGGTCGCGGCGCTCGACCCGGGGACGCCGATCCGCAGTGCGCCATAGGGGGTGCACGTCGAGCTGCGCGACGCCGCGACGGCGAGGCCCTCGACGACCGCGGAGGCCACCGCGCCGGGCGCGAGCGTGACCACCGGCGGGTGCGCGACACCCGGCAGCAGCCCGCCCAGGTACCCCCGGGGTGCCCTCGGCAGCGCGACGATGGCGCGAGCCGAGACGGCGCTCGCGTCGGGGTAGCCGCGCAGCGTGCAGGTCGCGTGGCCTCTGTTCGTGAAGAGCAGCGCACCGCCGAAGTGTCCCCGACCTACGCCGAACTGGCCCACCGTGATCGCCACGGCACGCGCCGGGCACGGCGCCACCGCTGCGGAGGCGACGACGCCGCACGCCGCGAGCCCGACGGACCCCGACGATGTCAGCACGATTCCGATGGCCACGGTGCCGCGTCCTGCGATCATCCTGGCGAGCCGCACGCGCGAATCAGAGCAAGGCGGCCTCACGACGGGGCCACGGGCGCCACAACTTCGCGAGGTGGCACGCTGTGCCGGGCGCGGTCGACTCCGCGCGGGACGGGGACGCCATGCCGATCGTTGACGCCATCCACGACCTCGGCCACACGATCGAGGGCGACGACGCGTGGAGTGAGTCCTACTACTTCAACGCGTTCGACCCGATCGCCGACGCCGGCTTCTTCACGCGGATCGGCGTGCGCCCGAACGAGGGCACCATCGACGTCGGGATGTCCGTGTGGCTGCCGGACGGGCGGCTGGCGGAGTACCGCCACCGCCGAGCAGAGCGAGGGATGGCCGACACGGTGCTCGAGGTCGGGGCCGTCCGCTACGAGATGCTCGAGGCGATGACGACGTGGCGGATCACCCTCGATGCCGGGGTGCCCGCGCGGCCATGCCGCAGGTCGGCACCCGGCGACGGCGTCGTGCGACTCGCGCTGGACGCGCGGTTCGAGGCGCTGACCCCGGCGATCGGGACCGACGGACAGCGCAGCGGCGGACCGCGCTCGGCGGCGGCGGCTGCCGCGGCGCGGACCGTGGGCAAGGGTCACTTCGAGCAGGCCGGCGCCTGGAGGGGGCAGGTCGTCGTCGACGGGGTGCGGGTCGAGCTGGCAGCGGCGAAGGGCAACCGCGACCGCTCCTGGGGGCCGCGTCGGTGGGGTGGGCCGAGGATGTGGCGGTGGTTCTCCATCAACGTAGGTGACGACGTGCACTTCGGCGGCATCCGGCTCGGGACCGACGCCGGGGACCTGCATCGCGGGTGGGTATGGGACGGCGAGCAGGCGTCGAGCGTGGCCGAGTGGCGCATCCGCACCGACGTGGAGGACGACGGGGTCACCCAGCGCGTGGTGCACCTCGAGGTCGAGGACAAGGCGAGCCGCACGTTCGCGCTTCGCGGCGACGTCCTTCGGGTCGCCGACATCGGACGAGCCGGCAGCACGCTGGTCAATGAGGGACTCGCGCGATGGACCTACGTCGATCCGCGGGGGGTCGAGCGCGTCGGCTACGGGATCTGCGAGTACCTGCACCAGCTCGACGCACTCGGCACACCGCTCGTCGCCGTCGAGTAGTGGACGCTGCGACCGAGGCGGCCCTCGCCCAGGCGGGCCGCGCCCTCGGCGGCACGGTGAGGCATCTCCGTCGGCTCTCGGGTGGCGCCTCGCGGCTCACCAGCGCCTTCGACCTCGAGGACGCGGGCGGTGCGGAGCGGCCGCTCATCCTCCAGGTGGATCGAGGCAATGGTCCCTCGACGGGCGGCGGCGTCGAGCTCGAGGCGCGACTCCTGCGCGCGGCGGAGGACGGTGGCGTCCCGGTCCCCCACGTCGTCGAGCTCGGGACGCTGCCCGGCGAGGAGCGCGGGTGGCTCGTGGTCGAGCGGCTGGACGGCGCGACGATCCCCCGCCGGATCCTGCGCGACCCCGAGTGGGTGACCGCGAGGGCGGCGCTCACGGGGCAGTGCGCGGCCGCGCTCGCGAGAATCCACCGGATCGAGCCCGGCTCGATCGCGGGGCTCCCCTCGCGCGACCCGCTGAGCGAGTTCTCCGCGATCCTCGACAGCGTGGACGAGGTCCGCCCGGTCCTCGAGCTCGGGATCCGCTGGCTCGAGGCGAACCCCCTCAGTTCGTCGCGGCGCGCGACGACAGTCCACGGCGACTTCCGCATGGGCAACCTCTTGGTGGGACCGCAGGGGTTGCGTGCTGTCCTCGACTGGGAGCTGGCCCACGCGGGCGACGGCGCCGAGGACCTGGGGTGGCTCTGCGCGCGATCCTGGCGCTTCGGTGGCACCGGCCGCGTCGGCGGGTTCGGCGCACTGCCGGACCTCCTCGCCGCCTACGAGGCCGCTGGCGGCGCTCGCGTCTCCGAGCAGGACGTGTCGTGGTGGGAGGTCCACGCCGCGATCAAGTGGGCCGTGATCTGCGCGCTCCAAGCCGCCACCCACCTCCGTGGCGACGTGCGCTCGATGGAGCTGGCTGCGATCGGACGACGGATCTGCGAGGGGGAGTGGGACCTCCTGCTCCTGCTCGGGATGGCGCCAACCGTGCACGGCGACGCCGCGCGGCCGGCGAGTGCTCCCGCGCACGGCGCGGTCGCGCCCTTCGGCCGGCCGACCGCGGCTGAGTTGCTCGACGCCGTCCGAGAGCACCTGGAAGGAAGCACCCGGGGCGACGACGACGACGAGGGCGAGCGCTTTCGCGCCCGTATCGCCGGCAACCTGCTGCAGGTCGTCGCTCGCGAGCTCGAGCTCGGGCCCGCGATCGCCGCCGCGCACAACGCACGGCGCTCGCACCTCGGCTTCGAGGACGACGCTGCGCTCGCGGCCGCCATACGGTCGGGCGCCTTCGACGACTCGCTCGCCGACGTGGGCGCGCTGCTCGCCGAGTCGACGCGCGACCAGCTCCTCGTGGCGAACCCGTCGCACCTCCAGACGCTGCCATGACCTCGCTCGCTCCGACCCTTCGGCGTGAGGGGCACCCCGCCGAACCCTGATCGTGTCGTGGTGTGGTGCGGCGACGAGCGGCGCAGGCATGGTCTCGGCGACCGCCGCCACATCCGAACAGACCGTGGCGGGTTCGGACGAGCGTCGCACGTGCCCGCCCGCCCCCGTGACGACATACTGAGCGGATGCCGGCGTCGGCGCGCCGTCCGAGGGGCGCACCCCAGGTCATGCCCTACCTGTACTACCCCGACGCGACCGCGGCGCTCGCGTTCCTCGTGACGGCCTTCGGGTTCGAGGAGCTCACCGCGGTGCGTGACGAGGACGGCACGGTGTGGACCGCGCAGGTCTCCACCGGCGATGGCGTCGTGATGATCGGACCGGGGATGGCGGAGTTCGGCACTCGGGCGATGCCGGAGGGGGCCGCGGCGACGGCCCGCACCTTCGTATTCGTCGACGATCTGGACGACCACTACGGTCGCGCGCTGGCGTCTGGTGCCACGATCCTCACCGAGCCTGTGGCCCACGGTCCGAATCGGATCTATGTGGCCGGCGACCCGGGCGGACAGCAGTGGATCTTCGCCACGCCGCTCTCGTAGCCGGAGCACCGCCGCTAGGACGAGACGGGTCGGCAGCGTGGGCGTGATCGGGCTCCGGATGGTCGAGGACGACGACCTCGACGCGCTCTTCGAGCAGATGCGCGACCCCGACTCGGTGCACGTGGCGGCCTTCACGGCTGCTGACCCGAGTGATCGCGGGGCGTTCGACGCGCACGTGGCGCGCGTCCGCGCCGCAGAGGAGAGCCTGCTTCGCGCGGTCACCTGCGACGACCAGCTCGTCGGCAGCATCGCGACCTACGTCGCTGACGGACGCACCGAGGTCACCTACTGGATCGATCGCTGGCACTGGGGCCACGGCATCGCGACACGGGCGCTGGCGCTGCTCCTCGAGGAGGTCTCGGTGCGTCCCCTTCACGCACGAGCCGCGAGTGACAACACTCGATCGCTACGGGTCCTCAAGAGGAATGGCTTTCGACCGGTCGGCACGGAACGTTCCTTCGCCCCAGCGAGGCGCACGGTGATCGAGGAGACGATTCTACGGCTGCGCTAGGCGTCGAGAATCGGGACAGATAGATCAAAGATGTTCCACGTCATGGCACCCTTCGCCGCGACAAACGAGACCGCTGAGATCCCGTGCGCGGCGGCAGCGACGCACCCAAATTGGGGGTGTCGGAGTGCATCCACGTTTGAGCGAGGCTCGAAGTTGGGCATTACCCAAGACGCCCATAGCCGGGCACCACGACACAAGGAGCGCCCGAACATGAACGTTGCCAAGATCGCCCGACGAAGTGCGGCTGCGTTGGCCATCTCGATGGTCGCAGCCCCGCTGCTCGCCTCCGCCTCGTACGCCGCGGGGTTGCCGCCCGCCCAGCCGACGATCACGTCGCTCACCTCGGCGAACCGTCAGGCGACCGCGACCTGGACCGAGACCAGCACCGGCCGGATCACCTTCACCGCCACCGCAAAGTCGACCGGTCACCCCACGCGGTCCTGCCGGACCCGGGCCAAGAGCTGCAAGGTCGTCTCGCTGATCAACGGCGTGACCTACGAGGTCACGGTCGTCGGGCAGAACGCATCCGGCAAGTCCCCAGCGTCGGCCCCCATGTCGGTCACCATCGGTGCGCCGTCGGCACCGCTGTCCGTCCACGCCACGGCGGTCAAGGGTGGCACGGCCAACGTCAGGTGGGCACCGCCCAGCTCGAGCGGCATCAGCGCCATCACGGGCTACACCGCGTCGGCCAGCTCGAAGACGGACGGCCCCTTCACCTGCGCCAGCAAGGGCGCGGCCAGGAGCTGCACGATCAGTGGGCTGACCAAGGGCAACGTGTACGCCATCACGGTCACGGCGACCAACAAGTACGGCACGAGCCCTGCGTCGAAGCCTTTCTCCCTGACAGCGAAGTAGACGCACCACCGCGCGCGGCTCGACCGCACGCGACCGGCCACCCAGTCACTGGTCTTTGCACAAGGGACTGGGTGGCCGGCTGTAACCAGGGGATGACGCCCCCGAGCCGAGTGGCCCATCGGTCACGAGATGGCCGATGGCACCGTCGTGCGCCGAGCGCTCGAGACGATCCACCGATCGTCAACAATGAGTCGGGTCGCCAACAAAGGTTTGGGTCGTCGCCGCCGCGGGGCATCACAGAGGTTCGTGGGGCCAGGCAAGCAAGCCTCGCGTTAGATGGGCGGCGACCCCTGCTCCTGGCGAGGGTCCGACAACATGGAGGATCGAGTGAGGAAGCAACTTCTGTTCGGCACAGGGACGGTGCTGACGATCGTCGCAATGTCGCTGGCCAGTGCCGGCCCGGCGTTCGCCGACAAGGGCGGCCACCCGGGCAAGGGCGGCCACCACAGCCCGGTCGTCGCCACGGGCACCACGACCTGCAACTTCCACGGCACGCTGTCGGCGGCGGCGGGTGCGACGGTATCGATCGCAGGGAACCTGACCCCGCACAAGCACACGAAGGCCTGCACGAGCAGCGGCGGGACGAAGCTGCGGACGGGACACCTCTCGAGGTCCCCGCTGGCCAGCACGACGACCACGGCGGGCATCTGCAGCCTGCTCACCGGCGGCACCCTTCCGGACGTCGCAGGGGGCACGATCTGGTGGTCCCCGAAGCCCAAGGTCGCCGCGTCGACGGGTGTCGCCCTGACCGGCGGCTCGGTGTCGGTGGTGACCATCAGCGGGGACGCCTTCCTGCAGATCGCCTACACCGGCGGGAGCGTCGCGGGTGGCTCGTTCACCAACGCGAGCGGAGGCGCACTGACGACCACGAGCAGGGACGACGTCGCCGCACTGACCGCCGCCTGCGCGACCGGCCCGGTGGACTCGATCGCGATCTCGGGCACGATCACCCTCTAGGAGCATCGTTGACGGCGGGCACGCGAGCGAGACACCTCGCCCGCGTGCCCGCCGCGCACGATCAGCGTGGCCCGCACCACTCGCACGCACTGCGACGCGTGCCACCGGTACCGGGATCGCCGACCTCGGCAGGTCCAGCACGTGCACGTCGGTCACCAGAAGCATGACGAACCGTTCGTGACACGTCCATGCGTGTCGGTGTCGCCTCACCCGGGATCGCGCTGACACGCAGGGCTAGTGTCTCGAGGTCAGCTACGACAAGGGGGTCTTCAATGCAGCTTCGATCCACTCGTTGCCTCCGTGCATGGCCCCTGGGAACGGCCCTCCTCGGTGGCGTCGCGGCGATGGCGCTGGTCGCCGGTCCCGCCGTCGCCACCGCGGGCGCCCCGTCGGGCGCCCTCGTGTCGGGGCTCGGCGTCAAGGGTGCCCACGTCAAGGCGGCGAGCGGCGGCAACCTCATCGACCACGGCGGCAAGGTGCTGCCGGGCTCGAACACCTACGCCTTGTGGTGGGGGCCGTCCGCGGCGTGGTCGTCCGACGTGCAGAGCGGCATCGGCACCTTCTTCTCGGGCCTGAGCGGCTCGAGCTTCCTCAACACCGCGACCCAGTACATGCGTGGCGCGGGGGTCAGCTCGACCTACAAGGGGGCTGCGTTCGACGCCTCGACACCGCCGAGGAAGATCAGCCCCTCGGTGCTGGGCAAGGAGATCGCCGCGGTGTACGGGAACGCCCTCGACCCGTCGGGCGTGTACTTCGTGTTCACGAGCAACTTCCCGAGGGGCGGCAACTTCTGCGCGTGGCACTCGTACGCGTCCGTCAACGGACAGTCGATCGCCGTCGCGTACATGCCCAACACCACCGGCGTCGCGGGCTGTGATCCCGGCAACCTCTACGGCGTGAGCGGCTCGGAGGGACTGCGCTCGCTCGTGAACGTCACCTCCCATGAGTTCATGGAGGCCATCACCGACACCCTGCCGGCGAATGCCACCTATGGCTGGATCGACGCCGGCGGCGCCGAGATCGGTGACAAGTGCGCGTGGACGTTCGGGGGTCCCGTCACGTTGAAGAACGGCTCGGTCTGGCAGCTGCAGCAGGAGTGGAGCAACACCGTGAGCGGGTGCGTCCAGACCACGTAACGCGATACGACGCCAGCGTGGCGGTGGTCGCGCGGTGGAGGAGGCGGGTAGACGGCCGGTTGGCCGTGTGCCCGCCTCTTCTGCGCCGTGCGGGTGCGCACCTCGGCTCCGCGGGCAGTCTGCGCGCCGCCGCCGCACGAAGAGCAGCGGGCGGTGTGTGCCAAGTGCTCGTCACGGTCACAGCGCCTGGATGGGTGGCTTCTGGGTGCCCAGCAGCAACACTGCCGCGAGCAGGACCATCAGGACGGCAGCCCGCCGACGACGAAGGTGTGGGGCCGGTCGATCGACGTCACGGAACCAGAGGCGTCGAGGAGCGATCGTGTCGGAAGGAGAGCCCATCTCCGAAGGGACGTCTCCACCTTCGGCGTGGTCAGCACGCAGCGCGACGCGAGCCAGGTCCTCGCTCGTCGCTCACTTGACGACGGTGAGGGAGGTTGCGCTCGACTTCGAAGGCTTGAGGTTCTTGCTGCCGGCATACGAGGCCGTGACCGCGTAGATCCCCTTCGGAAGCTGCGCCGATGACAGCTTGCACGACGCCTTGCCGGAGGACAGCTTGAGCTTGCACAGGGTCTTCGAGGGGGTCTTGATCGTCACGCTCCCTTTGGGCGTCACGCCGGGGTACTGGGGCAGCACCTTGACCGTGAGACGCTCGACGTGCTCGCTCCCAACGGCGATGCTGGCCTTGGAGAGACCCAGCGACGTCGTGGAGCTGGCGCGTCCAACCTTCACGTTGAGTCCCGTCGGGCTGGTCGATCGATCCCAGCTCGAGTCCCCCGGGTAAGACGCGACGAGGGCGTTCTGTCCGACGGATCCCTCGATGACCGCGCAAGAGCCGGTCGAGCTCCCTCCCGTGCCCGAGAGCGGCGCCGTGCACATCTGGGTGCCCAACGTGACGGTGACGGCG
>DASZHS010000054.1:0-46466 GCA_035937595.1 Acidimicrobiales bacterium
CACCGCCCTGCTCGGCGCGACCACCGAGCCGTTCAGCGGGATCGACACCTTCGTGGGCCTGGCCTCCGGCAACACCTCGTTCAGCGCCGGTGGTGCCGGCGGCCTCGCGTTCGACGCGTCGGGGACGGGCAACGTGCTCGACCTGTCCAATGCGCCCGCAGGCGTGACCGTGAAGGTGAACGGCGACACGCCGGCGAGCCCGGGAGCGGTGACGGGACTCACCGCGGCGGGTCACGACTCCTTCTTCGGCATTCAGCGCCTCCTCGGGGCGGTGACGATCCAGTCCGCCGTGACCACGCTGCCCAGCTCCATCCCGACCGGGCGGATCAACAAGGCGTACTCGGTGCAGCTCACGGGCACGGGAGGGGCCGGAAGCTACGTCGACTGGCACCTGCAGAGCGGGGCGCTGGCGCCCGGGCTCACTCTCTCGTCGAGCGGGCTGCTTGCCGGCACGCCGACCTCCTCAGGCAAGTTCACGTTCGAGGTCGGAATCGAGAGCGCCGGGATCCCTGGCGGTGGAACCTATGTCCTGACCGTCAAGCCGCCCCCGCCGAGCGTGACGTCGATCTCACCCACGCACGGAAAGGCACACGGTGGCACGGTGGTGACGGTTCGTGGGACCAACCTCGCCGGCGCAGAGACCGTGCTCTTCGGCACGAAGCACGGCACACACATCGTCGTCGTGAGCTCGTCGGAGCTCAAGGTGAACTCGCCGAAAGGGCGTGGGACGGTCAGCGTCCGCGTCGTCACCAAGGGGGGCACCTCGCCACAGGTCACCAAGGACAAGTTCCGCTACACATAGTCCGGATGGAGTTCGCCCAGCTCGGTTCGTCCATCGGTCCCTCCCTGCGTCATCTGAACTCACTCGGCCAACGAGCCCCCTGTGCATCAACAACTGAGGACGCGCCGCGGTTGCCCGACAGCCTCTCCCCCGTAGGGTCACCTCATGCCTGAGATGACGACGAGCTTTCGATGGACCGCGGAAGAGACAAAGAGGGCGGTGCTCCTCGTGTTCTCGGGACTTACTGCGCTGAATGTGGCGCGGAGGCTGATCAAGGATCGTCGCGTCGGCCCTGGTGAGGCGCTCGCAGGAATCGCCGCCATCGGACTCCTGTGGAAGGAGTTCAGTCGTCGCCGAGCTCAGGTGGAGGTCGTGGCACCAGCAGAGCCGGTCCAAGAGTTCGGTGCACCGGCGGAGCCTGCGGGAGCAACAACCCCGACGACCTGAGCAAGCAGGGTTGCAGTCACGGGGCGCGGCGCGGGGCCCTCGGCGGCAGCCGGTTGTATCGTTCCTACGACAGGACGAGAGAGGGACCCGATGCCGCCCATGGCCTTGCCGTTCTCGATGGAATCGTTCGACAACCCTGCGGACGAGCGCCTGCACCGCAAGCAACGGCTGGCAGCATCCTTTCGCCTCTTCTCCAAATTCGGCTTCGACGAGGGCATCGCCGGTCACATCACGGCACGGGATCCAGAGCGACTGGATCACTTCTGGGTCAATCCGTTCGGCATGCACTTCGGGCAGATCAGGGTCTCCGACCTCATCCCTTGTGAACCACCTCGGCGAAGTCGTCGAGGGCGACCTGCCCGTCAACATTCCTGCCTTCGTGATCCACTCGCAAGTGCACGCCGCGCGTCCGGATGTCGTCGCTGCTGCTCACGCGCACTCGGTCTACGGAAAGTCGTGGTCGTCGCTTGGAGTGCTCCTCGACCCGATCACGCAGGACGTATGCGCCTTCTACGAGGACCACTCCGTGTTCGATGACTACACCGGAGTGGTGTTGGATCTGGAGGAAGGCAAGCGGATCGCGCATGCGCTCGGCGAAAACAAGGCGACAATCCTCCGCAACCATGGGCTCCTCACGGTGGGTCACACCGTGGAGGAAGCGGCGTGGTGGTTCATCACGATGGAGCGCTCGTGCCAGGCGCAGCTGCTTGCCAACGCCGCCGGCACACCCGTGCTCATCGACCCCGAGATGGCGCGCTTGACGAGGAACCAAGTGGGCTCCCACGTCGCCGGCTGGCTCAACTTCCAACCTCTTTTCGCTCGCATCTCTCGCGAGCAACCCGATCTCTTCGACTAGGGGTCCAGCGCAACGACCATTGAGCTCCAGCTGTGAGCTCGACGACGGCCCGAGGCGAAGGCCCGCTCGGTTCTCCGACGTTCCTTTCGAACCGTCGATTCCCTACGAGTTCGCCCCGATCGGTACCGGAGTCGCCTCTGCTGCCACGTAGTTCCAGTGGGTGCCGAACGCGATGGAGTGGCCGTGGTGTCGTCTGAGCACCGGGATGAGGCTCGCGACGTCGTCGCGCTCGACGTGGATCGCGAGCACGATCCCTCCACGTCGCAGCTCCTCGACGAGGTCATCTCCGTACTCGGCGTCACTGGTGAGTATCCGCTGCAGCAGACGGCCGAGCCTGGCCCGAGCTCCATGCTTCTCGAGAGTGGGATCTAGACGGCGCACACCCCGCTCGCCTACGAATACCCATACGTCGTCCACCTGCACTGCGCCCAGGTAGAGGAAGTCTCTGATCGCGTCGATGGCATCGTGGCGTCGGTCAAAGGCACAGAAGAGCCGATCACGAGGCGGCAGGATGAACGAGGGGCCCTCGTGGACCTCGTGAAGAGCCTGCCGGTTGTCTGGGTGCTTGGTCGCGCTGTGCTTCAGGTCAGACCGTCTCATCTCGATCTCCTCTCTGTCCCCAGTGCCTTCATCAGGAGGGTGCAACAGGAGCGGTTGGTCACGAACCTCCATAAGTCGATACCCAGTTCTCCGCGTTCCCACACATCGCAGATTTGTCAGTGCCGCACGGCACCTGGGCACGGTCGTACCCCCCCTCCCCCGCTGCAAGCGCCGCCCGGCGAGTGAGCTCAAGCTCCACCCTTGAGAGGGCCGTGACGCATTGCCCGTCGCCGAGGCCTCCGTGCTGGCGAGGGTAGGCATCGACCCGGGACCGCTCACACCTCACGATCGCCGGAGCTGAGCTCGTGCAGTCCAACCGCTTCGGCCGCGACACCATCGAGTCACCATGATGAAGATGCGACGATGTGGGCTCGATGCAGAACTCGGTCGAGCGTCGGCTCAGTGTGGGACCCCTCCGGTATGAGGCCGCAGTCGGATCCGCCCTTGTGGCCTTGGTTGGAGTCGTCCTTGTCCCCGTCAGCATCTGGACTGAAGACGCCGAAGGGATCCTGGCAGGTGGGCTGCTCGTCCTCTTCGGACTCGTCGGCTTGGTGTTCGGACTCGTCAGACCAGGATCGTTGCTCACTGACGAGCAAGGCCTCCGGGTCGCCGGGCTCTCGTTCGACCCGGGGCGAGGTAACCGCAGGATCCGCTGGCAAGACGTGTCAGGAGCTCGCGAGGGACGGCGCTTGCGGTGCCGAGTACTTCAAATTGTCCGCGTGGATGGTTCAACGGTCGATGTTCCGGGCGTCAGCAGCCTGCATGCAGGACCGCATCACACTGACGAGGTCTCGCGGGCGATCGCGCTCATTCGCACACGAACGCCGCTCACGGAAACCTAGGGTCACCCTGCGAGCGTCCCTTGTCTAGTGTCTGGGCGTGTTCGGCAGAAGGAAAAAGAACAAGCAACAACAGCTAGCGAACGACGAGGGCGAGGTCCCCGTCCTTCACGACGACTCGGAGCCCGACGACTCCTACGACGTGATGATGAGGAAGATCGATAGTGAGACCGACCTGCCTCCTGGAGAGATCTAACTCGTTCGCCAGTCGGGGTTCACCTCCGCGAGTTCAAGGATCCTCGCGACACCGCGCTGCCCGAAGGATTGTAGAAATCGTCGATGGCAAACCACGTGTCAGCAAAGTGCATGGCGGCCGACCATTGTGTGCGGCCGCAGACAGATCGCAAGTTGGACTGCGCACACGACAGCGCAAGTTGCCACCACGAGCCGTCACACCATGACGGACGTAACGGTTGAAACGGACGTCCTCCGATTTGTGATCTTCGGTCCAATCCTCGTGGCCATCCCGCTGTTCGTCCTAATGACCTCGGCACCATTGACATAGAGGCCGTCGACTCAGATCATGGTCGCTCGCTATGGCGATCGTCTCAGGACCGAATACCCGATCAGAGGGCTCTGGGCTGCGCTTCTTGCGCGACCTCGGATGGAGCCTGCGTGCCTGGAAGAAGGCGCCGCTGTTCGTCGTCTTCACCGCGTGCCTCTACGCCGCCGACGCGGCCAGAGTGCCATTCCTTGGGACCCTCATCCTGCTGTTTCGCGTCGGCTTCTCGGGTACGCAGTGGCTCTTCTACCTCTCCGTGTTCACGGGGACGCAGCTCTTGATGGGTGACGCGCTGTCGGCGACAAAGGAGTACGTCGGCCGGTACCTCCGGCTCGGTCTCCTGGTGGTCGGCACCTGGGTCTACCCGATCGTGATTTACGTCGCGATCAGGTGGGCCAGGGAGCACCCGGACGGCCAGCACCAGGCGATCCCCATTCCGACGTGGGCGAGGGTGACCGTCCTTCTCGGCAGTTTCGTTCTTGACGTGCTCTTGACGTTCGTCGGTCCAGCGCTCGCCTTCAGCACCACATCGGTGTTCGAAGCCCTGAGATCCGGGCTCAGCTACCTTCGGAGGTCACTGCCGTCGTCCGCCTGGTACGTGCTGACGCCCGGACTCACCCTCAGCACTGGGTTCCTCGTGTTCCCGAACACGGTGCTCGGGACGAGTCACACGTTCGCGATCGCCGTGTTCGGCGGGATGGCGGGCTTCGCTTTCAAAGGCGCGATCGCGGCCTTCTACTTGCGCGCACACCCGGAGATCCCGGGTCGGACCTCGTACGCGGTGCCCGCGCGATGGCTGCACCGTTGGGAGTCTGATCGTGACGCACGGGAGCTGCTGGCCCGCGGTCCACTCAGCCGGTAGTCGCTCCGGACTCAACGCTCGTCCGCCACGATCAGCGATCAGCCCCCAACTTGACGGATACCATTTCCTGGCGCCAGGCAAGCTGAGCAGCCTCCGCGGAAGGGAGCGTCGTGGACATCGCGGCCGAGCAGGAGTCCGGCGATACCCAGGGGACCGAGGAGGCTGGACGCCCCGCCACTGAGCATCCTCCACGCCCCGGTGAGATCGACCTTCCTGGTGGGCTGGTCGCTGCAGAGCCGCTCGTGGGCACTGGCTCGTCCTCGCCCCTCGAAGAGGATGAGCCCGAAGGGACGATTCCTCCGTGTCCCTTGTGGGCGATGAAGGAGAGACGACACATTCAATGGCACCTGCTGCCGTCGCATGCGCGCCACTCCCGGATCCGGGACGTCGTTGGCTCTGGCGACGAGACGGTGTACGTCATCGATGACGGGGGCCATCACGTGATGCTTGGCAGGCGCGTGGGTGCCGTACAGGGAGAGTGTGAGTACTGCTTGCTTGGGCGCGCCCCGGTCGAAGTCTACGAAGAACTGCGTCAGGGTCGACTCCCGTTGGTGGACGCCTTCGACAGTGCCGACGAGCTCGAGTTGTGCGGGGTCGCGGTCGAGGAGGACATCCGATCGTCGAACATCTTCGACGTCGCGCACTACGACGGCATCAACGACGTCCCGCAGGAGTACAGGGTTGGTGCCGAGTTCTTGAACCTCGAAGAGGATCTTGAGATCACCTAGCAAAGCGGTCGATCGCAGGTCGCAGGATTCTCGCGTGGATGACGCCTTCGGTGCTGCCTTACTGGACTGGGTGCGGGGAGGCAAGGTCTGCGAGGTCCTCGAGCGTGACGACGGCCACGTCGAACTCGGGTCTGGGCCGGATGGTTACCTCTCCCCTGTCCGGGGCTGGCCCATCGGCGAGCGTGAGACGCTGAAACACCTGCGGGGGCGGGTCCTCGATGTTGGTTGCGGCGCGGGACGCGTTGCCCTTGTGCTGCAGGAGCAGGGTTTCGAGGTCGAAGGCGTCGACGCTTCACCGCTCGCCATCCGCGCAGCGCGAACCGTTGGCGTCCGAGCGACCCGCTGCATCGAGCTGGAAGCCCTCACCGACGAACTTGGCCGGTTCGGCTCGATCCTCCTCTTCGGTAACAACTTCGGCATCTTCGGCACACCGTCACGGGCCCGTCGGATGCTCACTCGATGGGCGCGGCGAGCGTCTCCGGGGGCGCGGATATTCGCTGAGAGCACCAATCCCTACTCCGGTGGGGCGCCGATCGTGGATCGCGCGTACTACCGGCGCAACAAGGCGCGAGGAGTGGCGCCTGGTCAGACGAAGTACCGGATCCTGTACCAAGACCTCGTCGGCTCCTGGAACCCCTGGCTGTTCGTGTCGCAGCGCGAGCTCCGTGCGATCGTTCGGGGCACAGGCTGGCGGATTGCCGACTGCTTCGGCGACGGCCCGATCGAGCCCTACGTCGCCGTGTTGGAGCTCGTCTGAGTCGTTGGGGACTGACCGAGACTGGCCCGTGCATCGGGCGAACACCTTGCACATGTCGCCACATTCCCAGTGAAGACCCGTTTCCGTAGAATCCCGCCATGCCCAACTGGGTCGTCATCTCCTCACTGGCAACGGCCGGTGGAACGCTCGTCCTGGCCGGTGCAACGTTCGCCTCCGTACGCTCTGCGAACAGGTCGGCGCGGGTGGCCGAGGAGTCACTCCTCGCCGGGATGCGCCCCCTCCTCATGCCTTCGAGGCCAGAGGACCCGCCAATCAAGGTTGGTTTCGCTGACGATCACTTTGTCCAGGTACGCGGCAATGGTGGGACGGCAGAGATCCTGGGCAGCGCCATCTATCTCACGATGTCCGTGCGCAACGCTGGAACTGGCATCGCGGTGCTGCATGGCTGGAGAGCCGAGATGACTCAGGACATCTCTGTGCTCGCCCACGCCAAATGTCCCGACGTCGAGTCGTTTCGGCGCCTTACCCGAGACCTCTACATCGCCGCCGGCGATGTCTCCTTCTGGCAGGGCGCCATCCGTGACTCGCAAGACGCGGACGCTCCCGAAGTCTCGAAGCGCATCCGGTCTCGCGAACGCTTCTTCGTTGACTTGCTCTATGGCGACCACAGGGGTGGCCAACGCGTCGTGAGCAGATTCTCAGTCCAGCCAAGAGAGAGCGCTGAGGACTGGTACGTCACGGTCTCGCGGCATTGGAACGTCGACCTGCCCGATCCTCGCTGAGACGCGGTCACTGAGCTCCCGTTGGAGCCTTCCTGCGGCAGGCCCGATGACCTCGCGTCGCCTGACCTCATCAGGACGACCCGTCGTCCCGACATCGCTCCGACAGAGCCAACCTCGGGCCTTCGATCAGTGGTCGCGGAGGTAGTCGAGTAAGCGCGGTACGCAATGAGTCGCTCCGCCAACCACCTCTTGTCCGCTGGCTCCAGCACCTCCAGGGGATCCTCTGACTGTGGGCCGCGGTGCCCGCAGGCACGATTGAGCCGTACCGGTACGCAGAAGATCACGGCATATCCTCCCTGATTCCGCCGCGCAAGCTTCGGAGGGCGAACCCGCTCTCCCCTGTCAGAACAACAGGCCTGCCTTACGCTCTCGGGATGCCCGTCGAAAAGGTGCGCCTGAGAATCGGGAATCTCTCCAAGGCCGTGCTCGTCAGCGGGCAGGCATACCAGGATCCCAAGGATGCGCTCAACGAGTTCGTGTCCAACGCTGCCGACGAGTATGTGGAAGCCGGACGAGTCGGCGCGCGCGTCTCCATCGTGCTCCGCCGTAAGGGTCGGTATCCCGTCATCGCAATCGATGACGATGGCCGAGGGATGGATCCTGACCGCTTGAGGACGGTCGCGCGCAGCCTGTTCGAATCATCCAAAGCCGGCGACACGCGAACGCTTGGAGAGAAGGCCATAGGTGTCCTTGCGTTTCAGCAGCTGGGTTCGAGGTGTGATGTCGTGTCCCGTGCGGAGGGCAGCAAGGAATCGTGGGTGCTGCGGCTGGAACGAGGCAGAGCAACAGCAAGTCTTGAGATGGAGCGGCGCCGTGCGCGGGACAAGGCGGGCACGACCGTCTATCTCTCTGACCTCGATCCAGATGTCTTGCGCGTACTGACTCACAGGAAGGTCGTCGACTACCTGCGAATGCGGCGGAGCGCTGCCCTCGCCCGTGGTGACTATGAGATCGAAGTCGTGGAGGGCCGCACCTCCGAGCTCGTGCTTCCCGAGAGGCCAGAGGGCGTTCGCTTGTCGATCGCATCGCGCACCACTCTGTGGGGGAAGATTGAGTACGCCCTCTATGTCGCCCCAAAGAATGGCCGTCGCCGAGTTGCCGTCGTGGGTCGAGCGGGTACCTCGGTGCTGGATGACCTCACCGAGCTCGAGGAATTCGCTGGACCTCCCTGGGACAGTGATCAGGTGTCCGGACAGATCATCTTTGAGGGACTCCAGCAGACAGCCGGACGACGAGCCATCCTCCGCGATCGTGAGGCTTTTCCGCTATTCGTGGACGCCGTTCGCGCAATCGAGCCGGCGGTGCTGAGGACGGTCGAAGCCGTGGCCAAGGAACTTGATCTTCAGACGACGGATCGCATATCTGACGTCATTCGACGCATCTTCGGTCGCGTGCTTAAGGAGCTCTCTGATCTCGACAATCCGATGCGGACACCGACTGGGACCGAGCCAGGCGAGGGCGCGATATTCGACGCGGGGCCAGGCAGCGCGAGCAGGGAGCCGGTCCGTGATGAAGCCGACATCTCACCGAGCCTCGAGTCCATGGTCCCCAAGCCGCGCGCACCAGTCATAGACGTTCATGACAATCCACCGACACATGCGAATCGAATGGGATCGACCAACCGCCTACCCAGCGTCCTGCCCGACCCGGAACCTCGCGAGTCCAGGAGTCGGTTCGATCCCGAACTGGGTGTCGTCTACTTCAACGCGTCTCATGGCGACTACCTCACGGTCAAGGAGTCTGAGGCAGCCCTTCTCGACTATCTGGCGACCCTCGTCGCCAAGGAGTATGTCGTCTACAACAACCCGCGCGCCGATCCGGGCACCCTTGGCGAAGAGATGGTTCGGATGCTCGTTCGAGTTCGCCGACACCTCCCGCGTCGCGCCTGAGACGCTGCCCGTTCTGTCACCGACTCGCAGGTGTCACCCGCTCGCGAGCACACGGGCAGCGACCCGTCGACGGCGAGACGGTGCTGTTGACCATCGGCCCTCCGAGCCGAAGAAGGCACTCTGCACCCGCCTGCTGCCTTGCTCGGCACCTCTCTCGCCCCGAGCGAGGTGGCCAACACGAGCTAGTCGCATAGGCGACAGGCGATCGAACCTTCCGCAATGTGACGATTTACGGAGGGTTACCAGTACTTGGGGATCGTCAGTCCGTATGAGCGATCTGGGATCGACCGGGACGGCCCCGCCACTTCTGAGTGGCGACGGAGTTGGTCGAGTTGGTGTCCGGGTGGCCAGGCACCTGATTGGACGATCAAACGTGTCTCCACGCATCGCGCATCGACGATCAGCCGTCGCACCTTCGAACTCACGAACGGTGAGTTCGACTCCCTGCGTCTGACGCCGCCTCTCGTCACACGACGGACTTGATCGATCCGCGCCCTGCGCGACTCGACGACATCGCGCGAGATCTGCGCACAACCACTGGCGACCTCTCGCGAACTATGGGGATCACTGTCGATTGCGACGACGTGCACGACCATTGCCACCATTGGCTACTCGTGACGTCCGCTCGATCAATGCTTCAGATGTCGACCTGCGAGTGACAACACCTTCGACGCCCAAGCGCGACATCTGACATCGTCCTAGGCTCGCGGGTTCTACACGACCCGGGCAATTTCGGAGTGGAGTCCATGATCCTGCGACCCTTCGCAGCGCTTGCGGTGCTCGTGACGTCGCTCGTGCTCACGGCCGGAGCGACGTCACCTGGGCGAGCAGCGCCCGTTGCTCCGACCGGCACATCGCCCTACGTGTCGTCAAAGTTCGACGACACGTCCATCGGGACGAGTCCGAACCATGTGTCCTACACGGGGTTTGTGGTGGTCTCGCACCTGTGGGACTTCGGGGGAAGCGATCACTATTCGCACACCAAGAACAGTGTTGCGACGATTCGTTGGAAGGGGATACGTCTCTCCATCCAGGGCAGGACGTCTCGGCGATTCGGGATCGGCTACGTATCGACGGACAACCTGAAGCCGGCGTCCGTCAGCTGGTACACGCGGAAGAAGCACTTCCAAAGGACCGTCTTCACCACTCCGACACTGCCCTCTGGCGTGCACGTCACCACGATCGTCGTCGCGGGCAAGCACGTCCGGAAGTCCTCCGGAGTGACGATCACGCTCGATTCGTTCGTCGTCACCACCGTGAAGGCACCTCTCGGCAAGGCGCCGGTCGTCGAGATCCTCATGGAGAACCTGAGCTACGGCTCGGTGGTCGGCAACAGCAGCATGCCGTACGTCAACAAGACCTTGATACCGCACTCGATGCTGCTCACCAATTACGACGCCGTCGCGCATCCGTCGCTGCCGAACTACGACGCGCTGACGTCGGGGAAGACCGACAGTTGTGGAGACTCCTGTCCCACCGACTCGTTCACCCAATCCAGCATCTTCAGCGAGCTGTACTCGGTCGGTGACTCGTTTGCGTCCTTCGACGAGAACATGCCGACCGCGTGTGACCCGAGCGGCTCGGGCTCCTATGCCCCGAAGCACAATCCGGAGGTGTACTACACGAGTCTTTGGGGTTCGATCTGCAAACGGACCGACTTGCCGCTCACGTCCTTCAACTATTCCAACCCTCCGGACTTCAGCTTCATCACCCCGAATCTCATCCATGACATCCATGACGGCACGCCTGCGCAGGGTGATGCGTGGCTGAGTGCCTTCGTTCCCAAGTTCCAGGCCATCGGTGCCACGGTGATCGTGGTCTTCGATGAGGGCGACTCATCGGATGGCGCCGGCGGTGGTGGGCACGTCTTCGCTGACATCTCTGGCGCGCAGGTCAGCGCCGGCACCAGCGGGATCTCGTACGACCACTACGGGATGCTGCACGGGCTCTTGAACTACTTCGGCCTCTCGTGCCTCGGGGGCAGCTGCGGCGCCACGCCCGTCCCGATTCCCTAGCCCCGTCACCACGGAGCGATGCACGACCGGGTGCATTCGCCACATTCGATCCGGCGAGGCCGGTAGCCCTCATCACCGTCGAACTCACTCGTGATGAGTTCGACCGCGGCGCCATGCCGCGTGACCCTGGCGGCGAAAGCGCTCCGAGGTGTGCCCTGCGCAGCGCTCCCCTACCTCCGCACGTGTCTGCGGCGACGTCCAGCTACGAGTTCTTGAGCTCGACCGCCTTGGTGATTGCTGGAAGTGCGGTGTCGAGGTCCAGGAGGATCCTCGTGTCCAGCTCGAGGAACTCTCCCAGGGCGACGCTGGCCTCCAGGGCCCACGCGTCCGCCGTGTCAGAGTCCTTGACCTTGTTCACCGTCACTCCGGCAGAGCCGTCCGTGGTGATGTACCAGCAGAGCCGCTCGGCGCCACCGCGCTCGGCAAATGCCGCCTCAAGCTTGCCCCAGGTCTCCATCATCCGGTTCAACTGCGCCGCGCTGAGCGGACGCGTCTTCCAGGTCGTTCCTACCAGCATCTGACCTCCCCATTGTGGGCTTGCTCGCGGAACATAACAGCAACGATTCGTCGGTGCTTTTGCCGGTTGCTCCTCGAGCGCTGGCGCGGCGGTCGGATCGACCGGAGGCTGCGTGCTGCGCACGTTGAAGGACGCTGTGGATCGAGCCGCGATCGGTAGCATTGGGCGAATGAGCGATCTGCACGACCTGACCATGCTCGAGCAGGTGGCCGCGATTCGTGCCCGTGAGGTCTCTTCGACGGAGCTGGTGGACCACTACCTCGAGCGGATCGAGCGGCTCAACGAGGACGTCGGCGCGTTCGTGTTCGTCGCCGCTGACCTGGCCCGCGAAGGCGCCCGCGCCGCCGACCAGGGCGTCGAAGAGGGCTCGGCGACGGGCGCGCTGCACGGTGTGCCCACGGGCATCAAGGACCTCTACGCGACGTCGGACATGCCGACCGGGTACGGCACCGGCGCCTTCCCGCCACTGCAGCTCGGCGAGGACGAGGCATTCGTCACGAAGCTCCGCGCGGCAGGGATGATCAGCCTCGGCAAGACCGCGACGCCCGAGTTCGGTGCGCCCTGCTACACCGAGCCCGAGGGTCATCCGCCGGCCCGCACGCCGTGGGACCTGACGCGCTCGGCCGGAGGGTCGAGCGGCGGCGCCGGGGCTGCCGTCGCCGCCGGGCTGCTCCCCGCCGCCCCGGGGAGCGACGGAGGGGGATCCGTCCGCATCCCGGCGAGCGTGTGCGGTCTCGTTGGGATCAAGACCAGTCGCGGGAGGATCTCGGGCGCCCCCAACGACGCGGAGATCAGCGGGCTGCCGGTGCACGGTCCGCTCGCCCGCACGGTGCGTGACGCGGCAGCCCTGCTCGATGCGATGGCAGGGCCGACGTCGATGGACTGGATCTGGCAGGCACCTCCACGCACGGGCACGTTCCTGGCGGCGTGCGACCTGGAGCCCAAACGCCTTCGAATCGGGCGATACAGCAAGCCCCCGCTCGCCGACACCCAGGTGCACCCTGACTGTCTCGCCGCCTACGAATCTGCATCAGCCCTGTTGGAGCGGCTGGGCCACACCGTCGAGGACCACGAGATCGCCTTCGACGACACGCTCGTCACCCGCTTCGAGGAGCTCTGGTCCGTCGAGTTCGCCTCCCTACCGATCCCGGACGCGGTGGCCGGCGGCCTCCGCCCGCTCACGAAGTGGCTCCGTGAGCGCGGTCAGCACGTGTCGGCGACCGAGCTCTTCACCTCGCTCGGTCACCTCCGTGCGGTTGCACGCAGAGAGCTCGAGCGCACCTCGCACTTCGCCGCCGTCCTCACGCCGACGCTCGCGCAGCCGCCGGCCAAGGTGGGTGCGCTCCGCGACGACGGCAACCCAGCGCTGGACTTCGAGAATCAGAAGCGCTTCACACCGTTCACCGCCACGTACAACCTGACGGGACAGCCCGCGATGTCGATCCCGCTGCACTGGAGCGAGGACGGACTGCCGATCGGCATCCAGCTGATCGGCGGCCCGGGCGACGAGGCGACCCTCATCGCGCTGGCGGCCCAGCTCGAGGCCGCGCTGCCGTGGAGCCATCGCCGGCCAGCCTGCTGGTAGTCCGCCTCGTCACGCTCGAGCTCGCCCAGTGACCATGCTCACGCCACCTCACGCCACCGCTGCTCAGCGCGTAGCGACGCTCGGACGGCTCCGTCATCGCAATGAGGTGACGTCCATCGCGCCGTAGTATCCGCTGCGCGAACCTCGGGGTGCGACTGGAGGCGCTGCGCATGACGGAGCGGTCGCTGGACATCGACTACCTCGTCGTGGGTGCGGGCGCAATGGGCATGGCCTTCACGGACGCCCTGATCGATCACGCAGACGTCCACGTGACCCTGGTCGATCGTCGCCACGCGGCGGGCGGCCACTGGCTGGACGCGTATCCTTTCGTGCAGCTGCATCAGGCGTCGGTGTTCTACGGCGTCGCCTCCACCCTGCTCGGCGGCGGTGCCATCCAGGAGCGCGGACCGGAGGCCGGTCTGCAGGAGCGGGCGCGGCAGTCGCAGATCCGTGCCTACTACGACGACGTCTTGAGTCGCCGCTTCCTCGGATCTGGCCGCGTCTCCTTCCTCGGGGGCTGCGAGTACCGCGCCGAGGGGTCCTCTCACGTCGTGACCTCCCGGGTGTCCGGCAAGACCGTCGAGCTGGGCGTGCGGCGGCGCGTGGTCGACGCCACCTACCTCTCCCCCACGATCCCTGCGACGACACCCCCTCCCTTCGGTGTCGCCGACGGCGTCCGCGTCGTCGCCGTCAACGAGCTTGCGAGCTTGGCGGCGCCACCCGAGCGCTACGTGATCGTCGGCTCCGGCAAGACCGCCACGGACGGGATCGTCTGGCTGCTGGCGAATGGCGTGAAGCCGGAACGGATCGTCTGGGTTCGTCCGCGTGAACCCTGGATGCTCAATCGCGCGGTCGTCCAGCCTGACCCGGAGGTCGCGCTCGGGTTCGCGTCGGGCACCATGGCGGCGGCCGCCGATGCCGCGTCGCTCGAGGAGTTCTTCCTGCGGCTGGAGAGCGCCGGGATCATGCTCCGGGTCGACCGGGCCGTCACCCCCACCATGGCCAAGGCGCCGACCCTCGCGGCGTGGGAGCTCGATCGCCTTCGCACGATTGAGAACGTCGTTCGCTTGGGGCACATCACGCACGTGACGCGCCGCGAGATCGTCCTCGACAACGGGTCCGTCCCGCTGGCGCCGGGCTCGCTCGTGGTGCACTGCGCCGCCGCCGGGCTGCAGTATCCACCGATGGTTCCGATCTTCGGATCGGACAAGATCCGGCTGCAGACGATTCGAGCCGGCGCCCCCTGCTTCGGCGCGGCACTGGCCGGCTACGTCGAGGCAACCCTCGAGGACGATCGCGTGCGCAACTGGCTGTGTCCTCCCAACACCCTGCCCGACCGCCCTCTCGACTGGGCGCGCATGCAGGTGCGTGGAGCGATCGCGGCCGCAAGGTTCGGCACCGAGCCCGACGTCGCCGACTGGGTCGATCGCTGCTTCCTGAACCCTGGGCGCGTCGATCCACGGCGACGGGGGGATCCCGCGGTGCGGGCCGCGACGTCGCGCCTGGCCGACGACGTGGCGCGTGGGCTTCCTCGGATGGCGGACCTCGCCCACGAGCCGCTCACGAGCACCGGCGAGGCGTCGAGGCCGAGCGGTGCGCGATCGGCGCTCTGAGCACACCGGATCGGCAGTCGACCCTCGGATCGCCCCGCTCGTCACACCGGGCTGCGTGGAGCGCCCGTCCAGCTCACTGTCCGTGAGCTGGACGGCCCCAGGACTTCCAGACGATGCCGCTCATCGGGTGCCTCGGCGGACGGACTCGTCCGCCGAGAGAGCCTCTCCCGCTATCGGAGGTCAGCGAAGAGGATCTCGCGGAAGCTGAAGCTGTCGAAGGCGACGCCACGATCCGTTGCCTCGCTACGACGGGCCTCGGCGTCCTTCGCACCAGCCGCCATCGCCGCCTCGTTCGCCCAGACGATCCCGACCAACCCCTTGCCCGACGTGCGATCGATCATCTGTCGCAGGGCGCAGAAGCCGTCGGATGCGACGATGCGCGGCGCCACGTCGCTCTTGAAGAACGCGATGTTCCCATCGACCTTCGCCGGATCCATGCTGACCCGGGTCACGGAGAGGGACAGACCAGCGACCGGCGGACTCTTGATCTCCACGAACGCTTCTTCGAAGGTCTCCACGGTCACCTTGCCGCCGATGACCTCGAGGCCCTGTTGGCGCAGCTTGGCCGACGTGCCCTCACTGGAGTCCCGGTCAGCCGCGGTCTCCCAGAGGGTGAGAACACCGAAGACCCCGCCGGCGCGATCGGCGCTGAGCGTGATGCCCCGGAAGCCCTTCTGGGTGCTCAGAGTGGTGTCGACGGTGTCACGAACGAAGGCAACTCCTTCGTCGATGTTCTTTGCGTCGGTGATCGTGACCACACGGTTGTACATGGAGTCCTCCTCTTGCTTGCTCCAAGGTGAACCTACCCCAAGCATCGATGTCCCGCCCGAGGCCGAAGCGCGATGGACCCACGAACCGCGAATCGTAGGTGTCTGTTGCGCAGAGTGACCGAACGTCGCCTGGCTCGCCGCTGCGCTCGTCGGACCTGTGCTCCTCGCGGGCCTCGTTCACTCGGGGTCGGTCACCTCGAGCACCACCTTGGCGCCGATCTCGGCGGCCAGCTGCTCGCTCTCGCTCGTCGCGTGCGCGTAGACGCGAAGCGTCATCGATGGATTCGCATGGCCCAGTCGGCTCGCCGCCGTCCTCGGGTCCACGCCCGCGCTGATCAGCTGCGTCGCTGCGAAGTGGCGGAGCGAGTGCAGGTGCACGTCGGACAGCCCGAGGCGGGTCGCGATGCGGCGGACGCTCGTGGAGACGGTGTTGATGTTGATCGGCTCGCGACCGCCGGGGTCGGAGGCGAAGATGAGGCACTCAGGATCGAGGGACCGCCCGGCGACCTCGGCGACCTGCTCGCACCGTGCCCTCCATCCCCGCAGGACCCGGTCGAGGTCGTCGTCAACGGCCACACGGCGATGACGACCGGTCTTCGTCTCCTTGACGCCCTGCACCCGCCCAAGGCGGAAGGCAGACCCCCGGATGACCAGGGAGCGGTCGACGAAGTCGCGCCACTGCAGCGCGGCGAGCTCGCCGCGACGACAGCCGGTGACCGCCGCCACGAGCACGTACATGCCGAGCAGCTCGGACGCCGAGGTGCACGCCGCGATCAGCTCGCGCACGTGCTCTGGGGTGGGACTGTCCGGTTCGGGGTGCCCGGCGTCAGGCAGCGTCGCGAGTCGCGCCGGGTTCGAGGGTATCCACTGCCACTTGACCGCCTGGCTGAGAGCGGCGGAGAGGATCGCGTGGTACCGGCGCACCGTCGACGGCGCGGCCGGCTTCTCGCGCGTGAGCAGTGCCGCGTAGATCTTGTCGAGCGCGTGCGGCTCGAGACGTCCGATCTCCAAGTCCCCGATCTCCGGAAGCCAGAAGCCGTTGATCGCGGTTGCGTAGCCGTGGAGCGTCGTCGGTGATCGGCCCCTCACCCGGGAGAAGGCGAGGAACTCCTCGAAGAGCTCGGCGAACGTGATGCGTCGGGGTGGCTGCGGACGCCCCTTCGGCCGTGGTCCTCGTCCCTCCACTCGCCCAACGGTCCGCGCCGACGGGCGGGCCGCACGCGGTCAACGGCCCGGTCCGTCGGTCTCGCTCGGGGCCACGCTGCGTGACGCCGCGGTGGCCCGCAACTTCAGCTCGCCTCCGCCCGGCTCGCTGCCTCCCGAGGACGAGAGCAGGTGAGCCGCGGCACGGTGCGCCGGTGCGATCGTGGTGCGACCCTGGGGCGGCACGATTGCGAGAGTGCCCCGCGATCAGGCACTAGCTGACGTACCGAGCCCTCATCGCCGCCAGCTCTTCGTTCGCCGACTCGAGCGCGTCGAGCGTCCCCGGCGAAGGGTCACGGATCTCTGACTTGGCGGCCCGCACCAGGGCCACCTGGGCCTGGAACACGGGTAGCGGCACCTTGTTCACGACCGGGAACCGGCTCGTCTGGCCGTAGACGTGCAGCGAGCTGGCGCCAAGGCCCACCATGCCCGTCATGGCCGCCACAGCGTTCAGCTGCGAGCGGAAGGCATCGCTCGCAGACGTGTCGTCGTCGAGCGCCGAGAGCACGGAGGCCAAGTCGTATCGGGACGCCTCGGTGATGCGGACCACGTACGTCACGACGGCCGACTCGACGTCGACGAGCCGTGCCTCCAGCCCTTCATCGACCTCGACGGTCCGGTCGTCTCGCGGCCGGTTGGATGCACTCACGATCGAGCCCACGACCTTCTGCCACCATCGTTCGACCCGCCACTCATTCGACGAGTGACGTGGGCGCCGATCCTACGTCGCCGCACATATGCGGTGATCGGGACAGGTCCGCGATCGGGCGCCGGCGAGACGGTGCGAGCGTCCTGCGTGCCGCCACCGACCCCGAGGCGGGGCCGTGCCGCGCAGACGGGATCGCGGCGCGAGGCCGGCGGCCGCTCCTGCCGCAACGGTCCGGATGCAGAGCGCGGTAGCGTCGGTCGAGGACCGGCTCGCCAGGCAAGGAGGCCCGATGGGTCAGTTTCTGCGAGACGTAGCGGCGGTGCTCGTGGCGGCGGGGATCCTCGCCGCGGTCGTCGCCGGCGCCCTCGTCTTCTGTGCGTTGTGGCTGCGCAGGATCTGGCGACGCAAGCGCGTGGAGCTCACGCTCCGGCTCAATGAGCTCGCGCTCGCGGCGGTGGCGTCGGGCGCCCGATGGCTGTGGACGCGCTCGCTGCCGGATCGCCGCTGGCGCACCTTGCAACGAGCGCGGCGCGACCTCGCCCGTTCGTCTGCCCGTGCGGAGCATGCCGTCCGCCAGGTGCGAGACGCGAACGCCTCGCTGGGCGATCTCGAGAGCCTGACCCGCCGTCTGCGCCATGCGGCACTCGACGTCGATCGCTCGCTTCGGATCGCGCAGCGGTCAGCCGGCAACGAGCTCGTCGATGAGCTCCTCCGACACGCACACGAGCTGACGAGGGCAGCCAATGGGATCCAGCGCGCCGCTGCGGCGTCGCTCGCCGGGTTGCACCGAGAGTCCACGGATGAGCTCGTGGGCCACGTACGTCTCGAGGAGCAGGCGCTTCTCGTCGGGACAGCGCGCTAGCACCGCTGCGCATCGAGACGCCCGCGAGCCTTGGGGGTCGCGTCGCTGCGCAGCATCTTGCCAGCGCCGCGCAGACCTGACCTGGAGAAGGTTGGGACTTTGTGACACGTGCGCTCTAGGGTGCCGGGAACGCGAGTCAACGGAGGTTGGACATGAGCACGGAGCTACTTGAGCAAGCGATCGCCTCCACGCACGGGGTGCTCGTCAACGTGTCGAAGCAGCAGCTGGGTCAGGACACTCCCTGCGCCCAGTGGAAGATCAGCGACGTCATCAATCATCTCGTGGGCGGCCAGTACTGGTTTGCAGCCATGGTGAACGGCGAAGAGGTCGACAACGCAGCCATCGACTTCTCCTCTACAGACTTCGTCTCCGCGTTCGATGAAGGGACGCAGCGCACACTCGGGGCGTTCCGGGCCGACGGCGTCATGGAAAGGCCGCTCACGCTGCCATTCGGGGAGATGCCCGGCGCCGCCTTCCTCCGCCTCGCCGCCACCGACACCTTCACACATGGGTGGGATCTGGCCAGGGCGACGGGCCAGGACACCGACCTCGCGCCGGACCTCGCGGCGACGCTGCTCACCGGGGCGAAGCAGAACATCCCGCCGGAGTTCCGCAACGAGGAGGGCAACCCCTTCGGTCCGGAGCAGGCGGCACCAGCGGGCGCGTGCAACGCCGACAAGCTTGCCGCGTTCCTCGGCCGAAGGGTGTAAGCCGGGCCGACGGCGGCCCGAGCTCGTCCGACCATCGACGCAGGTCGCTTCGCCGTCGGGCATCGCCCGGGACGGGTGTGTCAGGTCCGTCCCCCTGGGAGCACGAGCACGAGCGGATCGGCAATAATCCGCGGCGTTGCCTGAGGGGGCGGTGCGCGGCGGGCCACGGTCCTGCTTTGGGTCTGGTCGCAGATCGGGGGTCGGCATGAGACACGAGCGACGCGGTCCCACGCGCGCTGCTGGAACCATCTCGTCCCTGGTGTCGGCGCGCGGGAGCCGCGTCGGGGCCATCGCTGTGCTGGCGACGGTCGCGATGGTGCTGTCCGGCGCGACGGCGACGGGGGCCAGCGCGGCGCAGGGCACTCGGTGGCACGGGGCGGAACCAAGGCTGCTGGGCACCCCGACGCTCCTGGTCCTGCCGACCTCGGGCCAAGCAGGCGCGTCCTACACCGCCAGCGCCACGAACTTCGCGGCCGCCGAGCTCGTCGGGGTCTCCTGGGACGGGGCCCTCCAAGGGTCCTGTACGACCGACCTCCTCGGCGCCTGCTCGGTCTCGCTGACCGTGCCACCCGGCGCCGCCGGGAACCACACCGTCTCCGCGCTCGGTGGCACCAGCGGCCTCAGCGCCACCGCGACCTTCGACGAGCTCGCCCCCAAGCTCACGGCCACGCCGAGCTCGGGCCCCGCGGGCTCAAGCTTCATGGCCAGCGCCTCGGGCTTCCAAGCCGCAGAGCTCATCGCCGTCACCTTCAACGGCACGCCCGAGGGGTCGTGCACGGCCGACGCCCTCGGCGACTGCGCCGTGTCGGTGACCGTGCCGCCCGGTCCAGGCGGAACCTACGGCGTCAAGGCGGTCGGGGCGACGAGCGGCGCGATGGCCTCCACCAGCTTCGTCGAGACCCCGACGCTCGTGGTCCTGCCGACCTCGGGCCAGGCAGGCGCGTCCTACACCGCCAGCGCGACCGACTTCGCAGCCGCCGAGCTCGTCGACGTCTTCTGGGACGGACACCTCCAGGGCTCTTGCGGGACCAACGTCCTCGGTGCCTGCTCCGTCGCACTGACCGTGCCAGCCGGCACCGCCGGCAATCACGCCGTCTCCGCGCGCGGTGGCACCAGCGGCCTCAGCGCCACCGCCACCTTCGACGAGCTCGCCCCCAAGCTGACGGCCACGCCGGGCTCGGGCCCCGCGGGCTCGAGCTTCACGGCCAGCGCCTCGGGCTTCGAGGCGGCAGAGCTGATCGCCGTCACCTTCAACGGCACGCCGCAAGGGACGTGCACCGCCGACGCCCTCGGCGCCTGCGCCGTGTCGGTGACGGTGCCACCCGGCCCGGGGGGCGCCTACGGCGTCAAGGCGGTCGGGGCTCTGAGCGGGGCCATGGCCTCCACCACGTTCGTCGTGACGCCGACGCTCGTGCTCCTGCCGAGCTCCGGCTTGGCGGGCTCGCCCTTCAGCGCGACGGCCACGAGCTTCGCGGCCGCCGAGACCGTCGGCGTCGCCTGGGACGGGGTCTCCCAGGGGTCGTGCACGACCGACGTCCTCGGCGCCTGCTCGGTCTCGCTGACGGTGCCACCCGGCGCCGCCGGGAACCACACCGTCTCCGCGCTCGGCGGCACCAGCGGCCTCCGCGCCACGGCGACCTTCGACGAGCTCGGCCTCGGGCCCTCGGTCTCGATGGTCGCACCCGCGTCGGGTCCGAAGGGTGGGGGGTCCACGGTCACGATCACGGGATCGAACTTCGAAGCCCCCGCCACGGTGCGATTCGGGACCGCCATGGCCACCAACGTGGTCGTCGCCAGCGCGACCGCCATCACGGCCGTGAGCCCCGCAGGGTCGGGCACCGTCGACGTGACCGTCGCAACGGTCCTCGGGACGAGCGCGACCTCGGCCGCGGATCGCTTCACCTACCTCGTTCGACCGACCGTGTCCAAGGTGTCGCCTCGCTCGGGGCCGGTGACGGGCGGGACGACGGTCAGGATCGTCGGGACGAACTTCGCCTCGCCCGCGACGGTCAAGTTCGGCGCCGTCAAGGCACGCAAGGTGGTGGTGGTCAACGCAACGACGATCAAGGTCGTGTGCCCGCACGGCACGGGCAAGGTCGCCGTGAAGGTAACGACCCCCGGCGGCACCAGCTCGGTGACCCGTGCCAGCCACTTCGCCTATCACTCGCGTCCGACCGTGACCAGGGTGTCACCTTCGACGGGTCCCGGTCGCGGAGGGACGAAGGTCACGATCAAGGGGACGAACTTCAAGGCCAACGCCACGGTGCACTTCGGGTCCGCCATGGCCAGCCACGTCGTCGTCGTCAGCTCGACGACGATCACGGCGGTGAGCCCGCCTGGCGCCGGCACCGTGCGCGTCACCGTCACGACCAAGAAGGGCACGAGCGCGACGTCGAGGGTCGCCCGATTCAAGTACGCGGCGCACTAGCGCCGTCACCCTCGGGGTTTCGGGGGACGGGCTTGCTGGGCGGCCGTGGCCGTATCCGGAGAGGGCGCCGTCCTCAGCCGCATCGGCCATGGTCGGAGCAACCCAGGCAGGGAATCGACCTCCCAACAGGCACTTCTCGCGGCTGCTCCGCGGGCTTCGGGCTCGGCGCGGGCCGCCCGTCCGGGACAGGTTTGGGCGGGCACGGTCGGGGGTAGCACCACGACGGGTCGGTCTGACGACGCTCTGGGAGGACATCGATGAAGCGGATGCGAGCACTCGGCGCGGCGGCAGCTTGCGGTGCGATCCTCAGCGGATCGCTCGGGGCGACCCTCACGTTCTCCTCGCCAGCCGGCGCGGCAACACCGCTCGTCAAGGTGAAGGAGTTCGTCCACGCGACCACCACGCTCGCGACGCTGAAGCAGACGGTGGCGATCCCGAGGGGCCGGCTCTCCGGGACGCTGAACCCGATCACCGGTGCCCTTCGTGCGAAGCTCGCCCTCCCGCCGGCGTCCTCGACGACCTCGCTCGCGGGGATCGGGCTCGTGAAGGCGACCTTCTCGGTCGTTCCCACCAAGAAGGTGATGGGCAAGGTGGACTTCGTGAAGACCACGATCACCTCGACCTCCGTGTTCAACATCCACGTCGACTCGCTCACGCCCGTCGGGACGTCCGTCAACCTCGTCGGCAACACCTGTCAGACGTCACAGCCGATCACGATGACGCTGACGGGTCCGTTCGTGGCCATCGGTGACATGACCTTCTCGAGCACCTACACGATTCCGCAGTTCGCCAACTGCGGCGCCGGGACGACCGCGCTCAACGCCCTCGTGGCAGGGCCGGGCAACACGTTCACGGCAACGTTCTCGCCGTTCAAGTAACGCCACGACGGCGATCGGGTCGCTGATCCCACGCGGCTCGGTGGCCGCTCGGACGGTGCGCCCAGCACATCGCCTCACGGTGCGTCACCTACGCTGGCGCGATGGCCGACGCTCGACGAGGGCCGACTCACGGCGCGCTCGACGGGTCGACCTACATGGCCTTCATCCCCGTCCGTGACGTCGCTGCTGCGAGGTCCTTCTACGTCGGCGTGCTCGGTCTCGCGTGCCTCGAGGAGAACCCCTTCGCGATCGTCGTCGACGCCCACGGCACCCGGCTTCGCCTGACCCCGGTGCCCGAGCTCCGAGCGCAGCCCTTCACCATCGCCGGGTGGGAGGTGCCGGACATCGACGCCAGCGTCGACGCGCTCGCCGCCGCCGGCGTCGCCTTGCAGCGCTTCGACGGCATCGAGCAGGACGCGCGAGGCGTGTGGCACACCCCGGGCGGCGATCGAGTCGCCTGGTTCAGCGACCCCGACGGCAACACGCTGTCGCTGACCACGTTCGCCCGCCGCTGAGCGCTCACAACCCTGGTCGAGCCGCTCGGTCTACCGTCACCGCCGGAGGTGACGCGTGATGATCGAGGTGACGCTGCTCGGGACGGGCAACCCGCTCCCCGATCCGTCGCGCGCGGGCGCGGCGACCCTCGTGCGCGCGGGCGACCGGACCTTCCTCTTCGACGCGGGCCGCGCGGTGTGCATGCGGCTCGCCGCGGCCGGCGTGCTGCCCGTCATGCTCGATGCAGTGCTCCTCACCCACCTGCACAGCGACCACCTGTGCGACCTGAACGACGTGATCACGACCCACTGGGTGATGAGCCAGTCCCCCGCCGTGCTCCGCATCGTCGGTCCGGCGCGCACCCGCGAGGTGGTGGAGGGCATCGTGGCCATGCTCGGGCCCGACGTCGAGTTCCGGCTGGCGCACCACGCGGACCTGACCTGGCGCCCACGGCTCGACGTCGCCGAGGCGCGACCCGGCGAGGTCCTCCACACCGGCGGGGTGCGGATCGTCGCGGCGCAGACCCAGCACCAGCCGGTCGAGCCCGCCCTCGGGTACCGCGTGGAGTTCGAGGGCCGCTCGGTCGTGGTCGCCGGCGACACCCTGCCGTGCGCCGGCCTGGACGAGCTCTGCGCCGGCGCGGACGTCTACGTCCAGACGGTGCTCCGCGAGGACCTCGTCCGGCTGGTCCCGATGCAGCGGTTCACCGACACGATCGAGTACCACTCGACCGTCGAGCAGGCGGCTCGCACCGCCGCGCGCGGCGGGGTGCGGACGCTCGTCCTCACCCACCAGATCCCCACGCCGTGGCCGGGGACCGAGGACGAGTGGGTCGACCTCGCGCGCGCGCACTTCGACGGCGAGGTCGTCTTCGGTGAGGACCTCACCACGGTCTCGGTCTGAGCCCCTCGCCGCCCACGGCGGGCGCCCGGACCGGCCGGCTCGCCCCCCGTCGTCAGTCGGTGAGCAGCAGCGGCCCGCCGTCGGCGGGCGCGTGGGTCCAGGTCTGCCCGACCGCCACGCAGTGGCTGCCCGCCGCGCACGAGATCGACCACAGCCGCCCGTGCCCGAACGAGTTCAGCAGCCGCAGTGGCCACGTCGCGCCGCGGTCGACGGTCGTCGCGGTGAGCGGGTCGGCCACGCCCTGACCCACGAACTCGCACGTCGCCGCCGAGGCGCACGACGCCGCGTAGAGCACGTTCGTCGTGCCGATCGGGCGCCCCGCCCAGGTCGCACCGCCGTTGTGGGTCGTGTCGATCCAGTTGGACCCGCTCGCCCGCGTGCTCGTCGCGACGCACGACGTGGCCGCGGGGCACGACAGCCACCGGAGGAGCCCGACGGTCGCGGGCACCGCACGGAGCGCCCAGGTGGCGCCGGCGTTGGTCGAGTGGAGCAGGATCGAGGAGCCGCCGGCGAGCGAGGTGCCGAAGGCGGTGCACGTGCTCGGCGTCGTGCAGCTGAGACCGTCGACGTCGCCCGTCGCGGGGAACGTCCGCACGGTCCACGTCGCCCCGCCGTTCCTCGACGTCGCGATCTGGCCGTAGGCGACCTGGGAGACCGGCGGGTTCGAGTAGCCGACGGCGTAGCAGACGGCGACCGACGCGCACGTCGCCGTGATGACCGTGCCCAGTCCCGTGATGAGCGACGTCGACCAGCTCCGTCCGAGGGTGGCCGAGATGGCGACGGCGGCCGTCGGGTGCTTCGACGTCGGGTCGAGCGTGCCCCCCACGAGGCAGCGACGCGCCGAGACGCAGGAGACCGCCTGGTAGGCGAACTCGAAGCTCGGCGGCGCGGTGACCCTCGCCCAGGTCCGGCCCCGCGTGGTCGTCGCGACCGCGAGCTGCGGCGTCGCGCCGTTGCAGCTGCCGCCCGCGCACCGCTCCCCGATCGCGAGACAGCTCGCCGCGGCGCACGAGAGCCCGCGGAGGAGGACCCCCCGTAGGCCGCTCGGCGGTGTCGCCCGCACCCACCGCGTCGACCCCGGCGCGAGGTGTGCGACCGCGGCGGCGCCACCGGCGATCGCGGGCGCGACGCCGGTCCCGAGGAGGACGACCGCCACCGCGACGACGCCGGCGGCGCGGCCGGCGGGGCGTCGTCGTCGTCCGTGCGCCGTGCTCCTCACCAAGGGCTCCTTGGTCGCGTCGACCCACGAGTCTTGGGGATCGGCGGCGCCGGAACGAGGATCCCCGTGCCGGGGCGGCTGCCATGCCCACGGTCCGTTACCGTCCGGGCGTGCCGCGGACCGCGACCACGGAGTGGGCTCGTCACCCGGCGGCGCCGCGATCCGGGTCGCGTCGGCGGCGTCGCCGGCGATGAGGCTCGTCGTCCCGGCGAGCCGTCGCTCGATCGAGCGCACCGTCGCCCGAGCGGCGACGGCGCCGCCGACCGTCGCCACGCAGCCCGGCGCGGTCCTCGACCCGCGCTACGTGCACGACCGGCTCGAGGGCGTCGTCGGCCACGGGGAGCGGGACTTCACGACGGCCGCAAGTGGCCTGCGCACGTGGGCGACCCACCGGGTGCGGGGCGTCAGGGTCTTCCCCACCGGCGCGCCGGTCGCCTCCGGCGCCACGCGCGTCGTCACGTTCGGCACGCCGCTGGTCGCGATCGCCGCCCCCTGCCGGGTCACCGAGGTCGTCGACGAGCCGCGCCGCGCCGGGTTCACCTACGTGACGCTGCGCGGGCACCCCGAGGAGGGCGAGGAGTCCTTCGTCGTCGAGCTGGACGCGAACGACGACGTCCGCTGCACGATCACGGCGCGCTCGCGGCCCGGCAGCCGGCTCGTGCGGGCGACCGCCCCGGTCAACCGCTACGTCCAGCACCGCGTGGCTCGCGGGTACCTGCGCGCGCTCGAGCGCCACGTGGCGGCGCAGCCCGTGGGCCGACCGTGACCGTCAGGAGCCGGCCGGGTGGATCGAGCCGAGGTTCGACCTCGAGGGCCGACGCCGGCCGGCGGGCCCCTGGCCGAAGAGCCGCAGGATGTTCCCGGTGATGCGCTGGAGCTCGAGGGCGGTGCACCGACCCGCGCGCGGACACGAGTAGCCCATCGCGTTGATCCAGTTGTTGTTGCCCGTGTCGATCACGCCCGCGTGGTTCAGAGGATCGGTGTAGTAGGTCATGTCCGAGTAGGTGACCGATCCCCAGGTGCCCTGGTTCGTGTAGGCCTTGGCGAGCGGGATCGGCGAGTGGCCGAGGACCGTCAGGTCCGTGGGCATCCCCGGGTACTGGTCGACGTGGTCGATGTCGCTCGCGATGACGCGCGGGAGCACCGAGCCGTCGTGCAGCCCCGTCCCCGCGAACACCCAGGACGCGGCGTCGGCGACGACGAAGGCCGCGGAGAGCCCGGGGTAGAGGTACCCGCTGTAGCCCTCGCCGACGACCGGGTTCGCCGACCAGCTCGAGGGCGGCGAGCTCCACGTGTTGCCCGTCACCTGCATCGCGGGGCCGTGCCCGTTGAGCGGGTCAGCGCCCGCGTCGCGGTAGTCGACCTCTTGGCGGTCCGGCCCGAGCGGTGACGCCTGCAGCCGCACGTGCCGGAGCACCGAGGCCGCCCCGAAGAACACCACGTTGAGGCCGCGGGCCATCGCGCGCTGGAGGCCCAGGCGCTCGTGGTAGGACCACGACTCGTCGTGGCCGAGCGAGAGCAGCACGCGGTGGTGCTGCAGGATCGACGGGTGCTCGTCGACCGTCACGTCCGTCACGTAGGCGACGTCGAGGCCGTGCTCCTCGCAGAACCGGACGAGCGGGTACTCGTCGCCCAGGAAGTCCGACGACCCTGCCCCCGTGTCGTAGGGGCGGTCGAAGGAGACGACGCGCGCGCGGTTGCACACGGGGTAGGCCGGCGCGCCGGGCGGGCACGGGCCCTGGCCCTGGTAGTAGGAGTACCCGCCGAAGGCGTTCCACCCCTGCTCGACGAACGTCCTCGCCATGATGAGGTAGGTGGCGCGGCTCCTCGGCGCCCAGATCGTGAGGGGCACGTAGGCCTGGGCGCGCGGGCCGGCCACGAGCTTGAAGAGGTAGTCGCCCTGGACGAACCGATGGCGCAGCAGCACGACGTTGAACGACCGGTGCCAGTTCGCGCAGCTGACGAGGTTGATCCCCGCGGTGAACCTGCACGCCGGCTGGCGCTGGCCACGCAGGGCGCGCGAGGACCAGACCAGGTGCGCGCCCTTCCCCTGGTACCAGCCCATCCGGTAGGCATCGACGTGGTACGTGCGCGCGCTCGTGGACACGTAGAACCCGACGCGCTCGCCGGCACGGGCGTAGTTCTCGTTCGCGAACCCCTCGATCGCCCCGACGGGCACGGCCGCGGGGATGCGCCACGCCGTCGTGCCTTTGAGCCGGTTCTGGGCGAGGACCCAGCGAGCCTCGACCCCGAACGCGCCGAGGAACCGTGCGGGTGTGGTCCCCGTGGCGCGCGACGGCGCCGTCGGCGCGGCGGTGAGGACGAGGACCGACGCCACGACGGCGAGGACGACGACCACGACCACCGCGACGATGGTGCGCCGCCGCCCGCGGCCGCGTCCTGCGGCCTGCTCGGCGCCCGACGGGGCGCCTCCTGCGGCGTCCGTCCCCGTCGTCGCGGGCGGGTCCTCGGTCACGCGTGCGGGGCGCTCAGCTCACGAGCGTGAGGCCGCCGTCGATGGCGACGACCTGGCCCGTGACGTAGGGCGCCGCGGCGAGCGCGACGACGACGTCGGCGACGTCAGTCGGCTGCCCGGACCGCTTGAGCGGGGCGAGCGCGCCCACGAGCGCTCGGACCTCGTCCCAGTCCTTCGTCCAGGGCGTGTCCACGAGCCCCGGCGCCACGGCGTTCACGCGGACCTCGGGTCCCACGACCTTGGCGAGGAGCACCGTGAGGTGGTTGAGCGCGGCCTTGGACGCCGCGTAGGGGATCGAGCTCCCCGTCGGGCGGAGCCCGGCGATGGACGAGACGTTGACGACCGCGCCGCGCGTCGCGCGGAGGGCGTCCATCGCCGCCACCGTGACCGACCAGGTCCCGAACACGTTCACCTCGAAGATGCGGCGCCACACGTCGAGCGTCGCGGCGTCGAGGTCGTGGTGGGCGATCACCTGGGTCGTCCCGGCGTTGTTCACGAGGACGTCGAGGCGGCCGTGCCGCTCGAGCGTCGTCGCCACCAGTCGCTCGGCGTCGCCCTCCAGGCTCACGTCCGCCTGGACGTAACTGGCGCGTCCGAGCTCGGCCGCGACGCGCTCGCCGTCGCGCACGCTCGACCTCGAGTTGACGACGACGGTCGCGCCCGCCGCGCAGAACGCGTGGGCCGTCGCCTCCCCGATCCCGCTCGAGGACCCGGTCACGAGGACCACCTTGTCGTCGAAGCCCACTGCCGCTCCTCTCAGCGCCGCCGGACCCGCCACGAGCCCGTCCAGCGCTGGCCGGGCTCGAGCACGACGAGGTCCTTGCCCGTCCGCAGCGCGTCGGGCGGGCAGGTCATCGGCTCCACGGAGACGGCCGTCCGGCGCCGCGAGCCGTGGAGCGTATCGCCCGTGAACACCTGGAAGTAGGGGAAGGTGCGGTCGACGCTCAGCTCGACGGCCCCGGTGTCCTCCTCGGCCAGACGGGCCGTCGCCCACCCCGAGTCGTCGCGGACGAGGTCGCAGAGCGTCACGTCGAGCGCGGCGCCGTCGATCGTCCGCGGCTCGCGCCAGTCGAGCGCCGCGTCGAGGGTCCGCGCGGGCGTGCTCGGGCGTCGATGCTCGTCGACGGGGACGGCCCCGCAGGCGGGCACGCTCAGGATCGCGCGGTCGACGCCGTGGGCCGGCACGGCGAGGTAGGGGTGGAACCCGAGGCCGAACGGCAGCGCCACGGTGTCGGCGTTGGTCACCGTCGTGGTCACGGTGAGCCCCATCGCGCCCAGGTGGTACGCGACCTCCACGAGCGCGAGGAAGGGGTAGCCCGGCTCGGGGTGCACGAGGAGCGAGAGCGCCACGCGGTTCTGCGCGACGGCGTCGACGCGGAAGGGGCGGTAGCGCACGAGCCCGTGGACGGCGTTGCCGTGCTCGGGCTCGTCGAGCGGAGCGCGCGCCTCGCGGCCCGAGAAGCACCACGAGCCGGTCCCCAGGCGGTTCGGCCACGGGAAGCACAGCTGGCCCCGGGCCCCGGTCGCCATCTCGGACTCGTCGAACCCCTCGATGACGGGCACGCCGGCCCGCTCGTACTCGCGCAGCGTCGCGCCGACCTCCGTCACGATCGCCCGCTGGTCACCGTGCGCGAGCAGGAGCTGCTCGCCCGTCGGCAGCGTCATGCCGCGCCGCGCCGTCCGTCGAGCAGGGCCATCGCCGTTATCGTACGGCGGTGCGGATCCTCGTCACGAACGACGACGGGATCGCCGCGCCCGGGCTCGTCGCGCTCGTCGACGCGATCGACCGCTGGTGCGCGCGGGGCGAGCCAGGGGCCCGCGAGCTGGTCGTCGTGGCACCCGAGACCAACCACTCGGGGTCCGGCGCCTCCGTGGGCGAGGTCTACCGGCGCACGTCGGTCGCGTACCGGCGCCACCGCTACGCCGGCCACGAGGGCGTCGACGCCTTCGCGCTCGACGCGTCGCCCGCGCTGTGCGTCCTCATCGGGGTGCTCGGCGGCATCGGCGCGCGGCCCGACGTCGTGGTCGCCGGCATCAACGCCGGGGTGAACGTCGGGCGCTCGGTGCTGCACTCCGGGACCGTCGGGGCGATCCTCGCGGGCAGCCAGCTGGGGCTGTCGGGGCTCGCCGTGTCGATCCAGTGGACCGAGGGCGCGCCCTACGACGTCGCCGCCGACGTGGCGGTCGAGGTGCTCGACCAGCTCGTCAAGGCGCCCCCGAGGACGCTGCTCAACCTCAACGTGCCGGCGCTCGCCCGCGGCGAGCTGCGCGGCGTGCGGCGCGGCCGGATCTCGACGGCCGGCATCGTGAAGTCCGCGGGTCGTGACGACGGCGTCGTCGACCTCGGCGAGGCGGGCGAGATCGCGCTCCGGCTGGGCTCCGCCGTCCCCTCCCTCGGCGACGTCAGCGACGAGGAGCCCGAGGACGACGGGGCGCTCGTGGCGGCCGGCTTCGCCTCGCTCACCCCGCTGCGCTCCGTGCACGAGGACACCGACACGGGCGCGGACGACACCGTCCGCGCCGCGCTGGACGCGGTGAGCCAGCACCTGCACGCCTGAGTCACCGGGCGGCCGCCCGCCTCGTCACTCGTCGAGGTCGGTGCGGAGCCGCTTGACCGAGCTGCGACGCCGCTTCGCGTCGAGCCGGCGCTCGACGGCGGACCGCGACGGGGCGGTCTTGCGCCGCGGCGGGCGGACCTCGAGGGCCGCGGCGAGCCGCCGGGCAAGCCGCTCCTCTGCGAGGCGCCGGTTCTCCCCCTGGCGGCGTGAGACCGACGAGGTCGCGCGCACCACGTCGCCGAACACCTCGCGCAGCCGCGCGCGCGTCTCCTCGTCGAAGGACACCGCGGTGCGCAGGTCGAGCTCGACGGTGACGCGGCTGCGCGTGCGGTTCGCGTGCTGGCCGCCGGGACCGCCGGCGGTGTCGGCGCGGACGCTGAGGTCGGCGGGGTCGAGGTCGAGCGACGGGATCGCGCGTCCACGCTCGGGTGGCACGGGATCGAGGCTAGGGGGGACCAACTACGCTCCCCCGTCATGCAGTACCGACACCTCGGGCGCTCCGGGATGATGGTCTCGGCGATCGCCTACGGCAACTGGGTCACCCACGGCGGCCAGGTCGGCGAGGACCAGGCGATCGCCTGCGTGCGCGCGGCGCTCGACGCGGGCGTGACCACCTTCGACACCGCCGACGTCTACTCGCTCGGCGAGGCCGAGCGGGTGCTCGGCAAGGCGCTGCACGGCGTGCGCCGCGACTCGATCGAGATCTTCTCGAAGGTCTACTGGCCGACGGGTCCCAACCCGAACAACCGGGGCCTCTCGCGCAAGCACATCATCGAGTCCTGCGAGAGCTCGCTCGCGCGGCTCGGGACGGACCACCTGGACCTCCTCCAGGCCCACCGCTACGACGTCGAGGCCCCCCTCGAAGAGACCCTGCGCGCCTTCGACGACCTCGTGCGCGCCGGCAAGGTGCACTACGTCGGCGTCTCGGAGTGGACCGCGGCCCAGATCGCCGCCGCCGTGACGGCCGCCGAGCAGATGGGGCTCGACCGGATCGTCTCCAACCAGCCGCAGTACTCGCTCTTGTGGCGGGTGCCCGAGGTCGAGGTGATCCCGGCGTGCCGGGTGCACGGCATCGGCCAGATCGTCTGGTCGCCGCTCGCCCAGGGCGTGCTCACCGGCAAGTACGCCCCCGGCGAGCCCCTGCCGAGCGGGACGCGGGCGACGGACGAGGGCGCGAAGCACTTCATCTCCTGGCTGCTGCGCGACGAGGTCCTCGTCCCGGTCCAGCAGTTCTGCAAGCTCGCCCGCGACGCGGGCCACACCCCCGCCGAGGTCGCGCTCGCCTGGGTGCTCCGCAACGACAATGTCGCGAGCGCGATCATCGGGGCCTCGCGCCCCGAGCAGGTGCTGGAGAACGTGGGGGCCGCCGACCTGGTCCTCGACGACGACCTCGTCAGCGCCATCGACGACGTGCTCGCGCCCACCGTGCTGCGCGACGCGTCGATGACGGCGAGCCCGTCGCGCCGTCCGTAGCGGCCATCCGTCTCGTCCGGACTAGAACCGCACCATCGCGAGCTGCGTCGCCTGCGCGACGACGCGCCCGTCGGCGTCCCACAGCTCGCAGACCTCGTCGACGAGCCCGCCCGCGACGGTCCTCGCGACCTGCCGCGCCCGGAGCCACCCGTCGGCGGGAAGTGCGCGGACGTAGGCGGAGAGCTGGATGGTGGGCACCCACCCCGACGAGCCGATCGGGAAGGTGGCCGGCGGCAGCGCGTCGAGGCAGAACAGGAGCGACAGCGGGTCCGGGGCGCGACCGTCGGCGAGCCGGAGCCAGCCGCGCACCTCGGCCTCGCTCGCGAGCTCGCCGCGCCGAAAGCCCGTCGTCGCGGGGTCGAGCCGCAGCTCGACGCGGTCCATGATCGAGACCCCCTCGCCCGGCGGCCCGCCCGCCTCCACGCGCTCGCACGCCTCGGGCGGGGGCAGCGCGGGCGGCGGCGGGCCGACGAGCCGCACCTCGTCGTCGCGGTCGAGGCGCCCGCAGCTCACGACGGCGTCCACCGCGACGCGCCCGTCCTGGGAGAGCGTCGCTCGCAGCTGGCTCACGCGCGCGCCGCTGCGGTGCACGGTGACGGCGAGGTCGACGCGCGCGCAGCTGGGGGCGCGGACGTACAGGGCGCTCGCAGCCAGGCAGTGCGCGTGCCGCGTACCCTGCGCGACGGCGTGCGCGGCGGCCGCGCGGGCGAGGACCGCGAGCAGGTAGCCCCCGTTGGGCTTGCCCAGCACCCCGTAGGCCTCGTCGAGCTCGGCGCTGTACGCACCGTCGCCGACCAGCGTGACCGCCGTCGCCGTGTCGAACGCGTCCTGTGCGCCCGTGTGCGTCGTCGACACCGCTCCCCCGTCCGCCCCCGCGAAGCCCGGGACCCTACCGTCCTCGATGCCGTCGATAGGTTGACGGACGCGGGTCGCCCGCACAGGAGGGCGCGTGACCGACGCCGAGGACCAGCACTGGCGCATCGGCGCCTACGCGATCTGCCGGCGCGGCGACGAGGTCCTGGTGGTGCGCGCGTCCGCTCGGACGACCGTCGAGGGACGCTGGTTCCTGCCGGGCGGCGGGATCCGGTTCGGCGAGCCGCCGGACGTCGCGGTCCTGCGCGAGCTCTTCGAGGAGACCGGGCTCACCGGGCACGACCCGAGGATCGTGGGGGTGACGAGCGACCTGCACGACCGCGAGGACGGCGGGCGGTACTTCGTGGTCCGGCTCCTGTTCGAGGTCGTCGTCGACGACGGCGTGCTCGTGGCCGAGGCCGAGGGGACGAGCGACGCGGCGCGGTGGGTCCCGATGGACGAGGTGCGCGCCCTCGGGGCGATCCCCTACGTGCTCCGCGCGCTCGGGCTCGACGCCGAGAAGTAGGTCTCGCGCAGCTCGCGCTTCAAGAACTTGCCCGCAGGGTTCCGCGGCAGCGGGTCGTGGGTGAACGCGATCTGCGTCGGGATCTTGAACGCGGCGAGGTGCACGCCCAGGTGGTCGCGCAGCTCGTCGGCGCTGAGCGTCGCGGTGGCCTTCAGGCAGACGACGCAGGCGACCTCCTCGCCCAGGCGCTCGTGGGGCACGCCGAAGACCGCCGCCTCGTGGACGGCGGGATGCTCGTAGATCGCGGCCTCCACCTCGGCGGAGTAGACGTTCTCCCCGGCGCGCAGCACCATGTCCTTCGCGCGGTCCTCGACGTAGAGGAACCCGTCCTCGTCGACCCTCCCGATGTCGCCGCTGCGCAGCCACCCGTCGACGAGCGTCTCGGCGGTGGCCTCGGGCTTGCCCCAGTAGCCGCGGAAGAGGTTCGGCCCCTTCATCCAGATCTCGCCGCGCTCGCCAACAGGGACCGCTTGCAGCGACGCGTCGCGGACCTCGACCTCGAGGATCGGCGTGCGCGCGCGCCCGGTCGACGTCGGGCGGTCCACGTAGTCGTCCCCGCTGTTGCCCGGGCCGAAGGCGTTCGTCTCGGTCATCCCGTAGCCGATGCCGGGTCGGCCCTTGCTGAACGACCCCTCGATGCGCTCGACGAGCCGCGGCGGTGCGGGCGCGCCGCCGCCGCCCACGCTCACGAGCGACGAGGTGTCGTAGTCCTTGAACCGGGGCGACTCGAGCAGGTCCCAGCTCTGCGTCGGCACGCCGACGAACGCCGTGACCTTGTGCCGCTCGATGAGCTCGAGCGCCTTCTCGGGGTCCCAGCGGTGCAGCATGACGAGCTTGAGCTGGAGGCTGAAGCACGTGAGCATCACCGGGATGCAGCCGGTCACGTGGAAGAGCGGCACGATGAGGATGAGGCACGGCGGGTTCGAGCCGCCCGATGCGGGCTTGGCGCTGGGTCCGCGCACAATCCCCTGCAGCGACGCGCGGCACGCGAAGGCCATGAGCGACTGGCAGATCGCCCGGTGCGAGCTGACCGCGCCCTTTGGGAACCCCGTCGTCCCGGAGGTGTAGAGGATCGTCGCGTCGCTCTCGGGGTCGACGTCGACCTCGGGCAGCGGGTTGCCCCGGACGACGACGTCCTTCCATCGCACCACGCCCGGGGGGACCGGGACGAGCAGGTCGGCGCGGGTGACGAGGATCGTGGCCCCGTGGTGCTCGCACGCCGGATGGGCCCTCGCCATCCGCTCGGGGTCGCAGATGACGACGGCGCACCCCGCGTCACCGACGGCGTAGTCGAGCTCCTCCTCGGTCCACCAGGCGTTGAGCGAGACCGAGATGGCCCCGACCGACAGGGCCGCGGTGAACGCCACGACCCACTCGGGCAGGTTGCGCATCGCGATGCCGACCCGGTCCCCGGGCCGGACGCCGAGCTCGTGGACGAGGGCATGGCCGAGGGCGTCGGCCTCGGCCATCACGTCGTGGAAGGTCCACGCCTCGTCCTCGTAGACCAAGAACGTCTTGTCCGATCCCCTGGCGCCGTCGAACAGCTCCTTCAGCGTCTTCGGCCCGTGCACGAACGCGCGATAGGTGACGCCGCCGAGCTCGCGCTCCTGGGTCTCGAACAGCTGGCCCGGCGCGGTCACCTCGTCGAGGGCCTCGTCGTAGGTGGCACCCATCAGCGTCCTCTCGCGCGGTCCGGGTCGGCATCCTACGCAGGGCCGGCGTGCGCGCCGCGCGGCTCACTTGCTAGGAATGCGCGCATGCCGATCAACGTGACCGCGGTCCCCACCCTGTCCGACCACGTCAACGACGTCCGCCTGCGCACCGCGGCGATCGTGAACGAGGAGATCCTGCCGCGCGAGGACGAGCTGTGGCCCGCGGGCCGAGGCGGGCACGCCGAGGCGGAGCGCAAGAAGGCCCACGAGGCGCGCAAGGACGTCCGCGCCAAGGTGCGCGCCGCCGGGCTGTGGGCGCCGCACCTGCCCAAGGAGTACGGCGGGATGGGCATCGAGTTCCTCGCCCACGCCTACATGAACGAGATCCTCGCCTACGCGAGGGGCGCGGCCTCCCTGTTCGGCGTCGTCGCGCCGAACTCGGGCAACCAGCACATCCTCGTGCGCTACGGGACCGAGGAGCAGAAGCGCAAGTGGCTCCTCCCGCTCATCGACGGCACCATGGAGTCCGGGTTCTCGATGACCGAGCCCGAGGTGGCGGGCTCCGACGCGCGGAGCCTCCAGACCCGCGCGGTGCGCGACGGCGACGAGTGGGTCATCAACGGGCACAAGTGGTTCACCTCGAACGGCAAGGCGGCCGACTTCTTCATCGTGATGTGCCGCGCCGACGACCCGACGGGCGAGCTCGGCCGCTCGGGCCAGATGGTCCAGATCATCGTGCCCACCACGACGCCCGGCGTGGAGATCGTGCGCGGCATCGGGATCTGGGGCGCGCCCACGTCGGACCACTGCGAGGTGCGCTACACCGACGTCCGCGTCCCGATCGACAACACCCTGGGCGCGGTGGGCCAGGGCCACGAGGCGGCCCAGGAGCGGCTCGGGGCGGGGCGCGTCTTCCACTGCATGAACTCGGTCGGCCAGATGTGGCGCGCGTTCGACCTCATGGTGGAGCGCTCGCTCACCCGCGAGGTCCATGGGGGCCTCCTCAAGGACAAGCAGTTCATCCAGGGGTTCATCGCGGACTCCTACATCGACCTGCAGACCGCGCGGCTGCTCACGATCAACGCGGCGGAGAAGATCGACCGCGGCGACCCCGACGCGCGCGTCGAGATCTCCGCGATCAAGGTCTACGTCCCGGCGGCGTACCACCGCGTCGTCGACCGCGCCATCCAGGTGTGGGGTGCCGCGGGCGTCTCGAGCGACCTCCCGCTCGCCGCGATGTACCTCGGCGCGCGCACGCTGCGGCTCGCCGACGGCCCCGACGAGGTCCACCGCATCCGCATCGCGAAGTCCGTGCAGCACCACTACGAGGCGGGCAAGAGCTGGGACTTCGCGGGGTAGCCCGCTCCCTCGCGTCCCGGTCGAGACACCGGCGGCGCCGGCGACCCCGGTATCCACTGGTGCACGCGGGGTCGTCGTAATACTCTCCACGAGTTCGCTTCGTCGAAAGGGAGTCACCGATGCTCGCAGCGACGTCCTACCCGATCCTGGACCTGTTCTGGACGATGTTGATGATCTTCATCTTCATCGTCTGGATCTTCATCCTCTTCCAGGTCATCGTCGACATCTTCCGCAGCCACGACCTGCACGGCTTCGCGAAGGCCGTCTGGCTGATCTTCATCATCTTCTTGCCGTTCCTCGGCGTGCTGCTGTACCTGATCTTCCGTGGCCACAAGATGCAGGAGCACCAGCTCCAGGCGGCCCAGGCCCAGCAGCAGCAGGTCGACGCGTACATCAAGCAGGCGGCCGGCAGCGGCTCGACGGCCGACGAGCTCGCCAAGCTCGCCGACCTCAAGGCCAAGGGCTCAATCACCGACGCCGACTACGAGGCGGCCAAGGCCAAGATCCTGCGCTGACGCACCCGCGCCTCGACCCTCCAGGTACCCCGCCGGCCCGTCGGCGGGGTACCTGGGTGCGGTCGTCTCGGCGTGCGCGCCCGGCACGTCGAAGGGGCGTCGCGACGTAACCTCGGGAGATGGCCGACGCTCGGACGACCGCGCTGCGGTTCGTCACGGCCACGTCGTTGTTCGACGGCCACGACGCCTCGATCAACCTCATCCGGCGGCTGCTGCAGGCCGAGGGCTGCGAGGTCGTCCACCTCGGCCACAACCGGTCGGTCGCAGAGATCGCCGACGCCGCCGTCGACGAGGACGTCCACGGCGTGGCGATCAGCTCCTACCAGGGCGGCCACATGGAGTTCTTCACCTACCTGGTCGACGAGCTCGCGCGCCGCGGCCGGCCGGGCATCCGGGTCTTCGGCGGCGGGGGCGGCGTGATCATTCCGAAGGAGATCGCCGAGCTCGAGGACCACGGGGTGGCGAGGATCTTCTCCCCCGACGACGGCGCCCGGCTCGGCCTCGCGGGCATGGCGGCCGAGATGTGCGCCCTCGCCCGGGCGACCGAGCGGCCCCGCGACGAGCGCGCGGCGCCCCTGCTCGACGGTGATCGGCTCGCCCTCGCGCGGGCGATCACCGCCATCGAGGCGGGCGAGCTCGCCGAGCCCTTGGCCGAGGCGATCCGGACCGCGGCGGCGAACCGGCGCGTGCCGGTCCTCGGCATCACGGGCACCGGCGGGTCGGGCAAGAGCTCGCTCACCGACGAGCTGCTGCGGCGGTTCCGCCTCGACCTCGAGGACAAGCTCCGCATCGCCGTGATCGCCGTCGACCCGACGCGGCGGCGCGGGGGCGGCGCGCTGCTCGGGGACCGGATCCGGATGAACGCGATCGACACGCCGCAGATCTACTTCCGCTCCCTCGGCGCGGGCGGCGCCCCGGGCGGGATCCCCGCCCACCTCGCCGAGGTGCTCGGCGCCTGCGCGGCGTGGGGGGCCGAGCTCGTGGTCGTCGAGACGCCCGGCATCGGGCAGGGCGACGCCGGCATCGAGGCGCTCGCGGACGTGTCGCTGTACGTGATGACGCCGGAGTACGGCGCCCCCACCCAGCTCGAGAAGATCGAGATGCTCGACGTCGCCGACGCCGTCGCGATCAACAAGTTCGAGCGGCGCGGCGCCAACGACGCGCTTCGCGAGGTCCGCCGCCAGGTGGCCCGGCTCCGCGGCCAGCGGGGCGTCGACCTCGAGCAGCTCCCCGTCTTCGGCACGATCGCGGCGCGGTTCAACGACGACGGGGTCACGGCCCTGTACCACGAGCTGCGTCGTGCGCTCGGCGCCCACGGGCTGACCGACGTGGGCGGCGTGCTCGCCGACCCCGGGATCCGGGCCTCGACCCACGCCGACGTGCTCATCGCGCCGGACCGCGTCGGCTACCTCGGCGAGATCGCCCGGACCGTGCGCGACTACCACCGTGCGACCGAGCGCCTCGCCCACGACGCCTCGGTCGTCTGGGCGCTGCGGACCGCGGCCTCGCACCTCGAGGCCAAGGGCGCGCCCACCGACGAGCTCCGCCGCGAGGCCGACGCCGCCGACGGGGCGCTCGACCCCGCCCTGCGCGCCGAGCTCGAGGCGTGGCCCGAGGTGGCGTCGCGCTACGCGGGGCCGACCACCGAGGTGGGGGGCCGCGACGTGGCGCTGCACCGCACCACGCTCTCGGGCAGCGCCGTCCCCCGCGTGGCGGTCCCGGCCACGCGGGACGCCGCCACGCTCGTGCGGTACCTGCGCGGCGAGAACCTGCCGGGCCGGTTCCCGTTCACCGCCGGGGTCTTCGCCTTCAAGCGCGACGACGAGGAGCCGACGCGCATGTTCGCGGGCGAGGGCGACGCCGCGCGGACGAACCGGCGGTTCCACCTGCTCGCCGCGGGCCAGCCGTCGACGCGGCTGTCCACGGCCTTCGACTCGGTCACCCTGTACGGGTTCGACCCCGACGAGCGCCCCGACATCTTCGGGAAGGTGGGCAACGCCGGCGTGTCCGTCGCCACGATCGAGGACATGGCCGTCCTCTACGACGGCTTCGACCTCTGCGCGTCCTCGACCTCGGTGTCCATGACGATCAACGGGCCCGCCCCCGCCATCCTCGCGATGTTCCTCAACGTCGCGGCCGACCAGCACGTGGCGGCCGCCGAGCGCGACGCCGGGCGCGCCCTCGACGCCGCGGCGGCCACGGCCACGCGGCGCGCGGCGCTCGCGACCGTCCGCGGCACGGTCCAGGCGGACATCCTCAAGGAGGACCAGGGCCAGAACACCTGCATCCTGTCGACGGAGTTCGCGCTGCGGATGATGGGCGACGTCCAGCAGTACTTCGTCGACCACGGGGTGCAGAACTTCTACTCCGTCTCGATCTCGGGGTACCACATCGCCGAGGCCGGGGCGAACCCCATCACCCAGCTCGCCCTGACCCTCTCGAACGGATTCACCTACGTCGAGTCGTGGCTCGCGCGCGGCATGGACGTGGAGGCGTTCGCGCCGTCGCTCTCGTTCTTCTTCTCGAACGGGATGGACGCCGAGTACACCGTGCTCGGGAGGGTCGCCCGGCGGATCTGGGCGATCGTGCTGCGGGACCGCTACGGGGCCTCCGAGCGCGCCCAGAAGCTCAAGTACCACGCCCAGACCTCGGGGCGGTCGCTGCACGCCCAGGAGATGACCTTCAACGACATCCGCACGACCCTCCAGGCGCTCTGCGCGATCTACGACAACTGCAACTCACTGCACACGAACGCCTTCGACGAGGCGGTGACGACCCCGACGGGCGAGTCGGTGCGGCGCGCCATGGCGATCCAGCTCATCATCAACCGCGAGTGGGGCCTCGCGGGCTGCGACAACCCCCTGCAGGGCGCCTACGTCGTCGACGAGCTGACCGCGCTCGTCGAGGAGGCCGTCCTCAGCGAGTTCGAGCGGATCAACGAGCGCGGCGGGGTCCTGGGCGCGATGGAGCTCGGCTACCAGCGCGGACGGATCCAGGACGAGTCCATGGCCTACGAGCAGCGCAAGCACGACGGCTCGCTGCCGATCGTGGGCGTGAACACGTTCCTCGACCCCGACGCGGCCCCCGTCGCGGACTCGATCGAGCTCGCGCGCTCCACGATCGAGGAGCGGACCGAGGCCGTGGAGCGGGTGCGGGCGTTCCGGGCAGCCCACGCCCACGAGCGCGAGGCCGCGCTCACCCGGCTCCGCGACGCCGCGCTCGCGGGCGAGAACACCTTCGAGGTGCTGATGGACGTGGTGCGGTGCTGCTCGCTGGGCGAGATCACCGAGACGCTGTTCGAGGTGGGCGGGCGCTACCGCCGCAACCTCTGAGCCCACCCGTCCGGCGGTCGTCACACCCGATCGCTAGCGTTGATCTCTTGTGTCGCAGACCGAGACCACCATCCGCCACCGCGTGCGCGCACGCCTGCCCTTCGACGTCGACGCGCTGACCGCGCCGCCCATCCGGCGGCTCTTCATCGGCACGCTCCTCGGCGCCTTCGGCTCAGGGGTGGTCTTCGCGCTGTTCGTCCTGTACTGCCACGACATCCGCCACATCCCCATCTACCAGGCGACGCTGATCCTCACCTGGGAGGCGCTGCTGGGCGTCGCGCTCGGCCCCTACTGCGGCACGCTCATCGACCGCCACGGCCCCTCGATCGTGCTCACGGTCACGATGCCGGTCCTCGCCCTCGGGATCATGTCGATCGGCTTCGCCTCGACGCTGCCCATGCTCTTCGCGCTCGGGACGGTCCTCGCGGTGAGCGGGGCGGGGCTGTGGAGCGCGTTCACGGTGCTCATCACGAGGATCGTCGCCGAGGAGCACTTCCAGGACGCGTTCGGCGTCAACTTCTGGCTGCTCAACATCGGGATCGGCCTCGGCGCGATCATCGGCACGCAGATCGCCAACCTCCACGACCTGCACAGCTTCCAGCTCCTCTACGTCCTGAGCGGGCTGCTCGCGCTCGGCGACGCGGTGATGCTGTTCACGCTGCGCCGCTTCGGCGGGCGGCGCGACGAGCCCCTGGCCCAGGACAAGTCCGAGGAGGGGTGGCGGACCGTGCTCGCGGACCGTCGGATGGTCCGCTTCACCCTGGCGGGGCTCGTGACGATGATCTGCGGCTACGGCTCGATCGAGGCGGGCATCCCGCTGTTCATCACGAAGGTGGCCCACCTGCGCATCCAGGTCGTCGGCCTCGTCGTCTTCTTCAACACCTTCACGATCATCGTCGCGCAGCTATTCGTGCTCGGCGGGGTGCGCGGGAAGAGCCGCTCGCTCCTGCTCGGCCTGGTGGGACTCCTGTGGGGCGCGTCGTGGCTGCTCGCCACCTCGTCGCTCGCCGTCGGCGCGGTCGCCGCGGTGTGCTGCCTGTGCGTCGGCCAGATCCTCTTCGCGACCGGCGAGACGATCTGGCAGCCCGCCGCGCCCGCGATGGTCAACGCCATCGCGCCCGAGCACCTGCGTGGTCGCTACAACGCGCTCGTCGGGGTGATCTGGGGCGTCTCAGCCGCCATCGGGGCCCAGGTCGCCGGCGTGTTCTTCCAGCTCCACGCGGGGCGGGCCTGGACGATCGTGCTGGCCGCCGGTGCGATCCTCGGCGGGCTGGGCCTCACGACGATGCGCGGCGTGCTCACCGCCGAGGAGGACGGCAGGGCGCTCCCCGCGCCCTCCGACGCCGCGGCGGCCTGACCGGCGCCGACGGCCGGCGATCGCGCCGGCCGTCGGCGCCGGCACGGGCTCACTGGTAGAAGAACAGCGCCGCCGATGAGATCGACGAGGTGCCGTTGGCCCCGACGAGCACGATCGCACACTCCTCGGCGGTCCCGCCGAGGCTCGCCGGGGAGGTCACGAGGATGGTCTGCGTCGCCCCGGGGTCCGTGGGGGCCGGCCCCGCCACGAGGCCCGTCGCCTTCACCTTCTCGCCGAGGGGGTTCTCGAGGTAGGCCGACAGGCTCGCGAGCGACCCGAAGTTGGTCCCCTGGACCTCGAAGGTCGTGCCGCCAGAGGTCGGCCCGGTGATGGGCTGGGCGCCGCTCGGGGAGGCTTCGGCGCTCGTCACCGCCGTCGCCCCGGGATAGATCACCGCGACCGTGCTCGACGCCGGTGACGCCGGGTCCCCCGAGGCGCAGGCGTAGCGGTTGCAGACGACGACGGCGTAGGAGCCAGGCACCATCGACGGCGAGGCCAGCGTGATGGTCGTCGCCGAGTGGACCGTGAAGTTCTTGAGGATCGTGACCGGTGGCAGGTTGGTGAACGGCGCGAACACGACCTCCTGGGTGCCGAGGAACCCCCCGCCGGTGATCGTGAACGCCGTGCCGCCGACCGATGGCAGCACGTCGGTCGAGACCTTCGTCACCGCCGGGATCGCCCCGTAGGTGAACGGCAGGGCGTTCGAGTTGCCGGCCAGGGTGTTGACCGACACCGCGGTCGTGTCGCCGTTCGGACCAGGATGGGGGTCCGTGAGCGAGAGCGCCTCGAGCTTCGTGCCCGCGGCGTTGACGTCGAGGAGGGCGATGTCCTGGGACGACGCGCTCGCCGGCGGCCCGAAGTTCACCCAGTTGAGCGTGAGGACGTTCAGCCCCTTGCCGTGCAGGACGACGAGGCCGCCCCCGTTCGGGTCGCCCACGATGGGCCGGCCGGCCGCGTCGGTGATCTTGGAGAGCGAGTCCGCCGTGACGTAGTCGTACTCGGTCGACGTGGGGTAGGCCTCGCAGCCGCACGTCTTCGGCACCAGGAGCTGCCCCAGGTTGTTGAAGTTGAAGAACCCCGCGTACGGCTTCTTCGCCGCGACCGTCGGGCTCGTGCCACCGGGACCGGTCACCTGGATCTGGGTCTGGCACAGCCCGAGCGTGGCCACGGCGCGCGACGCCGCGAGGCAGCTCGCCGTCGTGAGCTTCGGGGCGACCGCGGTCATCTGGACGTCGCTCAGCACCTTGAAGGACGCGGCGGGCTCGCCGCCGAAGCTGACCTTGGTCGCGCCCGTGAACCCCGTGCCGTAGAGGTCGACGGTGTTGCCGCCCGTGGCGCTGCCGCCGGTCGGTCCGACCTGCACCACGGTCGGGACGGTCTTGCCCGCCTTCTGGACGACGAAGTGGAACGACGGGCCCATGGCCACCGCACCGTCCGAGGTCGTCACCGAGACGAGGACGCCGCCCGAGCCCTTCGTCACCTTGTTGAGCTTCGAGGACGCGGTCGGCGTCGACGCCGCCGACGTCGTGCCGGTGATCTTCGTGTTCGAGACCGCGGTGAAGCTCGCCGCGGGCGAGGTGCCGAAGTCGACCGCCGTGACGTCGCTCACGCCCCCGTGGAAGAACCCCGTGCCCGTGATCGTGAACGGCGTGCCGCCGGTCGCCGAGCCCGCGCGGGGGGCGACCGAGGTGATCGCCGCGGTCGTCGCGCTCTGCGCGGCGGCGCACAGGCTGGCGGCGAGCCCCGGGCCGAGCACGCCGGGCGCCGGCGTCAGCTCCGGCGTCCCGAGCCCGGTGGCGAGGTCGTAGCCGACGCCCGCCGCGTAGCGGCCGCCGGTCACGCCGAAGTCGTCGTTGTTGCCGGCCGTGACGTCGTTGAACCCCGACGCGTAGTCGGTGGCGTTGGATGCCACGCGGTAGAGCAGCGGGGCCGCGAAGCCCACGCCGTGCGCAGTGGCAGGGACCGACGTGCAGCTCGACGACGCGTTGATGAGGGCGAGCAGGGCCGCCCAGATCGGCGACGACGACGAGGTGCCGCCGATGGTCGTCCACGCGCCCGCGTAGTAGATCGTGACGCCGGTGAACTCGTCGGCGAACGCCGAGACGTCCGGCGTCGTGCGGCAGACGAGGCCGGTCGGGGCGTGGCACGGGAGGGCCGAGGACCGCGCGTTCGCCGACGCGCCGAGCCACGGCGGCTGGGTCCAGATCACCGAGATGCCGCCCGCGCCCGCACCGCCGAACGCACCGTCGTTCCAGACCTGCTCCTTCGGCGGCTGGGCGACCGAGATCGCGGTCGTGCCGCCGACGCCGACCACGTACGGCTGCGACGCCGGGTCGCCGACCGAGAGCACCGGGTTCGTCGGGAACCCGCTGTTGTAGGCGCACGAGTCGTTGCCCGCGTCGCCGCCGGCATTGAAGACCGTCTGGCCCTGGGCGGCGGCCTGCTCGAAGATGAGGCTCTCCGCCGCCGTCGCGCCGGGCGAGAGGTTGAGCTGGTCGGTCTCGCAGAACCCCCACGACGACGTCACGACCTGGGCGGTGTCGTCGCTCACGATGCGGTTGTAGGTGTCGAGCGAGCCGGCGCCCGTGTTCGGCGCCTGGTAGACGACGATCTTCGCGGCCGGCGCGATGGCGGCGACGTTCTCGATGTCGAGCGCTGCCTCGCCCGAGCCCGGCCCTGCCCCCGGCCCGTGGTCGACGTTGACGACCGAGAGCTGCGAGGTCTTGTCCGCGCCGAGGTAGCACTGCTCGAAGGCCCGGACGTCGGACTTGAGGAACGGCTCGAGCTCGAAGATGGCGACGGTCTGGCCGGCGCCCAGGTCCCCGGCGGAGTAGAGGCCGTCGGCGCCGTAGGCGTGGGCGACCTGGTCGTCGGTGATGCCGCCGAACCCGAGCTGGGTCACGGCGGAGGCCGCACCGCACGCGGACGGCGCGCCGGGGATCGCCCTCGGGCGCACGGTCGGGAAGCTGCGCCCGATCCGCTTGGTCGGGCGGCGGAGCTGGTTGACGCGGCGCAGCGAGGTGTGCGCGCGCACCACGTTGTTGAGACCCACGATCGCGACGACCGACGGTGCGATCGTCGCGGGCAGGCGGAGCGGTGCGGTGGTGGCGCGGCCGCGCGAGCCGTCGGGCAGCCGCACCTCGGAGAGGCGCGTCGAGAACGCCGAGGAGAAGCTGCCCGCGGTGCCCGTCAGCGAGAGCGCGAGGTGGTTCGCGGAGAGCGCGCTCACGTGGAGCCCGGCACGCCGCGCGAACGACTCGACGGCGGTGATCGATCCAAGGGTGGGGCCGAACCTCGCAGCGAACGCCCCGCGGGCGAGGTAGTGGCGGAACTGCGGCGAGTGGACGTTGCTCACCTGGGCGGCGAAGGACGCGAGCGCGGCGGCGCTGCGCGGCTGGAGGAACACGCTCACCTGCACGCGCTGTGTGCGAGGTACCGCACCGAGGACCCGCGTGCCGGCGGGCAGCTTCGCCGCGGCCACGACGCGTGACCCCACGGCGCGCGGTGCGCTCGCGGCGAGCACCGCGCTCGGGAGCACGAGTCCCGCCGCGGTGGCGACCGCGGCGAAGGAGATGGCGAGGTGACGAGATCGGGGAGCGCGCATGATCGACCAGCCTGCTCGAGGGGAGTGTCCGCACCATACCGAACCACGATGTCGACGCCACCTCTGAATTTCGTTCCACGTCGGGCGCGCCGCCGTGCGTCGTCGCGCGTTGCGCCATCGATGTGCGCGGTCACAACCTCGTCACTCGGCCCGCCCACGCAGCGCCTGCTCGGCACGTCGTCACGGGAATCGCCCGGGGCGATGCGCGCCGTGCGGCGGGGTGAGCGCCCCGCCGCGTCGTTCGCGCTAGGACCCGGTCTCCGCTATGAGCAGCCGGACGTCGAGCCGCAGGACCCGCAGACGTAGCACGAGCCGGCGCGCTGCATCTCGTTGCCGCAGCTGTAGCAGTACGGCGCGTCGCGCGGCGCGGTCCTCGACACCGGGGTCGCGGTCGAGGGCACCGGCGCCTCGCGCGGCACCGGGGGCGGCTCGACCCCGACCGAGACGGTCGCCTGCTCCTCCACACCGGGCAGCGTCGGCTGGACCCGCTCCCCCGTCGACAGGACGCCCAGGTCCTCGCGCTCCTCGCGGGTGAGGTAGTCGAGGGCGAGGCGCCGGAAGATGTAGTCGACGAGGCTCGAGGCGATGCGCAGCTGCGCGTCGTCGGTCATGCCCGCCGGCTCGAACTTCATGTTCGAGTACTTCCGCACGTAGGTCGACAGGGGCACGCCGTGCTGGAGGCCGAGGCTGATCGAGATCGAGAACGCGTCCATGATCCCTGCGAGCGTCGAGCCCTGCTTGGAGACCCGGATGAACAGCTCGCCGGGACGCCCGTCCTCGTACTCGCCGACGGTGACGTAGCCCTCGCAGTCCGCGACGCGGAACGCGAACGTGTTCGAGCGCCGCCGACGGGGCAACCGCTCTCGGATCGCGCCGACGACGACGGCCTCTCCCGGCTTGTCCCGCTCGGTGGCGAGGGCGGCCTCGAGCATCGCGATGTGCGCCTCCATCTCGTCGTGGTGGCGCTCCACCTCGCTCGTCGCCCCGAACGCGTCGGCCTGGCCCTTCTTCGTGGTGGAGAGGGGCTGGGCGACCTTGCAGTTGTCGCGGTAGATCGCGACGGCCTTGACCCCGAGCCGCCAGGCGTCGAGGTGCAGCTGCTCGACGTCCTCGACGGTCACGTCCTCGGGCATGTTGACCGTCTTCGAGATCGCCCCGGAGATGAAGGGCTGGACCGCGCCCATCATCTTCACGTGGCCGGTGTAGTGGATGACGTTGTCGCCCATCGAGCACGCGAACACCGCGAGGTGCTCCGGGCGCACGTGCGGCGCGCCGACGATGGACATGTGCTCGTCGATGTACGCCACGATCTCGGTGACCTGGTCCTCGGTGTAGCCCGCCCGGCGCAGCGCGCGGGGCACCGTCTGGTTGACGATCGACATCGTCCCGCCGCCCACGAGCTTCTTCGTCTTCACGAGCCCGAGGTCGGGCTCGACGCCGGTCGTGTCGCAGTCCATGAGCAGCCCGATCGTGCCCGTGGGCGCGAGGACCGTCGCCTGTGCGTTGCGCACGCCGAACTGCTCGGCGAGCTCGACGGCCGCGTGCCAGGACTGGCGGGCCGCCTCCAGGAGCTCGGCGGGCACGGCGGCGTCGTCGATCGCCTCGGTCGCGTCGCGGTGCTTGCGCAGCACGCGCAGCATCGGCTCGGCGTTCTCGTGGAACCCGGCGAACGGACCCATCCGCCCGGCCGTCCGCGCGCTGGTCGCGTAGGCGTGACCGGTCATGAGCGCGGTGATCGCCCCCGCCCAGGCGCGGCCGCCGTCGGAGTCGTAGGGCAGCCCCGACGCCATGAGGAGGGCGCCGAGGTTGGCGTAGCCGAGGCCGAGCTGGCGGAACTTGACCGAGTTCTCGTGGATCTTCTTGGTCGGGTAGTCCGCGTTGCCGACGAGGATCTCCTGGGCCGTGAAGACG
>DASZHS010000055.1:0-21807 GCA_035937595.1 Acidimicrobiales bacterium
ACGTTCGGGGTCGTCTTCGGGCTCATCCTGTGGATCAACCTCGGCGCCCAGCTGTTCTTGTACTCGACCGAGCTCAACCTCGTCGTGGCCGGCCACGAGTGGCCGCGCTCGTTCCGGACACCACCCGCGTGACCGCGAGCACGGCCACGCGGCGCTACGCAAGGTGGCAGGACGCGGTCGGCTGCGCGGTCGCGGGACTGTGGCCGGTCGCGCTCACCTTCGCGATCCTGCGCGACCCCTCGCGGTACAACCCCGTCGCGGTCTTCTCGGGGCTGCGCACGCCCGCGTCGGGGTTGCCGTCGTTCCCGACGACGAGCCCGAACGCCTATGCGACCCAGTACGCCGTCGGGGTCCGGTCGGGCTCGCTGCTCGTCCACGGCCACGTGCCGTGGTGGAACCCCTACCAGGGGCTCGGGACACCGATCGTCGGCGGGCTGTTCCCGCTCAACCCGCTGCTGCTCGTCCACGACGGCGCGCTGCTCTTCCACCTGGTGCTCGCGGCGATCGCCGGTGTCGCCACGTACTGGTTGCTGCGCGAGTTCCGCTGCAGCCCCCTGCTGGCCGCGATCGGCGGGATGCTCTACGCCACCAACGGGACGCTCGCCTGGCTGGCGGACGCCGCCGCCACCCCCGTGTGCTTCCTGCCGGTCATGGTGCTCGGTGTCGAGCGCGCCCGCAACGCCGCGCGCGAGCAGCGCGGCGGGGGCTGGCGCTGGCTCGCGGTCGGCACCGGGCTCGCGCTGCTGTCGGGTTCCGTCCAGACCGCGGCGCTCGGGCTCGTCCTCGTTGGGGTCGTCGCGGTGCAGCGCGGCTGGACGCTCACGCGCGGCCAGCTCGGCGCGTACGCGCGCAAGGCGGTGGGCGGGCTCGCCGCGGGCGTGGCGATCGCGGCCCCCTCGCTCGTCGCGCTCGACAGCTACCTGTCGAGCGCCTACGTCGCCCAGCACGCCGGCCGTGCCGCGGACCACTCGCTCTCGGGCGCCTACCTCGCGATGTCGGTGGCCCCCTACCTGTTCGGGCGGATCGGCGCGAACGCCTTCCCCGAGATCCACGCGCTGTGGTCCGGCGTCGGCGGCTACGCGGGGTTCGCGCTGCTCGCGCTCGGCATCGCGTCCCTGTTCGGCCGGCGCGACCGCGGGCTGCGCTTGGTGCTCGCCGCCTGGGTCGGCCTGTCGCTCGCCGACGCCGTGGGCATGCCGGTCGTGCGCCAGGTCCTTGCGGCGATCCCCCTCGTCCAGCACATCGAGCTGTTCCGGTACCTGCCGGCGACGTGGGAACTCGCCTTGGTCCTGCTCGCCGTGTTCGCGCTGCGCGACCTCGCGACGGCCTCGCGCTCCTCGGCCGTGATCTCGCTCACGACGGGCGTGCTCGTCGCCGCCCTGGTGCTGCTCCTCGGGATGTCGCTCGCGCCCCAGGCCGTCAACGCCTCGCGCTCGATCTCGGCCACCTCCATGCGCCAAGCCGAGCTCCTCGTCCTCGCCGTCGCCGCCGCCCTCCTGCTCGCCACCCTCCTCCCCCTCCGGCACCGCGCCCTCGGCGCCGGCGCCGTCGTCGTGGCCGAGGCCGCGATCCTCTTCGCGATCCCACTCGCCGCGTGGCCGACGTCCACCGTGCTCGACACGGCCGCGGTCCACGTGCTCTCGACCCAGGTGGGCTCGGCCCGCTTCTTCAGCCTCGGGGCGCCGCTCGCCAACTTCGGCTCGCAGATCGGCGTGCGCCAGCTGGACTCGGTCGGCCTCCCGGTCCCGAGGGGCTTCATCCGCTACGCCCACGCCCTCGACCCCCACGCGAACGTGACCCACTTCACGGGAGACCGCCGGGCGGTCCCCGGCGCGTACACGGCCGCCCAGGAGCTCCTGCGCCACCTGGCGCTCTACGAGCAGCTCGGCGTCACCGACGTCGTCGCCCCGACGTCGGCGCACCTCTTCACCGCGCGACCCGGCGCGCAGCTCGCCTACCAGGACGACGCCGTGCAGATCTGGCGGCTCACCGCGACCGTGCCCCTCGTCCGCGCGCCGGGCTGCGGCCTGCGCGCGACGTCGCCCGACGCCTTCGTCGCGACGTGCCCGCGCCCCTCGACCCTGTTGCGCACCGAGCTGTCCTTCCCGGGCTGGTCCGCGTCGGTGAACGGCGCCGCCGTCGCCGTCGTCGATCACGGCGGGCTCCAGGCCGTGGCGCTCCCGAAGGGTCGCTCGGTCGTCGTGCTCACGTTCCTGCCGCCCTACGTGCCCGTGGCCACGGCCGCGGGCGTCCTCGCGCTCCTCAGCCTGTGCGTGCCCTGGGAGGCGGTCGCCGCGTGGCGGCGCCGGCGAGGCCCGAGGTTCAAGGGCTGGGCCGAGGACGACGCCGCGGGGACGCTGCTCCCCCGGCGCGGCGCGCCCGACCGCGAGGTCGAGCCGGCGACCGGTGTCGTGCCCGCCGTCCTCCACGAGGAGGACGACGACCCCTCGACCTCGTCGATCCCCGCGGTGACCGGGACGACCCAGGCGGTGGGCGGCGCCGACGACCTCGACGGACCGCCGACCTCGGCGGTCGCCCTCGAGACAGCCGAGCGACCCGAGGTCGACGACCCGCCCACGATCTCGGTGCCGACCCACCGCCCCGACCCGCCGCCGCAGGGTCCCTGAGCGACGCGGAGATCGGCGGGTCAGCGCGGGAGCGGCGCGAGGCCCTCGTCGTTCTCGACGCGCAGCGCGTTGAGCGTCATCGCGACGAGGTGGTAGTGCCCGACGAGCATGAGGACCTCGATCAGCTGCTCGTCGTCGTAGCGCGCCGCGAGGTCGCCGTAGAGCTTGTCACCGAGCGCGCTCGTCGCGTGCAGCTCGTCGGCCACGCGAAGGAGGAGCGCGTCGTCGTCTTGCCAGGCCGGATCCGGGCCGACGGCCACGCGCGCGATCTCGTCCTCGGTGAGCCCCGCGAGGCGCCCGAGGCGGACGTGCTGGCCCCACTCGTAGGGCGCGTGGCAGTTGACCGCCGTCCGCAGGATCAGCAGCTCGCGGTCGCGCGCCGGCACCGCACCGCGCAGCAGCGCGCCCCCGAAGGACAGCCAGCGGCGGAACACGCCCGGTGCGCGGACGAGGGTAGTGAAGATGTTCGCCTCCCCCATCGGCCCCGCGACGTCGACGCGGGCCAGCAGCTCGCGCTGCTCGGCGGTGCGCGCGGACGGCGCCACGGGCGCGAGCCGCGGCGGGAGCGGCGCCGGGGACCGATCGGTCACGGGGCGCCGTCGCGGCCCGCGTCGCCGCCGCCGTCCCCGTCGTCGTCGTCGTCGTCGTTGTCGTTGTCGTCGAGCACGAGCTTGAAGCCGACGTGGCTCGGGACGAACCCGAGCGACGCGTAGAAGCGGTGGGCGTCGCCGCGGTCCTCGTGGCTCGTCAGCTGCACCCGGTAGCAGCCCTTCTCGGCCGCCCAGCCGACGGCGGCGGTGAGCAGGGCCGCCCCGACGCCGTGGCGGCGGTGCGCCTCGTCGACGTGCACGCTCTCGACCTCGGCGACCTTGCCGCCGGCGTGCTGGAGGTGCTCGAGCAGGAGGACCTCGCACACGCCCGCGACCACGCCGCCGTAGTCAGCGACCAGCACGTCGCCGTTCGAGCGACGGATCCGCTCGGTCGCCTCGGCGTAGCGCTCCGGGGCCGAGGGGTCCTCGGCCCTCGGGGTGCGGGTCCCCTCGGCGAGGAGCCGCGCGATCGCCGCGGCGTCGGCGGCGACGGCGGGGCGGACGACGACGTCGGGCTCGATCACTCGTCGTCCGCAGCGTGGTCGGCCATGAGGGTGTCGATCATGTTCACGACGGTCGGGTCCGTGAGCGTGGTCACGTCGCCGAGCTCTCGGTGCTCGGCGACGTCGCGAAGCAGCCGGCGCATGATCTTGCCCGACCGCGTCTTCGGGAGCTCGGGGGTCAGGAGGATCTGGCGCGGCCTCGCGATGGGGCTGATGTGGTGCGCCACGTGCTCGCGGAGCTCGGCGACCAGGGGTGCCTCGTCGGCGCCGCCGAGCTCGGCGGCCTGCTTGAGCGTGACGAACGCGACGATGGCCTGGCCGGTCAGCTCGTCGGACGCGCCGACCACCGCGGCCTCGGCCACCGAGGGGTGCCCGACGAGCGCGTGCTCGACCTCGGCGGTGGAGAGACGGTGCCCGGAGACGTTCATGACGTCGTCGACGCGGCCGAGGAGCCACAGGTCCCCGTCCTCGTCGCGCTTGGCGCCGTCACCGGCGAAGTAGACGCCCTCGAACCGGGACCAGTAGGTGTCGATGAAGCGCTGCGGATCGCCCCAGATCCCGCGCGTCATCCCGGGCCACGGCGCGGTGAGCACGAGGAACCCGCCCTCGCCGTCTCGGACCGAGCGCCCCTCGTTGTCGACGACGTCGGCCGAGATGCCCGGGAACGGCCGCATCGCCGCGCCCGGCTTGCTCGCCGTCACCCCCGGCAACGGGGTGATCATGATCCCCCCGGTCTCGGTCTGCCACCAGGTGTCCACCACGGGGCAGCGCCCGCCGCCGATGTGCTCGCGGTACCACATCCACGCCTCGGGGTTGATGGGCTCACCGACCGACCCGAGGACCCGCAGCGACGAGAGGTCGTGGGCCGCGGGGAGGTCCTCGCCCCACTTCATGAGGGTGCGGATCGTCGTCGGGGCGGTGTAGAGGATCGTGACCTTGTACTCCTCGACGATCCGCCACCACCGATCGCGGCCCCCCGCGTCGGGCACCCCCTCGTAGAGCACCTCGGTCACGCCGTTCGCGAGCGGGCCGTAGACGATGTAGCTGTGCCCGGTGACCCACCCGATGTCCGCGGCCGTCCAGACGACGTCGGACTCGGGGCGAACGTCGAAGACGTAGCGGTGGGTCGTCGCCACGTGGGTGAGGTAGCCGCCGGTCGTGTGGAAGATGCCCTTGGGCTTGGCGGTCGTCCCGGACGTGTACATGAGGTACAGCGGGTGCTCGGCGTCGAAGGCGTCCGGCACGTGCACGGTCGGCTGGCGGTCCACGACCTCGTGCCACCAGTGATCCCGGCCCTCGACCCAGGCGACCTCGCCGTGGGTGCGACGCACCACGAGCACGGTGGCGACGTCGGGGCAGCGCGTGAGCGCCTCGTCGACGTTGGGCTTGAGCGGTGACGCGGTCCCCCGGCGGTAGCCGCCGTCCGCGGTGATGACGCAGCGCACGTCGGCGTCCAGGATCCGGTCGGACAGAGCGTCCGCGGCGAACCCGCCGAAGATCACCGAGTGCGGCGCGCCGATCCGGGCGCAGGCGAGCATGGCGACGACGGCCTCGGGGATCATCGGCAGGTAGATCGCCACGCGGTCCCCGGTGGCGACGCCGAGCGAGGTGAGCGCGTGGGCGGCCTGGGAGACCCGCGCGAGCAGCTCGGCGTAGGTGAGGTCGAGCCGGTCGCCCTCTGGCTCGCCCACCCAGTGGATCGCGACACGGTCGCCGAGCCCCGCGGCCACGTGGCGGTCGAGGCAGTTGACCGAGGCGTTGAGCCTCCCGCCGACGAACCAGCGCGCGAACGGGAGCTCCCACTCGAGCGTGGTGTGCCACGGCGCGGCCCACTCGAGCGTGCGCGCCTGGCGGTCCCACCACTCGACGGCGTCCGCGGCGTCGTCGTAGATCTCGGCGGTCGCGAGCGCGGCCGCCGCGAACGCGGGCGACGGCGGAAACGCTCGGCGCTCGTGGAGCATGGCGTCGAGCGCCGCGGGCTCTGCACGCTGCTCGCTCATCGGACCTCCACGGGCTCGAAGGCTACGCCCGTTCGGGCCGCACCCGGCTCGCCGCCGGGTGCTACCTGACGGAGACGACCAGCGAGTGCGCGGTCTTGTCGTGCCACGCCTGGCGGCGCGAGTCCCACAGCGGGGAGAGGTAGTCGATCAGCAGCGGGATGCCACAGGCGAGGTCGAGCAGCACGATGATGCCGAAGCGTCCCAGCGCACGCCCGTAGCCGATCGATCCCTGTCCGGACTCGTCCCTCGTGGCGATGCCCATGACCATCTTCCCGACGGTTTGGCCTTTCTCTCCGCCGTTGAAGAGTGTGTAGTACGCCGCGTAGCCGAGGAACAGGAGCGCCCAGAGCCCGAAGACGACCACCCCGCTGGCCGCCTGGTACTGGTTGCCGAACTGATCGGTGTGCGTCGTCCTGACCGCGGCGCTGATGAGGAGCACGATGATCCAGCTGGGCACCCAGAACACCGCCCCGTCGATGATGAGCGCGACGGCGCGCTGCCACCACTCGGCGAGTGGCACGCCCGTGGCGGGGTCCTGGAAGCGGTACGTCCCGTACGCCATCGGTCCCCCCGGCATGGGTCCCCCCGGCATGGGTGGTGGCATGGGCGGCGGCATGGGCGGCGGCATTGGCGGCGGCGTGGACGCGCCCTGCGCGCCGGCCGGCACGGCCCCTGCAGGCGTGGCGTCGGTCGGTGGCGGTGTCGCCGCTGCCGAGGGCGGCGTCGTGAACCCGACGGGGCTCCCGCACGCGCCGCAGAACATGTCGGACGCTGCGACCTCGGCACCGCACTGCGGACAGTTCATGCCGTTCCCCCTGCCTCGACCACTGGTCAGGCTACGTCACGCACTGGTGGTGGCAACGGACCGTGACACGGCACCTCGACGTCAGCGCGGTCAGCGGGTCGAACGTCGGACGTACAGGAGTGCGTAGGTGTGCACGCCGAGGACCTGGCCGCTTCGCGGGTCGGGCCGCCAACCTTCCTTCCTGAGCAACGACGTGAAGAACGTTGCGACGGGCACGTCGTAGCGCGCCGCCCCGATCCCGACGTCGAAGGTCCCGAACGTGTAGCCGACGTACCAGATCCGCGTCGCGTGTGCCTGCGCTTCGGTGAACTCGGGCAGCGGCACGCCGTAGTGGCGGGCGATGAACGTCGTCGCAGGTCGCAGCGACACCGGCCGGAACCCCTGCGGCCACACGGGCGTGCCGCCGACGTGAACCTCGCACGGTGCCAGCGCGTAGTAGCACCAGCCGAAGGAGTTGAACGTGTCCACGAAGACGACGTCGCCGTGGCGCTCGAGTGGCGCGAGGCGCGCCTCGAGCCCGCGGAGCGAGATGGTCGGGTACACCGCGCGGTGCGTGACGCCGAAGGCGACGGCGCCGGCGAGCAGCGCGCCGGCGAGCGTGACGGCGAGCGCCTTGGCAGGTGCCCACGCCACCGTGAGCCGACGAGCTCGGGGGCTGAGCGCGCGGACCGCGGCCGCCAGACAGACGAGCAGCGCGGGATACAGCACCTCGTCGGTGCGGCCGTCGCCGAGCGGGACGCGGTCCGCGACGGCCAGGACGACGGCGACCACGAGCGAGAGCGCCGCCGCGAGCTCGGGGGTGACCACGCGGCCGCGGAGCGAGGCGACGATCGGCACCAGGATCGCGACGGCGAGGACCAGGACCCCGACGGCGAGCGCGCTCGCGTCGTGGACCCCCCGCGCCTGGCGGTAGAAGCTGACCGGCACGGGGTAGGCGAGCACGGCGTGGAGGAAGCCGCCGAAGATGAGCGAGATGCTCCGCTCGACGCTCGCGAGCGACCGATAGTCGACGAGGAACCCGCGGCGTCGCCAGTTGGTCGTGAGCACGGACGGCAACGTGCGGAGGAGCACGGCCCACACCGCGAGGACCCCCGCCGCCGTCGCCCCGAGCCAGGCCGCCGTTGGCCACCGCCACACGCGATCGCGCCACGCGACGAGCACGACGGCGAGCCAGACGCCGGCCACCACGGGCGCACATCCTGCCGACACGAAGAAGGCCGCGACGGAGACGACGGCGAGCGCCGCCAGGCGAGGCGACGACGGCGCGCGGCGGACCCGCTCTGCCAGCACGAGCAGCACGCACCCCGCGAGCAGGTCGAACGGGTACTCCTTCACCCTCGTCGCGTACTGCACCGCGACCGGGCTCACCGTGACCACGACGGCCGCCGCGAACGCGACCCACCTCGGGTTGCGGAGCCAGCGGACGAGCGCGTAGACGGCCGGGATCGCCGCGAGCCCGAGAGCGAAGGCGGGGAGCTGCGCCCACCAGGTCGTCGCGGGGTCGAGCCGGATCCAGGTCCGCATCGCGAGGCCGTACCCGGGCGCCGTCAACACCATGTGGACCGCGGCGCCGACGCCGACGCGCGCCGGCATCGCCGCCCAGGCGTCGTCGAACCAGAGGTCCAGGCTGGTGAAGCCGTGCGCTCGCGAGAACGCGCCCAGCACGACCAGCCCGACGACGCCGGCGACCTCGACGGCGGTGACCGGACGCGACGTCGTCGCCGGTTGCTCACCGCGTGCTGTGACGTCCGCCGCCGTCGTTGAGGCGGACCCGGCGGTCGTCATCGGTGCGCTGAGGCTACTTCGACGGCTCGCGGCGATCGACGTCCAGCCGGTGCGGCGTCAGAGGTCGGACTGGATCCTGCGCACCGCGCGCCGGACGATGGGGCGGGGCACGAACCGCGTCGCGAACGCGCCTGCCTTGTTGAGGGTGCCGGGCACCGCGACCACGGTGCCCCGGTCCATCGCGGTGAGACAGGCGTGGGCCATCTCCGCCGAGGACGGGAACCGCCCGTGCCCGAAGCGCGACTCCTGGATGCCCGCGACACGCTGGAACTCGCTGACGAAGGGTCCTGGGCAGAAGGCCGTCGCCGTCACCCCCGAGCCGCGGAGCTCCTCGGCGATCGCCTCGGTGAACGACAGGACGTACGCCTTGGTGGCGTAGTACACGGCCATCATCGGGCCGGGCTGGAACGCCGCGGTCGACGCGACGTTGACGATGCGACCGGCCCCCCTCGTGACCATGCCGGGCAGCCACCTGGCCGTGAGGTCCGTGAGCGCGGCGACGTTGACCTCGACCATCCGGTCGCTGACGTCGCGCGCCGTGGCGGCGAACGTGCCGGCGCTCGCGAACCCTGCGTTGTTGACGAGGATGTCGACCTCGTCGACGGCGTCGGCGAGCTCGTCGCGACCCTCTGGTGTGGAGAGGTCCGCCGCGACGGCCTGGATGCGCGGCGTGGAAGCAGCGAGCTCCGCGAGCGCGTCGCTGCGCCGAGCAACGGCCACGACGCGCTCGCCTCGCGCGGCGAGGCGTCCCGCGAGCTCGCGCCCGAGGCCGCTCGAGGCACCCGTCACGACCGCGGTTCCCAATGTGGCCTCCCTGCGCCGCGCGTGCCCCGCCGGATGCTACCGAGCGAGTCCAGGTCCGCCGTTCGTCACGTCCCGCGACCGGGTGCGAGGACCTCGAGCATCGCGTCGGCCGAGCGCGACGCCGGCGGCTCGTGCGAGCGTGCCAGCTCGTTGGCGAGCTGCTGCAGTCGCTCGTTGACCGGCGTCGCGACGCCGAAGAGCCGACCGAGGAGCACGATCTCCCCGGTCAGGTAGTCGGTCTCGACGACACCCGCGGACCTCGCGAGGCTCTGCCAGGTCGAGCCACCGCCCCTGGGTCGCTCGCCGATCGGTCGCGCGGTGAGTAGGGCACCCCGTCGCGCCGCGTCCTCCTCGGCGCCGACGGCGTCGATCCCCGCCGCTTCGAGGCACTGCTGACCCTCGCGTCGGGCGAGCTCGGCGAGCTGCCGGGCGGCTTCGTCGGGCTGGAACGACGCCTCGACGGCGTTGCCGAGGTTCATGAGCAGCTTCCCCCACTTCCATCTCGCGATGTCGTCGCGCGACACCGACGAGTACGTGGCGCCGCTGAGCGTCCCCGCGATCCCGTCGGCGACGGCGTCGCGGCCCGCAGGCCAGCGGCCGAGGTCCATCAGCCCCGTCACGGGCGACGAGCTCGCCTGCACGACGCCGGGGTCGAGGTGCGAGGCGGGGCACATCACGCACATGCTGTAGACGTTCTTGAAGCGACGCAGCGCGGAGCGCTCGTTGTCCACGCCGTTCTGGGCGCACACGACGGGAGTGTCGGCGGGTGCACAGGCCGCGAGGGCCTCGAGGGCCGTGACGGTGTCCTGGCTCTTCATCGCGAGCACGACCACGTCCCCCTCGCCGATGCGCGCGTCAGCGGGCTGGCCGACGGCCTCGACGTCGACGGTGACGGTCGCGTCCGGGGACTCGATGGTGAGTCCCTTGCTGCGGATCGCCTCGAGGTGCGGGCCCCTGGCCACGAGCACCACGTCGCTTCCGTGCTCGGCGAGGCGTCCGCCGAGCACGCCGCCGATCGCGCCCGCGCCGTAGACCACGAACCGCACGTCCCGATCCTCGCACGGGTTGTGCTGCTCGGCGGCCAGCCGGACCGCGCGCGACGCGGTCACTATGGTCGCCCCCAGCGGACCGGGAGGAGCGATGCGGATCGAGCTCAACGTGGGCGACTTCCTCGCGCGCGCGGCCTTCGTGGCGCCCGAGCGCGTCGCCATCGTCGACGAGCCGGGCGCACCCGGCACGCTGGGCGAGGTCACCTACGCCTCGATGCACCGTCGGGCAGCTGCGCTCGCCTCGACCCTCGACGAGCTCGGGATCCCCCACGGCGCCAGGGTCGCCATCGTCAGCCCGAACGCGGCGCGGTTCCTGATCGCGTTCTTCGGCGTGAGCGGGTACGGGCGCGTGCTCGTGCCCGTCAACTTCCGCCTCAACGCGGCCGAGGTCCGCTACATCGTCGGGCACTCGGGCGCCGACGTCGTGCTCTACGACCCCGAGTTCGCCGGGCTGCTCGCCGACGTGCACGTGGCGCACACCGTTCGGCTCGACGGCCACGACGACGACCCGTGGTTCGCCGAGGACGCCGATCGCCCCGAACCGCGGCGTGCGGCGCCCGACGAGGAGGCCTCGTGCTCGATCAACTACACGTCGGGCACGACGGCGAACCCGAAGGGCGTCCAGCTCACCCACCGGAACTGCTGGCTGAACGCCGCGAGCTTCGGCTGGCACCTGGGCGTGAGCGATCGCGACGTGCTGCTGCACACCCTCCCGATGTTCCACGCGAACGGCTGGGGGATGCCGTACGCGGCGACGGCCATGGCGGCCCGCCACGTCGTGCTCCGCAAGGTCGACGGCGAGGAGATCCTCGCGCGCGTCGAGCGCGAGGGCGTCTCGCTCATGTGCGGGGCGCCGGCGGTCGTCGCCATGGTCCTCGAGGCCGCCGCGGCCAGGGCCGCCGCCAAGAGGCCGGTGCCGGGACAGGGCACCGTGCGCATCGTCGTCGCGGGCGCGCCGCCGCCGCGTCGCCTCATCGAGCGCGTCGAGGCCGAGCTCGGCTGGGAGTTCATCCAGATCTACGGGTTGACCGAGACGTCGCCGCTCCTCACCATCAACCGGGCGCCGGCCGAGTGGGACGGCGTCGACCCGAAGGAGCGCGCCGGGCTGCTCGGGCGCGCCGGCGTCCCGGCCGTCGGCGTCGAGGTTGCCGTCGACGTCGACGGGGAGCTGCTCGCTCGGTCGAACCACGTCTTCGAGAGCTACTGGGACCAGCCGACGGAGACCGCGAGGGCCCTCGAGGGCGGCTGGTTCCACACCGGCGACGGCGGCTTCCTGGACGGGCCCTATGCCGTCATCACGGATCGCCGAAAGGACGTCATCATCACCGGCGGCGAGAACGTGAGCTCGATCGAGGTCGAGGACTGCCTCTTCCAGCACCCCGCGGTCGCCGAGGCGGCGGTGATCGGCGTCCCCGACGAGACGTGGGGCGAGTCGGTGAAGGCGCTCGTCGTCCTGCGCGCCGGCCATGACGTGACGGAGGCCGAGCTCATCGAGCACTGCCGGCGGGCGCTCGCCCACTTCAAGGCACCCAAAACCGTCGAGTTCCGTGGCGAGCTCGCCCGGACCGCCACGGGCAAGCTCCAGAAGTTCAAGCTCCGCGAGCCCTACTGGGCGAGCCTCGACCGCGCCGTCAACTAGCCGCCAGCGAGCCACGGGCGCCCGCGCAGACGGGCCCAGTGGTCCCCTGAAAGGGCCCGCCGCGGGCGGACAGGACGCTTCGTGCGAACCGATGCGCCGTCCGGCGCGTCAGTACAACCAGAAGGTCCGGCAGGCGGGCCCGAGAGGACCGACGTGACCGACGTGGCCGTCACCGCAGAGGTCGCCGCCTTGGAAGGGTGGCTCGAGGAGGGGTACACAACGTCGTTCCGCACCGCGTGCCTGATCCTCGGGAACCGCGCCGACGCCGAGGAGGCCGTGCAGGAGGCCTACCTGCGGGCGTGGCGGTTCCGCGACTCGCTTCCCACCGGGGTGGACGGCCGGAGGTGGCTGTTCCGTGTCGTGGTGAACACCTGCAACTCGAAGCTCCGCAAGGAGATCCCGCACCGCGACCGGCGCGCACGCGACGAGGCCCTCGACACGGTGGCATCCGTTCGCGACCCCATGGGAGACGCCACGGTCGCCCACGACGTGGTCGCCGCCCTCCAGGACCTCCCGATCCAGCTCCGCGTCGTCGTCGTCCTCCGGTACTACGCCGACCTCAGCGAGCGAGAGATCGCCACCGCGATCGGGCGCCCTGCCGGGACCGTCAAGTCGAGGCTCCACGAGGCGCGGCGACTGCTCGCCGCGCACCCCTCGCTCACCGACGGTGCGCTCGACCACACAACGATCGACTCGGAGGTGCGCTCATGACGGACCCACTCGACGAGCAGCAGCTCCGACGTGCGCTCCGCGGCGCGGCCGCGACGTGGGACCCCTCGCCGGGGGCGAGGGAGCGGGTCCTCCTCGCCGCGAGTGCGCGCGAGGCGCCGCCCGAGGTTCCGGAGGACGACGAGGACGCCGGCGTCGCCAAGCCGCGGCGCCGGCATCGTGTGCTCCTCCCGCTCGGCGCCGCCGCCGCGGTCCTCCTCGTCACCGCCCTTGTCCTCTCCCTCACGACGCAGGGCCCGCCCGTCCAGCCGCTCGGTGGTCACGGCCTTGCCGGCGTGAGCTCGCCGTACTCCTCGACGACCATCCCGTCGGGGTTCGCCGCGCCGCTTGGGCTGAAGCGGGCGTCTCCGCTGGAATACGGCACCATCACCTACGGCGCCGCCGGCGTCACGCAGTCGACCGGCCAAGCCAACCAGGGGGCGATCTCGAACACCACGGCCGCTCCGCCCGCGATCGGGACGACGCCGGCGAAGGTCGTCGCGGTGGGCGCGATCGCGATGAGGGTCCCCTCGCCGCGACTCCAGACGGTGCTCGCCCAGCTCACCTCGCTCGTCCGCAATGACGGCGGCTACGTCGCCAACTCCAAGGTCAACGCCGGCTCTGGTGGTGCGTCCTCGACGGCCTCGATCGTGCTGCGCGTCCCTCAGCACCACTTCGACGCGCTCGTGATCGGCGCCCAGAAGCTGGGGACGCCGACGTCCGTGGTCACCAACTCCGCCGACGTCACCGGTGAGTTCGTGGACTACGAGGCACGCATCGCCGCCCTCGAGGCCAGTCGGGCGCAGTACCTGGCGATCCTGAAGAGGGCTGGATCGATCCCGGACATCCTCGCCGTGCAGGCCCAGATCAACAACCTCCAGTCAGAGATCGAGCAGCTGAAGGGGGCGCGCAACGTCCTCGTCAATGAGGCCGCCTACAGCACCCTCACCATCACGCTGAACCCGGGGCAGAGCACGAGCGCCGCGGCGTCCGGGCTCGCCACGGCCTGGCACGACAGCATCGGGGGCTTCGTCAGGGGATTCGAGTGGCTCGTGCGCGCGGCCGGCCCGGCGATCTTCGCGCTGCTGTGCCTGCTCGTGCTCCTCGTCCTCGGCCGTCTCGGCTGGCGTGCCGCGCGACGTCGCATGCTCTGAACCTCGCCTCGACACCCGTCACGGACATCCAAGGCCGCGGCTCGCGGACCGACGACGCCGTGCCGAGCGACGCCGCGACGCGCGCGGCCCCGCGAGCGCGTCATGCTCGACGTGCCCTGCACCGTTCCGATCGACCCAGTGCCGTGAGTGGCGCCCACGACCGACGTCACGCGCGGTTCGAGCGCGCGCTGGTGATCGCGCTTCGGTTGGCGACGGCGAGTGGCGAACGACTTGACGCACCCGACGTGGGTGTGTCACGTGCGGCGTCGACACACCGGTCATGTCGTGTGTCAATGTGCGCGACGGCGCCGCTTCGCGTAAGTTTCGCAAGTTCGTGAATGAACCTGGAGCGGAGGAAGCAATGCAGGACGTGTGTCGGTCGCGAGCCAGTGTTCCCCAGAAGCTGACGAATCCGGTGCGGCAACAAGTGTGTCAATCGCGCGTGCGCGTGACCGCGAAGTTGACGAAGGGTGTGGAGGCCCGCGTCGCAGCTGGCACACTCCGCAAGCGCCTGGGCGTGCCGCTCGCCGTCGCGGCGATCGTCGCCGTCACACTCGTCGCGACGCCCTCCGGGCACGCCGGTGCGGCGACGCCTCGCGTGCCGGTCATCCTCGATGCCGACATGTACTCCAGTGCTGACGACGCCGGGGCCGCGGCGACGTTGTTCGCCGGCGCCCTCCAGGGCCAGGACAACGTCATCGCCATCGGCGTCAACACGCCGTACTACCGACCGACGGTGTCGACGGTCTCGTGGAAGTGCCTGGCGGCGATCGCACAGTTCTACGGCTACCCGAACATCCCGATCGGCTCGACCACGCCGGACAATGGCCCGCCGCCGCCCACGAACGACTTCGTCAGCCCGTGCGCGGCGTTCGCGTCACCGAAGACACCGGCGCCGGTCCCCGTCGTCGCACTCTACCGTAAGGCGCTCGTCTCGCAGCCCGACGGCAGCGTCGTCATCGTCGCGACCGGCTACGAGGAGAACATCGACGCGCTGCTCAACTCGCCGCCCGACTCGATCAGCCCGCTCAGCGGGCAGCAGCTCGTCGCCCAGAAGGTGAAGGAGCTCGACATCATGGGCGGCGGCTATCCGAGCCGCAACGGCGAGGACAACTTCGAGGGGCACGCCGGTGCCGCCGGGGACGTCGCGGCGCACTGGCCGACCAAGATCGTCTACTCCGGCTACGAGGTCGGCGCCGCGGTCCTGAGCGGCGGAGGGGTCACGGCGATTCACCCCGCGAACTCGCCGATCCGCGCACTGATGAAGGCCTACGCCGGGAACAGCCACTCGATCACCTCGTTCGACCTCATCCCCGCCTACCACTTCCTCCAGCCCGGCGACGCGTCCCTCACCGAGGTCGGCCCGGGGACCAACGCCATCACGAACACGGGATCCAACACCTTCACCACGGGGACGGGCAACGAGTACTACCTGTCGCTCACCAATGCGACGAGCCTCGAGAAGTCCCTCAACGCGCTCTGGGACACGCTCCCCGGCACGACGGGCCAGACGATCACGTTCACGTCGACGGCGTCGTCGCCGACGGTGGGCGGCACGTACCAGGTCGGCGTCAACGGTGGTGCGACCGGCAATCCCGTGACCCTGACCATCGACCCGACCTCGACCTCGGGGTGCACCATCGACGCGTCGCAGCTGGTCTCGTTCACGGCGCCCTCCGGGACGTGCCTCATCGACGCCAACGAGCCGGGGAGCACGACCTACGCGCCGGCCACGGCCGTGCAGTCCTTGCAGGTGGCGGGCATCCCCCAGGTCATCACGTTCACCTCGACCCCGCCGTCGAAGTCGACGGTCGGCGACAGCTACACGGTGACGGCGTCGGGAGGTGCCTCGCCGAACCCGGTCGTCCTGTCCATCGACAAGTCGTCGACGTCGGGATGCTCGCTCGGCAGCGGGGGCAACGTCTCGCTCGCCGCACCCCGCGGCACCTGCGTCATCGACGCGAACCAGCAGGGCAACAGCACGTACGCCGCGGCGGCGCAGGTCCAGCAGACGATCAGCGTCGGCGGTGACGCCCAGACGGTCTCGTTCTCGACCACGCCGCCGCCTCCGGTTCGTGTGGGCAACCCCACCTACCACCCCGCCGCCTCGGCGAGCTCCGGGCTGAGCGTGTCGATCGCACTCGACCCGCTGAGCCACGGCTGCGCGATCAACGGCGGTGCCGTCACGTTCACCGCCGTCGGGAAGTGCGTGCTCGACGCGGTCCAGGCCGGCAACCCCACCTTCGTGCCGGCAGAGGCCCAGCAGAGCATCGCGGTGGGCAAGGGCGTCGGCCTCGTCACGGTCACCTCGAGGGCGCCGAAGTCCGCCCAGGCCGGTGACACATACCGGCCGCTGGCGCGCTCGAACACCGGCGACGTGATCCACGTCTCGCTCGGTTCGCACTCGGCCGGCTGTGCCGTCGTCAGCGGCCTCGTGCAGTTCCGGTCGGTGGGCACGTGCGTCGTGGCCCTCGCGGACCACGGCAACGCCAACTACACCGGGTCGACGGTCACCGAGCCGATCACCATCGGCAAGGGCCACGTGCGCCTGCAGGTTGCCTCGACCCCCGGCACGGCACGGAGCGGCTCGGTCGTCTCCTTGAGCGCGACCGTCTCCGTGGCTTACGCGACGGGGAGCGTGTCGTTCAGCGCGCACGGCACCGTCCTGTGCGCCGCCGCGGTGCGCGGCGGAGTCGCCACGTGCCGCGCGCATCTCGGCTTGCCGAAGGGCGGCTACAAGATCGTGGCCTCGTACTCCGGGAGCGCCTCGTTCTTCGCCACCCAGGCGGCGACCACGGTGCGGCTGACCTAACTCGGTCGTCACCGGATCCAGCGCGGCAGCGGGCCGCTCGAGTGAGCCCACGGGGGGCTGGCTCGAGCGGCTCGTGACCGTCTGACGGCACGGAGCGCCGCGGCCCTGCAACGCGCGTCTCCACCGGGGTGCGCCGACGCTGCTACGGCATCCCCTCGATCAGCTCGAGGAGCTCCTCGCGGCGATAGCCCTGATTCCTCGCGAAGTCGAGCAGCTCGGCGACCCGCGTGATCACCGCGCTGCGCTGCGGCGTCCCGATCACCCGCACGCCGCGCCCGCGCGTGAAGTCGACGATCCGCTCGTCGCGCAGGATCCGAAGGGCCCGGAGCACGGTATTTCGGTTCACGCCGAGGACGGCCGCCAGGTCCATCGATGGTGGAAGGCGCTCGCCGGCCCTGACTTCGCCGTCGGCGATGGCGCGGCGAACCTCCGCCGCCACCTGGTCGTGCAGGGGCATCGGGTCGGAGCGGTCCACCGGGTCGTCGAACATGGTGCTAGGTGCGATGGTACCTTGAGACCGCTGCCCGGTACAGGAGCCGTCCCCGAGTCTGAGACCACCTGTCCGACGCCCGGGTGGCCCCAAAGACCTGCGACGACGCGGTGCCGTCGGATCGTCCGCCAGCTGAGCGAAGAGGGGCACGCCTCTCCTCGACCGCCAGCACGGGATCCTCATCCCATGGCGGCGACCACGCGGGGTCCGTCACCTGGAGGGCGTGATGGAGGGTGTCACCCGGGATCGTCGCGCCTGCGAGTCGACGCGGACGACCACGTGCCCGGGAGTATGGCGCGGTGCCGGCTGGATCGCGATCTCACTGCTGCTCGTGAAGGGTGGGTCCAGCAGTCACGAGGTGTGCTGTCATCTAGGCGATGACCGTTGCCTCTGCCGTGCAGGTGGGCGACCTCGCTCTCGTCCCGCTCAATGACGGGTTGTGCAAGCTGCCGCAGGAGTTCTACGTCGGGCTCGACTTCGCCGCACACCAAGAGCTGCTGGCAGACGACGGGCGAGTGCACATCCCGATCGGGTGCTTCTTGCTGCGTACCGGCGGCATCACGGTGCTCATTGACGCCGGTCTCGGCGCCGTGGACGTCGGCTGGGCACGCGGTGGAGCGCTTCCTGCCGCGCTAAGGGCAGCAGGGGCGTCCCCCGAGGACGTCGACGTCGTCGTGTGCAGCCATCTCCATATCGACCACATCGGCTGGCTCGCCTCCGACGGCGTGCCCTTCTTCCCGAACGCAACCGTGCGCTTCGGCAGCGCCGACTGGGCGCAGTTCGTTGACGCGCCCGAAGGTGAGAGCCGAACGAGGGAGATCATGGAGACGCTGTCGTCAGCAGGGCGGCTCGAGCCGCTCGACGGCGATGGCGTCGCGATCGCGCCGGGGTTGACGGCGCGTCACACGCCCGGTCACACGCCCGGCCACTACGGACTCGTCGTCTCGTCGGGGACCGATCGGGCGCTCCTCCTCGGCGACGCCGTCGAGTGCCCGCTGCAGCTCGAGGAGCCGGACTTCTACGCGATGTCGGACGTTGATCCGGACCTCGCCGCTCGGACTCGCGAGGCGCTGTGGCGTGAGCTCGAGGGCTCCGAGGCGTTGGTGACGGCGGCGCACTTCCCGGGACTGCAGTTCGGCCGAGTGCTCAGCGGCCGCGGCCGCCGGTACTTCTCGGCCTCCAGCGCCACCGAGCCCCGGGGACGCTCGGGGGCGCCGCCTCGCAGCGTCACCTGACGCCTTGCCTCGAGGCGGACCTGCGCACCGAACGGCGACTCGAGGAGCAGAGGTGGTGGACTCGCTCCCCGCTGGTGCCCACCTCGAGTGGACCGCGACGTCGCACCCGGCGGCGGCGGGCACCGTCGACGCCACCTCGAGGTGACAGGCCCCCTCCCTCCTGGCAACGGCCGCCCCAGCGACCGTTGCCTGCGGGAGCGATCCGGTGACTCGTCGTCGAGATCATCCCTGGCCTCGACCGGCGAACGGCATCCGATCAGGGCGCGCCGGCTCGTGGACCCGACGCGCTCACCAGCGCTCCCACCTCACGACGTCGTCCGGGGCGCGCCGACCGGTCGACAGCTCCGGCCGCGAGCGCACGCCCGGCAACGGATGACCCACGGCGATGGCACCGATCGGCCAGTAGCCGACGGGCACGCCGAGGGCGTCCATCAGGGACCGCTGGCCCTGGAATATCCCGAAGAATAGGGCGCCCAGGCCGAGGTCGACCGCGGTGAGCAGGATCAGCATGACGCCGAAGCCCGTGTCGATGTCCCAGTAGGGCGCCGGCCAGTGCGCCTCGGCCGCGAGCGGGGTGTGGGCCTTGTCGGGGAGCGCGTAGCGATCGAGATAGGCCTGCTTGTGCGCGAGCGGAAGGACGACCACCGGAGCCCGCGTCAGCGGCACCGACTCTGCCTCGCCTCGCCACGCTGGGCCCCGGGTCGTCTCCCAGAAGCGTTGTCGTTGCTGCTGGTCGGTCAGGACGACGAAGGCGAAGCCCTGGCTGTAGCCGGCAGAGGGTATGCGGGTCGCGTTCGCCATGAGCTCGTCGAGCAGTGGGCGCGCGATGGGTTCGTCGGAGAACTCTCGCACCATGCGCCGCCGCAAGACGACGTCTTGGAACTCCATGGCAGGCACCGTACTGGCGGTCACTCCGCGGTGGATTGCTCACGCCGGGGACGGCGGGCGCTTCCTCAGTGTGCCTGGCGCCCAAAGCCCCGAGGGGCTCCGTGCGCGAGCCGGTCGCCCTGCGCCCTCGACGTCGTTCAGGTGGCTGCGGTCACGTCCCACAGATGGTGGATGGGATCGTGCAGCCCGTAGATCGCGAGGGACTCGACGGTGAACCGGCTTCCATTCGATCGGGTTCCCGATCGTCCCCAGTCCGTCGCCGGCACCGCGTCATAGTGCGCCGCGAGCACGGTCGCCGCGCACGCAAGATCGCCGGCAACCGTGAGGGGATCCTGGCTGTTGTAGTCATCGGCCACGGCCGTCTCGTCCTGATCCCAGTTCTCAAACGCGGGATCCTCCTGCGAGAGCATCAGCGACAGGCGGTACTCGAAGATCGTGAGGACGTCTCGCACGTGGCACGCGTACTCGAGGTCGGACCATCGCTGCCGGTTGGAACGGCGTGCCACGTCATGTCGCGCGAGGACCGGCGTCCACCGCAGCGCGTTGTCTCTGATGCCACCGCCCACATCCTCCCGCGCCCACGTCGAGGCGTCGTATCCGCACTCGGGGCAAGGTCGGTGGAGGACCCACGTCCAGTCCTTCGTGTCGGGCTGGATCGCCACACGACGATGCTACGACGAGCGCTGATTCGATGGAGCGGTGCCGCAGCTGCCGACCGTCAAGTGTTCACTGGTCGCGCCCCTCGCCTGCAGCTCGACCCCAGCGACCCTCGAGGTGTCGCGACATCGAACGGTAGCGTCAAGAGCGTGATCGGTTCGCGACTCGGCGCGACGGAGTCAGGCAAGTCCACGGACCCTCGCACGCTGCGCTCGCGCCCATCGCCCTGGTTCGTGCACGACGGGGACGGCCTCATGGGATCTGCAGGAGCACTCGATGGACGATCGAGTCGAGACCCCACTACCTGGTCGGCGCATACCGAGCGGCCATGACGGTGAGACTCGTGTTGATCTCGGGACTGCCGGGAGCCGGCAAGACCTCTCTCGCTCGAGAGCTTGAGACATCGATTCCTGCGATCCGGCTGTGCGGAGATGAATGGATGATCGACCTCGCCATCGACTTGCACGATGAGCTCGCTCGGGAGCGTGTCGAGGTGCGGTTCTGGAAGCTCGCGCAGCAACTCCTCGCGCTCGGACTGAGCGTGATCCTCGAGTCCGGCTTCTGGTTGAGATCGGATCGGGACGAAAAACGCGTGGGAGCGCGAGCGCTGGGCGTCCGGGTCGAGCTGCACTACCTGGACGTGCCGCTCGACGAAAGGTGGCGACGAGTCTCTACCCGCAATGCGGGGAGCGAGTGGAACGGGTCACCGATCACCCGTGAGCAACTTGCCACCTGGGACCGGTTCTTCGAGGTGCCGACGCCGGCGGAGCTGGAGCTCTTCGACCTCGCGCAATCCAGCTGATCGGCCTTCGTTGACGCTCACCTCCAGCTCGCCCCGACCACAGCAAGCGCCCGGCCTCTTCGGTGTAGGTTCGCCACCGATCAGCCGAGAACGACGATGGGCCGCGCACCTGCTGCGCGCCATCGGCCACGGTGCTCGCGATCTCTGGGGTCGCGACGGACGCGGTCGTGGCTGCAAGAGGGGGGCACGATGAACGGTCATCCAGCAACGTTGAGGTGGAGGACCGCCCTCCGTGACCAGAGCTTGGCCACCGCCCTGGCACTGATCCTCGTTCTGGCATTCGCGTCCTCTGCACCCGCGTCACAGGTCGGTGGCGGAATGCTCCTGCCTCGGCACGGGTTGATCAGCGAGTCGAGCTACGGGTTCAGCGCCCCCCATGCCGTCGCCTCGGACGGCACGCACGTCTGGGTGGCGAACTACGACAACAACTCGGTCACCGAGCTCCACGCTTCGTCGGGCTCGCTGGTCAAAGTGATCAAGGGACCGAGCTACAAGTTCAGCGGCATCTACGACATCGCCTCTGACGGCCTGCACGTCTGGGTGGCGAGCTACAACAACAACTCGGTCACCGAGCTCCTCGCCTCGACCGGAGCACTCGTCAGGGTGATCCAACGCGGGATCAGCCTGCCCGCTTCGGTTGCGTCGGACGGCACGCACGTCTGGGTGACGAACTCGGGCAACAACTCGGTCACCGAGCTCCTCGCCTCCACGGGCGGCCTCGTCAGGGTGATCGCGGGAGGGAGGTACCGATTCCACTACCCCGGAGGCATCGCCTCGGACAAAACGCACGTGTGGGTAACGAACTACGAATCCGACAACCACACCGGCGACACGGTCACCGAGCTCCGAGCCTCGACGGGCGCACTCGTCAGGGTGCTCAAGGGACCGAGCTATGGCTTCAACGCTCCCGGCGAAGTGGACTCGGACGGCACGCACGTCTGGGTGGCGAACGGCGCAACGGTCACCGAGCTCCTCGCGTCGACGGGTGCGCTCGTCAAGGTGCTCAAGGGATCGAGCTATGGGTTCAACCCCTCTGGCGTGTCCTCGGACGACACACACGTCTGGGTGGCGAACTTCTTCCGCGACTCGGTCACCGAGCTGCTCGCGTCGACCGGTGCGCTCGTCAAGGTGATCAAGGGATCGAGCTTTGGATTCGATGTGCCCGAAGCCATTGCTTCGGACGGCACACACGTCTGGGTGGCGAACTGGAACCCCAGCAACAACAGCGGCAACTCGGTCACCGAGCTTCTCGCGTCCAC
>DASZHS010000056.1:0-3792 GCA_035937595.1 Acidimicrobiales bacterium
GGCGTCCCACCACCCCTTCCCCCGAGCACCCGCGAAGCGGGCCGGCCGGCCCGGATCGTGCGCCGCCATCCACGCGAGCAGCTCCCGGTAGCCCTCGACGACCCGTGTCTGGCGCCGGAGCAGCGCGCGCACCGAGGTCGGGCCGGTGAGCTCGGCGACCGCCGACGGGACCACCGCGCGCTCGGCGTCGTCGAAGCGCAGGTCGAAGAACCCGTCGTCGCTCCGGATCGCGGGGAAGCGCTCGAACCTCGCTCTTCCCGCGCGGTTCGTCCCGTAGACGCCGCGCCCCTGGAGGTGGGTCGCGTGCCAGGACTCGGCGAAGGGCAGGCGCTCGTTGGTCCGGAGGAAGGCTCGGACGAGCCAGGGGCTCCCCGACAGGTCGTAGCGGGTGCGGGGACCGACCGCCTTCGGCGTGTCCGTCGCGAGCGCGTCGAGCAGCTCGTCGATCGAGCGCCGGTCGACGCGGACGTCGGCGTCCACGTAGAGCCTCGGGAAGAGGTCCCCCGCCGCGTCGTCCCCCGCGTTCAGCGCGGCGTGCTTGGCCGGCGCTTCATCCACGACGACCGTGACGCCGTCAAAGGACCTCGCGACCGCCTCGGTGGCGTCGGTGCACCCGTTGCAGACGACGATGACGCGCAGCGGTGCATCGTCCGCGGACCCCTGCAGCGACGTGAGCAGCGACGCGAGGTGCGCACCCTCGTTGTGCGCGGGGATGACCACCGCGGCGACCGGCGACGGCACGCGCGGAGCGTACCTGCGAACGTCGAGCGAACGGTCCGCGACGCCGAGGTGGCGGGCGCGCCGTCGCGTCGCCGAGCGGGACGCCTAGTGCGAGGCCGTCGCCCTGTCCGGGATCACCATCTCGGCACGGGTGCCGTGCACGAGCGCGTCCCCGTGCTCGGGCGCCGCGTCGCGCGCCGGGTCGTCGAGCTCCTCTGCCGGCGGCAGCTGGCGGACGGGGCTCTGCAGGATCAAGGGCGAGATCAGGGGTGACAGCGCGAGGATGATGCCGACGATCGCGGTGCACGTGGCCATCGAGTCGAGCACCCGGTTGAGCGCGAGGTTCATGTAGAGGTGCTCGCGCAGGTTGACCGCGAGGAAGATGACGGTGGCGGCCGTGAAGGTGAGGAGGGCGACGCCCGTGTAGAAGAACCGCCAGATCATCGCGCGCATGGGCCGCTTGGGCGGCGCGTGTCGGAGCCCGAGCGACTCCGCGCGGTACTTCACGACGAGGCCCGTGCAGTACGTCATCGGCCCCATCACGCCGAAGACCGTCGCGACGACAATCCCCATCCAGCTGTACGAGCCGATGATGCCTTGGCCCTCCGTGGCGAAGCACACGATCCCCCAGAAGGCCAGCGAGACGGTGATCATGGCGATCCCGGGCAGGCTCGCGAAGGCGTCGGGGCTCAAGAGCAGGATCTGGCGTAGGTGGCGCAGCCCGTCGGGGAACGTGTCGAGCTTGGACCGGCCGATGCGCTCGTGGTAGCTGGTGGGCACCTCTCGGATCCGCAGCCTGGCCCACGAGCTCTGGATCAGCATCTCGGTCGCGAACTCCATGCCCGTCGCCGTGAGCCCCAGCTCGAGCTGCTGGGACCGGCGGAAGGCTCGCAGCCCCGACTGGCTGTCGCGGATCCTCGTCCCACCCCCGGCCGCCCGATTCACGAGCCTCGTGAGCACCGGCGTCCCGAGGCGCCGGTGCAGCCACGGCATCGTCGCCACGGTGGCCCCGTCGAGCCGCGAGCCGAGGACCACGTCGGCCTCGTCGTCGACGAGCGGCTGCAGCAGCCTCGGGATCGCACCGAGCTCGTAGGTGCCGTCGGCGTCCGCGATGACGACGTACTCGGTCGTCGCGGTCTCGAGCCCCGAGCGCAGCGCCGCCCCGTAGCCGGGCTCCACCTGACGGACGACGCGGGCGCCCGCGTTGCGCGCCACCTCCACTGACCCGTCCGTCGAGCCGTTGTCCACGACCAGGACCGAGCCGTTGAGCCCCGAGGCGGCGAAGACGGCACTCGCCGCCTCGACGCAGCCGCCCACCGCGGCCGCCTCGTTGAGGCACGGCAGCACGAGGGTGACGGCCGCGCCCACCAGGGACGCGGCGGTGCCCGGAGGATCCTCGGCGGGCGCCGTCAACACCACGGAATCATACCGGGGGGTGCTCCCGACGCTCACCACATGACGCACTCGCAGCACGAGGAGCGGGTCCGCGCTCGCTCACGCTGACTGACACGACCACCGACGCGTGGCGTCGTCGAGCGGTGCTCAGCGGTAGTGGCGGCGGCGGTAGCGCGGCGTCGTCAGCCATCGCGGCGACCAGCCGGCGTCCTCGGGGTTGACGTTGGTCCCCGGGGGGATGAGCTTGTCGATCCGGTCGAGGACGTCCTCGGTGAGCGTGATCGAGGGTGCCGAGAGCTGCGACTCGAGCTGCTCCATCGTCCTCGGCCCGATGATCGCCGAGCTGATCGCGGGGTGCTCGAGCACGAACGCGAGCGCGAGCTCGATGAGCGTGAGGCCGGCGTCGGACGCGAGGCGAGCGAGCTCGGTGACGAGCTCGAGCTTGCGCTGGTTCCCGGGGATCGACAGGTCGTAGCGCCCGGGGATGCGGCTCGCGCGACGGCTCGTGTTGTCCTTGCCCTCGCCGAACCGCCCCGAGAGCCAGCCACCGGCCAGCGGGCTCCACGGGATGACTCCCATGCCGTAGCTCTGCGCGGTCGGGAGCACGTCGCGCTCGATGCCGCGAACGAGCAGCGAGTACGGCGGCTGCTCGGTCATGAACCGCTCGCGGCCCCACCGCTCGGCGACCCACTGCGCCTCGACGATCTGCTCGGCGGGGAAGGTCGAGCTGCCGAACGCGCGGATCTTGCCCGCGTGGACGAGGTCGCTCAGCGCCCCGAGCGTCTGGTCGATGTCGACGGCCTCATCGGGACGGTGGATCTGGTACAGGTCGAGGTAGTCGGTGCCCAGCCTCCGAAGGCTGTGCTCGCACTCCTCGATGATCCACCGACGCGAGTTGCCCCGTGCGTTCGGGTCGTCGCCCATCTGGGCGTGGACCTTGGTTGCCAGCACGATCTTCGACCGGTCGAGGGTGGACAGCGCCTTGCCGACGATCGTCTCGGACTCGCCCGCCGAGTAGACGTCGGCGGTATCGATGAAGTTGATGCCCTCGTCGAGCGCGCGGTGGATGATCCGGACGGACTCTTCGTGATCGGGGTTGCCCCACGCCCCGAACATCATCGCGCCGAGGCACAAGGGGCTCACGCGGATCCCCGTGCGACCGAGGCTGTGGTACTCCATGGGTCCTCCTGGGTGGTCCGGCGCCACCACGGTGGCCCTCCGCATCCTGTCTAGGAATCGATGGGGCCGCAAACGAAGCCGGCAGACGGCGCAGCGACGCTTGGCGAGGTCATGAGTTCCCTTGGATCGCGGTCCAGCACTCGCGTGCCAACGGCGACCCGCTGATCCCGTCGCTAGCGAGTGGCGGCTGGGCCGGGGATTGCCGTGGCCCTCGACTCGCTAGGGCGCCTTCTGTCGGATCACCACCTTGTGGCTCTTGGCCCCGGTGAACGCCTCCTCTGCGACCAGCGTGCAGGAGCCCGGAACGGTCGACGGGTGGTAGACGAGGGTGGCCCGACCTAGGTTCGTCTTGCCGACCAGCGGCGAGATCGACCCGCATGCCCCGGGGAAGCTGGGGTACGCGCTGATGATGGTCGTCGGGTCGGCGAACTTCGGCGGTAGGACGACGCTGAGGTGCAGCATTGCCTTGGCGGTCCCGAAGAGTGTCTTCTTTCGTGG
>DASZHS010000057.1:0-2331 GCA_035937595.1 Acidimicrobiales bacterium
GACCGTGCTGGATCAGGTACGCCGTGTGCTTGTGGTGGCCCTCCACCGCGACGTGCTCGCCGATGTCGTGGAGCAGGGCGCCGTAGCTGAGCAGCTCGCGGTCGTCGGGTCCGAGGCCGTGCACGTCGCGCAGCTGGTCGAACAACGAGAGCGCGAGGCGCGACACCTGACGGCCGTGCCGTTCGTCCCACGCGCAACGCCGGCACAGGTTCAGCACCGACGACCGGCGGATCTCGCGCTGATCCTCGCTCCAGTCGGCGAGGTCGTGGCCGGCGATCGCGTCGAGCACGATCCCTTCGCGCAGGGCCCAGTCGCTGACCGTGAGCGACTCCATGCCGGTGAGCTCCATGGCGGTCATGAGCACCATCGAACCCGCGGGGATGAGATCGGCGCGCCGCGCGTCGAGTCCGGGCATGCGCCGGCGCGCGACGACCGGGCGCCGGAGCACCTCTTCGTGCACGACCTCGAGCTGCTCGCGGGTGACCGTCAGCTGGTTGACCGACTGCGGCAGCGGCGAACCGTCGGCGGCCGCGGCCATCGCCGCGAGGTCGCACAACGTGCCGCTCGTCCCGATCAACATGCGCGGCCCGTAGGCGGCGACGTCGGCGGCGACCGGCGCGAGGACCGACGTGATGAGCTGGCGCAGGCGCCGGCGGTCGCGCCCCGACACCGGGTCGCTCGACACGAGCTCGCTGGTGAGGCGGGCGACACCGAGCCGCACGCTCGTCGCCCAGTGCAGCTTCTCGGCATCGCCGACCATGACCTCGAGGCTCCCGCCACCGAGGTCGAGGCCGAGCGCGGGCCCCGGTTCGATGACGACGCTGGCGCGGACCGCGCCGAAGATCAGCCTGGCCTCCTCGACCCCGGAGATGACCTCGACCCGAAGTCCGGTGGCGGCTTCGATGCGGTCGACGACGTCGGCACCGTTCTCCGCCTCGCGGAGCGCGGCGGTGGCCCGGGCCACGATCTCCTCGGCGCCGTTGGCCCGTGCGAGCGCGACGAAGCGCGCGACGGTCGTCAACAGTCCGTCGAGCGCCGTCGCGGTCACGCGGCCGGCGCGGGTCACGACGTCGCCGAGCCGCAGCATCTCCTTTTCCTGGCACAACGCCTGGAACGTGCCGTCGGGGCGGGCTTCGACGACAAGGAGATGCAGCGAGTTGCTGCCGAGGTCCAGCGCGGCGAGACGCATCAGGCGGGAGGCGGGACGTAGCGGGCCGACACGATGGCACCGTCGGTCACGCCGAGCACCCAGACCGAACCCTTCGCCGCCTGGAGCCTCCCGCCGAGGCGGACGCCGCTTCCCGTGAGGTGGGTGAGGATGGCCTCGATCACGTCCCCGTGCGTGCACAGCGCGGCCGGACCCTGCCGGATCCAGAAGCCGAGGACCTCGACCGCCTTGGCGCCCATCCCCTCGCCCAGCGCGTCGTCGCTTTTGATCTCGGTGCCGAGCGCCGACGCCAACGGCTCGAGCGTCTGTACGCACCGGACCCACGGGCTGGAACGAAGCGTGAGCCGTTGCGCGCCAGCGAGCTCGCGCAGCTTCGCTGAGAGATCCTCGGCCTGGACCCTGCCCTTCTTGCTCAACGGGCGGAGGCGATCGTCGCCGACCCAGCGGTCCCGACGTCCCGCTCGGGCGTGGCGCACGAGAAGGATGGTCACCGGGGCGACAGTCTCACATACCCGTGACGCCGATCCGAGGTTCCGGCGCCGCCCACGTCACGCGCCGCTGGCGTGCGTTCCCGGCCGGATCACGTGTCGGTGGCGTCGATCAGCGCCTCGAGCACGTCGCGATCGCGGTCGTAGGTCAATTGGCCGACGGCCTTCTCGACCTGGAGCCACTGCACCTTGTCGACCTCATCGTTGGGCCGGAACGGCTGCGACGCCTGGCCGTAGACCTCCATCGCCCAGTAGCGCACGACCTTGGGACGGCCTTTGTTGTCCACGTACCGGGTCGTCGCCAGCTCGGCGCCGAGCTCGCACTCGAGCCCGGTTTCCTCCTCCACCTCGCGGAGGGCAGCGTCGGCGTCGTCCTCGTACGGGAGCAGCTTGCCCTTTGGCAGCGTCCAGTCGTCGTAGCGGGGGCGGTGGACGAGCAGCACCTCGATGTCGCTCGCACCCCAGCGCCAGACCGCACCGCCGGCGGCGCGCACGACCTCCGCGTCGGGCTCGGGCTCGGCGTCAGCGGTTGGCGCGTCCGTGACGTCCGGGTCGCCGTACTCGACGTGCTCGCTCGGCCCGCCCCGCTCGCTCGGCCCGCCCTGTCCGCTCACTGGCTCAGCCATGCCCGCAGCCTCCTCGCCGATGCCTTCTTCCACACCTCCCGCCACGCGC
>DASZHS010000058.1:0-11753 GCA_035937595.1 Acidimicrobiales bacterium
CCGGGCCGACGACGCCCCGACGGTCACGTTCATGCCGGAGGCGACGACGCTGCGCTTCTGGCGCCGCCGCATGGCGCTCGAGACCCTCGTGCACCGCACGGACGCCGAGATCGCCGTGGGCGAGGTATCGGCCATGGACGACGACCTGAGCGCCGACGGCGTCGACGAGCTCCTCTGGTTCGGCACCCACCCCGAGAACACCGAGCCCGACGGCGTGACCACGCCCTCGGTCGTCGCGCTCACCGACGGCACGCGCACCTGGGTTGCGACGCTGGCCGACCGCGGGCTCTCGACGTCGGCCGCCGGGCCGCCGGACGCGACCGTGCGCGGCACCGCCCCCGCGCTCCTGCTCGCCCTGTCGGGTCGTGATCTCGAGGGCCCCGGCGCGGCGCGCTTCGGCGTCGCCGAGCCGACCGTCGAGGGGGACCGGACGGCCTACGAGCGGCTCGCGCGCCGGCTCGGCACGTTCTAGCCGCACGCCGGACTGGAGCCGAGCCGGTGGGCACCCTCGCGGGGCGCAGCTTCCTCAAGGAGCTCGACTTCGAGGCGGCCGAGCTCGAGGAGCTGCTGGCGCTCGCGGCGGAGCTCAAGGCCGAGCGGCGCGCGGGCACCGAGCGGCGGCGCCTCGACGCCAGGTCGATCGCGCTCGTCTTCGAGAAGACCTCCACGCGCACGCGCGCGGCCTTCGAGGTCGCCGCGCACCACCAGGGCGCCAGTGCGACCTACCTCGACCCCGTCGGCTCCCAGCTCGGCCACAAAGAGTCGGTCCTCGACACCGCGCGGGTGCTCGGGCGGATGTTCGACGCGATCGTGTTCCGCGGCGCCGCCCAGGTCGACGTCGAGGCGCTCGCGAGCGCCGCGGGCGTGCCGGTCTACAACGGGCTCACGGCCGAGTGGCACCCGACCCAGATGCTCGCGGACTTCCTCACCATGCGAGAGGTCTCCGGCAAGCGGTTCGCCGACCTCGCCTACGCCTTCGTGGGGGACTGCCGCTACAACATGGGCCGGTCGCTCCTCGTGACGGGCGCGCTCATGGGCGCCGACGTGCGCCTCGGCGGTCCCGCGTCGCTGCACCCCCCCGACGACGTGGTCGCCGCGGCCAGGGCGATCGCGGCGCGCAGCGGCGCGCGCGTGACCGTGACGGAGGACGCGCGCGCGGCCGTGCGAGGCGTCGACTTCGTCCACACCGACGTGTGGGTGTCGATGGGCGAGCCGATCGAGGCGTGGGGCGACCGCCTCGCGCTGCTCGCGCCGTACCGGGTGGACCGTGCGCTGCTCGACGCCAGCGGCAACCCCGACGTGCGGTTCATGCACTGCCTGCCGGCGTTCCACGACGCGCGCACGGCCGTCGGCGCCGCCGTGATGGCGACGGTGGGGCTGGCCGACGGCGTCGAGGTGACCGACGACGTCTTCGAGTCGCCGGCGAGCGTCGTGTTCGACCAGGCGGAGAACCGGCTCCACACGGCCAAGGCCCTCCTCGTCGCGACGCTCGGCTGACCGGACCCGCCGCGCGCCGGTCGTCGCGGGGCCGCTCGTGGCCTCGTCCGGCGCCGTGGTCGGTCCTCGAGGAGGTGTGTCAACGCCCCTGTCTGGTCCCAGTGGCCGAGGTCGGAGGGGGTGGGTAGAGTGCGAACATATGTTCGCCTCGGCCCCCTCGCGGACCGCCACCCCCGCGGAGCTGGCCACCGCGATCCGTCCGACCGCCCCCGCCGCCACGCGCCTCCTGCCGGTCGTCGACCCTCTTCGCACGCTGTTCCCCGACGGGGCGCTGCGGCGTGGCGCGACCGTCGTCGTCGCCGGCACCCCGGGCATGGGCGCGACCTCCCTCGGCCTCGTGCTGCTGGCCGCCACCTCGTCGACGGGCCACTGGGGCGCGGTGGTCGGCCTCGACGACCCTGGCGTCGTCGCGATGGCGGAGCTCGGCGTCGACCTGCGCCGCGTCGTGTTCGTGCCCCGCCCGCGCGGGATGTGGGCGGCGGTGGTCGCCGAGCTGCTGGAGGGGGTCGACGTCGTGGTGGTGCGCCCGCCCGCCCGCGTCGCGCACACCGCGGCGCGTCGTCTCCTCGCGCGTGCGCGCGACCGCGCCGTCGTGCTCGTCGTCCTCGTCGAGCACCGCGACGACTGGCCGACCCCTCCCGACGTCACCCTGGAGCTCACCGACGCGGCATGGCACGCGACGGGGCGGCTCGTCGCTCGGCGTGTGGACGTCCGCGCCACCGGCCGCCGCGTCGTCGGCCGCCCACGCCGCGCGTCGCTGTGGCTGCCGGAGGTCCAGGGAGCCGTCACCGCGGTCGGCTGATGGTGCGGCTCGTGGTGGCGTGGTGTCCCTCGCTGTCGAGGGAGGGTCCGCAAGGCGAGGAGCCGCGCCGCTTCGCCGACGTGCTCGACGCCGCGACCGAGCTCGCGCCCTTCGCGCGGCCCGTGCGCCTCGGCGTGCTCGCGATCCCGTCCAAGGGACCGAGCCGGTTCTTCGGTGGCGAGGCGGCGTTCGTCGAGCTGCTCGAGCGCACCATCGCCCCGCTCCTCGGCGAGGCGGGCCACGTCCGGGCCGGGGTGGCCGACGGGCTGTTCGCCGCGGTGCTCGCCGCGCGCGCCTCGGTGCTCGTCCCTGCCGGGGCGACGCCCGAGTTCCTCGCACCCTGGTCGATCGCCACCCTGCGTGCCCCCGACCTCGCCGCGACGTGCGAGCGGCTCGGCCTGCGCACCCTCGGGCGGTTCGCGCGGCTCGAGGAGGCACGCGTGCTCGAGCGGTTCGGGCTCGACGCGGTGCGGTGCCATCGCGTCGCACGCGGCGTCGACGGCGAGCTGCCCGGTCTGCGCGACCACGCCGCGCTGCGCCGGCTCGACGAGGTGCGGCGCCGCGACCGGCCGCGCGACGTCCAGCGGGGGTTCTTCGGCGAGCACGCGGGTGCCGACGCACGCGCCGCGGCGGCGGCGCAGCGCCTCGAGCGCCAGCTCGGCGTCGGGGCGGTGAGCGTCGCTCGGCTCGGCGGGGGGCGCGCGCCGGATGACCGTGCCGCGCTCGTGCCGTGGGGGAGCGCGGACGTCGAGCGGCCGGGTCGCGACCACGTCGCACCCTGGCCGGGCCGGCTCCCCGCGCCGTCGCCCTCGTCGGTTCCCTCACGCACCTTGAGCGTCGCGCTGCTCGACGTCCACGGTGCCCGCGTGACCGTCGGCGCCTCGGGGCTGTTGAGCGCGCAGCCGGTGCGCCTCGAGTTCGAGCCGGGCCGCGGCCGTGGCGTCGCGGCGCACTGCGGGCCCTGGCCGATGGCCGAGCGGTGGTGGGGGGTGTCGCGACGGCGCGCGCACCTCCAGGTCCTCTGCGACGACGGCCTCGCCGTCCTCCTGCGCGCGGAGCGGTCACGGTGGTGGCTGACGGGGATCTACGACTGATGGCGCGGTACGCCGAGCTCCACGTGCACTCGGGGTTCAGCTTCCTCGACGGCGCGTCGGACCCCGAGGAGCTCGTGGCGACCGCGGTCGCCCTCGGCCTCGAGGCGATCGCGCTCACCGACCACCACGGGCTCTACGGCGCGGTGCGGTTCGCCGAGGCGGCACGGGCGCTCGGGATCCCGAGCGTCTTCGGCGCGGAGCTGACGCTCACCGGCGGCGGTGCGCGGACCGGGGTGCCCGACCCAGCCGGCGACCACCTGCTCGTGCTCGCCCGTGATCCTGCAGGGTACGCCGCGCTGTCCTCGCTGCTCGCCGACGCGCACCTGCGCCTCGGGGAGAAGGGGTGCCCCACGGTCGACCTCGCCGAGCTGGCCGACCGCCACGGGGGCCACTGGCTCGTGCTCACCGGGTGCCGCAAGGGGAGCGTGCCAGCGGCCCTCGTCGCGCACGGACCCCACGAGGCGGCACGCGAGCTCGACCGGCTCGTCGCGGCGGTCGGCGCGCGCAACGTCGCCGTCGAGCTGTGGGACCACGGCGACCCGCTCGACGCCGCGCGCAACGAGGCGCTCGCGGCCCTCGGGATCCACGCGGGCGTGGACGTGGTCGCGACCAACAACGTCCACTACGCGACGGCCTCGTCGTTCCGGCTCGCGAGCACGCTCGCGGCCGTGCGCGCGCGTCGCTCCGTCGACGACATGGAGGGGTGGACCTCGCCCGCCCCGGTCGCGTGCCTGCGCTCGGCCGGCGAGCAGGCCCGGCGGTTCGCGCGGTTCCCCGGGGTCACCGAGCGCGCCTGCGAGCTCGCGCTCGAGTGCGCGTTCGACCTGCGCCTCGTCGCGCCGCGGCTCCCCGACTTCCCGACCCCCGAGGGGCTCGACGAGCAGGGCTACCTCGCGGCGCTCGTCGCCGAGGGCGCGACCGCGCGCTACGGCCCTCGCTCGGCCGAGCGCGTCGCGGGCGCGTGGGCGCAGATCGACCACGAGCTCTCGGTCATCGGGCAGCTCGGCTACGCGGGGTACTTCCTCATCGTCTGGGACCTCACCCAGTTCTGCCGGCGCGAGGACATCTTCTGCCAGGGGCGCGGCTCGGCCGCGAACTCGGCGGTCTGCTACGCGCTCGGGGTGACCAACGCCGACGCGGTGTCACTGGGCCTCCTGTTCGAGCGGTTCCTCTCACCGGCGCGCGACGGCCCGCCGGACATCGACGTCGACATCGAGTCCGGACGGCGCGAGGAGGTGATCCAGTACGTCTACGCCCGCTACGGGCGCCGCCACGCGGCCCAGGTCGCGAACGTCATCACCTACCGGCCGCGCTCGGCGGTCCGCGACGTCGCCCGCGCCCTCGGCGACACCGCCGAGGGCGCGCTCAGAGCCGCCGCCAGCGTGGAGCGCCGCTTCGGCGGCGACCGTGAGGTGCTCGCCGACGGGGCGGCCGCGACCGCAGGGATCGCCCCGCTCGTGGCCGAGCTCGCGATCGAGGCGCTGGGCCGCCCCCGGCACCTCGGGCTGCACTCGGCAGGCATGGTGATCTGCGACCGCCCGGTCGTCGAGGTCTGCCCCGTCGAGTGGGCGCGGATGGAGGGCCGCAGCGTGCTGCAGTGGGACAAGGACGACTGCGCGGCGATCGGGCTCGTGAAGTTCGACCTGCTCGGGCTCGGCATGCTCGACGCGCTGCACCGCACGGTCGACCTCGTGGCGGCGTCGACGGGCGTCACCGTCGACCTCGCCGCGCTGCCCCAGGACGACGCGGTCTACGACCTGTTGTGCTCGGCGGACACCGTCGGGGTGTTCCAGGTCGAGTCACGCGCCCAGATGGCGACGCTGCCGCGGCTGCGCCCGCGGTGCTTCTACGACCTCGTGATCGAGGTCGCGCTCATCCGGCCGGGCCCGATCCAGGGCAACGCGGTCAACCCGTACCTGCGCCGCCGCCGCGGCGAGGAGCCGGTCCGCTACCTGCACCCGCTCTTGGAGCCCATCTTGGGGCGCACGCTCGGGGTGCCGCTGTTCCAAGAGCAGCTGATGGAGATGGCGGTCGCCGTCGCGGGGTTCAGCCCCGCCGAGGCCGACGAGCTGCGCCAGGCGATGGCGGCCAAGCGCTCCGAGGTGCGCATGCTGCGCCTCAAGGGCCGCCTGTACGCGGGGATGGCCGACAAAGGGGTGGACGCCTCGGTGGCCGACGCCATCTACGCCGCGCTCGCCGCGTTCGCGAACTTCGGGTTCCCCGAGTCCCACGCGGTCTCCTTCGCCCACCTCGTCTACTGCTCGGCGTGGCTCAAGCGCTACTACCCCGCGGCGTTCCTCGCCGCGCTGCTCAACGCCCAGCCGATGGGGTTCTGGTCCCCCCAGAGCCTCGTCGCCGACGCACGGCGCCACGGCGTCGCCGTCGTGCGCCCCGACGTCGACCGCTCCGGCCCCGACGCCACCGTGGAACCCGCCGACGACGACGAGCACGTCGTGCGCCTCGGGCTCACCACGGTGCGCGGGGTCGGTCGCGCGGTGGCCGAGCGCATCCGCGACGGCGCGCCCTGGGCCGGCCAGGAGGACCTGGTCCGGCGCGCGGGGGTCAGCCGCGCCCAGCTCGAGGCGCTCGCCGCGGCCGGCGCGCTCGACGCGACTGGCACGAGCCGCCGGGCGCTCACCTGGACCGCGGGGGCCGCGGCCCAGTCGTCGCCGGATCGACTCGAAGGGATCGTGACCGGCGCGATCGCCCCCGCCCTCGACGCCCCGTCGCCGCTCGAGGTGGTGGCGGACGACCTGTGGTCGCTCGGGCTTGCACCGGAGGCGACCGCGCTCTCGCTTGCCCGTGGCGAGCTCGAGCGACGCGGCGTGCTGCCCGCGGCCGCGCTGCTCGGCGCGGAGGCCTCGCGCGTCGTCGTCGCCGGCGTCGTCACGCACCGCCAGCACCCCGAGACCGCCCGGGGCGCGGTGTTCGTGAACCTGGAGGACGAGACGGGCCACGTGAACGTCATCTTCTCGGTGGGGGCGTGGGCGCGGTGGCGCCACGTCGCCGGGACGGCGCCCGCCCTCGTGATCCGCGGGCGACTGGAGCGAGGCCAGGGCGCGCTGTCGCTGAACGCCGAGCACGTCGAGGCCCTCGAGCTGGGCGCTCCCGCCGCGCCCTCGCGGGACTTCCGCTGACGTTACGATCGCCCGAGGAGGTCGCGTGCGCGCCACACGGGTCATCGCGGTCGCCACGGTCGCCGTCTTCGCCGCCCTCGTCGCGAGCGCCGTCACGCTCGCGGCCACCGCGCCGAGCACCGCCGGGGTCGTCCCCTCGCACCTCGTCGTCGGTGCCGGGCCGCCCGCGACGGCGACGGGCGTGGCGACCTTCTCGTCCAGCACCGGCGTCTCGGTCGACGCCACGTGCGCCTTCGACTTCACGACGGGGGCTGCCGACGTGACCGCGACGGCGTCGCTCAGCATCGTGACCGCCATGGTCGAGGTGCGGCTCGCGGACCGTGCGCTCTACCTCAACGTCCAGCAGTTCGCCTCGCTGATCGGCGCGCCCTGGGTGACGACGGGCTCCCTGCACGGCCCCGCGCGGCTCGACGTGCTCGCGAGCGCGCTGCGCCACCCGGACCTCGCGCGGCTGCACGCGAAGTCGCGGGCCGTGACCTCGCGGCACGGCGAGAAGACGACGACCCTCTCGTTCGGACGGGTGCACCTGCCGTCCACCTCGGGCCTGCCCATCTCGCTCCCACGCGTCGCGGCCCTCACGCTCGCGGTGACGACGGGGGCGCAGGGCCAGGTGCTCGAGATCGCCGTGCACCTCGCGAACCCGGGCGACGACGTCCGCCTCACCTTCCAGGTGACCGGCTACAACGTCGAGGTCTCGATCGCCCCGCCGCCGCCGCGCGAGGTGGCGCCGCTCGATGGCGTGCGGGCACGGGCGATCTTCGGCATCGACGCGCAGGGGATCCAGCAGCGGCTGGGCGAGCTGCGCCGGGTGGTCGCCAGACTCGGGTGACGCCTCAGCGAGGCGGCGCCGCGTCGGGTGCGACGCCCTCCGCCGGCACCTGGGCGGACGGCACCTGCGCGGACGGCACCTGGGCGGGCGGGAGCGTCGTCGGCGGGACCGTCGCCGGCTCGACGGGCGAGCGTCCCGGCACGGGCCGGGCGGCGTCGCCCACCGGGCTCGACCCCGCCGCGGCGGCGTCCGGCGCGCTCGACGCGTCGACGTCGGCCGCGTAGTCGTCCGGCGGGCCCGTCCCGCGGCCGGCGCGCCCGATCCGGGGCCGACGGCGGAGCGGGACGCGCACGCGACGGAACACGAGGCTCGCGGCGATCGCCAGCAGCGCGAGGAGGCACGCCACCCAGGCGAGCAGCGCCTGCGGCGGCGTGTAGGTGAAGGACACCTGGGCGGTCCCGGCGGGCAGGGCCAGCTGCTGGAACACGCCGTTGGACGTCGTGGTCGTGGTGGGCTGCCCGTTGACCGTCGCCGACCAGCCCTTGAAGGACAGCTCGCGGTAGGTGAGCTTCGAGGCGTGCTTGCAGTTCGTGGAGAACGACGTGAACGAGTGCGCCACGACCGCGCAGCCTGGCGCCGTCGCGATCGGCGAGGGGTGGGGGAGCAGGTAGATGTGCGCGGTCGGCGACTGCTGCACGAGGCGCGGGATCGTCCCGTGCGCGTAGGTGAACGTCACGCGCGCCTGCCTCGGCTGGGTCGCGCCGCCGAGCAGGACGCCGTCGGCGACCACCGCCGAGGGGATGCCGGGGGCCGCGCCCGCCGTCACCACGTGCACCGGCGTCGCGGCCGACGCCGTCAGCGTGATGGAGAGCGCCGAGTCGAGGGTGAGCGGGGCCGCGAGCGAGAACTGCTCGCCACCCGGTCCGACACCCGCGGGCGTCGCCGTCACGCACACCGACCCGCTGCACACGTTCGTCGCGAGCCCTGGTGGCGGGCCGCCGGGGATGTCGATGGCGAGGGAGGTGAGCACGCCGGTCTCGAAGTACGCCGGTGGTCCGAACTTGATCACGATGGTCGCGCCGCCGTTGGGCGTCGTGGCCCCCGAGAACTGGGGCTGCATGAAGATCGCGAGGTGGGTGCGGTGCCCGACGAGGAGGTACTTGACGCCGGCCTGCTCGTAGGCCTTGACGTAGCGCATCGCGGCGAGCACCGGGGTGATCGGGCAGCCCTGGACGGGCCCGCCGTTGCCGAACTGCCACGGCAGGATGCAGGGGCTCAGCTGGTAGTGGACGAAGGTGCCCCAGTTCCTCGGGATCGGCAGGTCCGAGGCGCCGAGCGAGGGGACGTCGTAGTAGGCGCCGTAGTTCGGCGCCCCCGGTCCGGTCGAGTAGTACCGCTGCACGCCGAGGTGCGCCCGCAGGTAGGTGATCGGCGCGGTGTCGACGGTGGCCGAGCGTGGCCAGGCGAGGATCGGGACCACGAAGTAGCCGAACGACTCGATCACGAGCACCGCCCCAACGACGACGCGCACGGCGGACCGGCGGTCGACGAGCGCCACGACGATCGCGACGACGAGCGCCCCGACGACGAGCACGAACAGCGCGATGCTGCCCCAGTACCACCGCGGCACGTGCAGGTGCGCCCAGGCGCGCCCCGACGGCGCGGACAGGAACCCGATGGTGAAGAGCACGAGCACGAACGCGATGCCCGGGACCAGCCGGTAGAGGACCCGGATCGCCGGCAGCCGTGCGAGGTCGTCGATGCAGAACGCCGCGAGCAGGCACAGGCACAGCAGCGCCGACGACGTGTCGTAGCGGAAGACGGCGAGGTGCGTGAGGCCGGGGATGTTCTGGACGATCTGGTGCAGGACGGGCACGTTGTAGTTGGAGCCCAAGAACAGCACGGCCCAGGCGCCGAGCAGCACGCGGATCGCGAGCTCGCGGCGTCCCCACATCGCCCCGATGGCGAGCACGAGGAGCGTCGCGCCGGCGTAGCCGCCCGTCCTCGTCCAGACCTCGTAGATCGTCTTGTCGGTCGTGTCGAGGATCCCGCCGAACAGGTAGGGCGAGACCAGCTGGGCGAGGCCGGCCCTCGGGATCGTGAACGTCGCGAGCGGGTAGGTGTGGATCCCGACGTTGGCGACCTTGAGGTAGCGCACGAAGGCGTTGAGCAGCGGGGCCGCGAGCGCGAAGCCGACGACCACGCCGAGCGCGCCGCGCACCAAGATGCCGACCCGGTCGGGCCAGCGCTGGACGAGCCGGACGACGAACCACGCGGCGACGAGGCCGGCGTTGATGACGGCGACCTCGGGGAAGCCCGCGACGACCGACAGCCACACCCCGACGGCGAGCAGGACCCAGCCCCCGCGACGCTTGGCGCCCGCGGCACCCACGACGTACTCGATCCCGAGGAGGCACAGCGGCAGGAACGGGACGGGGTTCGCCGGCGCGTTGGTCACCCAGGCGATGGAGCCGTTCAAAGAGAACGCGATCCCGCCGATCGCGGCGGCGAACGGCGAGCAGCGGAGCTGGCGCAAGAGGGCGTAGGTGGCGACGCCCGCGATCAGCTCGAGGGCGATGTGGAACAGCAGCGACCCGCCCGCCACGGCCTGCAGCAAGGTGAGCGGCAGGAAGCTCGCCGACTGGACGCTGGCGGCGAGCGGCATGCCGAGGCCGTCGTTGAGGTTCCACCACGGCACGTGGAAGTGGAACCACGAGATCGCCGCGGCGTGGCCGATGGCCTGGGAGTTGTACCCGACGTTGGGGTCGATGAAGGGCTGGCCGGGGATGTACCCCTTGCGCGCGATCGAGCCCAGCCCCGACGTGTTGAGGATGGGCTGGTACTTGACGAGCCCGATGATCGCGGGGAGGTTGGCGAGGATCGGGACGACCGAGACGGCGAGCAGCCCGAGCCGGCTCGACCTCGTGGCCCACACCCCGGTCGTGGGCGCCGCGCCGTCCTCGCCGTCGCCACGCGCGTTCGCCGTCGAGTCCGGCGTCGTGGCTGGCCCGGGCGAGCCCGCTGGCGCCGACGGCGCCGGTGTGTCGCCGCCGGTCGGTGACGCGGCGTCGACGGGCACCCCTTGGTCAGGACGAGGTGCCACGACCAGACGATGCTACGGGCCCGCCGCACCACGGCGGGGACCACCCCCGAGGTGGGCCTCAGCCGCCCCGGAGCCGCTCGATGACCCTCGCGGCACGCGAGGGGCGCCCGGTCGCGGCCTCGTGGCGGTCGGCCACGGCGGCGGCGAGGAGCCCCCCGTTGATCCCGAGCCACCGCAGGGGCTCGGGCTCCCAGCGTCGCGCGCGGTGGCCGACGAAGGGGAGCGAGGTCCGCTCGGTCGCCTGGCCCGTGATGAGGTCCGCGAGCGTGAGCCCCGCGACGTGGCTCAGCACGACGCCGTCGCCGACGTAGCCCCCGGCGGCGGCGAGCCCGCTCGCCCGGTCGAAGCGCGCGTAAGGCGCGAAGTCCCGCGCGACCCCGAGCGGCCCGCCCCAGCGGTGCGTGAGCCCGCCGGGCAGCGGACCGAACAGCTCGTCGAGGGTGACGGCGAGCCGGTCGAACACCTTGGGCTCGGCGTCGAACCGCGGCTCGACGCGCGACCCGAAGTGGTACGGCGCGCCGCGACCGCCGAAGACGAGGCGGTCGTCGGCGGTGCGCTGCCCGTAGATGATGAGGTGTCGGTCGTCGCAGAACGTCTCGCGCTCGGCGAGGCCGACGTGGGCGAAGAACGTCGCGGGCAGCGGCTCGGTCGCCACGACCAGCGAGTACAGCGGGGCGACGTCGCGTCGGGCGCCGCGCAGCTGGGAGGTGTAGCCCTCGGTGGCGCGGACGACGACGTCGGCCTGGACGGTGCCCATGGGGGTGACGGCGCGGGGCCGCCGCGATCCCGTGCCGCCCTCGATGGCGGTCACGACGGTGCGCTCGCACACCTCGACGCCGCGGCGTGCCACGGCGTCGGCCAGGCCGACGGCGAGCTTGGCCGGGTGCACCGCGGCGCAGTGCGGGGTGTACATCGCACCGAGGACCGCCGTCGCGTCGCAGCGGTCGCGCGCGGCGCGCTCGTCGAGCCAGACCGCGTCGTCGTCGGTGTCACCGAGCGCGTGGAGCTCCTCGAGCTCCTCGCGCAGGCGCTCGGCCTGGAGCGCCGAGCGGGCGAGCGTCACCGTCCCGCCGCGGTGGTAGTCGAACGCGATGCCCTCGGCGCCCGCCTCGTCACGGAGCCCGACGACGGCCTCGCGCAGTGCGACGCGGAGGCGCCGCACGGCGTCGTCGCCCGCCTCGGCGGCGACCCTCGCGAACTCGATCGGGTACAGCGCCGAGGCCCACCCGCCGTTGCGGCCCGACGCCCCGGCGCCGGCCACGTCGGCCTCGAGGACCGCGACGCGGAGGTGCGGGTCGCGCCGCACGAGGCCGAGCGCGGTCCACAGCCCCGTGAACCCCGCCCCGACGAC
>DASZHS010000059.1:0-10820 GCA_035937595.1 Acidimicrobiales bacterium
TCGACGCGCTCGCCTTCGACGCGGGCTCGGGCCTGGTCAGCGTGGTCGCCGTCGACGCGGCGAGCGGCCGGGTCCTCATGGTCGCGCACGCCGACCGCGAGGCCCTCGAGCGCACGCTCGAGACCGGCGAGATGCACTACCGCTCGAGGACGCGCGGGCCCTGGCACAAGGGGGCGACGAGCGGCAACGTCCAGCACGTCGTCGCCCTCGTCGCGGACTGCGACGGCGACGCCGTCCTCGCCGTCGTCGCGCCCGACGGCCCGGCGTGCCACACCGGCTCGGTGAGCTGCTTCGACGACGACGCGGCCGCCGCCGGCGTCCTCGGCCGGCTCGACGCGCTGATCGCGCGCCGCGCGGACCCGACGTCGTCGCCCGCGACGAGCTACGTGCGCGCCCTGCTCGCCGACCGCAACCTGCGCCTGAAGAAGCTGGGCGAGGAGGCGACCGAGCTCGCCGTTGCCGCGGTGGGCGAGGACCGCGACGCCGTCGCGTCCGAGGCGGCGGACCTCCTCTTCCACGTCATGGTCGCGACCCGGGCGGCGGGCGTCCCGCTCGACGACGTGCTGGCGATGCTCGCCGGGCGCGAGCGCGACGACTGAGCGTCGCGCGCCGCCGCGGTCAGCCGAGGCGCAGGGGGAGCGTGCGCGGCCCGCGCACCTGGCCCCGCGACCAGGTGACCGCGCCGGGGTCCGCGAGGTGGAACGTCGGGTGGCGCGCGAGGAAGCACTCGAGCGCTATGCGAAGCTCCATGCGCGCGAGGTTGGACCCCACGCAGCGGTGGATGCCGAGGCCGAAGGCGAGGTGCCGGTTGACCTCCCGGTCGAGGACGACCTCGTCGGCGCGGTCGAAGGCCGCCGGGTCCCGGTTCGCCGCGGGGAAGCTCAGCAGCACCCAGTCGTCCTTCTTCATCGGACAGCCCTCGAAGTCGAAGTCCTCCTTCACGAGCCGCGCCATCGTGACGGGGGCGTAGGCGCGGAGGAGCTCTTCGATGGCGACGTCGACGAGGCTTGGGTCCTCGACGAGGCGTCGACGGTCGTCGTCGTGGCAGGCCAGGTGCCAGAGCGCCGCGCCGATCGCCGACCAGGTCGTGTCGATGCCGGCCGCCAAGATGAGCAGCATCGTGCCGAAGACGTGCTGGTCGGCCAGCTTCTCGCCGTCCACCTCGACGTTCATGAGGAACGAGGTGAGGTCGTCGCGGGGGTGCGCGCGGTGGTCCTCGACCTGGGCGATGAAGTACTCCTCGATCGGGTCGAAGCTCGCGATGCGCTCCTCGATCGGCCGATCGATCCCCTCGAGGATGACGTGGACGAACTCGCGGAACAGGTCGCCGTCCTGCGGCGGGAACCCGAGCATCCTCGCGATCACGCCGACGGGGACGTGCTGGGCGTAGTCGGTCGCCCCGTCGAGGCGCTCGGCGTCGCCGATCCCGTCGAGGAGCGACGTGCACAACGAGCGGGTGTAGTCCTCGAGCCCCGCCACGGCCTTGGGCGAGAACGCGGGCAGGAGGAGGCGCCGGGCGAGCTGGTGGAACGGCGGGTCCGACGTGATGGGCGGGGCGGGGCCGATCGGCGCGGGGAGCACGTCGTCGCCCGGGCGCCCCTCGGTGACGACGACCGCGCGGCTCGTGAAGTGCTCGTGGTCGTTCGCGATGGCCGCCACGTCGGCGTGGCGCACCGGCAGCCAGGTGCCCCCGTAGCGCTCCGAGTGCGCGACCGGGCAGCGTCGCCGGAGGTCGTCGTAGATGGGGTAGGGGTCGTCGACCCAGGTCGGGTCCGTGTGGTCGAAGTCCGTGGCGAAGTCGGCGACGCGCTGGTGGGCCATCAGGCCTCCTCGAGCGCGACGGCGCCCTCGGGGCAGTTGGCGACGGCGAGGTTCGCGAGGTGCTCGAGGTCCGCGGGGACCGTGCCGTCGCCGAGGACCGTGCCGTTGCCCAGCTCGTCGCTGTCGAACAGGTCCGGCGCGATGGAGAAGCACCGCCCGTGGCCCTGGCAGCGGTCGTGGTCGATCGTGACGCGCACGGCACCTCCTCGAGGTGGTGAGACTATCTCAGCGATTCTGTCTCACCCTCGCACGGGTGGGCGGTCCTCGCCGTGCGCCTCGGCGGCCTCGATCTCCTCTCGGGGGATCCCGAGGAGGTAGAGGACCGCGTCGAGGTAGGGCACCGAGATCGCCGTGTCGGCGGCGTCGCGCAGCACGGGGCGCGCGTTGAAGGCGATCCCGAGCCCCGCGATCGCGATCATGTCGACGTCGTTGGCCCCGTCGCCGACCGCGACGGTCTGGGAGAGGGGGACGCCGAGCTCGGCGGCGAAGCGCCGGAGCGCGTCCGCCTTGCCCGCACGGTCGACGACCGGGCCGAGCACCTCGCCGGTGAGCCGCCCCTCTCGCACGCCGAGCCGGTTGGCGGCGACCCGGTCGACGCCGAGCTCGCTGCACACGGCGTCGAGCACCTCGTGGAACCCGCCGCTCACGACCGCCGTCGAGAAGCCGAGGCGCCGCAGCGTCCGCACGAGCGTGCGGGCGCCCGGGGCGAGCTCGAGGCGTGCGGCGATCTCGGCGAGCGCGGCGACCGGGAGGCCCTCGAGCAGGGCGACGCGGCGGGCGAGCGCCTCGTGGAAGTCGAGGCCGCCCGCCATCGCCGTCTCGGTGATCGCGGCGACCTCGTCGGCGCGGCCGGCGGCTTCGGCGAGCTGGTCGATGACCTCCGCGGTGAGCAGAGTCGAGTCCGCGTCGAGCACGACCAGTCGCTTCGCGCGGCGGTGCAGCCCCGCGCGCTGGACGGCGAGGTCGATGCCGAGCCGCGACGACTCGGTCGCGAGCGAGGCGCGGAGCCGCTCGTGGTCCGCCCCCAAGACGACCAGCTCGTAGCTCTGCACGGGGTAGACGGCGAGCCGCACGATCCGCTCGCAGGTCCCGCCGGACGAGAAGATCGCCGAGAAGACGCCGGCCATCGCCTCTGCGGTCACGGCGTGCGACGTCAGCGTGACCAAGAGCCGGCGCCCCTGGGCGCCGATCGGCTCTTCGACCGCCTCGGCGACGCCGACCGAGAGCCGGTCGTCGCCACCGAGGTCCGAGGACAGGACCGTGCGCCGGACGTGGGCGGGTGCGAGGGCGGCCGGGCAGTCGAGCTCGACGCACAGGACGAGGTGGCCCCGGATCGTGATCTGTCCGGTGTCGGTGACCGTCGCGTCGACGCCGCTCAGGGCCGCGAAGAGCGCGGCGGCGACGCCGGGACGGTCCTGGCCCGTCACCGTCACCAAGAGGCGGTGACGCGCGCCGGCGCCGTCGACGTCCGTCGCCACGGGCGCGATGGTAGGCCGCGGTGACCGACGCCCCAACGACATGGGCGCCGCGCGACCACGAGGCGTTCCGGCGCCACCTCCGCGCGGCCACGGGGCGACGCGATGGCCTAGCCTCCCCGCATGCCTGGGCGAGGTGCGCCGCTTCGTGACGGGGCGGCACTTGCGTCAGCGGCGCGGGGGGCGACCTGAGCCGGACGCGGCAACGGCTCGGCGCGCTGGCGGCGATCGCCGGCGCGGCGCTGCTCGGCGCGTCCTCGGGCAGTGCGACGGGCGCCACGGCGGACGTCGGCGCGTCGACGGGGCCGAGGTCGTCGTCCGTGGTCGCCCAGGCGAACGCCGTCCTCGCCAAGATGACGCTCGCAGAGCAGTTCGACCTCGTCGGGACCGGGGTCGTGCACGATCCCTCGCTCGGCATCCCACCGCTGCGCTTCCAGGACGGGCCCAACGGCATCGGCGAAGGGGCGAAGGGCGTGACCCAGTTCCCGAACGCCCAGGCGCTCGCCGCGACATTCAACGTGGCGCTCGCCGGCGCCTACGGCCAGGCGCTCGGCGCGGAGGCCGCCGGCAAGGGGGTGACCGCCCTCGGCGCGCCGACGATCAACGTGGTCCGTTCCCCGCTGTGGGGCCGCGAGGCCGAGACCTTCGGGGAGGACCCGTTCCTCACCTCGCTCCTGGCCGCCGCGGAGATCAAGGGCATCCAGTCCCAGCACGTGATGGCCGTCGCCAAGCACTACGTGGCCTACGACCAGGAGACGGGCCGCATGGGGCTCGCCGAGATCGGCGCGCCGGCCGACAACGCCATGGTCGCCGCGCGCACCCTCCAGGAGATCTACGACCCGCCGTTCCGCGCGGCCGCGAACGCCGGCGTCGCGGCGGTCATGTGCGCGTACAACCAGATCGACGGGGCGCCCGCCTGCGAGAACGCCGCGACGCTCGGCGACCTGCGCGCGATGGGGTTCCTGGGCTTCGTCGAGCCCGACGAGTACCTGGCCGTGCGCCACCTCCTGGCGGCCGCCACCGCGGGCGTCAACAACTTCGAGCTCGGGAGCGCGCTCGACGCGAGCCCGGGCGAGCGCGGCGGCCGCATCGAGGAGGCCGCCCTCAGGGCGCTGGTGGCGTCCGGCGCGCTGCCGGCGTCGGTCATCACGGGCTCGGCGCGCCGCATCCTCATCGGGATGGCCGAGGCGGGGCTGCTCCACGCCACCGTGTCGAGCCCGCAGCCGATCGTGACCACGCCCGCGCACCAGGCGCTCGCCGCGACGATCGCAGAGCAGGGCGCGGTGCTCCTCCAGAACACCGGCTCGGTGCTCCCGCTGGCACCGACCACCGCGAGGATCGCGGTGATCGGCGCCGACGCCGGCCCCGGTGTCCAAGACGACGAGAGCGGCTCTGCCGCGGTGTACCCGAGCGGGCCCGTCACCTCGCCGTACGCCGCGATCGCCGCCGCGGCCGGCGCCGCAGGGCACGGACAGGTCGTCACCTACACGCAGGGGACGACGGGCGTGGTGCCGTTCTTCGACGTGCCGGGCGCCGCGTTGTGGACGAGCCGCGGCGTCCACGGCGGCCTCACCCGGACCGTGTACCGCGACCCGTGGTTCCTCGGGCGGCCCGTCAGCCGCGGCACGGACCACGTGATCGGGTTCTCGACGCCGGCGCCGTGGCGCTCGGCCACGGGCACGGCGCCGTTCTCGGTCCGCTGGACGGGCGCGATCGTGGCGCCTTCGAGCGGGACCTACACCTTCTCGCTCACGACGTGCGGGTGGGCGCGGCTGTTCATCGGCAACCGGCTCGTCACCTCGGGCGGGGCGGCGTGGGTCCACCTCTACACGCCGGACGGCTCGCACGGCACCACGTTCCAGGGGACCGCCGTGCTGCGGGCGGGAGTGCCCGTGCCGATCAAGGTCGAGTACTCGACCGAGCAGGCGCTCGCCGCGCCCGAGATGGCGCTCGGCTGGGCGCCGCAGACCGCGAAGCTGCTCGCCGGCGCGGTCGCGGCGGCGAGGAGCGCCGACGTTGCCGTCGTCTTCGCGAGCGACGTCGCCGGCGAGGGGATGGACCGCACGTCCCTCGCCCTGCCCGGCGACCAGAACCAGCTCATCGCGGCGGTGGCCGCGGTCAACCCGCACACGATCGTCGTGCTCAACACCTCGGGGCCCGTCCTCATGCCGTGGCAGCCGAAGGTGGCGGGCATCATCGAGGACTGGTATCCCGGGGAGGCGGTCGGCACGGCGATCGCGTCGGTGCTCTTCGGCACCGCGGAGCCGTCGGGGCGGCTCCCGGTCACGTTCCCCGCCACGGCCCAGCAGGGCTCGACGGCGACGCGCGCGCGCTTCCCGGGCGTCGACAACCAGGTCTCCTACGACGATGCCCTGGACGTCGGCTACCGCTACTACGACCAGTTCCACCAGACGCCGCTGTTCCCGTTCGGGTTCGGCCTCTCGTACACCTCGTTCACGCTCGGAACCCCGCACCTGAGCGCCCTCGGCGGGTACCACTACTCCGTCGCGGTGCCCGTCACCAACACCGGTGCGCGCACCGGGGCCGAGGTCGTCGAGCTCTACGTGCAGGATCCCGCAGCCGCCGGCGAGCCGCCGCTGCAGCTGAAGGGCGTCGCGAAGCTGACCCTCGCGCCGGGCGCGACCGGCACCGCCACGATCCCGCTCAACGGGTGGTGCTTCGCGAGCGTCGACGCCGCCGGCGCCTGGCAGGTCACGCCCGGCACCTACCAGCTCTGGGTCGGCACCTCGTCCGCGTCGCTGCCGAGCGCCGTGTCGGTCACCCTCAAGGCCGGGGCGCCCTGAGCAGGCCGCCGCCGTGCGTGGCACCCACGGGCTCGGCGGCGACCTACTCGGGCGTGTCCGAGTGCGCTCGTTCGCGCTCCGCGCGCACCGAGGCGACGTTCGCGTCGGTCGAGGCGTCGAAGCGCCACATGGTCGGCAGGAGCAGTGCGAAGACGGCGCAGGAGCCGGCGCAGAGCAGCCCGCCGGAGATGACCGAGGTCTTTACCGACGTCACCGACGCGACGAGCGCGCTGCGGAGCTGGCCGAACTCGGGGCCCGTCGAGTAGCTGAGGAGCTCGAGGCCGGCCATGCGGCCACGCACCTCGTCGGGGATCGAGGCGTTCCACATCGTCTGGCGGAAGATGCCGCTGATCGCGTCGGCGGCCCCGGCCACGACGAGGGCGAGCACCGCGAGCGCGAGGCCGCCGGCCAGTCCGAACCCCGCGATGGCGAGGCCCCACACGACGGCGGCCGCCACGATCGCCCGGCCGTGGTGGTGGATCCGCGACGTCCACTGCGAGCTGAGCGACGCGAGGAGCGCGCCGATCGGCAGACCCGCGTAGAGCAGGCCCAGGGCGAACGTCTCGTGGTAGCGGTCCGCGATGAACGGGAAGAGCGCGACTGGGAAGGCGAACAGCATCGCGGAGAAGTCGATGAGGTAGGTCCCGAGGAGGTCGCGGCGCCCGATGGCGTAGCCGACGCCGCCGAAGACGTGCCGCAGGCTCGGGCGCGCGGCCACCCGCGGCGGCGACGCGGCGAGGGTGAGGAAGCAGGCGAGGGTGACCGCGAAGGTGGCCGCGTCGACCGCGTACCAGGCGGCCGGGCCGATCGCCACGGCCACGGTGCCGCCCACGATCGGTCCGAGGATCGAGCCGAACGTCCAGCGGAAGGTCGCAAGCGACGACGCGGCGGCGAGCTGGTCGTGCGGGACGATGCGGGGCACGATCGCGTCGAGGGAGGGACGCTGGAGGCCGTCGGCGGCGGCGAAGACCGCGGCGACCGCGTAGAGGACCCAGGGCTGGGGGTGCGACAGCGTCGCGTTGACCAGGAGCCCGAGCGTGCCGAGCAGCATGATCCCCTCGGTCCACAGGATCATCGTCCGCTTGTCCACGGTGTCGGCGAGCGACCCGCCGAGCAGGCCGAAGACGATGAGCGGGATGACCTCGACGACGCCGAGGAGACCGACTTGCAGGACCGAACCGGTCAGCACCTTCATCTGGTAGGGGATGACGACGTAGGTGCCTTGCGAGCCGATCATGCCGACGAGGCCGGCGAGGAACAGCGCCCGGAAGTCCTTCGAGCCTCGGAGCGGGCGCAGGTCGAGCCCGACGGCGCGGCGCCGCGGCGTGGTGCCTAGCTCGTTGTCGGCGGCTGCCACGCTCCACCCTTGAGCACGCGGATGACCTTGGCCGGCACGCCCGCGACGACGGTGTGGTCGGGGAACTTCCCGCGGACGACGGCGCCGGCGGCGACCACGCAGTTTCGGCCGAGGTCGGCGCCGGGCAGGATGACGGCGTTCGCCCCGATCCAGCTACCCGAGCCGATCCGGACGGGCCGCTCGACGGTCGGCTGCAGGCCGACGGGCGCCTCAGGGTCCTCGTAGCCGTGGTTCTGGTCCGTGATGTACACGTACGGACCGGTCTGGATGTCGTCGCCGAGCTCGATCGACCAGTGGCCGATCAGGTGGCTGCCACGCCCGATCACGCAGCGGTCCCCGATCGTGATGACCGGATCCGTCAGCATCTCTTGCTCTGGGCCCATGCCCGCGGTCAGGCAGACGCCCGGTCCGATCATGGTCTCCGACCCAATCCGCACGTACCGCTCGTTGTAGATCACTCCTTGAGGAAACAAGAGCGCGCTGCGCTCGCCAAAGTGTCCAAACCCCCGAGCCAGCCGGTCATCCGGGCCGACGATGCCGACCTCGCGGGAAAGCGCGACGAGGCCGCGGACGATTCTTCCAAGAGCTCGGTGCACTCGGTTCGGTAGTCGGAGGGCCTTCACGCGGGCGACGCTAATGGGGCTCGACAACGACTCCAGAATTTGAGCGAGACTCGGAACGCCCTCCTCCGGCCGTCAGGCATCGTCGCTCGCAACATGGAGATGCCTTTCGCCGAGTTCACCCAGCCCTAGGCTCGCGTAACGTCCTGTTCTTCGAACGCCACGCTCGATCCAAGCAACAGAAAGGCAGCCGTCTGATGTCTTCGCGCTCAAAGGAAGTGCACCCACGCATCGGCCGTGCTGCCGCGATGTATTTGGCAGTTGCTTCGGCGATTGTTCTCGCGGCGGTTGTGGAGCCGATTGGATTGGCATCGGCTGCAACACCCATCCCAACCTCCGCAACACTCCCGTTGCCATTGGCAGTAGGACCGGTTCCGAATGCTGCAGCTTCATCCGTCGACTGCGCCTCGGCGGGGACCTGTACGAGCGTGGGCAGCTACCAAGACACCATCGGGATCACACATGCCATGGCGGATGACCTAAAGACGAGTACGTGGACAGCGACTCCCATCCTGGCACCCGTGGACGCGCCGGACTACACGTTCTCTGACCTGAATTCTGTGTCTTGTGTAAGTGCGGGCAACTGCATCGCGATCGGTGACTACAGGGTTAGCACGGTGAAGACCGAGGGTTTCTACGCAGTCGAGACTTCTGGAGTTTGGGCACGTGGACTCGTCCTGCCCGTGCCTGCAGATGCCCAGTCCAATCCAGCTCAGACGACGTTCATCTCAGCGTCGTGTGTGCCCGGGGGAACGAAGTGCCAGCTTCTGGGTGAGTACGTCACTAACAACATTCCCGCGGCGATCCACTCGGTGGTCGACACCTACGTATTCGGAACCGGTCTCAGCGGACCTCCCGTAGAGTTCGCCCAGCTCAGCGGTGAAGACAACATCGAGCTCAACGCGATCTCGTGTGCGTCGGGCACGAGCTGCGTTGCCGTCGGCGCCCAGACCAAGCAGTTTTCGTCAGAGGCGACGTACGTGACCGAGAACGCCGGCACCTGGGGCACCCCGACCGTCACCTCGAACCCGAGGGGTGCCATCGTGCCCTACGAGTTCCTGACGTCCGTGTCCTGCCCGACGTCGGGCAACTGCGTCGCCGCCGGCCTCTACGGGAGCAACGGCGCGCAGATCTTCGCCGAGACCTACACCATCACCGGCGGCATCTGGGGTGGGGCCGTCGACATCGGAGAGCCAGCCCACCTGAGCTTCCCGTACGTGGACGCGGTCTCGTGCGTGACCACCGTGACGACCTGCACGCTCGTGGGCGCGCTCTCGGACGGGCAGGGCGCGCTGCACGCTGCCACCGCGCAGATGACCGGCGGTCACTGGGGCCAGCTCGCACCCGCCGGCGTGCCGGTCGGGGGGATCAGCGACCACGAGTTCTATGGCGTCTCGTGCACGACCGGGGTGCAGTGCACCGCCGTCGGCTACTACAACCTGAACACCGTCACGGGCGGCACCGACGCGATGGCCGCGACCTGGACCGTGGGCGCGCAGCCGGGCCCGGTGACCGGGCTGCACAAGCTCAGCGCCACGTCCACGACCGCCTCGATCGCCTGGACCGCGCCCGTGAACCCCGGGACGGGGATCGACCACTACGAGGTCACGGCCGTGCAGGGCAGCACCACCCCCGTGGACAAGGGTCCGGCGGCCGGGACGTCGGCCGTCGTCACGAAGCTCGGACCCGGCGGCACCTACCACCTCAGCGTCGTGACGGTCGGGGCCGACGGCCAGACCTCCGCACCCAGCACGATCGTCGTGGCGCTCCCTCCGTCGCCTCCCACGGCGCCAAAGATCGTGAGCGTCGTCGGCCTGCCCCACGGGCTTCTCGTGAGCTGGACGCCGCCGAAGTCGATCGGTGGTGCGCCGATCCGGTCCTACAAGGTGACGTCGAGCTGCGCGGGCGCCGTGAAGGTTTCTCGATTCGCCGGCACCGTGCACAACGGCCGCGTCACCGGGCTGCCGGCCAGGGTGTCCTGCGTCGTCCGCGTCACCGCCACCAACGTCGCCGGCACCAGCCCGCCCTCTGGTCCGGTCCACGGCGTGCCGCGGATCTAGCTGTACACCTAGCTCGCGGTCCGCGGTCCTCGCTCGCGAACCGGTCGCCGTCAGGAGAACAGAGGCTTGAGGGCGTCGCCCACCACGGTCGACAGGTAGGCGGCGTAGGTTGCCGACAGGTGGCCGTTGTCGTAGTTGGTGATGTAGTGCCCGACGATCGGCGAGCACACGGTCGTGCAGAGCCACCGGCGCGTGAAGATGTACGACACCCCCATGAACCTCGCGGCGTTCAGCTCCGCGCGGCTGTTGCCGGGGCTGACGGGGTTGGGGTTGGGCTCGGCGCACTTCTGCACCTGCGCCGGGTACGCCGCGAGGCACGTCATGGGGTTCAGGTCGAACCAGTTCGTGTCCTGGAGGACCGCGATCTTCATCGTCGGGGTCCGCAGCCGCAGGATCGTCGTCTGGAGCGCGAGCTGCCACTGCTGCGCGGTGAACAGGACGTGCTTGGGCTCCGAGTAGACGAGCGTTGTGCGCTCCCCGATGATCACCGCGCTCGGGTTCATCGCGTGGATGACCTTGATCGCCACGTTGCGGAACCGCTCGCAGCCCACCATCGTCCCGTAGGAGCCCTGGTAGAGCGAGAAGTTGCCGATGATCGCCACGGGGCAGCTGTTCTGGTAGATGAGCACCAGCTTCACCTTGGCCCTCGTCGCCGCGGGCACGATGGCTGGGAGCCACATCAG
>DASZHS010000060.1:0-52319 GCA_035937595.1 Acidimicrobiales bacterium
CCGATCCCGACGTAGTTCGACCCCTCCTCCCCGAGCACCGAGTTCGTGAGCTCGGAGACCTGCTCGATCAGGAACTCGAAGAACAGCTGCAGCTTGCTCGGGACGCCCGAGGATGCCCGCGAGCTGGCCCTCCAGCCGAGCAGCAGCACGATCGCGGCGGCGATGAGCGTCGCGACGATGACGTAGGTGTCGAAGGTGAGCCCGAAGAGCTTGAAGGTGGGCTGGTCGCCGATCGTGATCGATGGACCCGTCGCCATCAGGACCCTCACGCCGCGCCTCCTTGGGCGAGCATCGCCCCGATCACGTTGCCCACGAACGCCAGCTGGAAGATGACCAGCCCGACAACGATACCGATCCCGAGCGGCGGCTCGATGAAGACGAGCACGAGCACGACGGCGGTGATCAGGGCGAGTCGGAGCATCGTTCGAGAGCCGACCATCCGACGCAGCGCCTTGTTCGACACCTCGGCGTCGACGTGCGTGTGCGACACCTGGCGGTCGATCGCACGCACGTTCAGGAAACCGATGGCGACGCCGAGGCCGACCCCGACCGCCGAGAGCGGCGGCGCCACGAGCAGCGCCACGACGACACCGCCGAAGCCGAGCACGATCGCCGACACCGTGAGGCGGCGCAGCAGCGACTTGAAGACGTTGGGCTCGAGCGCGCCGAGGACGTTCACTCGGCGCTCACAGGTACCGCCGGACGAGGACGAGCGTGGACGCCGCGGCCGCCGCGCAGCCGAGCACGACGCCGAGCAGCAGGCAGAGCGGTGAGGTCCCGAAGGCGCTGTCCGCCCAGAGCCCGAGGACGACGAACGCCCCCAGGGTGCAGGCGATCGTGGCGCCCAGCCCGAGGAAGGCGGCGACGCCCGGCAGGTCGCGCGGGGACGCGTCCCGTTCGGGGTCGGGCGTGCTCAACGGGGACTCTGGCGATGGGTGTCACGGGGCTGCCTCGGGTTCACGAAGCGGCTGATCGGCCGTCAGACACGGCGAAAACTATTGCATCTCCCTGGGAAAACCGCCACTTGACGAGGTGGCCACGGGCACCGGGGGCACCTCGTTCGTGGCGTTGCGCTTGAGGCCCGGGTGGAACCACGTGTAGAGCGCCACGGCCATCGCGGCGACGCCGACGGGGATGAACACGTTGACGCGCGGCTCGTAGAGCGGGAACAGGATCATGCCCGAGAGCAGGGCGGTCCAGAGCCACAAGATGGCGACGGTGCGACGGTGCCCGTGCCCGAGCCGGAGCAGCCGGTGGTGGATGTGGTCCTTGTCGGCGTTGTGGAACCCCTGCCCCGACGCGGTGCGACGCACGATCGCGAAGGCCATGTCGATCAGCGGCACGCCGAGGATGAAGAACGGGATCAGCAGCGGCGCGAAGAAGAAGTACGTGACCCCGCTCGCCTGGGCGGTGCGCCCGCCGATCAGCATCGTCGACGCGCTCATGAGGACGCCGAGCAGCAACGCGCCGGCGTCTCCCATGAAGAGCCGCGCCGGGTGGAAGTTCGACGGCAGGAAGCCGAGGCAGATCCCGCACGTCGCCGCGGCCACGAGCGGGCCGATGTTGGGCTGGTTCAGCAGCTGGAGGTTCTCGAGGCGGAGCCCGTAGATGCAGAGCGTGCCCGACGCGAGCGCGACGATCCCCGCGGCGAGGCCGTCGAGGCCGTCGATGAGGTTGATCGCGTTCGTGATCGCGATCACCCACAGCGCCGTGATGAGCGGGAGGATCCCCGGGCCGAGGGCGAGAACCCCGGAGAACGGGATCTTCAGCTGCCACATCGTCACGCCGGCGAAGTACAGGACGCACGCGGCCAACACCTCGCCGGCGACCTTGGCCGGCGCCGACATGCTCCGCATGTCGTCGATGAGGCCGACGACGAGGATCACCGCGCAGGCGAGCACGACGCCGATCACCTCGTTGGTGGACACGTAGAGGTCGCGCAGCGCGGGGATGAACGCGCCGGCGCCGAGCGCGACGCACAGCCCGGTGAACATCGAGACACCGCCGCCGTAGGGCGTGATCCGGAGGTGGACGGATCGGTCGCCCGGCACGCAGACGTACCCCACCCGGCGCGCGATCACCCGCGCGGGGACCGTCATGCACGCCGTCGTGAGCCCCGCCACCAACGCGACGAGCGCGTACCAGCCGATGCTGTCCATCAGCCGAGCGGCGCTACGTCGGGGTACGGGGCGAACCCCGCGCACAGCGCGGTGACCTCCGCGCGCACGACCGCCTGCACCGCTTCGTCGTCGCGGCGGCGCAGCGACCGCGCGATGAGGGCGGCGACCTCGGCCATCTCGCCGACGCCCATGCCCGCCGTGGTCTCCGCGGCGCTGCCGAGCCGGAGCCCCGAGGTGACGAACGGGCTCCGCGGGTCGTCCGGGATCTGGTTGCGGTTGAGCGTGATCCCCGCGAGGTCGAGGACCTCTTGGGCTTGCTTGCCCGTGAGCGCTTCGTCGAAGTCGCGAAGGTCGACGAGCAGCAGGTGGTTGTCCGTGCCCCCCGTGACGAGCCGAAACCCCTCGGACTCGAGCGCGGCACCGAGCGCGGCCGCGTTCGCGACGACGTCGCGCGCGTAGCGGGCGAACGCCGGGGTGGACGCCTCGCGGCACGCGACGGCCTTCGCGGCGATCACGTGCTCGAGCGGGCCGCCCTGGAGCCCCGGGAACACGGCGCTGTCGATCGCCTTGGCGTGCGCCTCGCGGCAGACGATCGCGCCGCCCCGGGGGCCTCGCAGGGTCTTGTGCGTGGTGAAGGTGACGACGTCGGCATGGGGCACGGGGCTCGGGTGCACCCCGCCCGCGACGAGGCCCGCGACGTGGGCCATGTCGAACATGAGGTACGCCCCGACCTCGTCGGCGATCTCGCGGAACGACTCCGCCTCGATCAGCCGCGGGTAGGCGGTCGCCCCGGCGACGAGCAGCCGGGGGCGCTCGGCCTTCGCGCGGTCTCGCACCTGGTCGAAGTCGATCCGCTCGCCGGTGCCCGAACCTACGGCGTCCCTGGGCGTGACGCCGTAGGTCACGAACCGCCAGATCTTGGAGGTGATGGAGGCGGGCGACCCGTGCGTGAGGTGGCCGCCGTGGTCGAGCCGCATCGCGAGCACGGTGTCACCGGGCTCGAGGAGCGCCTGGTAGACGGCGAGGTTCGCCGACGCGCCGGCGTGCGGCTGCACGTTCGCGTGGTCGGCGCCGAACAGGTCGACCATGCGGCGCCGGGCGAGGTCCTCCACCTCGTCGATCACCCGGTTGCCGCCGTAGTAGCGCCGGTGCGGGTAGCCCTCGGAGTACTTGTTGGTGAGGACCGATCCCGTCGCCTCGAGGACCGCCCGGGACGCGAAGTTCTCGCTCGCGATGAGCTGGAGGGTCCGCTGCTGGCGGTCGAGCTCTTGGGCGACGAGGTCGGCCACCTCGGGGTCCTGGGCGAGCGAGTCGAGCCTCGCCGCGGTCGTGTCGTCGGCCACGCTCGCTCCTAGTGCTCGATCGGGATGGTGTTGAGGTCGTCGAGCGCCGCGAGCTTGTTGAGGCGCACGAGGTGGCGTCCGAGCGCGGGCACCGCGTCGAGCCAGGCGTCGACCGCGTTGAGGGCGACGCTCGGGCCCACGGTCCGCGCCCCGAGGCACAGCACGTTGGCGTGGTTGTGCTCGCGCGCGAGGCGCGCGGACGTCACGTCGGGCGCGTGCGCGGCGCGAATGCCCGCGATCTTGTTCGCGGCGATCGACATGCCGACCCCGGTCCCGCAGACCGCGACGCCGAGGTCGGCGTCGCCGTGCGCGACCTCTCGGCCGATCGACGCGCCGTAGTCCGGGTAGTCGACCGCGCCCTCGGTGCCGTCGCAGCCGAGGTCGATGATCTCGAAGCCGCGATCCTTCAGGTGCTCGGCGATCGTCTGCTTCAGGGCGACGCCGGCGTGGTCCGAAGCGACCGCGATCCGCATCGAGGGAACCCTACCGTGGACCGTTCGGCACCCCCGTGGTCCCCCGACATACTTTGCGCGTGCCGCTCGACCCACGCACCCCGGTGATCGTGGGCGTCGGCCAGGTCACCCACCGGCCGCGTCCGGAGGACCCGTCGACGTGGACCGAGCCGCTGACCCTCATGGCCGACGCCCTCGGTCGTGCGGCCGACGACGCCTCGGGTGCGCCCGGTCGTCGCTCCTCGCTGCTCGAGCGCCTCGACGTGCTGACGGCGATCCCCTCGTTCGTCTGGTCGGTGCCCGACCCCGCGCGTGCGGTCGCCGACGCGCTCGATCTCGCACCCGCGGCCACGCGCGTGACGTTCCCCGGCGGCACCGTGCCCCAGGCCGCCCTCTTCGACGCCGCGACGAGGATCGCCGCGGGCGAGCTGGACGCCGCGGCGATCGTCGGCGCCGAGGCGATGAAGAGCCGCGACCTCGCGCGCCGCGCCGGCGGCCGCACCTTGTGGCTCGTGCAGCCCGACGACGTGGACCGTGCCGAGGTCGCCTTCGAGGTCACGAGGGAGGCGGTCGACGACGACGAGCGGGCCGCGGGTCTCGCCCTGCCGGTGCACACCTACGCGCTCTTCGAGCACGCGCTCCGGCGCTCCCGCGGGCTGACGCGCGGTGCGCACGCGTCGCGCCTCGACGCGCTCGCCGCGAGGATGCACGCCGTCGCCGCGACGAACCCCACGGCGTGGCTGGGCGAGGGGGTCGCGCCGGCGACGGTGACCGACCCCTCGCCCACGAACCGGATGGTGTCGTTCCCCTACACCAAGCTGCTCACGTCCAACGTGGTCGTCGACATGGGTGCGGCGGTCCTCGTCGCCTCGCTCGGCGCGGCGCGCGCCGCCGGCGTGCCCGACGACCAGCTCGTCTTCCCGCTCCGCGGCGCCTACGCGAAGGAGCAGTGGCTCGTCTCCACCCGCCAGGCGCTCTCCTCGTCCCTCGCGATGCGCGCGTGCGCCCGAGCGCTCTTCGGACCCACGGCGCCCTCGGTCGACGACCTCGCCCTCCTCGACCTGTACAGCTGCTTCCCGTCAGCGGTGCAGCTGGGCGCCGACGCCCTCGGCATCGACGTGCTCGTCGACGAGCGGCCGCCCACGGTCACCGGCGGGATGACGTTCTTCGGCGGCCCGGGCAACAACTACGTCACGCACTCGCTCGCGACCATGGTCGAGCGCCTCCGGGAGCGTCCCGGGGCCACCGGCCTCGTGACCGCGCTCGGGTGGTACGCCTCGACGCACGCCTGGGGCACCTACGCGACCACGCCGCCTGCGGGTGGCTTCGCCGTGCACGACGTCCAGGCGGACGTCGACGCGGTCCCGCTCCGCGCCGTCGACCCGTCCTATGAGGGCGCCGCGGTCGTCGAGTCCTACACCGTCGGGCACGACCGCGGCGCCGGACCGACGCGGGTCATCGCGTCGCTGCTCGCACCGGACGGCGCGCGCCGCATCGTCGCGAGCGACGACGCGGAGGTCGCGACCGCCTTCGAGTCCGCCGACCCCCTCGACGGCACCGCCGAGGTGCGTGACGGGTCCCTCATCCTGCGCTGAGCACCGCGAGCACGTCGGGTCCGGGGATCGCGCCCACGCGGAGCACCACCGGCGGATCGGTCGTCACGTCCACGACGGTCGAGACCGCGCCCGCCCGCGTCCCGCCGTCGAGCACGGCGGCGATGCCCGCGCCGACGCCGAGCGCGTCGGCGGCCGTCGTCGCGGGCGGCGCGCCGTGCAGGTTCGCCGAGGTGACCGCCAGCGGGCCCGTCCGCGCGAGCAGCGACCGGCACAGGGCGTCGTCGGGGACGCGGACCCCGACGCCGCTCGTCGCGCCCAGCCGGGTCGCGAGCGCGGGCGGCGCGTCGACGACGATGGTGAGCGGGCCTGGCCAGAACCGCTCGGCGAGCCGGTCGGCGCCCCTCGGCCACGCGGCCGCGACCCCCACGGCGTCGGCCGTCGTCGCGCACAGCACGGCGACCGGGACCGACGCGGGGCGGCGCTTGGCCGCGAAGAGCCGCTCGACGGCCGCGTCGTCGCCGGGCTGCGCGGCGAGCCCGTAGACGGTGTCCGTCGGCACCCCCACCACCCGGCCCGCCGCCAGCAGGGCCGCCGCCGCCTCGAGCGACGCCGCGCTCGCGTCGAGCACCGTCACCGCGGCGAGCGCGCCTCGAGCACCCGCGGGCGGCCCGCGAGGTCGTCGTGGTCCGCGACGACGACGAGGCCACACCGTGTCGCGAGCGACGTGGCGGCGTCGCGGTGCGTTGCCGCGTGCTCGACGAGGAGGGTGCCGCCAGGTGCGAGCCACTCGCGCGCGCCGGTGACGACCGCCTCGACGGCACCGAACCCGGGCGTTCCGTCGGCGCCGTCGTCGGCCACGAGCGCGAGCTCGGGCTCGAAGTCGAGCTCCCTCGCGAGCGCGCGGCGCTCGGCGACCGCGACGTAGGGCGGGTTCGAGCAGCACACGTCGACCCGCCCCCGGAGCGACGCGGGCAGCGCGTCGAACCACGAGCCGTGCCGGAACGAGACGCCCACTGCGCCGACGCGGGCCGCGTTCAGGCGCGCGAGGGCCAGGGCGTCGTCGTCGACCTCGGTCGCGTGCACCGCCACCTCGCGACCAGCGGCGCGCACCTCCGCGGAGAGGCTGAGGGCGATCGCGCCCGTCCCGCAGCCGAGGTCGCACGCGATCGCGCCGTCGCCGCTCGCCACGACGCGCGGGACCGCGAGCCCGACGAGAACCTCGGTCTCGGGCCGCGGGATCAGCGCGCGGGCGTCGACGAGGAGGTCGAGCCCGCGGAACGGCCAGTGGCCGAGCACGTACTGCAGCGGCTCGCCGGCCGCGCGCCTCGCCGCGAGCGCACGCGCCCGGGTCGCGCGCGGCGCGACGTCGGGGCCGCCGAGGTCCTCGAGGAGCCAGCGCGCCTCGGCGCGCGAGCCCATCGTGGCGGCGAGCTCGTCGTGCAGCGCGTCAGGCGCCACGTGACTCGTCGAGCTGCTTGGCGCGCTTGTCGGCGATGAGGGCGTCGATGAGCTCGTCGAGGTCGCCCGCCATGAACGCGTCCAGCTTGTAGAGGGTCTTCCCGATGCGGTGGTCGGTGACCCGGTTCTCCTTGAAGTTGTAGGTCCGGATCTTCTCCCCGCGCCCGCCGCTGCCGGCCGCGCGGCGCAGCACGCTCTCCTTGGCGGCCTGCTCTTCCTGGGCGAGCCGGAGCAGCCGCGCGCGCAGCACCTGCATCGCCTTGTCGCGGTTCTGCAGCTGGCTCTTCTCGTCCTGCATCGAGACCACGATCCCGGTGGGCAGGTGGGTGACGCGGACCGCGGAGTCGGTGGTGTTCACGCTCTGGCCCCCTGGGCCGCTCGAGCGGTAGACATCGATCTTGAGGTCGTTGGGATCGATCTCGACGTCGACCTCCTCGGCCTCGGGCAGCACGGTCACCGTGGCCGCCGACGTGTGGATGCGGCCCTTCGACTCGGTGACCGGCACGCGCTGGACGCGGTGTGGTCCCGTCTCGTGCTCGAAGCGGATCCAGGCGTCGTCGCCGGCGACCTTGAAGATGACCTCGTCGAGGCCGTCGCGCTCGCTCGGGCGCTCCTCGAGCACCTCGAGGGAGAACCCCCGGCGCGAGGCGTAGCGCTGGTACATCTCGTAGAGGTCGCGGGCGAAGAGGTTGGCCTCCTCGCCGCCCTCCGCCCCGCGGATCTCGACGATGACCGCCCGGCCGGCGTTCGGGTCGTCGGGCAGCAGCAGCTGCTCGAGGCGCGCCTCGAGCGTCGGGATCGCCGCCTCGGAGCGCCCCCGGTCCGCCTCGAGCGAGGTCCGGTCCTCGCCCTCCGCGCCGCTCAGCAGCTCGTCGGCGGCGGCGACGTCGGCTCTCGCCGCCTGGAGCGCACGCCAGGTGCTGACGAGGTCGCTCAGCTTGCGGTGGCGACGCGACAGCTCGCGGAACTTCGCGTGGTCACGGGGCGCCCCGGGGGCCGACAGCGCGTCCGAGGTGGCGTCGAGCTCCTTGGCGAGCGCTTCGAGCGTCTCGTCGAGCGTGCTCATCGTGGCGCAGCGCGCCGCGGGTCAGCTCTTGGCGGCGCGGGACTTGCCCTTGGCGCCGTAGCGACGCTGGAAGCGCTCGACGCGGCCACCGGTGTCCACGAGCTTCTGCTTCCCGGTGAAGAACGGGTGGCACTCGTTGCACAGCTCGACGTGCAGGTCAGGCTTGGTCGACCGCGTCGTGAACGTGTTGCCGCACGAGCAGCGCACGGCGGTCTCGACGTACTCGGGGTGGATGTCTGCCTTCATGATGCTCCTCTGCTGCGAGATTCGAGTGTAGTGGCGAGGTCGCTCAGGCGTTCGCCGACGGGCCCTTGGCGATCTCGGCGAGGAAGTCATCGTTGGACCTCGTCGTCTTGATCTTGTCCATCAGCAGCTCGAGCCCGGCGGCACCCGTGCCGTCGTTCTGGAGGCCGTTGAGGACGCGGCGGAGCTTCCAGACCTGCTGGAGCTGGCCCTTCTCGAAGAGCAGCTCCTCGTGGCGCGTCGAGCTCGCGTTCACGTCGATGGCGGGGTAGATGCGCCGCTCGGCGAGGCGGCGGTCCAGGCGCAGCTCCATGTTGCCGGTGCCCTTGAACTCCTCGAAGATGACCTCGTCCATCTTGGACCCGGTCTCGACGAGCGCGGTCGCGAGGATCGTGAGGGAGCCCCCCTCCTCGATGTTGCGGGCCGCGCCGAAGAACTTCCGCGGCGGGTACAGCGCACCCGAGTCGACGCCGCCGGACATGATCCGGCCGGTCGCGGGCTGGGAGAGGTTGTAGGCACGCGCGAGGCGCGTGATGCCGTCGAGGAGGATGACGACGTCCTTGCCGATCTCGACGAGCCGCTTGGCGCGCTCGATCGCGAGCTCGGCGACCTGGGTGTGCTCCTCGCTCGGGCGGTCGAACGTGGACGCCACGACCTCGCCGCGCACGCTGCGCCGCATGTCGGTGACCTCCTCGGGGCGCTCCTCGACGAGCAGCACCATGAGGTGCACCTCGGGGTTGTTCTCCTCGATCGAGTGCGCGATGCGCTTGAGGATCGCCGTCTTGCCCGCCTTCGGCGGCGAGACGATGAGGCCGCGCTGGCCCTTGCCGATCGGGCTCAACAGATCGACGATGCGAGAGGTCATGTTCTCCTTCTCGCCGACGGTCTCCAGGCGGAGCCGCTCGTCGGGGAACAGCGGGGTGAGGTCCTCGAAGCGACGACGCGACTTCGCCTCCTCGGCGTCGAGCCCCGAGACCGAGTCGATGCGGAGCAGCGCGGGGTACTTCTCGTTGCTGGCCGCGGGCCGGCACGCGCCCTCGATCGTGTCGCCCTTGCGCAGCGAGAACCGCTTCGCCTGGCTGATCGAGACGTAGACGTCCCTCGCCGAGGGGAGGTAGCCCTGGGTGCGCACGAACCCGTAGCCCTCGTCGCGGAGGTCCAAGAGCCCCTTCACGTCCACGAGCTCGCCGGTGTAGGCCTGCTCCTGGGCGCCTTGCAGGTCGCGGTCGCCGCGCTCGGCGCGGTCCCGGCCGCGCCGGCGACGGTTGTTCCTGCGGTTGGCGGGGTCATAGGGCGCCCCGCCCTGGGGTCGCGGCCCGCGGGTGGTGTCCACGCCACCGTCGGCGCCGAAGGGCTCGACCGACGCGGTCGAGGACGTTGCCGTCGCCCCGGACGACGCGGCGGTCGCCGACGGCGCGCCCACGGCCACGAGCTCGCCCGGCTCGGCGTGCGAGCCGTCGCCGTTCGACCCGTCGCCGTTCGTGCTCTGGGGGGCCGGGTCGTCGGCCCGCGCCTCGGACGCCTCGACGCCCGCGGCGTCGAGGATCGCCCCGATCAGCGTCGCCTTGCTCGCCCTCGCGCTCGTCTTGAGCGACATCGCCTGGGCGATCGTCTGGAGCTCGTCGCGCTCCTTGTTCTCAAGGAGGGACCGTTCCAACTGGGAACCGGACGTCATTCGTGTCCTCTCTCTCACCCCGGGCGATCGGTGTGCCGCTCGGGGGACACTGCGCGCGCTCCGCGCGCGGCGCGTTCCACCGCTCCAAGGAGGTTGTCCCTGTGCCCGCGGCCCTGCCGCCGGCGAGGTGGGATGGACACATCCTAGCGGCTCGACGTGCCTCCTGCCACACTCTTGGCGAGGATCGCGTCGGCGAGTGTGTCGAGGTCGGCCTCGACCACCGGTGGCGGCGGCACCGAGGACGTGGCGGTGTCGGGGTCCTTGAGGCCGTTGCCGGTGAGGACGCACACGACGAGCGCGCCGGGCGCCACGCCGTCGCGGAGCAGCCCGGCGACGCCCGCGGCGCTGGCCGGCTCGCAGAACACGGACTCCTCGGTCGCGAGCAGCCGCCAAGCCGCGAGGATCTGCTCGTCGCTGACGGAACCCACGGCTCCGTCGGTGCCCGCGACGGCGTCGAGGGCGCCCTGCCAGCTCGCTGGGTTGCCGATGCGGATCGCCGTGGCGACGGTCTCGGGCCGCTCGACGACGTGGCCGAGGACGATCGGGGCGGCACCCGCCGCCTGGTAGCCGCGCAGGTGCGGGAGCGCGTCGCACCTTCCGGCGTCGCGGTACGCCGCGAACCCCTTGAAGTAGGCCGTGATGTTGCCGGCGTTGCCGACCGGCAGGAAGACGTGGTCGGGGGCGCGACCGAGGGCGTCGACGACCTCGAAGGCCGCGGACGCCTGGCCGGCGATGCGGTCGGGGTTGATCGAGTTGACGACGGTGATCGGCGCGCGATCGGCGATGGCGCGCACGAGCCGGAGGGCGTCGTCGAAGCTCCCCCGCACCTGCAGGACCCGCGCCCCGTGCACCAGCGCCTGGGCCAGCTTGCCGAGCGCCACCTTGCCCTCCGGGATGAGGACGACGCAGCTGAGCCCCGCGCGCGCCGCGTAGGCCGCGGCCGACGCCGAGGTGTTGCCCGTCGATGCGCAGATGACCGTCGTCGTGCCCGCCGCGAGCGCCTTCGTGATCGCGACCGTCATGCCGCGGTCCTTGAAGCTCCCCGTCGGGTTCGCCCCCTCCACCTTCAGGCGCACGTCCGCCCCGACCCTCGCGGACAGCCTCGGCGCGGGCAGGAGCGGGGTGTCTCCCTCGAGGAGCGTGACGACCGGGGTCCCGGCCGCGACGCCGACGAGCTCGCCGTAGGCGTCGATCACGCCCCCGGTGCGCGTCACGGCTCGGTCCGCTCGACGACGTGGAGCACCGCGCCGACCTCGGTGACCGCGTCGAGGTCCCCGAGCTCGCCGATCGTGGCGTCGAGCTCGGACTGCGCGGCGTGGTGCGTGACGAACACGAGGCGCGCGTCCTCGCCGAGGCCCACCTGCTCCATGATCCGGATCGACACGCCGTGGCTCCCGAAGGTCGTGGCGACCGCCGCGAGGACGCCGGGGCGGTCGGCCACCTTGATCGCGAGGTAGAAGGCGCTGCGCACGTCGCCGGGCGCGACGAGGCGCGACGCAGCAGCGATCGTCGGGGGCCGGTCCACGACGCCGCGCACCCGGTTGCGCGCGGCGACGACGAGGTCGCCGAGCACCGCCGACGCCGTGGACGGCCCGCCGGCGCCGCGGCCCTCGAGCATGAGCGGCCCGAGGTCGTCGCCTTCGACGAAGATCGCGTTCGACGCGCCGTCGACCGCGGCCAGCGGGTGCGCGGTGGGCACCATCGCGGGGTGGACCCGGACCGAGACGGCGTCGTCGCCGACCCGCTCCGCGACGGCGAGCAGCCGCACGACGTGGCCCATCCGCGCCGCCGCCTCGAGGTCCGCGAGGGTGACCTTGGCGATCCCCACCCTCGGGACGTCACGGTCGGTCACCTCGGTGCCGAAGGCGAGCGTGGCCAGGAGGGCGGCCTTCTGGGCGGCGTCGTGACCGTCGAGGTCCGCCGAGGGATCGCGCTCGGCGAACCCTCGCGCGGTCGCCTCCTCGAGCACGTCGCCGAGCTCGCGGCCGTCCCTCGCCATCGTCGTGAGGAGGAAGTTCGTGGTCCCGTTGACGATGCCGAGGACGCGCTCCAGGCGCTGGCCGGCGAGGGAGGTGCGCAGCACCCGAACGATCGGGATCGCGCCGGCGACGGCGGCCTCGTAGTAGAGGTCGACGCCCCTCGACGCGGCACGCTCGGTGAGCGCTCGGAGCTCGGTCGCGAGCAGCGCCTTGTTGGCCGTGACGACGGAAGCCCCGCCGTCGATGGCGGCGTTGACGAGGTCGCGGACCGCCCCGGTCCCGCCGATCAGCTCGACCACCACGTCCGGATGCGTGTCGGCGAGGAGCCGTGCGCCGTCCGTGGTGACCAGCCGCTCGGCGACGCCCCGTCGCGCGACGCCGTCGCGCGCGACGGCGACGCCCACGAGCTCGAGCCGTGCACCGGCGGCGTCCGCCAAGGCGCCGGCGGTGCCGGGGTCCGACAGCGCGCGGGCGACCTCGGCGCCGACGGTCCCGCAGCCCAGCAGCGCCACGCGGACTGCCGGGGCGGCGTCGTCGGTCACGCGCACTCGAGCGACTCGAGGTCCTCGGGGGTCTCCCGCCGCAGCACGACGCGGGCGGTACCCTCGCGGACGAAGACGACGGGCGGGCGGCCCACGCGGTTGTACGTCGACGCCATCGAGTAGCCGTAGGCGCCGGTCACCGGCGTGCAGAGTACGTCGCCCACGGCCACGTCGGACGGAAGGCGCGCGTCGTCGACGAGCACGTCGCCGCTCTCGCAGTGCTTGCCCACGACGCGTACGGCGCGACGGCGCGGCGCGGCCGCGACCCGAGGGAGGAAGGCCTCGTAGCCCGAGCCGTACAGCACGGGACGTGGGTTGTCGCTCATGCCGCCGTCGACGGCGACGTAGGTGCGAACGCCCTCGAGCTCTTTGATCGCCCCCACCGTGTAGAGCGTGAGCCCTGCCGCCGCCACGACGGAGCGACCCGGCTCGGCGGTCACCCGCACGTGGCTCGGGACGCCCGCGGCGCTGACGGCGGCGCGGACCGCGCGCCCCCACTCGGTGATGGAGGGCGCCGTCTCGCCGGCGACGTAGGGCACGCCCAGCCCGCCACCCACGCAGAGCTCGTCGAGCCCGAGGGGTGCGAAGAACTCGGCGAGGATCCGCGCGGCTTGGGCGAGGGAGCCCACGTCGAAGACCTGGCTGCCGATGTGGGCGTGCAGGCCCACGAGCGCGAGCCCGTCCGCGTCCCGGATACGGCCCAGCAGGCGGGTTGCCTCCCCGGACACGATCGAGACGCCGAACTTGGAGTCCTCCTGCCCGGTGCGCACGAACTCGTGGGTGTGCGCCTCGACGCCCGGGGTCACGCGGAGCAGCGTCGGCTGGGGCACCGTACGACCGCGCGAGCGGCGCTCGAGGCGCGCCAGGTCGTCGGCGCCGTCCACCACGACCCGACCGACGCCGGCCTCGAGGGCGACGGCGAGCTCGTCGTCGGACTTGAAGTTCCCGTGGAGGACGAGCCGCCCCGCGGGGACGCCGGCGCGCAGCGCGCAGTGCAGCTCCCCGGCCGACGCGACGTCGATGCACAGCCCGGCCGCGTGCGCGAGGCGCGCCATCGCCCGGCACAGGAAGGCCTTTGACGCGTAGGCCACGCCGTCGTCGAACGCCGCACGTGCCTCCGCGCACCTCGCCTCGAGGTGCGCCTCGTCGTAGACGAACAACGGCGTGCCGTGGGCTTCCGCCAGCGAGACGAGGTCGCAGCCGCCGACCGAGAGCCGGCCGTCGGCGGCGATGACGGCGGTGTCGGGGAGGAGGGCGCGCTCGACGGGCGCAGTCGATGCGTCCGGCGCCACGCCGCTCACCCTACGGCGACCGGCGCACGCTCCTGGGTCGGACAGCCCCTCGTCGCGGCGCGTCCCGCGGCCAACGCCAGCTCGGTGAGCGCCCCTCGCGTCGGCGTGGTCCCGGCCAGCCGCTCGATGATCGGGAGGAGCCGTGGCACGAGGTAGCTGTCGCCCCCGTAGGTGAGGTGCACGCCGTCCACCCACCGCACGACGGTCGCGCCGATCGTCCTCGTGTACCGCCCCTCGGGGCTGAGCATCGCGCCGAGGTCGACGAGGTGGATGACCTCGGGGAACTGCGCGGCGACCCGCTCGAGCAGCTGGTTGTAGCCACGCACCCGTGCCGGGTCGTCCTCGACCCACGGCGCGCCGTTCGGCTGCTCGCCGGTGTCGTAGTAGGGCGAGGTGAGGAAGACGACCGGCCGTCCCGTGACGGCGAGCACCGCGGCGAGCCGAAGGAGCCGCGACGACAGCGTGCAGTCGTACTGGGGATCGCCGATGTGCTGCCATCGACCGGCGAGGCGGTGGTCGACGACGTCGAGACGGAAGAGCATCATGGAGAGGGCGGGCCGCCGATGCAGGACGGTCCGCGCCCATCGTGTCGGCCATCCTCTCGGCGAGCGCGCGTTGCACCTCCTCGGCGAGTCGAAGCGGAAGTCCTTCACCCGCATGCGGCCGCCCACGAGCGAGCATCGAGGGTTGGCGTTCACGGTGACGAAGACGTGGGCCGCGGCCATGAAGGGGTTGTTCAGGCCGCCGCCGAGCGTCTGGGCCATCGAGTCACCGACGAGCAGCACGGTCGTCGTCGCCGCCGCCGGCGTCGCGCGCACGGGGTTCCACCGGGCGATCTCGTCGCCGAAGGGGATCGTCGCGGCAGCGGCGGTCGCCGAGACCGCGAGCGCGCCGACGAGGACGTAGGCACCCGCAGCGGTGACCAGCCCTCGGACCCCCCGGAGCAGCCGGCGCTCTCGGACGGGCTGTTCGATGGCAACGTACGACGCCGTGGCGATCGCGAGCGTGCTGGCGAGCCGCAGCGCGAGCAGCGCGGGTCCCCGCAGCCCCGTGTGGGCATGGTCAAGCCACAAGAAGAGCGGGAAGTGGTACAGGTAGATCCCGTAGGAGATCCGGCCGATGAACGCCACGGGCCGCAACGAGAGCAACCGGGCGGCGAGGCCGTCGGGCACCGCCACCGTCGCCCCGATCGCCGCGGCGACGACGGCGCCGAACGCCACGTAGCCCCCGCGATACAGCGCCGATCCGGTCCCCGCGACCGTGAGCATCGCGACGATGACGAGGAGCCACGCGACCACGCCACCTGCGCCGCACACGCGTCGCCAAGCGGGTGGTGCGTGGCGGAAGGCGGCCGCGCTGGTGGCGTCGGTCGCGGTGCTCGGCGTCAGCACGGCGCAGGCGAGGGCGGCGCCGAGGAGCATCGTCGTCGCGTGGGTCTGTGTCGCGAAGTACAACGCGTTGACGCTCGCGCCCTGCTCGTACCGCAACGCGGTGAACGCCGCGCACGCGATCGACCCGGCGATGCAGGTGGCGCCGAGTGGGGCGCGACGGCGGGTGAGCACACGGAGCCCGACGAGGAGAGCGGGCCAGACCAGGTAGAACTGCTCCTCGATCGCGAGCGACCACGTGTGCTGGAGCGGGGAGGGCGGGAGGCCCTGGGTGAAGTACGTGGCGTGCGCGGTGATCAGCGTCCAGTTCCCGACGTAGGCCATCGTGCCCACGATCTGGCCGGGCAGCGAGGGTTCGCTGCCGCCGGGGACGGCGAGGCTCGCGTAGAGGGCGACCAGGACGACCAGGACGACGAGGGCCGGCAGCAGACGGCGCGCCCGGCGCTCGTAGAAGCGACCGAATCGGAGCCGTCCACCCCGCTCGAGCTCGCGCAGGAGGAGCGAAGTGATGAGGAAGCCGGAGAGCACGAAGAAGACGTCGACGCCGAGGAACCCGCCGCGAACCGCGGTGACGCCGCCGTGGTAGAGGACGACGGCGGCGACGGCGAGCGCACGGATGCCGTCGAGCGCACCGACGTGGCCGAGTGTCGGCCTCGGCGAGGGCGGGGCGTCCATCACGACAGGGTCCGACACGCCGCGAGGATACGGGTCGACGCCCACCATTGACGGGAAACGGCCCCGGTAGCATTCGAACGTCCGCCTCCGTAGCTCAGCGGATAGAGCACCGGCCTCCGGAGCCGGGTGCGCAGGTTCGAGTCCTGCCGGGGGCGCCACCGTGATGTCTCAGCACTGGGGTGACAGATGAACCTGAGGGCATCTCGATCTCACCTCCTCAGCCTGTAGAGGGAGGCCGTCTCGGAGAAGCAATCTGCGCGAACCATGCCTGGCTGGCGTCGGCCATCGGCGGGGAGCGAGTGAGTCCAGCCACTCACGGGACGCATGCGCCGCGAATCCGTGGGCCGATCGAGGATTGCTCGCAGCGCAATGCTGGATGCCAGTCCGGTGAACGGCGGACGTAGTGTCGCGCGGTGCAGTGGCAGCGCGATGATGGCTACTACGTCTCCGATGATCCCAGCCGGCTGGACGTGCATTCGATCCATCGGTGGCTGAGCGATGAGAGCTACTGGGCCTCAGGAAGACCCGAGGACGTGGTGAAGAAGTCGATCGAACGCTCGATACCGCTCGGTTGCTTCAACCCCGCCCATGAGCAGGTGGCGTTTGCAAGGTGGGTCACTGACGGTGCGACTTTCGGTTGGCTCTGCGACGTGTTCGTCGAACGTCGTTCTCGAGGAGGAGGCCTCGGGAAGTTCGTCGTGCAGTGCGCCGTCGATCACCCAGAGGTCAGGGACGTTCGATTGCTCCTCCTCGCGACGAGGGACGCCCATGAGATCTATCGAGGCGCAGGCTTCGAGATCGTCGCTGAGTCGGGTCGCTGGATGGAGCTGCGGCGCTAGGCAGACGGTGAGGCCGCCGAACTCATGTTGCAGCGGTGCCGGCGTTCCCACTTGCGACGAGTCGTCTCACGCAGTGTTGCGGTGCCTCGCACCGCACGCGGTGGTTGGCCCTGCGCCGGGAAGGCACGGGGCCGCGAGGCAGGGCCGCTCTTGGAGTCGGGCGTCCGTCGCCGTCGAGATGACGGGTTCTTCCGCTCACGGCGGGCAGCTCAGTTCTGGAGCCGTTCACGTGCGAGTTCGAAGAGCCTGAATCGCTCCTGCGCGTCCAACCACTCGGAGAGATGCGCCATCCGGGGTTCCCGTGGTTGGTGCTCACACCCCTCTGGTGAGTCGGTCGCCGCACCGCAGCGTCGGCAGACCGCCATTCGTCCGTTGGTCTCCGGAACGTGGTGCGCGTCGAGCCGAGCACCCAAGTCTGATGCATCAGATGAGTTCACATGGCTCCTCGGCCGGCGTGTCCTTGCGCCACCGCTGCGACGGAGGACCATGCACCTTCGAGCCGAGCGCACTCGCCCTCCGATCCACCTTACAGCGGGCGCTCGGTCCTCGGGTTGAACGCCACGACGGCCGCCACATTGACGATCCATCCCCGACCACCCGGACGAGACAGGTCTTTCACAGTGATCCTCCTCGCGACGCGTGATTCGTCGGTCCGTAATCGATGGCGTCGGGCGCACCGAGATGCCTGCTGTTACCTTCCGACGGCAACCAACGAACAGGAGGTGACCCGTGATCTTCGGTGCCCACGTCATTCTCTACAGCAAGGACGCTGCCGCAGATCGAGCCTTCTTCCGAGACGTGCTCGGCTATCGGTTCGTTGACGCCGGCCACGACTGGCTGATCTTCGCGCTGCCCCCAGCGGAGATGGCTGTCCATCCGACCGATGAGGATGGCAAGCACGAGCTGTATCTCCTGTGTGACGACCTCGAGGCAGAGATCGCCACGCTCGCGGGGAAGGGGGTCCGATGCTCCGCTGTGGAGGAGGCGAGGTGGGGGTCCATCACGATGGTTCGTCTTCCAGGCGGCGGCGAGGTGGGTCTCTACCAGCCGAAGCATCCTCTGGCGATCGCAAGCGCATGATCCGCCTCGAGCACCGAGCGCCGGCATCCGGAACGCCGACGGGACGACGCGCGCTCTGTGGGCGGAGCCCTTCGGTCCATCTCGCCTGATCAATCCCGGCAGTGCTGTCCGCCTGCCGGATCCCTGGATGGCGCCCGATGCGATGGTCATGTACGTGCATCGCGACGTGCATCGCCACGTTCATCGCTGTTCGCGTTTCACGCTCTCCGCGGCCGACAGCGGTGCTGGGTTGGCCTACGGTCGCTAACCCCAGGCTGACACGAACTCACCTCGAACCCTTGGCCGCCGCCAGAGGGATCCGTAGGATCAAGCCATGTCAGACAAGCGCGATCCGATCCCCGACACCGTGAGCGATTCCGGTGTGGAGGGAGGCGTGGACGAGCCCAACGAGGACGGGCCGGACGACGCCGAGGAGCGAGAAGCCTGAGCCTGCTGCTCGGTCGGCGCTCTCGGCGGATCGCCTGATCAGTCACCGCGCCCGGCTCGCTTGGCACGCTGACGCCAGCTGCACGGACCGTCGGACGCTACGTCGTCCCAGTCTGCGGCTCGTAGGTGAGGAGCAGCACCCCGGTGGTCGTCGGGGTGCACGCGGTGAGCCGCAGCGACCGTGGTTCGGTGTACGTCCGGAACAGCCGCTTGCCCGCACCGAGCACGATGGGGTGCACCATGATCCGGTAGACATCCACCAGATCGTTGGCGATGAGCGTCTGCACCAGCTCCCCGCTCCCCAGGACGGTGACGTAGCCCTCGCCTTCGGACTTGAGCGCATGCACCGCCGCAGCGACGTCGGTGTCGATGACGTGGCTGTTTGCCCACTCGATGTTCTCCTGGTGCAGCGTCCTCGTCGCCACGTACTTCGGGGTGGTGTTGAGGCTCGCGGCGATCGGATTCTCCGCTGGTTCGTGCGGCCAGTGCGCCGCCATGTGCTCGTACGTCTTCCTGCCGAACAGGTACGCCGAGGTCTGGGCGATGCCTTGCCCGGCCTGTTGCGCCAGCACCTCGTCGCCGTAGGGGGCGCTCCAGCCGCCATGCTCGAAGCCGCCCTCGCGGTCCTCATCGGGACCGCCAAGGCCCTGCATGACGCCGTCGAGGGTGACGAACTCGACCACTCCCAGCTTCCGCATGCTGCCCCCTTCCCGGCACGCTCAGTCTGGCAAGGGATCGCCCTCGGCCCCGCACTTGGTCTTGACCCGGCTCGAACCTCCACGGCCCTGATCTGCTGGTCGGTCTCGTTGCGCCCTCGCCACGGGCGTCGTCGGACTAGATGGGCACCGCCACCTGCTGCGCCGTGATGCCGTGGACGCAGATCTTGTTCGCCCCTAGGTCCCGACGAAGGAGCGCAAGCTGAGCGCCCGTGAGTCGCACCACGTCGATCTCCTCGCAGTTGGACGTGATCGTCGGCCCGTAGCCTGCGACGTCGATGCCCTCGCGGCCGAGACCGGTGCCCTGGGCATTGAGCTCGTGTTGCACCGCACTGAGCGACGAGAGCGTGTTGGCGCACCGGTGGTAGCTGACGGAGCCCTCTGGTGCGAGCTTGGCGACTTCGACCCTCAGTCGGCGCGGGAGGGCGGTCGCGTAGACGTTGATCGTCGCGTTGTCGTCGCTCAGGGTGATGCCGCTGGACACCGCGGAGAAGTGCCTCGTCAGCAGGAGGTTGATGCGCCCGGCCGCGTCGATGGTCGCCGGGTACGGGGCACCCTTGTACCGCCCACGTCCCTGGTTCGGCAGCGTGACCGGGTGGGCGATCGTGACCTGCGCGCACGGATGGCCGCCCCACGACCCGATGAGGACTGGCGCGGGTGACGACACCACCGAGTCGACCGTCCCTGCGGCGACCGCGAGCGCGACGACGATGAGACCAGCGACGAGCCGCCATCGCGTGCTCACGCCGAGCACTTCCCGCACGCACGCCGCGGAGGACGATCCACGCGATCCACGGTAGTTCCGCCGGATCCATGATGATCGAAGCCCTGATGACCGACGCGGCCCGCGCCACCGTCGGGATGTGTCAGCGTCGGTGCGAACGCACCGCGTCAGCGGCCACCGAGCCGGGCCGTCCCGTCGAGCAGCTCACGAGCCATGTCCAGGTGCCCGGCGTGCCGCGCCGTCTCCTCGATCATGTGCAGCACGACCCAACGGACGTTCGGCGGCTCGAACCCGAGCCCGTGCTTGCCCCGCGGTGCGGCCGAGAGGGGGGTCGTCGCGAGCACCGCCTCGGACTGCGCACACTGGTCGCGGTAGAACGCGATGATCTCGGCCGAGGGCTCGTCGGTCGTGAACACCACGGTCATGGGGTCATACGGCGGTCGATCCTCGGTGAGGTCGCCCGGCAGCTCGGGCTGCTCGCCTTCGACGACGCCCTGGAACCAGTGCCACTCGGCGCCGCCCAGGTGCTCCACCATCCCGGCCGGGGTCCAGCCCGTGGGCACCACCGACCGGTGCCACGCCGCCTCGTCCAGTCCTTCGACGATGGCCAGCACGGTCGCTCGCTGGCCACGGAGGAAGTCCCGAAGCAGCTCGTCGCCGGCATCGCCCCCGTGGTCCCCACTCACATCCACTCTCCTCACGCGCGGCGGGTGCACGGCAGGCGGTCGGCCACACTGCTCCCGGGTGACGTCGGCGGTCACTCTACCCACCGGACCTCCTCCAAAGAATGTGACGCAGGTGCGGCACGGCTGCGATCAGGGGACCGGACGGCGCACGCACGCGTCGACGCAGAGAGCGCCCAGAACGCACGCTCGACTGGGACGCCGCTGCCTCGCCCACCGGGTGGGACGCGCATGATGGGCACGCCCCGCCTCGATCGATGACTATGGGCGGGTGAGCGCGCCCCAACCGTTGCACGCGCATCAGCCGTCCGCGGACGCCCAGCGCCTCCGCGTCGCGCTCGCGCTCGTGTCGACGTTCATCGTCGTCGAGATCGCAGTCGGCGTCGTGGCGAGATCGCTGGCGCTGTGGGCAGACGCCGGCCACCTCCTGGTCGACGCGGGTGCGCTCGCCGGCGCGCTCTGGGCCATGCGCGTGGCGACCCGCCCAGCGACCACGAGGTGGACGTTCGGACTGAAGCGAGCCGAGATCCTGGCGGCGGCGGCGAACGGCGTCACCCTGCTCGTCGTCGGCGTGGTGCTCGCCGTCGAGGCGGTCCAGCGCCTCATCCATCCGGCGCACGTGCGTGGTGGCGCGATGGTCGTCGTGGCCGCGGTCGGGGTGGGGGTCAACGTCGCCGCGGCGGCGGTGCTGGCCAAAGGTTCGGTGCGATCGATGAACGTGCGTGCGGCGTACCTGCACGTCCTCACGGATCTCTTCGGCCTGCTCGCGACGGCCGTCGCGGGCGCCGTGATCCTCGGGACCGGCTGGAACCGCGCGGACCCGCTGGCGTCGCTCGCCGTCGTCGGTGTCGTGCTCTTCGCCGCGTGGCGACTCCTGCGGTCGTCCGGCCACGTGCTGCTCGAGGGCACCCCCGAGGCCGTCGACCTCGACGAGGTGCGGCGGCACCTCGAGGCCCTCGACGAGGTCGTCGCGGTCCACGACCTGCACGCGTGGGTCGTGACCTCGGATCAGCCCGCGGTCACCGCCCACGTGGTCGTCACCGACGAGTGCCTCGCCGACGGCTCGGCGGGTCGGCTGCTCGATCGCATCCAGGCGTGTCTCTCGAGCCACTTCGACGTCGCGCACTCGACCTTCCAGATCGAGGCCCTGCGCCATCTCGACCACGAGCGCGGGCTCCACGACTGACGGTCCGAGCCCGGCGACGGTCGGTGCGGAATACCTGCAGATGCCGGCATATGCCGGACGTTCCCCGGAGGCCGCGCCGGTGTGCAAGCCTGTGGCATGCGCCGCTCTTGTGATCGGCGTGCGCCTTCGGCGCCGCCGCCGTTCGCGCCTCGCGGCGGGACAGCGAGCCTCATCAGGTAATGGACAAGGACGAAGAGCTAAAGCGCGACCGAGCGATGCTGGTCGAGCTCGAGGAGCCCACCGCCAAGCTCCTCTCACGACACCTGGGCGCGGCACGGACCTGGTACCCCTTCGAGGACGTTCCCTGGGACCACGCGACGGACTTCTCCCGCGACGAGTGGGACGAGGGCGTCTACCCGCTCTCTGAGGGCATACGCAGCGCGATCCTCGTGAACCTGCTCACCGAGGACAACCTTCCGTACTACACCCACTCGTTGCTCGTGAACGTCCCCGACAGCCACCCGCTCCGGGAGTGGACCGGTCGCTGGACCGCCGAGGAGTGGCGACACTCCGCCGCGATGCGCGACTGGGTCCTCGCGACGAGGGCGATCGACCCGTGGCGGCTCGAGGACGACCGCATGGTGCAGATGACGACGGGGATCGTTCCGAGCGCCGACATGCTGGCGGACACGCTGGCCTACGTCTCGTTCCAGGAGCTCGCGACCCAGGTGGCCCACCGCAACACGGGCCAGGCACTCGACCGCACGCTGCGGGGGAAGAAGATCATGTCGCAGATCGCGGGCGACGAGGGGCTGCACCACGCGTTCTACCGTGACCTCGCCAGCGCGGCGATCGAGATCGACCCGAGCCTCATGGTCATCGCGATCTGCCGCCGCTTGCGCGAGTTCCGGATGCCCGGCCAGGGCATCCCCGGCTTCGCGGCGCACGAGCAGGCGATCGCGCTCGCGGGCATCTTCGACGCGAGCCAGTACGTCCACCAGGTGGTGCACCCGACGCTGGCGGCGTGGCGTCTCGACGAGCTGTCGGGCCTCGACGCCCAGGCCGAGCGCGCACGGGAGCGGATCCGCAGGACGGTCTCGGCCCTCACGCGCATCGCCGCCACGATGGCGGCCGCGACGGCGACACCGACGGTCTGACCGGGCGCCGGGGGTCCACCCGCGGGGCTCGTCGCATCCGTGCTGGGTACGGTGCCTCCGTGGCACCCCCGCGTCCCTCGGTGCTGCGAAGGAACCGCCGGGCGCTCCTCGCCGCCGTCGCGTGCACCGGCGCCGTCGTGCCCGTGACGTGGGGCCCGTCCGCACGCGCCGCGACCGCGTCCATCGGGCCCTCCGTCCTCGTGCGTCCGCCCGCGGACGCCGCCGCTGCTCCGGTCGCCTCGTTCGACGCGATCGCGTGCGGGTCGTCCACGGTCTGTGTCGCGGTAGGGCGCTACGAGGCAGCCTCAGCCCGCGGCCTCCCCTTCGCCGCGACGATGACCGCGAGGGGCTGGTCGCGCGCGGTGAGCGTCGCCCCACCCGCCGGCCGCGCTGGTGCGCACAGCACGGCAGGTCTCGCCGCCGTGGCGTGCCCGAGCGCGACGGCGTGCGTCGCCGTCGGCAGCTACGTGGACGCCGCCGGCAACGAGCGTCCGATGGTCGCCAACGAGCTCGCCGGCACCTGGTCCGCCGCCGTCCCGGTCGCCCTGCCCGCGGCCGCGGCGGCCACCAACGAGCAGGCCCAGCTCGACGCGGTCTCGTGCGCCGCGGTGGGCAGCTGCGTGGCCGCGGGCGTCTACACCACCGCCACGGGCGCGGTGCGGCTGATGGCGGCCACGTCGATCGCGGGCAGCTGGGGCGCGGCCGTATCGATCGCCCTCCCCGCCGACGCCGGCTCGGTGCCCCGCACCCCCGGTGCCGTCGCGCTCTCGGGGATCTCGTGCGCGGCCACGACCGACTGCGTCGCGGTCGGCGACTACCTCGACGCCGCTGGTGGCTACGCCCCGATCCACGTGACGCTCACAGCCGGCGCCTGGGGCCAAGCGCGCCGGGTGCACGTCGCCCTGCGGGCGCGCCTCGTCTCGACGGCCGACCTCGCCGCGGTGTCGTGCGCCACGCCGACCGCCTGCGTCGCCGTCGGTGGGGCCGCGAACCTGGCCGGCCGGCCCGTGGAGATCGCGGCCGCCCAGGCGGCGGGCGGATGGGGCGTCGCCGTCGCCTCCGGTCGCCTGCCCGCGACGCAGCCACACCTCCTCGGCGCGCGGCTCGACGGCGTCACCTGCCCCGCGGTGGGGTCGTGCCTCGCCGTCGGCGCGGCGACGACGGCGACGGGCCAGACCGTCGCCCTCGTGCGCGACCAGCACGTCCAGTGGGCGCTGTCGCAGGAGGTGCGCGCGCCGCGTGCGTTCGGCCCCGCCACGTCGGCGCTGCTGCGCGCCGTTGCCTGCGTCCAGGCGACGCGCTGCGTCGCGGTGGGGTCCGTCACCACGACGTCGCGGAGCGGCACGGTGATCGACGCACGGCCGTTCGCGACGCTGCTGACGCTCTAGCGGCGACCGTGCGGCGGGGCGACGGGCGACTCAGGGGAACAGGCCGCGCAGCGCGATCGCCTCGGCGATCCGCTCGACGCCGACGGCGACGGCCGCCTGGCGCATCGGGACCTTGAGCGTCTCGGCGCGGTCGTAGACGTGGTTGAACGCATCGACCATCGTCGTCTGGAGACGTCGCTTGAACACGTCGCGCTCCCACGGGATCCCCTGGAGGTCCTGGGCCCACTCGAAGTAGGACGCGACGACGCCGCCGGCGTTCGCGAGCACGTCGGGGACCGAGACGACGCCACGCTTGTCGAGGATCGCCTCTGCGCCGCGCGTCGTCGGTCCGTTGGCCGCCTCGACCAGCACCTTCGCCGACATGGACGTCGCGACGGCCTCGTCGATCGAGCCGCCGAGCGCGGCGGGGACCGCGAGGTCGGAGGGCACCGAGAACAGCGCCTCCTGGCTGATCGCCTCGGCGCTCTCGAAGCCCGCGACGGTCCCGGTGGCGAGCACGTGCTCGTGGAGCGCGGCGGGCAGGATGCCCTCGTCGTTGTGGATCGCGCCGCAGACGTCGGCCACGCCGACGATCCGCATGCCCATGTCGTGGAGCAGGTCCAGCAGCGGCGCGCCGACCTTCCCGTAGCCCTGGACGACCGCGCGGGCGCCGCGCACGTCGATGCCGAGCCGCTCGAAGATGGCCCGCGACACGATCGCCACCCCGACCGACGTCGCCCCGGCGTGGCCGTGGGTCCCGCCGATCGCCACCGGCTTGCCCGTGACGACGCCGGGCGTCGAGTGGCCGCGGATCATCGAGATCGTGTCCATCACCCAGGACATCACCTGGGGGTCGGTGTTCACGTCGGGCGCCGGGATGTCGCGGTCGGGACCGAGGATCGCCGCGATGTCGAAGGTGTAGCGCCGCGTGAGCCGCTCGAGCTCGCCGCGCGACATCGCGAGGGGATCGCACTTGACGCCGCCCTTCGCTCCCCCGAAGGGGATGTTGACCACGGCGCACTTGATCGACATGTCGGCCGAGAGCGCGCAGATCTCGTTGACGTCCACGCTCGGGTGGAAGCGCAGCCCGCCCTTGCCGGGGCCACGGCTGGAGTCGTGCTGGATCCGCCAGCCCTTGAACATCTCGACGCTGCCGTCGTCGAGGCGCACCGGGATCGCGACCTCCAAGATGCGCTCGGGCACGATGATCATCTTCGTGGTGCCCTCGTCGAGGTGCAGCAGCTGCGCGGCCTCCTCGAGGAGCGAGACGACCTCCGCCCAGGCGTTGTGCGAGGTGCTGTCCAGCCCCTCGGGGAAGTCGAGATTCGTGCCCATGTGATCACCGCCTGCGTCAAGGTCGTGGCAGGTGATCACGCCTGCCGGGTGGGCTCCTCAATGTAGACCCACGCCCCGCACAATCGCGTGCACGCTCGCGGCGTAGAGTTCGTCAAGTCGGCGCACGAGGGTTCGGCACGACGACGGGCGTGCCAGCGACGTCGAGCACCGTCACGTCGACGCCGTAGTGGGCGCGCAGGAGCGTCTCGGTGAGCACCTCGGGGACCGCGCCGCTCGCGACGGTTCGCCCGGCGTCGAGGAGGCAGATCCGGTCGGCGAACCGCCCGGCCAAGGTGAGGTCGTGGAGCGTCGCGAGCACGGCGATCCGGCGCGAGCGCCGCTCTTCCGCGACGACCTCGAGGACCTCGAGCTGGTGGCGAAGGTCGAGCCCCGTCGTCGGCTCGTCGAGCACCAAGAGCGGTGCCTCCTGGACGAGCGCCCGTGCGATCACGGCGCGCTGGCGCTCGCCACCGGACAGGGTCTGCACCGCGCGCGCCGCGAGCCCGACGAGGTCGAGGCGCGCGAGCACCTCGCCCACGACGGAGCGGTCGTGGGGCGTCTCGGCCCGCAGCAGCGAACGGTGCGACACCCGGCCGAGCAAGACGTAGTCCGCGACCGACATCCCCTCGGGCACGACGGGGGCCTGGGGCACGAACGCCACGAGCCCGGCGCGCGACCGGACGGACAGCGACCCGAGGTCGCGGCCCGAGAGGCGGACCTGCCCGCCGTCGACGCGCCGCAGGCCGGCGATGGCGTGGACGAGGGTCGTCTTGCCCGCGCCGTTCGGGCCGATCACCGTCACCCACTCCCCCGCCGCCACCGAGAGCCCCACGTCGTCCAGGAGGGCGCGGTCCCCGACCCGGACCGTCACGCCGGTGGCCTCGAGCGCCGCGCTCATCGGAGCCGCAGCCGTCGGACGTGGAGCACCAGGACGAAGAAGGGGACGCCGAGGAGGGCGGTGACGACGCCGATCGGGAGCTCCTGGCCGCGAAGCACCGAGCGCGCGAGCACGTCGGCGAGCACCAAAAACCCCGCCCCGCCGAACAGTGACAGCACGAGGATCCGCCGGTAGCTGACGCCCACGAGGAGTCGCACGGCGTGCGGCACGACGATGCCGACGAAGCCGATCAGCCCCGCCGCGGCGACCGCGGCCGCGGCGCCCAGCGACGCCGCGGCGATCACGATCGTGCGAACGGCGACGACCGGGAGCCCGAGCGACGCGCTCTCGAGCTCGCCGACGGCGAGCACGTCGAGCAGCCGCGCACAGCTGAGGCAGACGACGACCGAGACCGCCATGTACGGCAGCACGCCCTCGATGCCTGACCACGTCGCGCCGGCGAGCGAGCCCAGCAGCCAGTAGTAGACGTGGGTGACGGCGAGCGTCGAGGTCTGCTGGAGCAGCGTCTGGCCCGCCGCCAGCATGCTCGCGACGGCGACGCCCGCGAGGATCAGCGTCGTCGGGCCGGTCGAGCCGCGGCCCGCCACGAGCCAGGTGAGCGACACGGCGAGCAGCCCGCCCACGAAGGCGAAGATCGGCGTGACGGTGGGGTCACTGGCGCCGCCGCCGATGACGACGATGGCGATCGTGGCCCCGAGCCCCGCACCCGCGGCGATGCCGAGGAGGTACGGATCGGCCAGCGGGTTGCGGAACACCCCCTGGTAGGCGCCGCCCGCGACGGCGAGCGTCCCACCGACGAGGAGGGCGAGGACCACGCGCGGGGCGCGCAGCGTCCAGACGATGACGTCGTCGAGCCGGTTCATCGGGTGCCCGCCGAGGCCCAGCCGCCACGCGACGTCGGAGAGGATCGCCGTGACCGGCACGTGGACCGACCCGACCGAGAGCCCGACCGCCGTCGCGACGACCGCGAACGCGATCGCCGCGACGACGTGTCGGACCCTGAGTGCGGAGCTGGGCGAGCCCGACGCGCCGGCGGCGCGCCTCACGCCTTGTCGTACCTGAGCACCGCCGCGGTGAGCTGGTCCATCAGGATCGAGACACGCGGCCCCCAGCGCGACGCGACGTCGTCGTTGAGCTTGATCACCTCGTGGTGCTTGACCGCCGAGATGACCGAGAACCCCGCACGCGCCGCGACCGTCGCGTAGGACTGGTGGCAGCACACGGTGTCGGCCAGGAAGACCATCTGGGGGTTCTTACCGATGACGTACTCGGCCGTCAGCTGGGGGTACCCGCCGTTCAGCGTCGTGCCGAGCGGGTCGGCGATGTTGGTCACGCCGAGCGACTTCAGCAGACCGCCGGCGTACGTGCTGGACGTGAGCGAGTACAGCGTCGGGTCGAGCTCGTAGTAGACGCGCAGCGTCGGGTGGTGCTTCGGGATCTTGGCGATGTCCTTCGCGACCGCGGCCGTGTCGGCGGACGCCACGTCGTAGGACTGCTCGTAGTGGCCCGTCGCGTTGCCGAGCCAGGTGATCTGGCGGGTGGTGCCGCGGAGGTTGGACGCCGCGTCCTGCTCCATGACGGGGATGCCCGCCGAGGCGAGCTGGGACTCGAGGTTGTTGGGGTTGTACGAGACAACGACGAGCGTGGGGTGCAGCGCGATGAGCTGCTCGACGTTGGGGCTGAACGCGTTGAACCGGGTCGTCGGGAGCCCCTTGGTCGGGTAGTTGGAGTCCGTGTCGACCGCGATCACCCGCTTGCCCGCGCCGATCGCGTACAGGATCTCGGTCGCCGTGGGCGACAGCGAGACGATCCTCGTCGGCGCCTTGGCGAGGTGGATGGTCCCCGCCGGCGTCGTGATCGTCATCGGGAACGTGCGCTGTGGTGCGTAGTCCTTGGACGCTGCCGGTGCCGCCGCGGCGCCGGTCGCGCCGACCGCGACGAGCGCGCCGAGCGCGAGCGCCGACGCGGCGAGCAGCGCGGTGGACTTGTGGACGATGGTCTGCATGTGTCTCCTCTCGCCGAAGTCGAATGGACGACGGGTGAGACACCCGCACGACCGCTCCTTCCTCGGAAGCTGTGTTCGCGCGCCAGCGGGCAGTCGACCTGGCTCCGTCAGCGAGGTGCTGACGTCACAGTTGCGGGACAGCGCCGGGATCGCACCGGACTTCGCTGACACCGCTGGCTGACGAGCAGCCTAACCGACACGCGACGCAGCGCGCTGCGAGGGCGGTGCCGGCCGGCTCGTCGCTTGGCGGACCTCGACGCTGCTCAGCGCACGAGCACGGGCGCGGTGCTCGCCCGGTGCGCGGCGCGCAGCAGGTCGCGATAGCGCGCGTCGAAGACGTCGAAGCGGGCGCGCAGCGCCATGCCGGGCCAGTCCGGCGGCAGCAGCTCGGGAGGGATGAGGGGGTCGCGCTGCAGGTGGCGGAGCACCTCGGCGTCGCGCTCGAAGCCGCGTGCCAGCGCGTCGGTGCCGTCGAGCTCGACGGCGTCGAGCTCGACGCAGAGCCGTCGCGCGCGACTCGCCCATCCGCCGAGGTCGAAGACCCGGGCGGCGAGCACCGCGGGGTCGTCCTCGGGGAACGCCGCGAAGCGGGCCACCGCCGACGCCGTCGCGTCGTCGAGGTCGAGCGCGAGGTTCGCGGGACGCAGCCACGTGCCGTCGCGCAGCTCGGCGAGCCGCGCCGCGCGCAGCGCGCCCCGACGCTCTCGACGCAGCGCGGGCACGTCGCCGGCCACCGTCACGACGACCACGTGCCACGAGCCGTCGTAGGGACCCGTGGCCCCAGTCCTCGACGACGAGAGCCGAGCCGAGCGGGCCGCGAGCCGGCCCGACAGCGAGTAGGTGCCCGCCCCGTCGGTGACGACCTCTGCGCTCGCGACCATTCGTGAGAGGGCCACCCGGGCACGGTTCTCGTTGATGCCGAACATCGCGGCCACCCGCACCAGCCGGCGCACCGGCAGGGTCGGCGGCGTCTCGCCCAGCAGGGCGCTCGCGAGCACGCTCCTGGCCGTGAGCGGTCTCTTACGATCTTGATCCAGCCGTTCTATCTTGGTAATGTATCGCGGTGGCTGTGACCATGGTGCCCCGCTCGACGGCTCGGCCCGACGTGCTGCCGACCGAGCGGCTCGGTCCGACCGGCCTGGCGCTGCCCGAGCTGCGCGCCCGGTACCGCACGATCGCCGACCGCCGCAACGCCTGGACGGTCGTCTCCCTGTGGCTCGTGACCGTCGGCATCGTCGAGCTCGGCGTCCGGCTCTCGAACCCGTGGGTCGCCCTCGCGTGCTTCGTCGCCATGGGCCCGATCCACGCGCGCTTCGCGATCCTCATGCACGAGGCCGCCCACAAGCTGCTGTTCACCTCCAAGCGGGTGAACGACTGGGTCGGCACGTGGCTCCTCGCCTACCCGGCGATGGTGCCGATCTCGCTCTACCGTCGCAGCCACTTCGCCCACCACCGAGAGGAGTTCGGCCCCGAGGAGCCCGATCTCGCCTTCTACTCGGGCTACCCGGGCCGCCCTCGCGACCTGCTGCGCCGGCTCGCGCGCGACGCCGTCGGCATCTCGGGGTGGAAGAACTTCAAGGTGCTGCTCCTCGCGACGCGCACCGCCCAGGGGCGTGCGGTCGCCGTGCCGATCCTCGTGGTCCAGCTCGCGATGTTCGGTGCGCTGTGGGCGGTGACGGGGGCGTGGTGGGCGTACCCGGTGTTCTGGTGGCTGAGCTGGATGACGCAGTGGCGAGTGCTCAACCGCCTGCGCGCGATCGCCGAGCACGGTGGGATGGAGGCGGGCAAGGACCGCCGCGTGACGACGCACAACGTCCGGCAGCACTGGCTGGCGCGGCTCTGGTTCGTCCCCTACAACACCGGCTGGCACCTCGCGCACCACGTGGACATGGGCGTGCCCTGGCGCCACCTCCCCGCGTACGACGAGGAGCTGCGGCGCGCGGGCTACGTGACCGAGGAGCTCACCTACCCGAACTACCTCGCGCTGTGGCGCGCGGCGTGCGCCGCGCCGGCCGCGCTCGCCGAGCCCGAGCCGTTCTGACGGCTCCCGGCGCGGACGACTCACCCCGCACCCCGAGCATCCCTAGACCGAGGTCATCCCGCCGTCCACTGCCATCGCGGCGCCCGTGATCCCCGAGGCGGCCTCCGAGCACAGCCAGGCGATGAGCGCCGCGGGCTCGGCGGGCTCGAGGAGCCGACCGATCGGCTGGTGCTCGGCGAGCGCCTCGGGCGTGTCGAGCCCGTAGATCGCCGCGGACGCGTCGAGCATCGCCGTGCGCGTCGAGCCCGGGCAGACGGCGTTGGCGGTGATCCCGCTCGAGGCGAGGTCGGCGGCCAGGCCCCGGACGAGGCCGACCACGGCGTGCTTGGACGCCGAGTACGCGCTCAGGTGCAGGAGCCCGACGTGGGCGGCGGCCGACGCGACCGCGACGAGCCGTCCGTGACGCGGCGCGGGTGCCTCGAGGAGCGCCGGCACCACCGCGCTGAAGAGCCGCCGGACGCCGTCGAGGTTGACCGACATGACGGCGTCGACGACGTCGTCGGACGTCTCCCACAGTGGCTGGCCGCCCGCGATCACGCCGGCGGCGGCGACCGCCGCGTCGACGCCCCCGAACTGGGCGACCGCGGTCTCGACGGCGAGGCCCATGTCCGGGGCGCTCCTCGCGTCGCCGACGAGCCCGAGGACGCGGCCCGGGTGGCGCGCGACCATCGCGTCGAGCTCTGCCGGCGTCGCCATGGCGTAGGGGACGCCGTCGACGTCCCGGCACCGATCGACGGCGAGCACGTGCCACCCTGCGGCCACGAGCGCGTCGACGGTCGCCGCGCCGATGCCGCGGGCCGCACCGGTGACGATCGCGACCGGGCTCATGCGCGCGGGCCGGCGGCGGCGCCGACCGCCGTCGCGACGCGCGGGCCGCGGCTCTCGGCGCTGGTCGCTCGCCCCCGCGCGTCGCGCGGACGGAGCTCGAGGGCGACCGCCGTGGGCGTCGCGTCGAGCCCGTGCCCGTGCACGCAGTCGGGATCGGGTCCCTCAAGCGGCATCCCCGTGAAGAACTTCGCGGCCATGCACCCGCCACGACACGCGTCCCACGACCCGCACGAGGCGCACGCGCCCGCGCTCGTGGGTGCGCGCAGCTGGGTGAAGAGCGGTGCTTCGCGCCAGACCGACGCGAAGCCCCCGTCGTCGCGCACCGAGCCCGCGTAGAACTGGTCGTGGATCGCGAAGGGGCACGCGTAGACGTCGCCCACCGGGTCGACGAGGCACACGACGCGGCCCGCCCCGCAGAGGTTCAGCCCATCGAGGGGCTCGCCCAGCGCGGAGAGGTGGAAGAACGAGTCGCCCGTGAGCGTGCCGGGGTGGTCGAGGAGCCAGTGGTAGAGGTCGCGGTTCTGCGCCGCGGTGGGCCGCAGCTCGTCCCAGGTGTCGACGCCGCGCCCGGAGGGCCGCAGCCGGGTGAGTCGCAGCTGGGCGCCGAACCCGTCCGCGATCGCCGCGAGGTCGTCGAGCTGCCCGGCGTTCGCCCGGGTGACGACGACGGAGACCTTGAACCGCCCGAACCCGGCGTCGGCGAGCGCGCGCATCGCCGCGACCGCCGCGTCGAAGGAGCCCGCACCGCGGACCGCGTCGTTGACGGCGGCGTCCGCGCCGTCGATCGAGACCTGGACGTCGACGTAGTCCATCGCCGCGAGGCGTCGGGCCCGAGCGTGGTCGATCCGCGTCCCGTTGGTCGAGAACTTCACGCCAACCTTGCGGTCCACGGCGTGGTCGAGCAGGGTGAAGAAGTCCGCCCTGATCGTGGGCTCCCCGCCGCCGATGTTGACGTAGAACACCCGCATCGCGGCGAACTCGTCGATGAGGGCCGTCGCCTCGCCCGTCGTGAGCTCCCGGGGGTCGCGCCGCCCCGACGAGCTGAGGCAGTGGACGCAGGCGAGGTTGCACGCCCACGTGAGCTCCCAGGTGAGGCAGATCGGTGCGTCGAGGCCCAGCTCGAAGCGATCCCGCAGCGACGCGTCAGCGCCCATCGACCACGCCCGAGTCGAAGAGCCGTGCCACGGCCGCGAGGTAGCGCTCGACCTCGTCGCTCGGCGCGTGCGCGGCCACCGCGCTCCGGGCGCTGTCGTGGTGCTCGAGGTCTACGAGGACGTCGACGAGCACCGGCGACTTCACGAACACGAGCCGCCGCTCGCCGTAGTGGTACGCGAGCGCGCCGAAGGCCTCGTCGCGCAGCGTGACGAGCGGGTGGAGTCGCGCGGGCCGCGCGGGGTCGAAGGTGCGTGCGTCGCCCGTCGGGGCCAGGGTCACCGGCTAGTACACCCCGCAGAGCCCGTCGATCGAGACCTCCTCGACCAGCAGGTCCGTCGCGTCCTCGGCGCTGCTCGCGTCGCCGTCGTGCTCGCTCGCGGTCTCGTCCATCGGTGCCTCCCTCGGCGGCCATTCTGCCGCGTGCGCCGCGGAGGCCCGAAGCGGCCGTGCCAGACTCGCCCATGGCCCACCCCGCCGAGGTGGCGGTGCCGCCCGCGGGGCCGCGGGACTCGGCGCTCCCCGCGGGGACCCGCCTCCGCGGCGACCCGTCGCTCGAGTGGGTCTCCGACACCCTCGTCGCGGGTGGCTCGCCGTGGCGGCTCGTGCGGCTCACCGTCAACGGGGCGGGCCTCCTCGCGGCGTGGCTGGACGGCGCGCCGGTGTCGTCGGCCCCCGCCGACGGCGCGCTCGCGAGGCGGCTCGTCGGCGCCGCGATCGTCCACCCCGTGCGCGCGGCGCGCGAGGTCCACCCCGGCGAGGTGGACGTCGTCGTCCCGGTCCGCAACGACGTCCACGGGCTCGAGGCCGTGCTGCGCGTCGTCTCGCGCTCGCCCGCCGTCGGCGTCACCGTCGTAGACGACGGCTCGACGGACCCGTGGGCGGTCGCGAGGGTGGCGGACGCCCATCAGGCCCAACTCGTGCGCCACGACCTGCCGCTCGGGCCGGGGGCCGCACGCAACGCGGGACTCCGCGCCACGACCGCACCGGTCGTGGCGTTCCTCGACGCCGACGCGCTGCCGGCGGCCGACTGGCTCGAGGTGCTCGTGCCGTACCTGGACGACCCCGCCGTCGGCGCCGTCGCACCCCGGGTGCGCGGCCCGCAGGGGCCGGGCGTGAAGGAGCGGTTCGAGGCGGCCGCGTCGCCGCTCGACCTCGGCGACCAGCGAGGTGTCGTGCGCCCGGGCGCCGCGGTCCCCTTCGTCCCCGCCGCCGCGCTCGTGGCCCGCCGCGCGGCGCTCGGCGAGGGCTTCGACGCGTCGCTGCGCACTGGGGAGGACGTCGACCTCATCTGGCGGCTCGTCGCCTCGGGCTGGGAGGTGCGCTACGAGCCGTCCGTCACCGTGACCCACGCCGCGCGGTCGACGTGGCGGGGCTGGCTCGCCCAGCGCTTCGCCTACGGGATGTCCGCCGCCCCCCTCGAGGCGCGCCACGGCGACGCCGCGGCGCCGCTGCGCGCGGACCCGAGGGTCCTCGCCACGCTGGGGCTCGTCCTCGCCGGGAGGCCGCGCGCGGCCGCCGGGCTGCTCAGCTGGTCGGCATCCTCGCTCGCGCGCCAGCTCGACGGCGTCAGCGCGCGCGGCGGCAACCAGGCCGCGGCGCGCCAGCTCGCCGCGCGGGGCACGGCGCTCGCCGCGCCGGGGCTCGCGAGGAGCGCCTTCCGCGCCTACGGTCCTCTGCTCCTCGCTGCGGCCGTCGCGCTCCCGCCCGTGCGCCGGCCGGTCGCCACGCTCACGGTCGCGGCGACCGCGGTGCGGTGGTGGCGTGCGGGGCGCCCGACGCCGCGCACGGCCTTCGCCGCCTTGAGCCTCGTCGACGACCTCGCCTACGGCGCGGGCGTGCTGGCGGGCGCGGTGTGCGCGCGGCGCGTGGGCGCCCTGCGCCCGAGGCTGCGCCCGACCGTGCGCGTGGCCGCGCCGCCGATCAGCCGAACTTGACCACCCCGCGGACGTTCTTGCCCGCCTCGAGGTCGTCGTAGCCCTGCTGCACCTGGTCGAGGGTGTACTCCTTGGTGACGAGCTCGTCGACGAGGAAGGTCCCCTTGTTGTACAGGTCCAAGAGCCGGGGGATCTGGATGCGAGGGCTCTGGGAGCCGAAGACAGTGCCCATGAGGGTCTGGTTGTACATCGTGAACCCGAACAGGTCCATGGTGACCTCGGTCTGGCTGTAGGGGGCGACAGCGACCGTCACGATGCGCGCGGCCTTTGCCCCCGCCTTGCACGCCGGCATGATCAGGTCGCCGGTCAGCTCCGCCGGCGTCAGGATGACGACGTCGGCCATGCGCCCGCGGGTCAGCTCCGCCGCGACGAAGGCCGCCTCGGTCAGGTTGGCCGCCCCGTGGGTCGCGCCGATCTTGAGGGCGCGCTCGACCTTGGACGGCAGCAGGTCGCAGGCGATGATGACGCTGGCGCCGGCGAACTTCGCGCCCTGGATGGCGCCGGACCCCACCCCGCCGCAGCCGACGACGATCACGGCCTCGCCCGGGCGGACCTGGGCGCGGTCCGCCGCGGCGCCGAACCCGGTCGACAACCCGCAGCTGATGAGCGCGGCGGCTCGCAGGTTGACGCCCTGGTCCACCTTGACCAGGGACCCTTCGTTCACGACCATGTACTCGGAGAAGGTGCCGAGCTGGCACATCCGGTTGAGGTCCTCGCCGCCCAGGTGGTGCCGGAACGTCCCGTCCGAGATCATCGGGCCGAGCAGCGTCGTCATGCCCAGCTCGCAGAGGTACCCGCGCCCCGTCGCGCACCAGTCGCACTGGCCGCACGAGGGGATGAACGACGCGGCGACGTAGTCGCCGGGCGCGAAGCGGTGGACCTCGTCGCCGACGGCGTCGACGATCCCCGCGCCCTCGTGGCCGCCGATGGAGGGGTACATCGAGCCGGTCTTGGAGAGCATGGCGAGGACCTCGGGCGGCTGGGAGAACGTCCCGTTGCGCAGGTGCTCGTCGGACTGGCACATGCCGGCGTACGCCATCTTCACGCGGACCTCGTGCGCGTGGGGCTCGTCGAGCTCGATCTCCTCGGTCCGCCACGGCTCTTTGACCCCGCTCACGATCGATGCCCTGGTCCTCATCGCCACCCTCCCGTCACCGAGCAGCCCGCGGCCGCCGGGCACGAGGCTACATCCGGTCTGGAGCGTCGATCCCGAGGAGCGAGAGGCCGAGCGCGAGCGTGCGAGCGGTCTCGTCGCACAGCACGAGGCGGCTCTGCCGCGTCGCGTCGTCCGGCGCGCGCAGCACCGGGCAGCGCTCGTAGAACGCGGTGAACGTCTGGGACAGACCGAACAGGTACGCGCAGAGACGATGCGGCGCGAGCCACTCCAACGTGGCGTCTAGCGCCTCGGGGAGCCGCAGCAGCTCGAGGGCGAGCGTGCGCTCCTCGCCCTCGGCCAGGACGACGGTCGCGTCGGGCGCGGGCGCGTCGACGCCGACGCGGCGGAAGATCGACTTGATCCTGGCGTGCGCGTAGGCGAGGTACGGCCCGGTGTTCCCGTCGAAGGACAGCATCCGGTCCCAGTCGAAGACGTAGTCGCGGAGCCGCTCGGTCGACAGGTCCGCGTACTTCACCGCGCCGATCCCGATCGCCTCGGCGAGCAGCGCCCGCTCGTCGGGGCGGTACTCGGCGTCGCGGGCCACGAGCGCGCGGTCGGCTCGAGCGACCGCCTCGTCGAGCAGGTCGATCAGCCGCAGCGTGCCGCCCGCGCGGCTCTTGAGCATCTTGTGGTCGGTGCCGAGCACGCTGCCGAAGGCCACGTGGACCGCCTCGACGGCGTCGGGGAGCCAGCCCGCGGCGCGCGCGACGGCGAACACCATCTCGAGGTGCTGGGACTGCGGGGCGCCGACGACGTAGTAGAGCCGGTCGCACCCGAGCGTGCCGACCCGATCGCGGATCGCGGCGAGGTCCGTCGCCGCGTAGCCGTAGCCGCCGTCGCGCTTGCGGACGATGACCGGGAGCGGCTCGCCCTCCCGGTTCGAGAACCCCTCGGGGAAGACGCACAGGGCGCCGTCGTCCTCGACGAGCAGGCCCCCCGCGTCGAGGTCGGCGACGACCTGGTCGAGCAGGGGGTTGTAGAAGGACTCCGGCACGACGTCTTCGGGCCGGAGCGAGACCTCGAGGGTGCGGTAGACACGCTCGAAGTAGCGCACGGACTCTGCGACGAGGATCCCCCACAGCCGGCGGGTCTCCTCGTCGCCGGCCTGCAGCGCGACGACACGCCGGCGGCTGCGCTCGGCGAAGGCCGGGTCGGCGTCGAACTTCTGGCGGGCCGCCCGGTAGAACCCGTCGAGGTCCCCCACCGAGAGCTCCTCGGCGGCGGCGTCCTCGCCCACGTCGCGGAGGTGCTCGATGAGCATCCCGAAGGGCGTGCCCCAGTCGCCGATGTGGTTCCGCGCGATCACCTCGTGGCCGTAGAAGCGCAGGATCCGCGCGAGCGCGTCCCCGATCACCGTCGAGCGCAGGTGGCCGACGTGCATCTCCTTGGCGACGTTCGGGTGCGAGTAGTCGAGCGCCACGCGGTGTCGCAGCGGCGCCGTCGCGACGCCGCGCCGGGCGTCCCCGCGGAGCGCCTCGACCGATCGGGCGAGGTAGCCGTCCTCCACGCGGAGGTTGAGGAACCCCGGTCCGGCGACCTCGATCGTCGCGATCCCGTCGAGGTCCGCCGTCGCCTCGATCGCAGCGGCGAGCTCGCGCGGCGGTCGGCCGAGCCGCTTGGCGATCGCCATCACGCCGTTGGCCTGGTAGTCCCCACGATCCGACTGGCGCACGACGGGATCGGCACCGGGCTCGACCGCGTCGAAGGCGGGCTGCAGGCGCTCGCGGAGCGCGGACGACAGGTCAGGCACGCGGCGGTGGCTCCCGGCGCCGGCTCACGCCGGACCGCAGGCGCCGCCGCAGCACCCGGCTGCCTCGCCGCAGGCGCTGGCCGGGCTCGTCGCGCTGCCGATCGCCGCGAAGGCGGGCAGCCGTCGGACGACGTCGTCGTGGCCGGAGGGACAGCTCGCCGGGTCGTCCGCGTCGGCCATGGGGCGACGCAGCTCGAAGCGCTCGTCGCACCGCTGGCAAGAGAACTCGTAGATCGGCATCGCGTCTCCTTGCGGCGATGCTACCGGCGGTCTCGTCGTGCGACGGAGGTCCGCACGGCAGAATGACCCCATGGCTCCCTCGCACCCCGACACCTTCGGCGCGCGGACGACGCTTCGCGTCGGCGCCCGCGAGCTCACGATCTTCGCCCTCGACGCGCCCAGCCTGGCGCCGTTCGGCGTGGCTCGCCTCCCGTTCTGCATCAAGGTGCTCCTCGAGAACCTGCTGCGGCACGAGGACGGGGCGAAGGTCACCGCGCCGCAGGTCGAGGCGCTGGCGCGCTGGGGGGAGACCATGGGCGCCCACGGTCGCGGCTCCGAACAGGAGCTGGCCTTCTCTCCCGAGCGCGTGCTCATGCAGGACCTGACCGGCGTCCCCGCGATCGTCGACCTCGCCGGGATGCGCGACGCGATCTCGACGCTCGGGGGTGCCGCCTCGGCGATCAACCCGAAGGTGCCCGTGGAACTGGTCGTGGACCACTCGGTGATCATCGAGCACAGCGGCAACGCCGCGGCGTTCGCCGACAACGTCGACGTCGAGTACGAGCGCAACCTCGAGCGCTACACCCTGCTCAAGTGGGCACAGAATGCCTTCGAGCACCTCCGCGTCGTGCCGCCCGGCACGGGGATCTGCCACCAGGTCAACCTCGAGTACCTCTCGAGGGTGGTCTTCGAGCGCGACGGCGTCGCCTTCCCCGACACCCTCGTCGGGATCGACTCGCACACCACGATGGTGAACGGCCTCGGCGTCGTCGGGTGGGGCGTGGGCGGCATCGAGGCGGAGGCGGCCGTGCTCGGCCAGCCGATCCCGATGCTGGTCCCCCCCGTGGTCGGCCTCCGGCTCGTCGGGGCGACCAAGGAGGGCGTGACGGCGACGGACGTCGTGCTCACGATCACCGAGCTGCTCCGTCATCACGGCGTCGTCGGCAAGTTCGTCGAGGCCTTCGGCCCGGGCGTCGCCGCGCTGTCGCTCGAGACCCGCGCGACCATCGGCAACATGTCGCCGGAGTACGGGTCCACGTGCACGGTGTTCCCCATCGATCAGGTCACGCTCGACTACCTCGCGTTCACCGGGCGCGATGACGACCGGATCGAGCTCGTCGAGGCCTACGCGCGGCGCCAGGGGCTCTGGCACGACCCGACCGAGCCCGAGCCCGCGTTCTCGGAGGTCGCCGAGCTCGACCTCTCGACGGTCGAGCCCTCGCTCGCCGGCCCCTCGCGCCCCCAGGACCGCGTCTCGCTCGCCTCGGTGAAGGACGCCTCGCGGCGCGCGGCGGGGCGGGAGCTCACGAGCGTCGGCGCGAGCGGCGTGACCTCGACCCTGCGCGACGGCGACGTCGTGATCGCGGCGATCACGAGCTGCACGAACACCTCGAACCCCTCGGTGATGGTGGCCGCGGGGCTGCTCGCGGAGCGCGCCGTCGCCAGGGGCCTGCACACGAAGCCCTGGGTCAAGACCTCGCTCGCACCCGGCTCGAGGGTCGTGATCGACTACCTGCAGCGCGCCGGGCTCCTCGAGCCGCTCGATGCGCTCGGGTTCTACCTCGCGGGGTACGGCTGCACGACGTGCATCGGCAACTCGGGGCCGCTCCTCGAGGGGGTCACCGAGGCCGTCGCCGCCGGCGGGCTGTCCGTCGCGGCGGTCCTCTCGGGCAACCGCAACTTCGAGAGCCGCATCCATCCCGACGTGCGGCAGAACTACCTCGCCTCCCCGCCGCTCGTCGTCGCGTACGCCCTCGCGGGCACCGTCGACGTGGACCTCACGACCGAGCCACTCGGGACCGACGCAGAGGGCCGTGACGTGTTCCTGCGCGACGTGTGGCCGTCGGACACCGAGGTGTCGGCCGCCGTCCGCGCGTCGCTGTCGCCGAGCCAGTTCACCGAGCGCTACGCCGAGGTCTTCAACGGCGACGAGCGCTGGGAGGCCCTCGGCGCACCGGGAGAGGAGACCTTCGGCTGGGAGCCCGCCTCCACCTACGTGCTCGCACCGCCCTTCTTCGATGGCATCGGGCCGGTCCCCGAGCCCGTCCATGACGTCGTGGGGGCGCGCGTCCTCGTGCTGCTCGGCGACTCGGTGACGACGGACCACATCTCGCCCGCCGGTGCGATCCGCCCGACGGTGCCCGCGGGGCGCTACCTCGTCGAGCACGGCGTCGCACCCAAGGACTTCAACACCTACGGCACGCGCCGCGGGAACCATGAGGTGATGGTGCGCGGCACCTTCGCGAACCTTCGGATCAAGAACCTGCTCGTCCCGGGCACCGAGGGCGGGGTGACGAAGGTGTTCCCGAGCGGCGAGGAGATGACGGTCTTCGACGCGGCCGAGGCCTACCGCCGCACGGGCACGCCCCTCCTCGTGGTCGCCGGCGCGGAGTACGGCACGGGGTCGAGCCGCGACTGGGCCGCCAAAGGGACGCTCCTCTTGGGCGTCCGCGCGGTGCTCGCCGTGAGCTACGAGCGGATCCACCGGTCCAACCTCATCGGGATGGGCGTCGCCCCGCTGCAGTTCCAGCCCGGCGAGTCGCTCGCGACCTGGGATCTCGACGGCACGGAGCGCTACGACGTCGTGGGCCTCGAGGCGCTCAACGACGGCTCGGTGCCGAAGTCGGTCACCGTGCGCGCCCACGCCGCGGACGACACCGTCACCGAGTTCGAGGCCGTGGTGCGGATCGACACGCCGACCGAGGCGGACTACTACCGCCACGGCGGGGTCCTGCACTACGTGCTGCGCTCGCTCGCCGCCGACGCGGTGGGCTGAGCGGCCGCGGCGCGGGCCGCGTCAGGCCGTTGCGATCACCCGGAAGGCCTCTGCCAGCCGGCCCTTGGGGAGCCCCGCGTTCTTCGCGATCATCCCGCCCCACTCGCGGAGCATCGCGTCGAGGCGCTCGCCGTCGCCAACCTGGCTCTTGTGGCACTTGAGCGCCTCGATCTTCTTGTCGATCGTCGACGTCGTGTCCACCACCATGGTCGGGTTCGTCCCGCCCATCCAGACCTTGGTGACGGTGTGCGGGGCGAGGCCCTCGTCGTTCAGCAGCGCCGGGAACGCGTGGGGGTTGCGCGCGTCGGGGTAGACGGCCCGCAGGGCGGCCTCGCCGGTCGCCAGGTGGTCCGGGTGCGACGCGTAGATCCGCTCGTAGTTGCGCTCGGGGCTCTGGGTGAGCACGACGTCGGGGCGCACCGTGCGGATGACGCGCGCGAGGTCGCGACGCAGCGCCAAGGTGGGCTCCACCAGCCCGTCGGGGTAGCCCAAGAAGACGAGGTCGCGCACGCCGACGCACGCCGCGGCGGCCCGCTGCTCGTCCTCGCGGATCTTGGCGCGCTCCTCTTTGGCCATGACCATGTCGTCGCCACCGGCGTCACCGGAGGTGACGAGGCAGTAGGTCACCGCGACGCCCTGCGACGTCAGCGTGGCGATCGTGCCCGCCATCCCGAAGTCCACGTCGTCGGGGTGCGCGACGATCGCGAGCGCCTTCGTGATCGCGTCGTCGTGATCGAAGACCTCGAGGGAGGGCTGCGGCTTCCGCGACGCGGCCTTCTCGCCGGTCGGGGACTTCTGGCGCTTCGGGGTCACAGGACGGACGCCGCGGGGTCGGGCACGTAGTGGGCGAGGTCGCCGAGCGACGGGTCGTTCGAGAAGACCTCGATGATGGGCAGGCGCAGCCCGATGCGCTTCATGGTGACCTGCGCCTCGACGACCTGGTTCCACAAGAGCAGCGTGACGACGACACCGGCGGTGCCCGCGCGCGCCGTGCGGCCCGAGCGGTGCAGGTACGCCTTGTGGTCCTCCGGGGGGTCGTAGTGCACGACCACGTCCACCGCGTCGATGTCGAGCCCGCGTGCGGCGACGTCGGTCGCGACGAGGACGTGGAGCTTGCCGGCGGCGAAGTCCGCGAGGGCGCGCTCTCGCTGGGACTGGCGGAGGTCGCCGTGGATCGCGCCCGCGACGACGTGCTCCTGGCCGAGGTGCTGCACGAGGCGGTCCGCGCCGCGCTTCGTGCGCACGAAGAGGAGGACCTTGTCGTTCGCGCGGCAGATCGCCGCGGCCACCTTGACCTTGTCCATCTGGTGGACGTTGAAGAAGTGGTGGACCATCTCGGTCACCGTCTGGGTGTCGCTCTGGACCTCGTGGAAGACCGGGTCGGTGAGGTAGCGCCGGACCAGCTGGTCCACGGCCCCGTCGAGCGTCGCGGAGAAGAGGAGCGTCTGGTGGGGGCGCCCGACGACGCGGCGCAGCACCCACTCGACCTGGGGCATGAACCCCATGTCGGCCATGCGGTCGGCCTCGTCGAGCACCAGCACGTCGAGGTCCTCGACCTTGAGCTCGCCGCGGTCGCCGAGGTCGATGAGCCGCCCCGGGGTCGCGATGATGACCTCGCACCCCTTGCGCAGCTGGCGTACCTGGCGCTCGATGTCGGCCCCGCCGTAGACCGCGACGAGGCGCAGGCCCATGCGCTCGGCCAGCGGGCGCAGCACGTCGTAGACCTGGACGGCGAGCTCGCGGGTCGGCAGCAGCACGAGCGCCCTCGGGCGCGAGGGGTGGCCCTTCAGGGGGACGACGGCGCCGTCGGCGCCCGCGAGGCTGGCGGCGAGGCGTTGCAGCAGCGGGAGCCCGAAGGCCAGGGTCTTGCCCGAGCCGGTCTTCGCCTTGCCGCAGACGTCGCGCCCCGCGATGGCGTCGGCGATGGTCAGGGCCTGGATCGGGAACGCCGTCGTGATGCCCTGGTCGGCGAGGGCCTTGCAGAGCGGCTCGGCCACGCCCAGGGACTCGAAGGTGAGGGCCGTCGAGTAGGAGGCCGAGACGGCATCGGGCCTTACAGGCACCTTGAGGGCCTCTGTCATTGTCACGCTCAGTTCGGGGGTCTCGTTGGGCCCTGCTGACTGAGGTGTCGAGGGCCCGCAGCGCCTTGCATCAAGTGCTGCGCCTCAAGGCTACCTGCTGGAGCAAAGAATCCGGCACACACACCTCCTTTGCCTCACAAACCGCCGTCTCTGGCTGAACGATGACCAGCGCCCGCACCGAGCGGCTGCGGGCTGGAGCACGAGGTCGCCGGCTCGCCCGCGCCCGCGGCGCCGCTCCTACGATGCGCTCGCGATCAACGACCAGGAGGACTCGATGCCACGGCTCGACACCGGCGACAAGGCACCCGCGTTCACGCTCCCCGACGCGTCGGGCACCAAGGTGTCCCTCAAAGACTTCGCCGGGAGGAAGGTCGTCGTGTACTTCTACCCGGCCGACGACACGCCGGGGTGCACGAAAGAGGCGTGCCAGTTCAACGACAACCTGCGCGGCTTCAACCGCGCCGCCGTGGCGGTCGTCGGGATCTCGCCGGACGGGGCCGAGAAGCACACCACGTTCGCTGCCAAGTACAAGCTCAAGTTCCCGCTGCTCTCGGACCCCAGCCACGCCGTGATGGAGAAGTACGGCGCCTGGGGCGAGAAGACCCTCTACGGCAAGAAGTCCGTCGGCGTCATCCGCTCCACCTTCCTCATCGACGAGAAGGGCAAGGTGCAGCGTGCCTGGTACTCGGTCAAAGCCGACGGCCACGCGGACAAGGTGCTCGAGGTGGCCACGTCGACCGACTGAGCGGTCACGGGTGGCTCAGGGCTGCGCGCGCCGCGACTGGGCCTCGCGGTAGCGGCGCCACCGGTGCACGAAGGCGACCACGAGCACGATGACGACGAGCGCGGCGATGACGTAGCCCGCGGCGCCGAACCACTTGAGCACCTGGTGCCAGCTGCCGGCGGCCTCGTAGCCGATCGTCGAGATCAGCGAGACCCACGCGGCCGCGCCGAGCGTCGTGAGCACGAGGAACGCGACCCACCGCACCTTGGCGACCCCCGCGAAGAACCCGACGAACGCGCGCAGCAGAGGGATCATCTGGCCCACCGCCACGAGGCCGTCCCCCCACCGCGTGAAGAGCCGCTCGGCTCGGTCGAGGTCCTCGTGGCTCAGTAGCACGTACTTTCCGTAGCGATCCACGAACGCGCGCCCGCCGTAGCGGCCCGCGGCGTAGGCGACCGAGGCGCCGCACACCGTCCCCAGGGTCCCGACCACGATCACCGCCCACAGCTGGAGCTGGTGGTCGGCCGCGTTCGACCCGGTGAGGAAGGCGGTCGAGCACAGCGCGCCCGCGAACCCGAAGGTGAGCTCGGAGGGGATGGGGATGCACATCGCACCGAGGAAGGCGAGGACGAACAGCGCGGGGTAGCCGGAGCTCGAGAGGTGGGTCTGGATGAAGTTCTGCACGCGTCGCATTCTTCACGATGCGCGCGGTGACCCCGATCACCCGTCGGAGGTCGCCCGACGTGGGGGTTGGTAGCGTGCGCGCCCGGGGGTGCGGCGTGGTCCTTGCAGTCGACGAGCTCGATCCGCCCCGGCTCACCCGGCTCCTCGAGACGAGCGACGTCACCGGTGGTGCCACCGTGCTCGACGTCGCCCGCTGCCCCGTCGGGAACGGACAGGTCGCCTCGTGCGTCGAGCTCGTGCTCACCCTCGAGGGCGCGTCGGACGAGCCCGTCGCCGTCGTCGCCAAGGGTCCCTCGGACGACCCGGTCTCGCTCGCGACCGCCGCGGCGCTCGGGCTGTACGAGCGAGAGGTGCGCTTCTACGCCGAGGTGGCCGGGACGGTCTCGATCCGCACCCCGGCGTGCCACCACGCGGCGTACGACCCGGCGACCGGTCGGTTCCTGCTCCTCTTGGAGAGCCTCACGCCGGCCGCGGTCGCCGACCAGCTCGAGGGCCTCTCCCTCGCGCGCGCCCAGCTCGCGGTCGGCGAGCTCGCCGGGCTGCACGCGCCGCACTGGGGGGCGACGAGCCTCGACGCGACGTTCCCCCGCACGGCCGACGACGCCGACGCCCCTGGGGTCGCCGAGCTGCTTCCCGCGCTGTTCGACGGGTTCCTCGAGCGCCACGGCGAGGCGCTCAGCGCGCCGGCGCGCGCCGTCGTGGCGTGGCTGCGCCCGAGGCTCCCCGCCTACTACGCGGGCCACGGCGGGCCGGCGACCGTCCAGCACGGTGACTTCCGCACCGACAACCTCCTCTTCGACGGCCGCGGCGGCGCGGTGCCCATGGCCACGGTCGACTGGCAGATGGTCGCGGTCGGCGCCGGGGCGCTCGACGTGGCCTACCTGCTGACCACGAGCCTCGACGTCGAGGACCGCCGCCGTCACGAGCGCGACCTGCTGGCGCGGTACCTCGACCGGCTCTGCGCGCTCGGGGTCACCGGCTACGGGGCCGAGGCGCTGTTCGAGGACTACGCGTTCCACTGCTTTCAGGGTGTCGTCATGCTCGTCTGCGCGTCGATGCTCGTCGAGCGCACGGCGCGCGGTGACGCGATGTTCCTGACGATGATCGAGCGCTCGGCTTCCGCGGTCGACGACCTCGACGCGAGAGCGCGGCTGGACCCCTGATGCTGCTCGACCTCGACGACTACCCGGTGCACCAGACCCCGGCCCCGCTCGCCGAGGTGATGGGCGGCCACCCTGACGCGTACGACCGGTTCTGGTTCAACGCCTACCGCGAGGACCTCTTCGTCGGCGTGGCGCTCGGCCTGTACCCCAACCGCGGCGTGCTGGACGCGGCGGTCGGGGTCGTGCGCGACGGCGTGCAGCGCTCGGTGTTCGCGTCGGGTGCGCTGCGCGCACGCGAGACCACGATCGGGCCGATCTCGATCGAGCTCGTGGCGCCCATGCGGGTCGCCACGGTCCGCGTGGACGCGCCCGACCACGCGATCCGTGCGGAGATGACCTTCTCGGCGAGGACCTGCGCGCTCGAGGAGCCCCGCCAGACGCGCCACGACGGGTCGCGCGTCGTGATGGACGTGACGCGGGCCACCCAGCTCGGGACCTGGCAGGGCTGGGTGGAGCTCGACGGCGAGCGCTGCGACCTCGGGGCCACCACGACCTACGGGACGAAGGACCGCTCCTGGGGGATCCGCCGGCTCGCGGACCCGACCCCGGCGGCGCCGTCGCGGGCGGCCCCGCAGCTCTTCTTCCTATGGGCGCCCATCCACTTCGAGGACGAAGGGCTGCTCGTGAGCCGCTTCGAGGACGAGCACGGCGTCGCGTGGAGCCAGACCGCCGCGACCATCGAGCTCCTCGGCGAGCGCGCGAGCCCCGTCGACCCCAAGGCGGCGCACCACTGCCGCGCGTCGTCGTGCGAGGTGACCTACGTGCCGGGGCTGCGTCGCGCGTCGCACTGCGACCTGCGCCTCGTCGAGGAGGGCGGCGCGGCGTCGGTCGTCGCGCTCGAGCCCGTGCTCACCTTCCGGATGCGCGGCGCGGGGTACTTCCACCCCACCTACGCGCACGGCCGCTACCACGGCGAGCTCGTCGTCGACGGCGAGGTGCACGAGGTCGACGCGCTCGACACGACGTCGGTCCACGACGTGCACGTCCAGCAGGTCGTCCGCGCCACGTGGGGCGACCGTCGGGGGCTCGGCGTGCTCGAGCAGCTCGCCATCGGCCCGCACGCCCCGAGCGGGCTCACCGGACTCCTCGACGGCGCGCCGAGCGGCCTCACGGGAGCGTGAGCCGCGTCGATACAGTGGTCCGATGCCGCTGGACAAGCCCCATTGGAAGGAGCTGTTCACCGACGTCGTGACGTCCGGGCTGTGCACGGGCTGCGCCGCGTGCATCGTGGCCTGCCCCTACGACGTGCTCGAGTACGACACCGACGACGGCCACTACAAGCCCTTCCACATCGACACCGACGGCGGCGCGGCCGACTGCACGCACGGCCAGAAGGGCTGCACGCTGTGCACGAGGGCGTGCCCGCGGTTCCGCGACTGGGAGACCGAGGTCGACACGTTCCGGTTCGGTCGGGTGCGCGACGAGGACGAGGTCTTCGGCGTGGCCACCGACGTCCTGCTGGCGAGGGCCACGGACCCCGAGCTCGCCGAGGTCGGCCAGGACGGCGGGTTCGTCGCCGCGCTCCTCGTCTACGCGCTCGAGCACGACGAGATCGACGCGGCCTTGGTCTCGGCCCTCGAGGGCGACGGCTCGACGTGGCGCGCCGTGCCGGCCGTCGCGAGGTCGCGCGCCGAGGTGCTGGCCACCTCGGGGTCGCGGTACACCTACTCGGCCAACCTCCTCGCCTACACCGACGCGATCGCCACGGGCGCGGAGCGGCTCTGCCTCGTCGGCATGGGGTGCATGACGTCCGCCCCCGGGGCGATGGGCGCGCGCAAGGCGGGCAAGATCGCGCGGCGCCTCTCGCTCACGATCGGGCTCATGTGCTCCAAGACCTTCGACGACGCGATCTTCGAGGAGCTGTTCCTCGCTCGCTACGGCATCGAGCGCGCCCGCATCAAGAAGATGAACATCAAGGGCGTCTTCCAGCTGTGGCTGACCGACGGCGGCTACGTCGAGGTGCCGCTCAAGGAGGCACACGCCTGGACCCGAGAGGGGTGCACGCTGTGCCCCGACTTCGCCGCAGAGCACGCGGACCTCTCGACGGGGGGCATCGGCGCGTACAACGACTGGACGCTCGTCGTCGTGCGCACCGATCGAGGGCGCGAGCTGCTCGGCGCGATGGTTCGCGACGGCGCGGTCGAGGTGCGCCCCGGCGACGACGACCCCGGGGCGATCGCCCTGCTCCGCAAGCTCGCCCGCGTCAGCCGCCGACGCTGGCCCGCGACCGCCGTCGAGGCGCCGGCGCGGCTCCCCGCTCCGACGGGCTGACGCCCGGTGCCCCGCCGCCCGTCGGACGCACCCTGCGCGGTCGTGCTGGTGCGCCACGGCCGAACGCCCACGACGGGCAAGGTGCTGCCGGGCCGTGCGCCGGGACTGCACCTCGCAGAGGACGGACGGCGCCAGGCGGCGGCGGTGGCCGATCGCATCGCCACAATCCGGCGCGCACCGTCCGCCGTCTACGCCTCCCCGCTCGAGCGCGCGATGGAGACCGCCGCCCCGATCGCGCGAGCGCTACACCTTCGCGTGCGCACCGCGGCGGGGCTGCTGGAGTGCGACTTCGGCGACTGGACCGGTGCGCGGCTGTCGGCGCTGCGCCGCCGGCGCGAGTGGCGCGCCGTGCAGGCCACGCCGTCGACGTTCCGCTTCCCCGGCGGCGAGTCCTTCGCCGAGATGCAGACGCGGACATGGGAGGCCGTGCTCGACCTCGGCGACCGCCATCGCGGGGAGACGATCGTGGCCGTCTCGCACGCCGACCCCATCAAGGCGGTCGTCGCCACGGCGCTCGGCGTGCCCCTCGACCTCTTCCAGCGCGCCGTCATCTCCACGTGCTCGGTGAGCGTTGTCCTCGTGGGGGCCGGCGTGCCGCTCGTGCTCTGCGTCAACGCCCTCGGTGAGCTCGCCGAGCTCGCGGCGGCATGAACCACCGCCTCGAGCACCCCGACCGCGTCACGGTGGGGGCGATCGGCGACGTCGGCCAGCGGCTGTTCCTCGTTCAGGTGCGCGAGGGCCGCCGGCTCGTCGTCGTCAAGGTGGAGAAGGACCAGATCGCGATCCTCGCGTCGTGGCTCGCCCGCGTCGTGCGCTCCATGTCGCGCCCCCACGCCCTCGCCCTCGACGTCGAGCTCGAGCCCGAGTACGAGATCGACCTCGTCGCCGGCGAGATCACCGTCTCGATCGACGAGGCCGACGAGACGATCGAGGTCTCGATCGAGCCCGCCGAGGAGGACGGGGACTCACTCGTGGTCACGCTCTCCAAGGAGCAGGCGGCGGCGTTCGCGATCCGCGCCGTGCAGCTCATCGAGGCAGGGCGGCCGCCCTGTCCACTGTGCGGGCTGCCGCTCGACCCGCGCGGCCACGACTGCCCGAGGACGAACGGCCACCACGCCCCGATCCGGTGAGCCGGCTCGACGACGCTCGGGTGCGGGAGGTCCTCGCAGAGGGCGTGCTGGAGATCCACGGCCGCATCCCCGACTCGTCGAACGCGACGCTGCTCGTGACCGCGCGGCTCTCGTCCGACGAGGTGCTGGCCGTCTACAAGCCGGAGCACGGGGAGCGCCCGCTGTGGGACTTCCCGCCCGGGCTGTGGCGCCGCGAGGTCGCCGCCTTCGAGCTCGACGCGCTGCTCGGGACGGACTGCGTGCCGCTCACGATCGCGCGCGACGCAGACTTCGGGCCGGGCTCGATCCAGCGGTGGGTCCACGAAGAGGGGGTCGAGCACTACCTCACGCTGCGCGCCGACCCGGCGCTGGCCGACTGGTTCCGAGCGCTCGCCGCGTTCGACGTGGTCGCGAACAACACGGATCGCAAGTCCGGCCACGTGCTCTTGGAGGACGGCCGCTGCTGGGCCATCGACAACGGCCTGTGCTTCCACGTGGACGACAAGCTGCGCACCGTCGTCTGGGAGTTCGCCGGCGAGCCCGTCGCCCCCGCCGTGCTCGAGCGCCTCTGCGCGGTGGCCGACGGCGACGTCGGCCCGCTGCGCGGGCTGCTCGCCCCCGAGGAGCTCGCCGCCACCCAGCGGCGCGCCGCGCTTCTCGCGCACGAGGGCGTCCTCCCCATGCCCGACGAGGAGGGGCGCTACCCGCCCTGGCCCTGGCCGATCGTCTGAGTCTCAGCCCTCCGGCCAGCTGATCCCGAGGCCGCCGACGGTCTCGGCGCCGAACCGCGCGATCTCCTTGTCGAGGTCGAGCGGCTGCACGCCCGCCATCCCCGCGCCGTCGAGACGGTCCTTCGGGATGATCCAGCACACCTCGAACTCGAGGCCGTCGGGATCCTTCGCGTAGAGCGACTTCGTCGTGCCGTGGTCGGACGCCCCGACGAGCGCGCCGTGCTGCTCGAGGCGCGCTCGGAGCTCGACGAGCTCCGCCAGGGTCTCGACCTCCCAGGCGAGGTGGTAGAGGCCGACGCTCGTCGTCCCCGCCCCGCTGTCCGCCGCCGTCGCGCCGATCTCGAACAGCCCGAGGTCGTGGTCGTTCGTCGAGCCCGACGCCCGCAGGAACGCCGCGCCGGGGAACTCGGTGATCACCTCGAAGTCCAGGGCGTCGCGGTAGAAGGCGACCGAGCGATCCACGTCGCGCACGTAGAGGACGGCATGGTTGAGCCGGCGGATTGCCATGCCCGGAACCTAGTTGGCGACAGCGACGAGCTCCGGCTCGGGCCGTCCGCCCGCGAGCACGGGACGCCCGCTCGGCAGCACGAGCCCGGCGATGACGGCGCCCGCCGCGAACATCGCGGCCGCCCACCAGAACGCGGTCGTGTAGCCCTGGACCTGCCCCGCGTTGAAGAGCGCGACCTGGGCCGCCGTCGGGTCTGCCGGCACGTGGAAGCCCTTCGGCAGGAAGGCGATCGACGCCGCGATCGCCACGGTCGACAGGAGCGCCGTGCCGATCGAGCCGCCGACCTGCTGGGTCACGTTCACCGTCGCGGAGGCCGACCCCGCGTACTCGGGCCGGACGCGCGCGGTGGCGGTGTTGATCGAAGTGGCGAAGACGAGCCCCATCGCCATGCCCGCGACGAGCAGCCCAGGCAGCACGTGGGTGCTGTAGCTCGACGTCACGCCGAGCTGGGCGAAGATGACCATCGCGCCGGCTCCGAGCGCCATGCCGGTCGTCGTGAGCGGACGCGGCCCGAGCCGCGGGAGCAGCTTCGTGGAGGCGGTCGCCGCGGTCGCCGAGAGCACGGCGACCATCGGGAGGAAGGCGAGGCCCGTGCGCACCGGCGAGTAGCCGTGGACCTGCTGCAGGTAGAAGGTGAGGAAGAAGAAGGTCGCGAACATCGACGCCGCGGCGATCAGGATCGAGAGGAACGACCCGCCCCTCGCCCGATCGAGCACCACGCCCATCGGCAGCATCGGTCGCTCGATGCGGGTCTGGCGCCACGCGAAGAGGGCGACGAGGGACACGCCACCGACGAGGCACGCGATCGTGGTTGCGTTCCCGAACGCGGTGCCGAGCGTGACGGTCATGCCGGCGCTCGCGTCGTTCGTCGCCGTCGTCGCGGCGTTGCTCAGGCCGAAGACGATCGCGAAGAGCCCGCCGGAGATCAGCGAGGTGCTGAGCACGTCGAGGCCGCCGCTCGCGGCACCGCGCTCGCGCTCGAGGAGGACCTGGGTGCCCACCAGGGCGATGCCGGCGAAGAGGAGGTTGACGTAGAGGGTCCAGCGCCAGTCGAGGTACTGGGTGAGGATGCCGCCGAGCAGGAGGCCGATCGCGGCGCCGGCGCCGGCGATCGAGCCGTAGATGCCGAACGCCTTGCCCCGCTCCTTGGGATCCGTGAAGGCCGTCGTCACCATCGCGAGCGCCGCGGGGGCAAGGACCGCGCCGAACGCGCCCTGGACGGCGCGCGCGGTCACCAGCATGGAGAAGCTCTGGGCTGCGCCGCCGAGTGCGGAGGCGAACGCGAAGCCGATGAGGCCGATCTGCAGCGTCGTCTTGCGACCCAGCAGGTCGCTCAGCCGGCCGCCGAGGAAGAGCAGGCTGCCGAACGCGAGCGAGTACGCCGTGATGAGCCACTGGCGGTCGACGTTCGAGAAGCCGAGCGATTTCTGAATCGAGGGCAGCGCGACGTTCACGATCGTGGCGTCGAGCACGACCATCAGCTGGGCGAGGCCAAGGAAGGCGAGGATGATCCATCGCCGGGAGTGCTGCTGTTGGGTACGGGTGGCGTCCATCACACCTCGTTCAGGCTCCGCGAAGGCGTCACCCTACCGGCGGGTCCTGACGGCACGACCGGCTCGTGGGGCTACCGCAGCCGGACGTGCAGGTCGTGCTGGACGACCACCATGACGGCGTTGGCGAGGAGCGAGGCGCCCGCGGGCTCGAGGTGCACGCCGTCGGCGGTGCGGACCTGGACGACCGAGCCCCCGATGCGGAGGAACTGGTGGTAGGCCCCGCCGGGCGACAGCGTGAGGTCGGAGTTGACGTAGACGACGTGGTGCTTGCCGGCGGCCTGCTCTTGGATGCTGCGCACCAGCTGCACGTACTGGCTGAGGCCCTTCGGGGAGATCGCCGGCAGGGACACCCAGAACATCTGGCGCCCGTTCTGCTTGCCGATCGTGAAGAACTGCCCGACGTTGCGGCGGTAGAGGGCCTTCCACGCCGTGGACCCGTACACGGTAGGCGGGTTCACGAAGCCCTGGGCGTCGTTGGCGCCCATCATCCCGATCACGACCTGGGGCTTGTACTTGTACACGTCGTACTCGAGCTCGGCGATCCACGGGAAGTAGTCGAGCCGGGTGAGCCCCGTGGAGATGTGGTCGTCGGTGAACACCCGGGTCGTCGCCGGGTTGAAGTCGTTGAGCAGCTGGGCGTCGAGGTCCTCGCCCACCGAGTCGCCGACGAGCAGGATCCGCAGGGGGTGCGTGCGCGACGCGACCAGCCGGACCGGCTCGGTGGTCGTCGTCGTCCCGGTCCGCGGCGCGGTCGTGGTCGTGGTGGGCGGCACGGGCGGCGGCCGGAAGCCGCCGACGGACGTCCGGCCGAGGGCCACGTTCGCCCCGGACGCGGGCAAATCGAGCCCGGTCCACTTGGACAGCACCGAGAGCGGGTCGAGGACGTCGAGCGCGGCGGTCCGGCGCGCCCCGAGGGACGACACGCTCGCGTTGTGCTGGAGCACGCCCGCGTCCATCACCAGCCACACGAGGAACCCGCTCAGGAGCACGACGCCGGTACGGAGCCACGTCGGCTTCGTGTTCGGTACGTGCCGCCGCTCGGTGCGCCCGGCGCGCACCGGTGACGGCATCCCCGCCGAGCGAGCGGGTGGCGCGGGGTCGTGCTCGTCGGGCGGTGGCGTCGGCGGGAGCTGGTCGTCCGGCATGGATCTCCTAGAACCGGTAGTAGATGAAGGGCTGCACGCCCGTCGGGCCGAGCGTGGTGGTGACGAGGAGGGCGAGGCCGAGCGCGATCGCCTGGATCGGCGCCGACGCCCGCCCGAACCTCGCGACGCCGCGATCGACGACGTGCGACGGGACGTACTGGGCCGCGATGACGGCGACGATCGTGACGACCAGCAGTGGCGTCACGAGCGGGGACGGCTGCCCCCACCCCGAGACGAGCCGGCCGAGGAGCTCGAAGGCGTTCGACATCGACGACGCGTTGAAGAACAGCCATCCGAGCGAGACGAACTGGAACGTGAGGAACCGCTGGCGCCAGCGCGCGTAGGT
>DASZHS010000061.1:0-5608 GCA_035937595.1 Acidimicrobiales bacterium
ACCGGTGGCGCCCGACAGGGCGGTGCGCACCGGGGCGATCGCGAGCGGCGCGGCGAGGAGCGCGAGCGGCGCGGCGGGCCGCCATGCCGCGCACGCGACCGCGCACCCGAACCCCGCGGCGAGGAGCCCGACGTAGACGAGCCCCGCCCGCCGACGCCCGAGGCGGACCGCGATCGTGCGCTTCTTGGCGACCATGTCTCCGTCGATGTCGCGGAGGTTGTTCGCGTCGAGGAGGGCGCAGGCGAACAGCCCCATGGACGCGCCGGCGACGACGGCGAGGGCCGGCACGTGACCGGTCAGGCAGTAGGTCGTGCCGGCGGTCGCGACGAGCCCGAAGAAGACGAAGACGAACGGCTCACCGAGCCCGACGTAGCCGTAGGGCGCCGGGCCGCCCGTGTAGCCCCACCCCGCCGCGAGCGCGGCGGCACCGATGGCGAGCAACCACCACGAGGTCAGCGCCGCGAGCCACAGCCCCGCGACCCCGGCGGCGGCGAAGGCGACGAGGGCCGCGGCCCGCACCGCGCTGGGCGTGGCGAGCCCGGAGGCGACCAGGCGCAGGGGTCCCACGCGTCGCGCGTCGGTGCCGCGCACGCCGTCGGCGTAGTCGTTCGCGTAGTTCGTGCCCACCTGCAGCGAGAGCGCGACGACGGCGCAGAGCGCCAGGCGGCCCCACAGCGTCGGCACGGGTCGCGCCGCGGCGGCGCCGACCACCACGGGCACGATCGAGGCGGGCAGGGTGCGTGGTCGCGCGCCGGCGACCCACCGCGCCGCCCTGCCGATCTCCGTCGCGGTCACGGCCGCTTGGGGAACCTCGCGAAGTCCGGCGCGCGATGCTCCACGAACGCGTTGCGGCCCTCTTGGCCCTCCTCGGACATGTAGAACAGCATCGTCGCGTCGCCGGCGAGCTGCTGGATGCCGGCAAGGCCGTCGTCGGCCGCGTTGAACCCCGCCTTGCACATGCGCAGCGCGATCGGCGACAGCGTGAGCATCTGGCGGCACCACGCGACCGTCTCTCGCTCGAGCTCGCCAAGCGCCACGACGGCGTTCACCAGGCCCCAGTCGAGCGCCGTCTGCGCGTCGTACTGCCGACACAGCATCCAGACCTCCTTCGCCCGCTTGAGCCCGATCGTGCGCGCGAGGATCGACGAGCCGTAGCCGGCGTCGAAGCTGCCGACGCGCGGGCCGGTCTGGCCGAACCTCGCGTTGTCCGCGGCGATCGTGAGGTCGCACACGAGGTGCAGCACGTGACCACCGCCGATCGCGTAGCCCGCGACCATCGCCACGACGGGCTTCGGGAGCCGGCGGATCTGGACCTGCAGGTCGAGCACGTTGAGCCGTCCGACGCCCTGGCGGGCGACCGCGTCGTCGCCGAGGTAGCCGTCCTCGCCCCGGATCGCCTGGTCGCCCCCCGAGCAGAAGGCGTCGTTGCCCTGCCCCGTGAGGACGACCACGCCGACCGTCGTGTCGTCGCGCGCGCGAGTGAAGGCGTCGGCCAGCTCGAACAGCGTCTGCGGTCGGAACGCGTTGCGTCGTTCGGGTCGGCAGATCGTGACCTTCGCGATGCCCTCGGCGACCTCGTAGGCGACGTCGCCGTACCCGGCGCCCTGGTCGACCCACGTGGGCGGCGGTGCCCCGCGGAACGCGTCGACGGGGTCCTTCGGTGCGCCGGAGATGACCGTCGCCGACCCGTCGCTCACCCGGCCACGCTATCTGGACCGCGACGACGCCCCCGATCCGACGCGCACGTAGCGTGTGCGCCGTGGCGGGGTGGTCCCGCGCGCGGCGAGGCGAGCTCGCTGAAGATCGCTGTCGAAACCCTCGGCGCCGTTCGACGTTCTGGTGAGCCACACCACCGAGAGGAGCCCCATGCCCCAGTACGCCGTCTTCCTCTATGCCCCCGTCGACGACGACACCGAGCCGGAACCCGGCGCCCACGAGGCGCACGACCGTCACGCCGACGAGCTCCGCGACGCCGGCGCGACGCTCGCCATGTTCGCGCTCGAGCCCTACACGACGGCGACCTCGATCCGCAGCGATGGCTCCGTCACCGACGGACCGTTCATCGAGGCGAAGGAGGTCGTCCTCGGGTTCTACGTCTTCGAGGCGAACGACCTCGACGCTGCCCTCGCCGTCGCGCGCCGGAACCCGATCATCCGACAGGGCGGCGGCGTCGAGGTCCGGCCGGTCGCCGGTGGTGAGGTGCGGTCCTCGTCGTGACGATGACCCGCGCCGAGGTGCAGGCCGCGGTGGCCGACGCGCACCGCCGCGAGTGGGCCGCCCTGCTCGCCGCGACGGTGCGGACCACCCGGAACCTCGACACGGCCGAGGAGTGCGTCCAGGAGGCCTTCGCCGCCGCCCTCGCGACCTGGGGCCGCACCGGGGTCCCCGCACAGCCCGGCGCGTGGCTCACGACGGCCGCCCGGCGTCGCGCGATCGACGCCGTTCGCCGCGACGCGGCGCTGCGCCCGAAGCTGCCGCTCCTCGTCATCGCCGACGAGGCGGCGACCCCCGAGGGCACCGACGACACCTCCCCCTTCGGCGGCCAGGAAGACGACGTCCTCCACGACGAACGGCTCCGCCTCATCTTCATGAGCTGTCACCCCGCCCTCGCGAGCGAGGCACAGCTCGCGCTAACGCTGCGGCTCGTGTGCGGGGTGCCGACCACCGACGTCGCACGCGCGCTCCTCGTGACCGACGCCACGATGAGCGCGCGGCTCACCCGTGCGAAGCACAAGATCGCCGTCGCCAGGATCCCCGTGCGGGTGCCGTCCGCCGCCGAGCTCCCGGACCGCCTCGCCGCGGTGCTCGGCGTCGTGCACCTCCTCTTCTCCCTCGGGTACGCCGCGCCCTCCGGCGACGCCCTGCAGCGCGTCGACCTGGTCGACGAGGCCGTCCGGCTGGCGAGGCTCTTGCGCGAGCTGATGCCGGACGAGCGCGAGGTCGGCGGCCTGCTGGCGCTCCTGCTGGCGACCGACGCGCGCCGAGCGACGCGCGTGGATCCCGACGGCGTGCCCGTCTCGCTCGATCGTCAGGATCGCTCGCGGTGGGACCGGACGATGCGCCGAGAGGCACACGAGCTGATCGTCGCGGGGCTGCCCGGCGCACGGCCTGGTCGCTACGTGCTCCAGGCGGCGATCGCCTCGCTGCACGCCGCCGCGCCGACCTACGCCGACACGGACTGGGGCCAGATCGTCCGTCTCTACGACGAGCTGCTCGTGGTCTGGCCGTCGCCGGTGGTGCGCCTCAACCGTGCCGTCGCGCTGTCGATGACGGAGGGGCCGGCCGTCGCGCTCGGCGAGGTGGACGCCGTGGCGAGCGACGGGCGGCTCGCGGCCTACCACTACCTTCCCGCGGTGCGAGCCGACCTCCTGCGCCGGCTCGGGCGTACCGGCGAGGCGGACGACGCCGACCGGCTCGCCCTCTTGCTCGCGGGCAACGAGGCCGAGCGCGCCCTCCTCTCGGCTCGGCTCGGCGCCACGGCGAAGACGTCGACCGCGTGAGGCGCGGCGGCGCCGTCGCGGCAGGCGCTCGGGCGGCCGCGTCACCGTAAGGTCCCGGCCGTGCCCGAGCTCGTCGCGATCGACGGCGCCCAGGGTCCCTCCCTCCCCGCGGCGCTCGAGCGCATCTGGGCGCGCGGCGACGCCGCGTGCGTCCTCGACGATCGGCTCGAGGGCGTGGCGCGGGCCGCCCAGCTCGCCGTGCTCGCCCCGACGCGGCTCCTCGACGCAGACGGCCACGAGGTCCGCCTCGACGGCCGCGGCGTCGAGGCGGGGGACGCGCTCGTCATCGCGACGTCGGGGTCGACGGCCGCGCCGCGTGCCGCGGTCCTCACCCACGCCGCGGTCGCCGCGAGCGCGCTGGCCACGTCGGCCCGCCTCGCCGTCGAACCGTCCTCGGACCGCTGGCTGTGCTGCCTGCCGTGCGCGCACGTGGGCGGTTCCTCGGTCGTGACGCGCGCCCTGCTGTCGGGCACCCCCGTCGAGGTCCACCGGCGCTTCGATCCCCGGGCGGTCGCCGCCGCGGCACGCGGCGGCGCCACGCTCGTCTCGCTCGTCGCCACGGCGCTGCGGCGCGTGGCCGACCCCCTCTCGTTCCGCGCGATCGTGCTCGGCGGGGCCGCGACGCCCGCGGAGGTCCCCCAGAACGTCGTGTCGACCTGGGGCCTCACCGAGACGGGCTCGGGCGTCGTCTACGACGGCCGGCCGCTCGACGGCGTCACCGTCGCGGTCGTCGAGGGCGAGCTGTACGTGCGCGGCCCGATGCTCGCCCGCGGGTACCGCGACGGCACGGTGATCGACGCGCTCGGCCCCGACGGCGAACGGGGGTGGCTCGCGACGGGGGACGCCGGCGCGGTCGTCGACGGCGTCGTCGAGGTCTTCGGGCGGCTCGGCGACGTGATCAACACCGGCGGCGAGAAGGTCTGGCCGGCCGATGTCGAGCGCGTGCTGCTCGCGCACCCCGCCGTCGCCGAGGCCGCGGTCTGGAAGCGCGCGGACACCACCTGGGGCGAGCGCGTCGTCGCCTGGGTCGTCCCGTGCGGCGCGCCGCCGACGCTCGACGAGGTCCGTGCGCACGTGGCGGGGGCACTGCCGCCCTGGGCCGCGCCGAAGGAGCTGGTCGTCGTCGCGGCGCTGCCCCGCACCGCCTCGGGCAAGGTCACCCGGCGCGCCCTCGACGGGTCAGACCACCCCGCCTGAGGACCGCGTCGTCGTCCCCCCGTCGACGACGACCGTCTGGCCCGTGATCCAGGAGGCGGCGTCGGACACGAGCAGCAGGGCCATCGGCGCGACGTCGTCGACCTCGCCGATGCGGCCGAGCGGCAGGGTCTTCGCGATCCGCTCCTCGTTGCCCTCCCAGAGCCCACGGGCGAGCTCGGTGCGCACGAGCCCGGGCGCGAGCCCGTTCACGCGCACGGTGGGGGCGAGCTCGAGCGCCAGCTGCCGCGTGAGGTGGATCACCGCCGCCTTGGTGGCGTTGTACCACCCGATCCTCGGCTCCGCACCGAGCCCGCCGATCGAGGCGACGTTGAGGATCGCGCCACCGTGCTGCGCCATCCACTGGTGCCACGCGGCGCGCGACCACGTGACCACGCTCGCCTGGTTGATCTCGTAGGTCTTCTGCAGCCGGACGTCGTCGATCCCGAGGAGCGGGCCCATGTAGGGGTTCGTGCCCGCGTTGTTGACGAGCACGTCGAGGGAGCCGAAGCGCTCGATCGTGGCGGCGACGGCCGCCTCGGCGGCCTCCGGTCGGCCGACGTGCCCGACGGTCCAGGCGACCCCGCCGCGGAGCCCCGCTAGCGACGCCGCCGCCGGCTCGAGGTTCTCGGCGCGGCGCGACACCAGCATCACGTCGCCGCCGGCCTCGCAGAACCGCCGCGCGATCCCGAGCCCGATGCCGCGGCTGCCCCCCGTCACGAGCGCGACGCGCCCCTCGACCTCGATCCGCATGGCCCTCCCCCGTCGGGCGGCGAACCTACCGGTCAACGACGCGTCGGCGCTGACGCGGCGCGGTGCTAAGCCTCTGGTCGTGCTGCGCATCCAGAGCCTGAGCGTCGACGCGGCGGACCCTCGCGCCCTCGCGACGTTCTGGGAGGCCGCCCTCGGTTGGC
>DASZHS010000062.1:0-59637 GCA_035937595.1 Acidimicrobiales bacterium
CTAGGACCAGCGACCGCCCCGCCGGTGGGCCAACTGGTACATGGCGCTTTGTCGAATAGCCCAAAGCCCCCGGGATCCCCGCCAGCTCGCACCCGAACGCACTTCGATTGGTGTACACGATCCGGTAGTAGACGGAGCCGTCCGACTGTTGGTGGCTCGCAACTGTCGCGGTGAGTCCAGCCGACGGTGAGCAGTAGAAGGGCGGCGTGCTCGGCTCCGATGTGACGAAGCCCGTCGTCGCGGTTCCGCCGACCGTGTCGTAATACCCAGCCGCCGCGCACCCGCCAGGGGCGCACGAAACGAGGCCCACGATTGCGACGCCGCCCAGCTTGGGTGGCCCAAGCGGTCGGATCGCTTGCGCCCGGCCCCAGATCCCGCCCGACTGGTCAACGACGAAGCCCTGTGTGCCGCCCCGCCCTTCGTCGTAGTAGCCCACCGCGGCGCAGCTACCCGCAGCTCCGCATGAGACCGACTGCATCGTCGCGTACCGGCCAGGGCTGAGCGCCCCGAGCCCCGGCAAGGTTGTCGCCTTGCCCCAGCTTCCGCCCGACTCATCCACCACGAACGGCACGTCCGCCTGACCTGCCAAGGCGCATGCGCCAGCAGCGGCACACGATACGGTCACGTTTGTCTCGTTGTTGCCCACGTCGAGCGCGCCGAGCCCGTGGACGACCTGCACCTTGCCCCATGTCCCGTTCGATTGGTCCATGTGGAAGACCTGGCTAACGCTGTGCGAGTCGGTGTAGTTGCCCCCTGCCACGCAGTCGCCGACGGCACCGCACGAGATCGACACGGCGAAGGAGCTGGCATTCGTCTTGAACGTTGCGACGGGGATCGCCTGCGCGGTGTCCCAGGTGCCTTCCGACTCGTCGACGACAAAGCCCTGCGGAACGCCGGCCGCGTTGTCGTAGGTACCACCTGCCGCGCAACTCCCAGCTGCCGCGCACGAGACCGCCTGCACCTCTGTGCCCCTACCCGCACTGAGCGCACTCAGCCCGGGAACCGCCTCTGCGGTGCCCCAGGTGCCGCCCGACTCGTCGACGACGAAGCCCTGGCTCGTTCCGTGCGAGTCCGTATAGGTGCCCACCGCTGCGCAGTCGCCCACCGCACCGCACGAGATGGATCGCACAATGGCGCTCCCGCCAACATTGAGCACGCCCAGGCCGGGGACCGCGTGCGCCGATCCCCAGACTCCGGCGGTCTCGTCGACCACGAACCCCTGTTCCGCTCTGCTGGCGTCCGTGTAGAACCCGCCGGCCGCGCAGTCTCCGACAGCGGCGCACGAGATCCACCAGATCTCCGCATTCAGGCCAGAGCTGAGGGAGCTGAGCCCGGGAACCTTGTGCGCGTTACCCCAGATCCCATTCGATTCGTCCAGGACGAAGCCCTGGTTCCGAGGTTGGCTGGGATTCCCAGAAGTTGGATAGGAGCCAACCGCGCTGCAGTTGCCTGCCGTGGCACACGAGATGGAGTTGACGCCCGTGAATCCATCGGGATTGAGCGGTGCGAGCCCATGGATCTCCTCGGCCCCACTCCACGTCCTCGGACTCGAAGAGCGACTCGTCGCCGCGAGGATCGTGTTTGCGGAGAGGAAGACCGCTGCCATAGCGATCGCGATGAACGTCGCCGTGACTTTGCGGTCCATCGCGTGCCTTGGCTGGATTCGATCCAAGCTCCTCTTGATCACCGAATCCACACAGAGAGTCTCCCTGACGCCGTGGGGTCGCGCCAAAGCGAGTGCGGCATAAGTGCCAGTCGGGGCCAGGCAACGGTTGCGAGCAGGTCCGTGCGGCCCCGAGGACACCTTCTCTCGACAAACGTAGAGACAGGATGACAATCCACCCGCCCCGCCCACTGTCCGCACCTCATCAGGGGCGGGCGCGAAGCGCCCGCGCCGAGATCGCTCGTGACTCGAAAGAACACCTACGGCGCTCCTGGTAGATAACTTCCAGCACCCGACGAGCAATTTGTCGATTTCGGGCCCCTTTTCTGCCCATTCCTTTCTGGAGACAGTTTCGATGACCCTGAGGAGGCCGGAATGGAACTCGACACCCATGAGCCGCTGCTGCAGACGATCGAAGCCGCCGCCGCTCGACTGGCCATCGGTCGTACCCGCGCCTACGAGCTGGTGGCTTCCGGACGACTCCCCTCGGTCAAGCTCGGCCGTTCACGGCGCGTCCGGGCTATCGACCTTGAGGACTTCGTCGCCGGCCTTCGTGCCGATGGCGCCCCCGAAGAGGAGCCCGCCCATTGCGTCTGCGGCGGCACGCCGCGCCGGCGGGAGGACGTGGCCGTAGACGTCGGCCGTCATGCGGATCGAGGCGTGACCGAGCACGTCGGCGACGACCTGAAGCGGCACGCCCTGGGCGAGCATCAGGCTCGCCGCGCTGTGCCGCAGCTCGTGCGGGTGCCAGTGACCGATCCTCGCGGCGCGGCAGACCGCCTCGAACTCCCGGTACAGGTTCCTGGGATCGACCGGCGTGCCGAGCGCCGTCGTGAAGACGAAGGCGCCACCGTCCGATCGCTGCCCCATCGCCGCGCCCGCCGTCCTCTGGCGCTCGAGGTGGACGCAGAGGACGTCGACCACAGGACCAGGGAGGCTCACCACCCGTCGGCTCCGTGACGTCTTCGGTTCGCCGGCCACGAGCATGCCGCCCTCGCGCTTGAGCGCCCGCCGGATCCTCGCGGTGGCACCGTCAAGGTCGAGGTCCTCCCAGCGCAGACCGAGGGCCTCTCCCCTGCGGATGCCGGTCGTTAGCATCAGCACGAAGAGCGCCTCGTGGCGATGGTCGCGCAGCGTCTCGAGCAGCTGGCGTGCCTGTTCAGGCGTCAGCGTCCGGCCCTCTTTGCGCGGGTTCCTCGGGCCTCGGGTGAGGGCCGCCACGTTTCGGGGGACGAGGTTCTGCCGGACGGCGTAGTCGAGCGCTTGGGAGAGGACGTTGCGGATCCGCTGCACCGTGCTCGGCGACAAGCCCTCCTCCAGCTTCGCGACCAAGAGGCGGTTGACGTCCGCCAGAGAGAGCTTGGTGATCGGGCGATTACCAAGTGCCGGTACGACGTGGTGCACATAGACCGAGCGGTAGTTGTCCGCGGTCGAGCGCCCCACCCTCGCCGCCAGCTCTTCGTCGTGCCAGTCCGAGAGCAGCTGGGCCACGGTCAGCCGCGCGTCCGGAGGGCGCAGTCCCGCGTCGCGAGTCCTCGTCAGCGCCTTGAGTCGGCGCAGCGCCTCCGCCTGTGTCTTCGCGCTGACGTAGCGCCGGACCGGGCGGCCCTGGGCGTCATAGCCGAAGTGCACGACGCCCATCCAGCGCCCGTCGGACGCGCGCTGGAACAGGCTTCCCTCGAGGTTCACCCGTCGTTTCCCCATCGACGCACAACGGTCGGCGCCAACTGCTGAAGTAACTGCTGAAGCTGGCGCCTCTTGACGCCGACTCAGCGTGTGCATTGCAGATTCGCGCATGCTGATCAGGGAGAACTCGGTGGGCCGTGCAGGACTTGAACCTGCGACCCCTTGCGTGTCATGCAAGTGCGCTACCAGACTGCGCTAACGGCCCGAACGGCAGAATCTAGCCGAACTCGACTCGAAGCTGGCCGGCGGCCTATCGCGTGCACCGAATCGCCGCGGGCGTGACGACCAAGCGCTGTCAGCGAAGCAGGAGGGCTCCAAGGCCGACGCCGGTGTTGCCATTCGGGATACCGGTGTTCGTCGGGAGATGCGTCACGACCGTGGCGAAGAGCGCGAAGAACGCGATGACGGCGATGACCGAGAGGGCGAGCCAAACCGCACTGACAACGATCGCGGCCGTCGCAAGGCCATCGCCGTCCTCACCCGTCTGTCGGATCTGATTCTTGGCAATGATGCCCAGGACGAGTCCTGCCGGCGAGAACACGAACGCCAGGATCAACGCCGCGATGGCGAGTCCGTTCGTTCTGGGAGCGAGATAGGGGTTGTAGCCCGGCCATTGCTGTTGTCCCGGCCCAGGTCGCGGGTAGCCCCACCCCGGATCTGGAGGTGGCGTGGGCGCAGGTCCCGGACCAGCCCCCATCGGGTCCTGTCCGAACGGTGCGGTCATCGTCGGTACCCCTGATTGGTTGGTGCGCCGCAACGTACCCCCGATCGAGATCTCGAGGGACCAAGGCGTGTCGCGGCGGCTCCACTCAGGCTCGGGGGGTCCTGCAACACCCGCTCGTTACCATGCGCACATGACCGTGCACATCCCCGAGTTCGCCCTCGCGCGGACGGAGCCAGACCCCCACCTCGGCGAGCGAGAGATGCTCGAGGGCTGGGTGGACTTCCATCGCGCAACGCTCCTCACCAAGTGCCAGGGGCTCAGCGCCGAACAACTGAAGCTCGCCTCCGTGCCCCCGTCCAAGCTGACGCTTCTCGGGCTCGTCCGGCACATGACGATCGTCGAGCAGTGGTGGTTTCGTCGGCACGCCGCCCGCGAGGACCTCGAGTCCTACTACACGACGGCGGATTGGGAGGACGCTGACTTCGAGGACCTGGACGGCGCGGACGCAGAGGAGAACATCGCCAAGTTCATTGCCGAGTGCGAGACCTGTCGGCTGGCGACCAAGGACATCGGCCTCGACGAGGTCGTCAACAGCCGTGGGGACCATCCGGAGCGGACGACCACCGTGCGCTGGATCTTCACGCACATGATCGAGGAGTACGCCCGCCACAACGGGCACGCCGACCTCCTGCGCGAACGTGTTGACGGCGTCACCGGGGAGTGAGGATGCAGCCGGAGCTGGTGGGCCAGGAACGAGAGGCCTAACACAGTCCCTCTGTTCGTCGCTTCATCCACGTGGGTAGGCAGGGCGCCACCTGGAGCACCCGTCTGCGGGCGGTCGACCCCTCACCTCCAGACCCCTGCCCGCTCGAACGCACGGCTAGTGAGTTCGACACCTCCGTCAAGCTGCTTTGCGCTAGTGCGCCAGTTTGAAGACCTCGTGAGCCGACGAGCCTCTGCACTTGACAAGCGAGACGGCAGCGTTGTCCGCCGGTAGCGGGATCCAGAAGCACAGCGTCGTGCCGCTCACCTGAATGAGCCCCGAAGCCGTGTAGCGGAACCGCTGTTGCTTTCCGAAGTTGCAGTTGGCGACCTTGATGGCGAGCCCGTCTCCGGCCTTGCGACCGGTCGTGTCCACGCACATGCCCTGCGAGTCGATCAGCGCGTTCGTGCCGTCTGAGTTCTTGGTGATGGCCCAGCGCTGGGTATCTGCGGTCGTGCAGCTGAACATGAACATGGCGCGACCCTGCGTGGCGCCGGCGGCCTCGTCGATGCAGAACGTGGTGTCCAACGTGGTCTTGAAGAGGAAGTTCTCTCCATGGGCCGTACTCGGCGTCGTTCGCGTGGTCACCGAGGCCTCGACGGCGAGGGCGCCACCGAGAAGTGCGACCAGGATCACCGCGGTGGACACTGAAGACGCAACTGCCTTTCGACCCATCCATGTCATGTGAAAACCCCCTACGAGGTGCGATCTCTGCAGTGTGCACCCAGGGGACGAGTACAGCAACACGTTGGCGTGCCGGCGTTACGAATGAGCTGCGTGTGGCCTGGCGCAAATCCGCGAAAAGGCGTCCACTAACTGGTACTTTCCGCCGAAGCGGCGCACGTCGCACGAAGGCCGTGGCGACCGCGGCGCCGTGCTGGGGGAGTCATGGTCGACACGGCAGTCAGGGACGTAGACGACCAGGAACGGCTGACGCAGCTCGGCTACCGCCAGGAGCTGCGGCGTGTGCTGTCCCTGTTCGACAACTTCTCGGTCGCGTTCGCGTACCTCTCCCCCGTCGTCGGCATCTACTCGCTCTTCGTCCTCGGGGCAGGAGCGGGAGGGCCCGCATACATCTGGACGATCCCGTTCGTGGTCATCCTGATGCTGTTCGTGGCGCTGGTCTTCGGCGAGCTGGGCAGCCACTACCCGGTCTCCGGAGCGCTCTACCAGTACGGCAAGTACACCGTCGGCCCGGGCTACGGCTGGTGGATCGGCTGGATCTACGGCATCGCGCTCCTCGCCACGGTCGCCAGCGTGGACACCGGCGTCGTCTCCTACGTCACGACGCTCACCCACAACTGGTTCGGATGGCACCTGAACCCGGCGAGCCACTCCGTGATCCTCTGGACCACGGTGATCTTCATCGTCCTGCAGTTCCTCCTCAACGCCGTCGGCGCCAAGGTCATGAGCCACGTCGCCCGCATCGGCGTCTACGTCGAGACCATCGGGACCTTCGGGGTCGCGCTCGCCCTCGGGATCCACGGGTTCAACCACGGCTTCGGCTTCCTGTTCCAGACCGCCGGCGCGCAGACCCCGTCGTCGAACGCCCTCGGGCTCAACTTCAGCGGGCACTGGCTCACCGGCGCGGCCCTCATCGCCGTGCTCGCCTCGGTCTACATCTTCTACGGCTTCGAGTCGGCGGGCGACATCGCAGAGGAGACCAACAAGGCGTCCAAGCAGATCCCACGCTCGATGCGACTCGCGCTCATCTACGGCGGCATCGCGTCGTTCGTGCTCGTCATGGGCCTCCTGCTCGCGACGCCGGCCGGCGCCGCGGGATGGAAGGCGTCGATCACCGGCGGGATCCCCGCGATCCTCTCGGTGCTGCCGTCGTGGCTCCAGGACGTGTTCCTCCTGCTCGTGTGCATCGCGTTCTTCAGCTGCGGCACGGCGGTCCAGGCCGCGGGGTCCCGCGTCGCCTACGCCTACGGCCGTGACGGCGCCCTCCCGGGCGGCGGGTTCCTGAAGCGGGTGTCCCCGCGGTTCAAGACGCCCGTCGTCGCCCTGCTCGTCGCCACCGTCGTCCCGGTCCTGTTCGCGCTGCTGGTCAACGTGAGCCCGACGCACAACAAGCACATCCTGTGGTTCACCTATCCGGCGAACCTCAACGCGCTCTTCGCCCTCGTCTCCTTCGCGACCTCCGGGATCTACCTCGCGTTCCTGCTGACGGTGATCGGCTCGGCGATCGCCCGGGCCCGGGGGTGGAAGCCGGAGGGCGCGTTCCGCCTCGGCAAGTGGGGCTGGCCCGTGACGATCATCGGCGGCGTGTACCTGCTCGCCATGTTCCTCAACATCTCCTGGCCGTCTGGGATCACGAGCCCTCGTGCCTTCTTCAACTACGACTGGATCACGCTGGTCGTCATGATGGTGATCGTGCTGGTCGGGCTCATCGTCTTCCTCATCGTCCGGCCGTGGAAGACGATCTCCGCCCACGTCCACGACGAGCTGGAGCCGACGGGTGCGGAGCGCCATCCGCACGAGCCGCTCCCCTAGCGAGCGGCGGTCCCTCGAACCTGTCGCCGCCGATCTGCGGCACCACTCGGAGGCGGCGGGCGGAATCGAACCGCCGTACGGGGCTTTGCAGGCCCCTGCCTAAACCACTCGGCCACGCCGCCGGAGGCCGCGAGCCTATCCCTGGGGTCTTCGGTCGCCGCCCGTCCGCGAGCGCGCGCCACGGGTGCACGGCGCGTGCGCGGCGACGACCTCGACGGTCGCTCAGCGATGCCGTCGAAGGAGGAGGCCGACGACGAGGAAGATCACGAGCCCGATCACCGCGAGCTTGACCAGCAGCCAGAACACGCCGGCCAGCCAGCTGAGCACGCCGATGACGATCGCGGCGACCGCGACGACGAGGACCACCGCGACGATCACCTCGACCAGGGCCCGGGACGTCCCCGTGGACTCGCTCATCGCGCACCTCCCTGCCACCGCAATGCTACGGCGGCGCCTCCGGGCTCGTCCGCACGCCCCGCGTGCCCATCGGGCGATCCCTGAAGAGGGGTTCCTCGAGACCGCTGGCGACGGCCGCCTAGGATCGGGCGATGGCCCCCCGCCACGCCGCCAAGGCGGATCGACGTCGTCGCGTCCGGCTCACCGTCGCCGGCGGCGTCCTCGTCGTCATCGCGGCCGTCGCCGTCGGCGTCGCGCTCCTCCCGTCGGCCATCACCCCGTCGTCGGCCAGCGCGGGCACGTTCGGGCCGCTGCACGTCCGGTCCATCACCCCGACCGGCTCCCCGGACGCGCCGTTGCGCATCGCCTACAACAACCCGCTGTCGGCGACCTCGCCGATGCCGACGATCACGCCGACGGTCGCGGGCAACTGGGCGCACCTCTCCGCGGACGTCATCTCGTTCCGCGCCGCTGTCCCGATGACCCCGGGAACGTCCTACGCCGTCACGGTGCCCGCGACCACCAAGCAGGTCGACGGCCAGCTGCTGCGCACCCCGTACACGCGGCACTTCCGCGTCCCGATGGGCACGACGCTGCGGCTCAACCAGGTGCTCGCCGAGCTCGGCTACCTGCCGCTTCGCTTCGTGCCCACCGGTCCCGTCCACCCCGCCTCTGCGGCGGTGCAGCGCGGCACGTTCACTTGGCGGTGGCCGAGCGTCCCGGTCGGGCTCTCCTCGCTGTGGCAGCCGGGCGCGTTCACGGTCATGACCAGGGGCGCGCTCATGAGCTTCGAGAACGACCACAACTTCGTGACCGACGGGGTCGCCTCCCCGCAGGTCTGGGACGCGCTGCTGCGCGCCGTCGCCAAGCACGACACGAACAAGAACAGCTACGGCTACGTCGACGTCAACACCGCGATCCCACAGACGCTCACGCTCTACGTCAACCTCCGGCCGATCTACCACACCCTCGTGAACACCGGGATCTCCTCGCGGCCGACCGCCCTCGGGACCTACCCGGTCTACGTCCGCTACCTCACGACCACGATGTCGGGGACCAACCCGGACGGCTCGCACTACAGCGACCCCGGGATCCCCTGGGTCAGCTACTTCAACGGCGGCGACGCGCTGCACGGCTTCATCCGCGGGAGCTACGGCTGGCCGCAGTCCCTCGGCTGTGTGGAGATGCCGTTCGCGAACGCGCACACGGTCTTCCCCTACACGCCGATCGGGACGCTCGTCACCGTCCGCTGAGCCGCGCCGTCGTCGCGCCGCAGGGTGCCGCGCTCGACAGCTAGCCCGTCTCTCCCGCCGGACCCCAGGCGTCCTCGCGTCGACGAGGCTCGACGCGGAGGCCGTCGGGGCCGAGCTCTGCGACCGTGGCGACCGCGCTCGCCCCGTGGCGCCGGCGCAGCTCGTCGATGGCGCCGCGCAGTGCGGCGAGGTCGCCCTGGCGCTGCCGTGCCGCGACGTCGACGACGCGCCGCGCGGCGATCGGGTCGTCGAGGGTGAAGGCGAGCTGCAGCGCGACGTCCCCGGACTCGAGGGACGACGCGGCCACCCCGCAGAGCCGGATGCCGCCGCGGAACGGGACGTCGTCGACCAGGTGGGCGGCGAGCTGGGCCACGGCCTCGTCGTCGTCGACGCCGAACTCCACCGTGTGGCTGCGCGTCACGATCGAGAAGTCGTCGAACTTCACCTTGAGCGTCACGCACCGCGCCCGCAGCCCGGCGGCGCGCAGCGCGCGGGCGACCGCGCCCCCCATGCGACGTGCGTGGCGGCGGAGCTCGTCGTGGGCGGTGACCGACACCGCGAAGGTCTCCTCGTGGCCGATCGACTTCGCGCCCTGGCCCACCTCGACGGGCCGCTCGTCGATGCCGTTGGCGAGCTCGCTCAGCCGATCCGCGCTCGCCCGGCCGAGGTGAGCCGCGAGCAGGTCGGGCTCGATCGCGGCGAGCTCGGCGACCGAGGCGATCCCCAGGCGCTCGAGCTTGGCCGCCGTCGCGGGCCCGACCCCCCACAGGTCGCGCAGCCGCAGGCTCGCCAGCACCGCCGGCTCGTCCTCGGGCATCGTCACGACGACGCCGCGGCCCTCGGTGATCCCCGACGCGCTCGCCACGGGCTTGGCCCTGCGGCTCGCGAGCTTCGCGAAGAGCTTCTTGCGCGCGACCCCGACGCAGCACGAGAGGGCGAGCTCGTCGCGCACGCGGGCGCGGATAGCGCCCGCGATCTCGACGGGCGTGCCGAGGATCGCGACTGAGCCCGTCACGTCCAGGAACGCCTCGTCGAGGCCGAGCGACTCCACGAGCGGCGTCGCGGAGTGCAGCACCTCGTGGAACGCCGTCGAGAGCTCCTCGTAGCGCGAGAAGCGACCGTGGACGAAGACCGCGTCGGGGCAGCGGCGCTTCGCCTCGACCGAGGACATCGCCGAGTGCACGCCGCGCCGGCGGGCCTCGTAGGTGCACGAGGCGACGACCCCGCGGGCGCCGTCGCCGCCGACGATCACCGGCAGCCCGCGCAGGGACGGGTCGTCGAGCACCTCGACGGAGGCGAAGAACGCGTCGAGGTCGACGTGCAGGATCGCCGGGCGGAGCGCCGAGGAGTGGTCCGGGTCAGCCATCGAGCGAGACGTGGCGGAAGGCCTCGCCGTGGGTCAGCCCGACCAGCCGTCCCGCCTGCACCGCCCGCGCGATGACCGCCGCGCGGGCCCACTCGTCGTCGCCGTGCAGCTGGGAGCGGTGCGAGAGGACGGCGGTGACCTTGGCGTCGAGCGTCCCGTCGACGTCCACGACCACGTCGGCGTCGAGCGTCCCGGACAGGAGGAGGGTGTCCACGTGGTGCGGGGGACCCGCGTCGGGGAAGTAGTGCGGCATCGAGCACGCCGGCGCCACGGCGTCGAGGACCGCCCATCCGACCTGGCGGTGGTCGCGGTGGTTCACGTAGACCGAGCCGAAGAAGGTGGCCGTCGGGTCGGGGGCGAGCACCGTCGTCGGGCGGAGCCGGCGGATGGTGGCCACGATCGCCTGACGGGTGCGGAGGTCGTTCTCGACCTCGCCGTCGGGGATGCCGAGCTGCTCGATCCCCGAGAGGCCGAGCGCGGCCGCGGCGTCGCCGAGCTCGCCGCTGCGGCGCTGCGCGAGCTCGGCGAGGTCCGCACCGGGGTCGTCGGTGCCCTTGGCGCCGTCGGCGACGACGAGGAGCCACACCGCGCAGCCGAGCTTCGACCACGACGACAGGGTCCCGCCGCACGCCACGTCGGCGTCGTCGGGGTGCGCGTAGACGGCGAGGGCGCGCGGTGGCACCTCACCGAAGCGCTCGGCCATCAGTCCCTCGTCTTCGGGGCCGTGGTCTTGATGAGCAGGCCCACCTCTCGCTCGAAGTCCCCGAGGCCCTCGAAGCCCTTGTAGACCGAGGCGAAGCGCACGTAGCCGACCTCGTCGAGGTCCCGGAGCCGCTCGAGGACCGCCCGGCCGATCTCCTCGCTGGTGACGTCGTCGGGACGCAGGCGCAGCGTCTCCTCCACGGCATCGCACAGCTCGTCGAGCGCCTCGTCGGAGACTGGGCGGTTCTTGCAGGCCGATCGGAGCCCGGCGATGAGCTTGGTCCGGTCGAACGGCTCGCGGACGCCGGAGCGCTTCACCACCACGAGCGGCACCTCCTCGACGCGCTCGAACGTCGTGAACCGCTGGGAGCACGCCACGCACTCGCGACGTCGCCGGATGGCGGTCCCGTCGTCGGCGAGCCGCGAGTCGACGACCTTGTCGTCGTCGCTGGAGCAGAAGGGGCACCGCACAGGTGCACGCTAGACCCTGCCTGTCGAATCGGTTCCTCAGGGAATGATGACGTGCTCGCCGGCGACCACGTGCGTCGACCCGATCGACGTGGCGAGCCGGTGCTCAATGACGCCGAGCTCGGCGGGATTGACCTGCGACGCGATGGAGCGCAGGGTGTCGCCGGGCTGGACGACGTAGACCGAGCCGGGGGCGAGGCCGGCGGGGGCGCCGGCGGGCGTCGGCTGCCCGGCGACGGTCACGGCGCCCAGGGCGTGGAGCGGCATGGCGAGAAGGACGACCGCGGCGAGCACCAGCGAGAACCCTGCGGTCCGCCGACGGCGGGCGAGGGTCTGGGCGCGCACCGACGGGGCACGGCGCACGGTCGCGCGGGGCGCAAGTCGCGCGGGCCGCGGTCGTGCGACCGGTGAGGGCGCGACTGCCGCGCTCGGGTCCGACCACGGCGCGCCCACCGGCACGGCAGGTGCCGCGACGGGCGCCCGGGCCCGGTCGGGTCGAGTGGCGGCGGTCGGGTGCGCCGCCCTCGAGCGCCGAAGGGCCTCGGCGCGCCCGTCGCGTGCGTGGAGGGCGGTGCCGCGCGGGGGTGCGTCGCCCCGGCGCCCCCCGTCGATCACCCGCAGCCCCGGGGTCGCCAGCTCCGGCGGTGTCCCCTCGATCGGTGCGATGGCCATCGGTGCCTCCTCGTCCTGTACCAAACAGGTGTTCGCTCCATTAGAGCACGAACGTCTGTTCGGGTCAACAGGTGGAGTTCTAGGGCCCCGGTGTGACGGTGGGCTGCGGACCCCCGCTCTGGCCCGCAGTCGCTGGAGGGGGCGGGGGGGCTCCTGGCTGGTCGCTCTTGGGCCCTACCGCGCCGCCGAGAGGGCGGCCGCGACCCGGCCGAGGGCGACGCCACCGTGGCGGAGCGTCCGGCGTGCGCCCAGCCGATCGATCGCCTCGCGCACGCTCGGGACCATCACGATCCCGTAGCGGACCACGAGCCTCGCGCACGCCGCGGCGAGGTCGGGGTCCGCGTGGTCGCCCGAGTCGGTCACCTGCCCGTCGGAGATCCAGATGAGCGGCTCGCCGGGCCGGCGCCTCGACAGCGCGAACCGTAGGACCGGCCCGTCGACGCCGTTGCCGACGTTGCCCGAGGGGATGCGCGTGGCCGACCGGCCACCTTGGGCCAGGATCCACGCGTTGGGGACACCGCTCGAGCCCGGGGCGTGCGAGTAGCCCACCACGAGCGCACCGGGTGCGCGGGTCACGAGCGCCGTGAGCTCCTCGGGCGTGATCGACATCGAGCCGGACTGGTCGACGACCACGACGCCCCCGCCCGTCCGCGCCGGCTGCTCGAAGGCGCGGCGGGCAGGGTCCGTGACCAGCCGAGCGGCGCGCACGACCCGGCGCCCCGACGGCGCCGGCACGCGACGTGGCCGCACGCCGCCGCGCACGCGTCGCTCCAGGCAGACCGTGTCGTCGAGGAGCAGCGGCGCGAACGCGCCGGTCGCGGCCGGGCGGGCGCCGTGTGGACGAGCGCCCCGCGGCCCGTCGCGCTCCCTGCGGACGCGCGCCTCGATGAGCTCGGCGATCGCGCGGGTGTGCCCGACGAACCCTCCGGGGTGACCGTCGTCGCCCGGCGTCGTCGAGGCGAGCGACGCCGTGGGCACCCGACGGACGACCCGAGCGAGGTCGCGGCCGAGCGCACGGCACGCCCGGGCCCACTCCGGGTCCACACGGCGCACACCGGTCGCGAGGTCCGTGAGGCCCCGCGTCCCGGCCACCGCCGCGGCGAAGCGGAGCAGCTCGGCCCACTCCCCCGCGGCCGCGAGCCGCTCGCCCGTCAGCCGCTCGGAGCCGTCCCGGAGCTCTCGGACCTCGAACCCCAGGCGGTCGAGCAGGTGGTTGACGCGGAACTCCTCGGCGCACTCGACCGAGCGCGCGTCGAGATCGTCCCACCGCTCGAAGGCGGCCGCCGTGATCGGGCTCACCCTGGCGTGCATGAGCTCGTGGGCGCGGACGAGGCGTCCGTGCGCGCCCCCGCCGAGCGGGACGCGCATGACGCGACCGCCGAGGTCCGTCCATGCCTCCCCACGGCGCGCGGCGCCGCCCTCGACGCGCCAGCGTGACACGCCGGGCCGGTCGCGACGACTCGTCAGCAGCTCGGGAACGGGACCGCCCGTCACCGACTCGCTTCGGCGGCGTCGATCACGAGCGCGTCGGCGATCTCGCGTCCTTTTGCGGCCCCGAACGCGAGCCGCGCGGCGCGGTCTGGCTCCACGCACTCGCGCAGACGGGCGTAGGCGTAGAACGCACGGAGCGAGGCCCGTCGCGCCGGCGGCGCCGCGGCGATCGCGACGGCGGCGTCGCGCAGATCCTCGGGCAGCTGCTCGATGGCGTCGGGGTGCGGCGTGTCGATCTCGATGGCGACCGGGAAACGGTCCCGCAGCGCGACCGGGAGCTCCTCGGGCTGGTCGAGGTTCGTCGTGAGCACGACCGAGAACCCCGCGTTGGGCGTGACGGGCGAGCCGGTCGCCGGATGGTCGAAGCGCGCCGAGCCGTCCGTGTCGCACACGGCCAGCAGCAGCGCCAGCACGTCGCCCGCCGCGCGGTCCGCCTCATCCACCACGAGGCGCCCGCCGACGACCCCGTCGCCACGCCAGGCGCGGACCGCCGCGCCGTCGAGCCACTCGAACTGCCCCGACGCCGTGGGCATCCAGCAGCCGGTGACGTCCGCGGCGGTCATGTCCTCGGTGCAGACGAGCCGGTGCGCGCCGGCGCCCCCGACCCCGACGCGCAGTGCGGCGTAGGTCTTCCCCGTCCCCGACGGGCCGTAGAGCACGATGCGGTCGATGCCCGCGTCGAGGGCGTCGACGAAGTCGGCCCAGCACGCCGGCAGGGGTCCAGGCGCCATGCCACCTCCTCGAGAGGCGCACAACGGTCGGGGTTGGATCGCCGCGATCCCAGGATCGCGGGCCTGCAGGGATCCCCGCCAGACGGCGAACAGATGTTTGTCTTCGGGCTCGTGGCTTGGTACCCTTACGAACGCGCGTTCGCCCCGAGGAGGCTCCATGGCCGAGGTCCTGACCGAGAAGCGCCGCCAGATTCTCGACTTCATCATCGCGTTCCAGCGCGAGCACGGGTACCCGCCGTCGGTGCGCGAGATCGGCCGCTCCGTGGGGCTCACGTCGTCGGCCACGGTCCACGACCACATCGACCGCCTCGCCGAGGGCGGCTTCCTCGTGAAGGACCCGACCAAGCCGCGGGCGCTCCAGGTCCGCTACGAGCCCGCCTCGGGGACCGCCGTCACCGCCGAGCGCGTCCGCAACGTGCCGCTCGTCGGCGACGTCGCGGCCGGCACCGGCCTCATCGCCGAGGAGCTGCTCGAAGAGGTACTCCCGCTCCCCGAGCGCTTCGCGGGCACCGACGAGAGCTTCATGCTCCGGGTCCGCGGCGACTCGATGATCGACGCCGGGATCCTCGACGGGGACTTCGTCGTCGTCCGCAAGCAGGACGACGCCGACGTCGGGGACGTCGTCGTCGCGGGCATCCCGGGCGAGGAGGCGACGGTCAAGCGGCTGAAGTCGAAGGGCGTGGAGGTCGTCCTCGAGGCCGCGAACCCGCGCTTCGACGACCTCGTGTTCGACTCGCACGACGTCGCGATCTACGGGAAGGTCCTCTCGGTGCTCCGACGCCTCTGAGCTCGCTCAGCCGCGTCGCGGGTCGCGCGGCGCCAGGCGGTCCCAGACGATCGTCGACAGCGCCGCGATCGTCGCCTCGCCCACGGTGAACGTCGCGTTGTCCTTCGTGAGCACGGCGATGACGTAGTCGCGGCCCTCGCCGTCGACCCACCCGATCGAGTTCACCTGCCAGTCGAGCGGTCCCGTCGGGTACCAGCCGTTCTTGAGCGCGACTCGCGCGCCCGGCGCGGGGCCTGACGACACGCCCCAGGCCTGCGCGGGCTCGACGTGCTCCAAGAGCCCGAGGCCGAAGGTGCGCGAGGCCGTGTCGAGGATCTGGTTCGGCAGCGCGAAGAGGCGGACCAGCCGGGTCTGGTCGAGCGACGTCGTGCCGGTGTCGCCCCACGCCCAGTTCGGGATCGTCCCGGTGAGCCCGGCGAGCACGTTGAACGCGGCGATCCCCGGCAGCTGGCCGATCTCCACGTAGAGCGCCTGCGCCGCGGCGTTGTCGCTCGCCTCGATCATCTCTGCGGCGAGCTGCTGGGTGGCGGGGTCCATCGTGACGTGCGCGACCTGCTCGTCGTGGAGGAGCGCGGCGAGGATGTCGAGCTTCACGATGCTCGCGGTGTGCTGCACGGACCCGGGGTTGATCCGCCACGTCTGGCCGGTGAGCACGTCGTAGACCGTCGCCGAGACGACGTCGGGGCTCGCCGCCACCAGTCTGAGGACGTCCGGCGTGAACGGCGAGGCGACCGGCGGCCGGAAGGGCGTCGGCACCACGGGCGCGCTCGGCGCGGACGGCGCGCTCCGTCCGACCCCGTTGTCCGCCGTGATGGTGAACCGGTAGCGCGTCCCGTTCGCGAGGTGGCCCACCGTGCAGCGCTGCACCCCGCCACCTTGGGCCACGACCCCGCACGTGGCGCCGCCGGGGTACGCCCGCACCTCGTAGCTCGCGATCCGCGCACCGCCGTCGAAGGCAGGCGGGCGCCACGCCACCGCGGCGCGCGCGTTGCCGGGCCTCGCCGCAACGACCCGGATCGGCTGCGGTCGCGCCACCGACGCGGCGACGACCGCCCGGCCGCTGATCGCGGCCCCGACGACCGCGCACGCGTCGAGCGCCGCGCACGACGCCGCGAGGAGGGGACCCATGGCCCCACCGCGCGCCGGCACCGTCCGCGCACCCGACCACACGAGTCCTCCCGCGGCGCGCCGCCCGACGGCGTACTGGCCGGTCGTCCCGCGGCCCGTCGGCGTCGAGCCCACCGCGACGCACAGCCGCGTGGTCCTGCAGGTGACGGCGCCGAGCGCCGCCCGGGCGCCGGGGCGCTGGTCGAGCTGCCACGACCACGTCGCACCGGTCCGCGTCCCGGTCGTGACCACGCCGAGCCCGCTCCCGTCGTTGCCCACCGCCACGCACCACGCCGCGCCCGCGCAGCTCACGCCCACCAGCCGGTCCGTGCCCGCGCCGAGGGAGGCCGCCGCGGACCACGTCCACGACGCGCCGGTCGCGACCGCCGTCGTCACGATCCCCTCCGAGCTCGCGTCGGCGCCCACCGCGACGCACGACGTGGGCGCACCGCAGCTCACCGAGGTGAGCGGTCCGCTCCCCGATGCATCGGGCGTCACCGCCGCCGCCACCGACCAGCGCCACCCGGCCTCCGTGCGGGTGCCCGTCGTCACGATCCCCTGCCCGGCCGCGTCGGCGCCGACCGCCACGCAGCTCACCGCCGTCGGGCAGCTCACCGCGGCGAGCGAGCCGCTCCCGGTGGGATCCGACGGGACCGCGCTCAGCGCGGTCCAGCGCCATCGGCCGCGGTGGAGGGTGCCGAACGTGGTCGCGCCCTGGGCGCTCACGTCCGTGCCGACCGCGACGCAGGTGGACGGTGTCGCGCAGCTCACCCCCGCGAGCCGGCCGGAGCCGCCGAGCCCGCCGCGCAACGCGGCCGCGGCGGACCAGGTCCAGCGTCCCTCGTCCTCGGTGCCGGCCGAGACGACGGCGCGACCCGCCGGGTCGGCGCCCACCACCACGCAGCCCTGGGCACGTGCGCAGCTGATTGCGTCGAGCACGTCGTGCGCGCCGGCGCCGTAGAAGACGGGGACCGCCGCACCGAGTCGGGCGATGGTGGCCAACCCGCGCGCCGACGCTTTGGCGGCGACGACCGGGCTTCCCCACGCGCCCAGCCCCGTGATGGCGGCGGCGAGCGCGACGACCGCGTGTCCCCGTCGTCGTCGCCCGCGCATCGGCTCCCTCATCGAGTCGGCTCTCCACATCCTTCCAAAGGAACGGGGCGGATCCGCGGAGCCGCGGGACCCGACGCACCACGTCGGTCCGCTACGCCCGAGGGTCCTCGGTGAGCAGCGCCGCGAGCACGTCGTGGCAGCGCGCGAGGTCGTCGCCGCGCACGAACTCGCCGCGATGGTGGGCGAGCTCGGGGTCACCGGCGCCGAAGTTCGCGGCGGGCAGCCCGCGCGCGGAGAACGTTGCCACGTCCGTGAAGCCGAGCTTCGCCCTCGGCGGTGCACCCGAGAGCTCGACCAGCCGCGCGAGCGTCGGGTCGTCGAGGCGCGGCGGCGCCGGATCGACGACGTCGAGCTCCTCGAGGGCGTCGCCCTCCTCGAGGAAGGGGGCGAAGGTGCCGCGGAGTTCGTGCACCGCGTCCCGGGCGCTGCGATCCGGCGCGACCCGCTGGTTGACCGTGAGCGTCGCGAGGTCGGGCACGACGTTGCCGCTCACCCCACCCGTCACGTCGACCGCCTGGAGCTGCTCGGTGTACTCGACGCCGTCGAGCTCGACGGCTCTCGGCGTGTAGGCCGCGACGGCCGCGAGCGGGCCGGCCAGCCGGTGGATCGCGTTGCGCCCCCGCCAGGGCCGCGCCGTGTGCGCGCGCTCTCCGCGGAGCACGAGGCGGAGCCGGACAACACCCTGACAGCCCGCCTCGACGACCGTGCCGGTCGGCTCGCACACGATGGCCACGTCACCGTCGAGGAGCGACGGTTTCGTCGCGGCGAGCTCCAGCAGCCCGCTGTCGGTGCGCGCGATCTCCTCGCGCGCGTAGAAGATCCACGTCAGCTCCGACGCGAAGGCCAGCCCGGAGGTCGCGAGCGCGACCATCACCGCGACGGACCCCTTCATGTCGCAGGCGCCGAGCCCGGTCACCGCGTCGTCGGCGACCGTCACGCCCTGCTCGCCGGGCACCGTGTCGAGGTGCCCCGCCACCAGGACGCGCCGGGTGCGGTCGCCGGTCGTGCGGGCGACGACGTTGTCGCCCAGCCGAACGACCTCGAGGTCGCGCACCTCGCGCAGCGCGCGCTCGATCTCGTCGGCGAGCGCCGCCTCCTCGCCGCTCACCGACGGGATCGCGACGTAGCGCGCGGCGAGACCCACGAGGTCCGTCACGTGGCGACGCCGTGGGCACGCAGCACGTCGTTGAGCGCCGCCTTCTCGTGGCGCACGCCGGGCTCCAGCCGTCGGACGACGAGGACGCAGGGCAGGAAGAACTCGCCACCCGGGAAGTCGCGGCGCCGGGACGCGCCGACCGCGACGCAGTCCGGGGGCACCCGCCCACGGCCGAGCTCCTCGCCGGTCGCCGCGTCGATGACGGGGATCGACCCGGTGAGGATCGTGCCCGAGCCGACGACGGCGTCGCGACCCACCCTCGCGCCCTCCACGACCAAGGAGCGGCTGCCGATCAGCGCGCCGTCCTCGATCACGACGGGGACCGCGTTGACCGGCTCGAGCACGCCGCCGATCCCGACCCCGCCCGAGAGGTGCACGCGCTCGCCGACCTGGGCGCAGCTGCCGACGGTCGCCCAGGTGTCCACGAGCGTCCCCGCGCCCACCCACGCCCCCACGTTCACGAAGCTCGGCATCAGGATCACCCCGGGGCCGAGGTAGCTGCCCCACCTGGCCACCGCCCCGGGCACGACGCGCACGCCCGCCGCCTCGAAGCCGTGCTTCACGGGCAGCCGGTCGGCGTACTCGAGGGGCCCGGCGTGCGTCGTGGTCACGCCGCGGAGCCGGAAGAGCAGCAGGACCGCGCGCTTCAGCCACTCGTGGACGACGACCTCACCGTCGGCGCCGACCTCGGCGACGCGCGCGGCGCCCGCGTCGAGGAGCGCGATCGCCTCCTCGACGACGGCCCGCGGCTCGGCGTCGCGCTCGTCGAGCTCCTCGATGCGCGCGTAGAGCTCGTCGATCTGCGAGGCGAGGACGCTCACCACGCGAGCGTACCAACGCGTCACGCACACTCCTGGGTGGCATGCGGACGCGGGGGTACCCTCGCGCATGCGCGACGGCGTGGCCTCCGAGACGGCGCGCCGCGTCGCGGCGCATCGGCTTCGGTGCCCGCGCGTGGCGACCCCCTACGGGCGGCCCGAGGACGACGAGGCGCTCTCCATCGACGTCGCCACCGGCGTGGAGGTGCGCGAGGGACGGCTGCAGGCGTACCTGTGCCGCCGGACCTCCTTCTTCGACCGCGTCGTCGTCGAGGCGATCGACGGCGGGACTCGCCAGCTCGTCACCGTCGGCGCGGGCTACGATGGTCGCTCGTCGCGCTACGCCCACCCGTCCGTCGCGTGGTACGAGGTCGACCACCCCGCCACCCAGGCAGACAAGCGCCACCGGCTCGCACGCCTCGGTCGCTCGACCGCCGCGACCACCTTCGTCGCCGTGGACCTGAGCACGGACCCCGTCGGCGAGCGGCTGCGCGACGCGGGGCTGCGCGACGAGGTCGCGACGCTCTTCGTGCTCGAGGGGCTCGTGACGTACCTGGACGTCGGGGTCCTCGCGGGGGTGTTGGCCGCCCTCCGCGCCGTCGCGGCGCCCTCGAGCGTCCTCGCGATCAGCGTCGGGTTCCTGCGCTCCGGCGCCGACCCGGACCGTGCCGCGCACGCGGCCGCCTTCCGCGACGCGGTGGCGGCCATGGGCGAGGAGGTCCGCAGCGAGCTCACCGTCGAGGACACCGCGGCGCTCCTCGCGTCCTCAGGGTGGGATCCCGCGGGACGCACCGGGCCCGACGACGCGGGCGACGCCGCGCTCGGGCTCCTGGTCACCACGGCGGGCGGCGGCCCCTAGTCCGTGGGCGTCGCGGCCAGCCGCGCGCAGGCGAGCTCGAGCCGCTCGGTCGGCTGCACCATGGCGATGCGGACGTGGGACGGCGACGCGTCGCCGTAGAGGTCGCCGGGGCTGACGACGAGCCCGGCGCGCTCGGCCAGCTCGCCGGCGAGCTGCCAGGCGTCCTCGGTCCCCGGCCGCCTCGCCCACAGGTAGAAGGAGCCCTCCGGCGCCGCGACGTCGAGCCCCGCTTGGAGGAGGGCGGCGCGGACCAGGGCGAGCCGCCCCGCGTAGCGATCGCGCTGGGCGTCGACGTGGTCGCCGTCGGACCACGCGGCCACCGCGGCTGCCTGCACCGGACCGGCGACGATGAGCCCTGCGTGGCGCCGGACGAGGGCGAGGTAGGCGACGAGCTCGGGGTCCCCCGCGTAGAACCCCGCCCGCACGCCCGCGAGGTTGGAGCGCTTCGACAGCGAGTGCACCGCGAGCACGCCCTCGGCGCCGTGGGCGAGGATCGTCGTGGGCGCGCCCGACCAGGTGTAGTCCGCGTAGCACTCGTCCGAGCAGACGACGACGCCGTGGCGGCGCCCGAACGCGGCGGCCTGGGCGAGGTCGTCGAGGCGCGCGGTCGGGTTCGACGGTGAGTTCACCCAGAGCACGAGCGCCCGCTGCGCGGTCTCCTCGTCGAGGGTCTCGAGCGCGAGGCGCCCCCCGTCGAGGGGGACGGGCACGGCGCGCAGCCCGGCCAGCTGCGCGGACACCGCGTAGGTCGGGTACGAGATCGAGGGGTAGAGCACCGTGTCGCGCGAGGGGTCCCGCAAGGACAGGTGACCCGCGAGCGAGGCGACGAGCTCCTTGGTCCCGACGCACGCCGCGAGGGCGGCGGGGTCGACGTCGACCTTGAAGCGCCGCGCGAGCATCCCGCCGGCGGCCTCGCGGTAGGCGGGCGAGCCGCCCGAGAGCGGGTAGCCGCGCTCGGTGCCCGACGCCGCGAGCGCGCGCAGCACCTCGGGCGCGGGCGGGTCGCACGGCGTGCCGACCGAGCAGTCGACCGCGCCGCCGACGTGGCGCGCGGCGCGGTCCCGCAGGGCGCCCAGCCGGTCGTACGGGTACACCGGCGGGACGAACCCGCGCGCGCCGCTCACGAGGCGCAGACCCACTCCGCGAACCGCGCGCGGCCCGCGGGGTCGAGGACGACGCGCACGACGGCGCTCTCGCCGTCGTCGTTCGTCTCGAGCACCTCACCCTCGCGGTGCGCGGCCGCGAGCACGTCGCCGCGCGCCCACGGCACACGCAGCGAGACGACGCGGTCCGAGGCGTGCAGCCGCTCGGCGACGACGTCGACCAGCTCGCGGAGGTTCTCCCCCGTCGCCACCGAGACCACCACCGCCCCGGGGTTCGAGGCCGCGCAGCGCGCCGCGGCGGCCGGCGCGAGGTCCGCCTTGTTGATGGCGACCACCTCATCGACGTCGCCGGCGCCGATCTCTGCGAGCACGGCGCGCACCGCGTCGATCTGGGCGAGGGGGTCCGGCGCCGAGGCGTCGACGACGTGGAGCAGGACGTCGGCGAGGCGCACCGAGTCGAGCGTGGAGCGGAAGGCCTCGACGAGCTCGTGCGGGAGGTTCCGGACGAACCCGACGGTGTCGGTGACGAGGATCGTCTCGCCACCCGGCAGCTGGTGCTGTCGGGTGCGCGGGTCGAGGGTGACGAACAGGCGGTCCTCGACGTCGGCGTCGGCCGCGGTGAGCGCGTTCAGCAGCGACGTCTTGCCCGCGTTCGTGTAGCCGACGAGCGCGACCTCGCGGTGCCGGCCACGCTCGCGCGCGGCGCGCTGGGTGCCACGCGTGCGGTCCACGCCCTTCAGCTCGGCCTCGAGCTTGTGCATGCGACGCACGAGGCGCCGGCGGTCGACCTCGAGCTGGGTCTCGCCGGGGCCACGGGTGCCGATCCGACCGGCCTGCTGGCTGAGCTCGACCCCGCGGCCGCGCAGCCGCGGGAGCCGGTAGCGCAGGAGCGCGAGCTCGACCTGCGCCTTGCCCTCGGGGCTGCGCGCGTTCTGGGCGAAGATGTCGAGGATCACCGCGGTGCGGTCGATCGCCGTGCGGCCGAGCAGCCGCTCCAGGTTCCGCTGCTGGGCGGGGCTGAGCGGCTGGTCGAACACGACGGTGTCGGCGTCGACGGCGAGGCAGAGCTCGTGCAGCTCGGCGACCTTGCCCTTGCCGAGGTACGTGGCCGGGTCCGGCGCGTCACGACGCTGGACCAACCGGGCGAGCACGTCGGCGCCCGCGGTGTCGACGAGGAGCGCGAGCTCGTCGAGCCCCGCGTCCACCTCGTCGGGGTCGTGGCCGGCCAGCGTGACGCCGACGAGCACGATCCGCTCCCGGACGGTCCGCTCGATGAGCGAGCTCGGAAAGACCGTCACCAGGGCTCCGGCATCGAGACGGCCGCCACCCGCACCGCGGGGCCGGCGAGGGTGGCGGCGCCGTCGACGAGCGTCACGTCGAGGTCGCCGCCCGGGTTCGTCACGGTCACGTGCGACGAGACGAGCCCGAGACGGTGCGCGACGGCGGCGGCCGCGCACGAGCCGGTGCCGCAGGCGAGGGTGCGACCGACCCCGCGCTCGACGACACGGATCGTGAGGTGGTCGGGACCGTCCAGCGTCACGAACTCGACGTTCGCCCCCGACCCCGCGTCGTCGGCGAGGTCGCCGGCGAGGTCGGCGGCGCGCTCGAGCAGCGACTCGTCGGGGCCGCCGCGGTCCGCCACGACCACGTGCGGGTTGCCGAGGTGCGCGGCGACGCCCGACTCGAGCGAGCCGCCGTCGGCGACCTCGACGGGGCCCATGTCGACCGATCCCCACGCCCGGTCGCACGAGGGGTCGAGCGCGACGGTCACCCGGCGCGCGCCCGCGTCGGTCGCGACGTCGAGGGTGCCCTCCGCGACGAGCCCGTGGGCGACGGCCGCCGCGACGAGGCAGCGCAGCCCGTTGCCGGACAGCTCGGCCCTCGAGCCGTCGGCGTTGTGCAGGGACATGACGAGGCCCCGCTCGTCGAAGGTCCCCTCGATCAGCCCGTCCGCCCCGATCCCCGTGTGCCGGTCGCACCAGCGTCGCGCGTGGTCGGCGTCGAGGCGTGGCGGACCGCTTCGGCGCAGCGCGACGAGGAAGTCGTTGCCCGCACCGTGCCACTTCTCTAGGACGTCGAGGGGTGCCGCGTCACGCATGTCGGACCAGTCTTCCAGTTCGCGGCCAGCGTCGTGCCGTCGCAGCGGACCGCACCGGTGCCGCAACGGCGTTCAGCACGCCGCCCGCAGCGCGGCGACGGCGTCGTTCGCGTCCGCCACCCATGTGATCCTCGGGTCGCGTCGGAACCACCGCCACTGGCGTCGCGCGAGGCGCCGCGTCGCGGTGATCGCGCGGGCGACGGCGGTCTCGAGGTCGACGCCGCCCTCCAGGTGCTCGAGCAGCTGGCGGTAGCCCGCGGCCTGGCGCGCGGTCCGCGAGAGGCCGCCCGGCGCGGCGAGCAGGGCGGAGAGCTCGTCGAGCAGCCCCGCCGCCATCCACGCGTCGAACCGCGCGGCGATGGTGGCGTCGCTGCGCACCGGGTCGAACCGGATCCCGACCACGACGGCGTCGGTCGGCGGGTAGCGCGAGAGCCCGGGACCAAACGACGAGAACGGCCGCCCGGTCGCGCGCAGGACCTCGACGGCGCGCACGACGCGCCGGTCGTTGCGCGGGTCGATCCGCGCGGCCGCCGCCGGGTCCGCTCTGGTCAGCTCGGCGTAGAGCGCGTCGAGACCGCCGTCGGTGCGCGCGGCCGCCTCGACGGCGCGCCGCACGTCGGGGTCCGTCGGCGGGATCGTGAGCCCGTCGAGGGCGGCGCGGAGGTAGAGCCCCGAGCCCCCGACGAGCAGGGCCGTCCGCCCGCGCGCGGCGACGTCGGCGATCGCCGCGGCGTACAGCTGCTGGAACCGCCGCAGCGTGAGCTCCTCGTCGGGGTCGAGCACGTCGACGAGGTGGTAGCGGACCTCGCCGCGCTCAGCCGGCGTCGGCTTGGCGGTGGCGAGGTCCATCCCCCGGTAGACCGCCATGGCGTCGAGCGAGACGAGCTCGACGGTGCCCGCGGCGAGCGCCACCTCGTGGGCGGCCCGTGACTTGCCTGACGCCGTCGGTCCGACGAGGGCCAGCCGCGCGGTCATCGGTGCGCGATCGGGATCCTCGTGCGGTGTCGGGGGCGCGCGGTCACGCGGTCCAGCGCCCCGAGGAGGTGGTGCGGCGCGCCGTGGGTGATGGCGACGGTCGCGAACGAGCCGGCGCGGACGTCCTTCGGGTCGGCCGCGAAGTGGACGGGCTTGCCCTGGCGCGTCCGCGCCGTGAGCGTCGTCGGATCCTTCTTGCTCGGGCCCTCGACGAGCACCTCCTCGGTGCGGCCCTCGCGGGCCGCGTTGCGCCGCAGCGCGGCGCGCTCGACGACCGCGACGAGGCGCGCGAACCGCTCGCGGACGACGTCGTCGGGGACGAACCTCGACGGGTCCTCGGCCGCCCTCGTGCCCGGGCGCGGCGAGAAGACGAACGTGTAGGCGCTGTCGAACTCGGCCTCGGCGACGACGGCGAGCGTCTCGTCGAAGTCCGCGTCGGTCTCTCCGGGGAACCCGACGATGAGGTCCGTGGTGACGGCGAGGTCGTCGATGGCGGCGCGCGCCGCGGCGAGCCGCTCGAGGTAGCGCTCGGCGCGGTAGCCGCGGCGCATCGCCGCGAGCACCCGGTCGCTGCCGGACTGCAGCGGGAGGTGCAGCTGCTCGCAGACCGCGGGGGTCTCGGCCATCGCGGCGACGGTCTCGTCGCGCAGGTCCTTCGGGTGCGGGCTGGTGAAGCGCACCCGCTCGATCCCCTCGACCGCACCGATCGCGCGCAGGAGCTCGGCGAACAGCGGCCGGCGGCGCGTGAGGTCGCGGCCGTAGGAGTTGACGTTCTGGCCGAGGACGGTGAGCTCGACGACGCCGCGCGCCGCCAGCGTGCGCGCCTCGGCGACGAGCTCGTCCATGGGGCGGCTCACCTCGGGGCCGCGCACCGACGGCACGATGCAGAACGCGCAGGAGTTGTCGCACCCGACCTGGATCGTCATCCACGCGGCCCACGGCACGTCGCGGACGGCGGTGAGGGCCGGCGCCTGGTCCGCGGCCCCCGCGGGGTCCGGCGCGTCGAGGACCTCGACGATCGTCCCCTCGACCGCCGCGCGCCGCAGGAGGGACGGCGCCGCCGCGAGGTTGTGGGTGCCGAAGACGACGTCCACGTGGCCGGCGCGCTCGACGACGCGCTCGCGGTCCATCTGGGCGAGGCAGCCCCCGACGGCGATCTGGAGCCCGGGGCGGCGCTCGCGCAGCGCCTTCAGCTCTCCCAGGTGGCCGTAGAGGCGGTTGTCGGCGTTCTCGCGGACGCAGCAGGTGTTGAGGACGATCACGTCGGCGTCCTCGAGGCTCGTCGCCGGGACGAGCCCGTCGCGGACCAAGAGGCCCGCGAGGCGCTCGGAGTCGTGCTCGTTCATCTGGCAGCCGTAGGTCCGGATCGCGAAGGTCCGCGGCGCGTCGCTCACCCGGCGAGTCTACGAGCGCGCTCCGCGACGCCCGTGGCGACGCGGGAGGTTCGCGCGGCCGAGCGTCGAGGACCCGGGGCGCGACAGCCGCCAGACCGTGGCGCCGTCGAGGTGCGTGCCGGGCGCGCCGAGGGCGTGGCGCACGGTCGCGACGGCGCTCGCGGCGACGCGGCCGTCGATCGCCACGACCTCGAGCGGCGCCCACCGCGCGAGCAGCACCCGGAGGCGGGCGAGCTGGTCGTGCGAGAGCGCCCGCCCGCGGCTGAGCCGCTGGAGCAGCCGCGCGTCGGGCAGCCGCGACAGGAACTCGTCCTTTTGGTGGTCCGCGCCGGGGATGAACCCGAACCCGCCGACGAGGGCGATGCGGAGCCCCGACTCTGCCTGCCAGGCCATCGCCTCGTCGCTCGTGTACCACGCGAAGGGCAGGACGAGCACCGCGGTCCCGGTGGGCACCGCGGCGCCCGCCGTCGTGAACCACGCGGGCACGCGCGCGGTCTCGACGGTGAGCGGGAGCGCGTAGGTGACCCCGACCGGCACGAGGGCGACGAGGGCCACCGCCACGGCGCACGCACCGCTCCCCCACGCGCCCCACCGCGCGCGCAGCGCGCGCGTCGCGCGCCGCTCGGGTCGCCAGCTCCCGTCGATCGCCATGGCCAAGAGGAGCGCCAGGCACAGCGTCGTGCCGATCGCGTAGCGCACGACGACGACGTCGTCGACGACCGGGATGCGCCACCACAGCCCGAGGAAGTTCGCCTCGAGGCACAGACAGCCGAGCGCGGCGATCGTGACAACGGCGTAGCGGGCGCGCCGCGCGGCCAGGGCGAACCCGGCCGCGGCGACCACGACGATGCCGAGCCCCACGTACCCGGTCCCCGGGCCGCTCGGGCCGAGGTAGCCCGCGGAGCGCACCGCGCGCGACGGCGAGGCGAACCCCGCCTGCGGCCAGACCGCGCCGGGGCCGCGCAGGCCGTGCAGGAACGGCCAGTACGGGCCGCCCACGTGCTGGGGGCCGAAGAAGAAGACCCACACCGGGTAGGCGAGGCAGACCGCGGTGAGCACGGTCGCGACCGCGCCCGCCTCGAGCAGCCGGGGCCACGCGTCCGCGAGCAGGTCGCGGCGCACGACGAGGACGCCCAGCACGCAGGCGAGGGCGAGCAGCGCGGTGACGAGCACGACCTCGATCCCGATGAAGGCCTCGGCGACCGTGAGGGCCCCGAGGTAGACGCCCGCACGACGCGGCGCGAGCTCGCCGCGGAGGAGGCGGTCGCCGACGAGCAGCACCAGCGGCGGGTAGGCGAGCAGCGTCAGGTTGAGGTGCCCGAGGTCGACGTTGCCGAGCACGAACGGCGAGAACCCGTAGGCGAGCCCCGCGACGCACCGCGCCGCCCAGAGACGGACGAACCGGCCGGCGAGCGCGTAGGCGGCGAGCCCGGTGAGGACCGGGGCGAGGAGGTTGGCGACGTTCGACGAGAGGATCGGCCCGCCGAGCAGCGTGACGGGGGCGAGCACGGCGGCCGGCAGGAGCCAGCTCGTGTTCGTCATCGCGTTGATGCCGCCGAACCGCGCGAACAGCGCGTTCGTGTAGAGCGGGTTGTGCCCGTGCTGGAGCGCGCGCGGGAGCCACTCGAACCACCAGAGCTGCTCGGCCACGTCGCCGCACGGGCACGTGACCGAGCGGCTCGGGCTGCCGGTCAGCCAGACGTGGGCCCACACGAGCAGCGCGACACCGAGGTAGACCGCGCCCGCGGCGAGCGCCCCCACCACCCAGCGGCGCGACGCGACGTCGTCGGTTGGTCGCCGCGCCGCGGTAGGGATCGCGGGAGCAGCGGCGACCGCGTCCTTCGCGGCGGGCACCGCGGCGGGGGTCGCGGCGGCGTGCTCATCCACGACGGCGCACCGCCCAGGTCGTCGCGCCGTCGGCGTGGACGCCGGGACCGAGGACCCCGTCGAGCGTGACGAGCACCGGCGGGGGCACGTGGCCGTCGACGGCCACGACCTCGAGCGGCGCCCAGCCCACCAGCAGCCGGCGCAGCGCCGTGCGCTGGGCGTCGGAGAGCGGCGTCACCCCGGCGCTCAGCTGCTGGAGCAGCGTCGCGTCGGGGAGCGGGGAGAGCACCGAAGCGCGACGGTGATCCGCGCCCGGGACGTACCCGAACCCCCCGACCAGCGCGAAGCGCAGCCCCGCCTCTGCCTGCCAGACCATCGCGGTGTCGCTCGAGCCCCACGCGAAGGGCACGACGAGCACGGCGGTCCCGGCCGGCACGCGGGTCCCGGCCGTCGCGAACCATCGCGGCACCGACACGGGCGCGACCTTGAAGGGCAGCGTGTAGGTCGCCGCGACGGGGACGAACGCGGCGAGGGCGCAGCCGACGGCGGCCGCGCCGCTCCCCAGACGGCCGAGGTGCGCGCGCACCCAGACCGCGGGCGCGCGGGCGGGCCGCCACCACCCGTCGAGCACCATCGCGAGCATCACCGAGAGGCACAGGGTCGTCCCGACCGCCCAGCGCACCGAGACCACGTCGTTGAGCAGCGGCACCGACGCGACGAGCCGTCGTGGGTTCGCCTCGAGCACGAGCAGCGCCGCCGCGGCGATCCCGAGCACCGCGTAGGCGGCCCGCCGGCGCACGACCAGGGCGCCCACGAGGACCACGAGGACGATCCCGAGCCCGAGGAACTGGGTCCCCGGACCACGCGCACCCTCATAGCCGGCGAGCATCGTCGAGTGGACGGGCACCCCGACGTCGGCGCGCGGCCAGACGAACCGGTCGAGCCCGAGCTCGGCCGTCGTCGTCCAGAAGGGCCCCCCAACGTGTGCGGGGCCGAAGAAGAAGACCCACACCGGGTAGGCGAGGCCGACCGCGGCGATCGCGCCGCCGATCGCCGCGGCGGTGGCCACCCGTCGCCACGCCGCGGCCAGCACGTCGCGGCGGACGAGGGCGAGCGCCACGAGGAGGCCGGCGACGAGCCCCGCGGTGAGGGCCAACCCCTCGGTGCCGAAGAACGCCTCGGCGACCGTCAGGCACCCGAGCGTGATCCCCGCGCGACGCGGCGAGGTCTCACCGCACAGCAGTCGGTCGCCCACGAGCACGACGAGCGGGGTGTAGGCGAGCATCGTCAGGTTGACGTGCCCGATGTCGACGTTGCCCATGACGAACGGCGAGAACGCGTAGGCGAGCCCCGCGGCGAACCGCGCCCACGCGAGGGTGGTGAAGCGCCCGGCGAGCGCGTAGGCGGCCATGCCCGTCGCGACCGGCGCCAAGAGGTTGGCCGCGTTGAACGAGGCGATCGGCCCGAAGGCGAGCGTCACCGGGCTGAGCAGGGCGGCGGGCAGCATCCAGGAGAGGTTCGACTCGGCGTTGATGCCGCCGAACCGCGCGAAGAGCGCGTTCGAGTAGAAGGGGTTGTGCCCGTGCTGGAGCGCGCGCGGGAACCACTCGAGCCACCACAGCTGCTGGGCGACGTCCCCGCACGGGCAGGTGAGGGTGTGCGCGGGGTCCCCCGTCAGCCACACGTGCGCCCAGACGAGGAGCGAGACACCGAGGTAGGCGAGCCCCGCCGCCACGACGGGCACCCATCGCGCGCGGCGCGGTGCGGTGGGCGCCGGCGCCGCGTCCACCGCCATCGCGACATCCTCTCGCGCGACGACGGCCGCGCGGCGCCCCGCCACTAGGTGGGCGGCAGGGCGAGCGCGCGTCGGCGCGCGTCGCCCGTCACGCCGATCGACGCCGCGACGACGCAGAGCCCGCCGCACAGCGCGGCGACGCCCACGTGCTGGCCGAGGACGAGCCAGCCGACGGCGAAGGCGACGGCGGGGTTGAGGCTGAAGAGGACCGCCACCTGCGCCGCGGAGAGGCGGCGCAGCGCCGCGAGCTCGAGCGCGAACCCGACCACGACGCCGAGGACCGCCACGACGGCGAGCCGCAGCAGGAGCGCCCAGGTGAGCGAGGAGAAGGCGCCAACGGCCAGCGGGACGGTGAGCACGGCGGCCACCCCGAGGGCGAGCGCGAGCCCGTCGACCCCCCTCGTGAGCGCACCGAGGCGCTTCGAGGCGAGCGTGTAGCTCGCCCAGCCGGCGGCCGCGAGGAGGGCGAAGGCGGCGCCGAGGAGCGTCATCCCACCCCCTGGTCGCGCGAGCAGCACGACGCCGAGGAGCCCGATCGCCGCGTAGAGGGCGTGGCGGCGCCCGCTGCCGGCGACGACGGCGAGCGTGAACGGGCCGAGGAACTCGATCGAGACCGCGGTGCCGAGCGGGAGCCGGGCAACGGCCTGGAAGAAGCAGACGTTCATCGCCGCGACGGCGACGCCGAACGCGAGCACGCCGCCCCACGCGGCGCGGTCGAACCCCTTGAGCGACGGTCGCGCGACGAGGAGGAGGAGCGTCGCGCCGAGGAGGAACCGGAACCCGCTCGACGCCGCCGCGCCGATCACGGCGAACGCCGGCAGCGCGATCGCCGCCGAGCTCTGGATGGACGTCGCCCCGGCGAGCACGCAGGCCGCCCCCAGGGTGGCGTCGTGCCCGTGGCGTCCCTGCGTCACCCCCAGACGAGCCCCCGTCGGTCCGGGACCACCTCGAGGACCCGGCCGGTCAGCCCCGCCGCGCGGAGGGCGCGGCGCCCGGCGTCCGCCACGATCGAGGACGTGGTCGGCGAGACGACGGCGAGCACCGTCGGGCCCGCCCCCGACCAGCACGCCCCGAGCGCGCCGGCGCCGCACAGGTGGTCGGCGATCGCCGTGGCCGCGGGGAAGAGGGCCGCGCGGTGCGGCTCGTGGAGCTGGTCGTCCATCGCGTGGGCGGAGAACGCGCCGAGGTCCGCCATCCCCGCGAGGAGCAGCCCCAGGTGCTGGAGGTTGAAGACGACGGCCGGGCGCGACACCGTGTCGGGGAGCACGGCGCGGGCGGCCGCCGTCGCGAGCTCGTGGTCGGGGATCACCAAGACGGTGCGCAGCGCGGGATCGAGCGGGAGCGGGGCGGCGACCACGCCGTCGTCGCGCACCGACGCCGCGACGAGCCCCCCGCGGTACGACGCGGCCGCGTTCTCGGGGTGCCCGTCGGACGCGGCCGCCACGGCGAGCGGGTCCTCGGCGCCGGCGGCCGCGGCCGCGGCAAGGGCGACCGCGGCCGACGAGCCGAGCCCGCGCGCGGGCGGGATCTCGGAGCGCACCGTGACGGCGAGGTGGTCGTGGCCCGCGACCTTTGTCGCGACCTGCACGGCAAGGTTCGTCGCGTCGAGCGGCAGCGCCGAGCCCTCGCCGACGCAGCGGACCGTCAGCGACGGCGCGTCACACACCTCGACTTCGACGTAGAGCGAGAGCGCGAGGGCGACGGCATCGAAGCCGGGTCCGAGGTTCGCGCTCGACGCCGGCGCGCGTGCCAACACCTCGTCATCGTAGGCGTTGCCACAGCGTCGGACGGGTAAGCGTCGCGCTCGCGACGAGCTGGCTGCGGCCGTGGAACGCACCACTGGTGACGCTGATGGTCGCCACGATCTGGTTGGCGAGCACCTGGTCGCTCGCCCAGGGGACGTCGGTCACCGTCGCGGTCGACGGCACGCCGTCGAAGGTCGGCACCTCGATCGTCACCGCGGCGAGCACGGGCACGGTGCTCGCGGGCCAGCCGATGTCGCCCATCGCGGCGTGGGCGGTCGTGACGCGCCACGGTGCGAGGTGGTGCGCGGCGGCCGACGCCAGCACCAGCGCGGCGCGCCCCGCCGCGGCGACGTCGGGGTTGATCGCGGTGGCGGGATGCGGCTTCATCGAGAACTGGTTGAGCACGACGTCGATGATCTGGATCGGCTTACCCGCCACCATGACGTCGTAGGCCATGACGTCGCAGCCGCCGGCCGCGGTCGTGTTGCCGGACTTGATCCCGACGACGTGGGGCCGGCCGACGTAGGGCGTGTACGACGTGACGGTGCCGGCGACGGGGAGGGTGACCGAGGGCTGGCGCACGATCTGGGCGAACGTCGGGTTGGCCATGAGCACGGTCGCGAGGTGCAGCACGTCGACGGCGCTCGACACCGAGCCCGGGTCGAGCCCGGTGACGTCGACGTAGCTCGACTTGGTCATGCCGAGCGACTGGGCGGCCTCGTTCATCTTGACGACCATCTCGTCGTCGGAGCCGGCGACGAGGTCGCCCAGCATGAGGGCGAAGTTGCTCGCCGAGTGCACGAGCAGCCCGTCGAGGAGCTGGCGCTCCGTCAGCACCTCGCCCGCGACCACCTCCACGCAGGACTGGTTGGTCTTCAGGTCGTGGCGGTACGCGGCGACGTCGGCGGTCGTGACCGTGACGCTCGGGCCGGTCTGGGCCAAGGTGAGCGGGCGACCCTCGACCACGGGGCTGAGGGGGAGCGCCTGGAGCGTGACGTAGGTCGCCGTGAGCTTGGTCACGCTCGCGATCGGGACCGACGCCTGGTTGGCGGTCGCCTCGAGGACGTGCATCGCCGGGATCGCGAGGGCGGCCTCACCCTGCAGCGGGAAGGGGAGCGCGACGTGCGTCGAGGAGGCCGGCGAGGGCGGCACGACGAGCGCGAGGGTGGGCGCGCCCTTCGGGAGCGGGATCGCCGCGGCCGCGACGAGGCCGAACCCGACGAGCACGCCGAGCGCGACCCCAACGACGACGACGGTGCGGTGGGAGGGGCCGTGCCGCCCCCGACGGTGCCCTGCCACGTCAGCGTGCGGCGTCGAGCTCGTCGGGGTGCAGCAGCACCGCGCGCGCCTTCGAGCCCTCGGACGGCCCGACGGTCCCCTCGAGCTCCAAGAGGTCCATGAGCCGCCCCGCCCTCGCGAAGCCGACCCGCAGCTTGCGCTGGAGCATCGAGGTCGAGCCGAGCTGGCTGCGCACCACGAGCTCGCGCGCCTGGCGCAGCAGCTCGTCGTCGTCCTCGTCGCCCGTCAGTCCGCGCGACGCGACCTGGGCGTCGAGGTCCTGGGCGACCACGGGCTCGCTCACCCTGCCCTGGCGCCGCCACGCCGTCACGACGGCGCGGACCTCCTCTTCGGAGACCCAGGGCGACTGGATCCGGCGCGCCACGTTCGAGTTGGCCGTGAGGAGCAGCATGTCGCCCTTGCCGATCAGGCGCTCCGCACCCTGCTGGTCCAAGATGACCCGGCTGTCGGCAAGCGACGAGACGGCGAAGGCCATCCTCGAGGGGATGTTCGCCTTGATGACGCCCGTGATCACGTCGACGCTCGGGCGCTGCGTGGCGAGCACGAGGTGGATCCCGACGGCGCGGGCCATCTGGGCGATCCGCACCACGGACTCCTCGACGTCGCGCGCGGCGACCATCATGAGGTCGTTCAGCTCGTCGACGACGATGACGACGAACGGCAGCCGCTCGGCGGCGGGCTCTGGCTCCCCCACCGGCTGCGTCGGCGCGTAGGCGGTCGTCGCGACCACGTCGGCCACGACGTCAGCGACGGCCCTCGGGCCCGGGCGCGCGAGCTCGCCGCGCTCGAGGGCCTCGTTGTAGCCGGCGAGGTCGCGCACGCCGTGCTCGGCGAGCAGGTCGTAGCGACGCTCCATCTCGCGGACGGCCCAGTTGAGCGCACCGGCCGCCTTCTTCGGGTCCACGACGACCGGCCCGAGCAGGTGGGGCAGGTCGTTGTAGTTCCCGAGCTCGACGCGCTTCGGGTCCACCAGGATGAGGCGCACCTGGTCGGGTGTCGCGCGCATCACGATCGACGTCACGAGCGCGTTGATGCACGAGCTCTTCCCCGCACCCGTCGCGCCCGAGATGAGCACGTGGGGCATCTCTGCGAGGTTGACGAACAGCGGGCGCCCCGCGATGTCGCGCCCGAGCGCGACGTCGAGCGGGTGCGTGGCGGCCACCGCCTCGGGCGTGGCCAAAAGGTCGCCGAGCGTAACGAGGGTCCGACGCTGGTTCGGGACCTCGACACCGATCGCCGAGCGTCCGGGGATCGGCGCGAGGATGCGGACGTCCGGGGAGGCCATCGCGTAGGCGATGTCCTTCGACAGCGACGTCACCCGCGCGACCTTCACGCCCGGACCGAGCTCGAGCTCGTAGCGCGTGACGGTCGGCCCGACGGTGAACCCCACGAGCTGGGTGTCGACGCCGTGGGCGTCGAGGGCCTCGACGAGCTCGCCGCCGAGCGCCTCGACGCCGCGGTGGTCGAGGCGCTGCACCTTGGTCCTCGCGAGGAGCGAGGGGTCCGGCAGGGTCCAGGCCCCGGCGTGGACCGGGACGGCCTGCGGTCGGGTCGGCGGGAGGGCGACCGGCACCTCGCCGGTCGGGGCCAGCACCTCGACCGTGTCGGGTGCCGCGTCGTCATAGGGGTCCTCGTCGTAGGCCTCGTCCTCGTCGTAGGCCTCGTCCTCGTCGTCGGCGTCCTCGTCGTCGTCGGCGTCCTCGTCGTCGAGCTCGTCGCGGTGCCGTCGCGCGCCGGGGCCGCGCACGAGCGTGCCCCCCGCCCACCATCGCGCGAGGTGCCGCGCGCCGGTCGACGCCCCCGTGGTCGCGCCGCGGTACAGGGCGCGCAGCGTGACCCCGGTGAGCAGCACGACGCCGAGGACGGCCACCGCGAGGAGGACGACGACGGCACCCGGCGAGCCGATGCCGCTCGACAGCGGACCGCCGACGGCGATGCCCAGCCACCCGCCGGCCGAGGAGAGCACCGCGCCGCTCGCGGTCACCCCCGGTCGGGAGCCGGCGACGTCGCACAGCCCGCACACCGCGAGGAGGACGAGCCCGCCGCCGACCGCGACGCGCAGGGGCTCGGGCTCGGTCCTCGCGGCGAGGAGGACCCCGGCCGTGCCGAGGAGCCCGAGCGGGACGAGGAACCGCGCCCAGCCGATCAGCCGCCCGAGCCCCACGTCGAGCCCGTGGCCGACGATCCCGAGCGCCCCGAACCAGCACGCGAGGGCGAGCAGGGCCCCGAGGGTCGCCAGCACGACGATCACGAGGTCGCGGCGGTGGCGGCGCAGCAGGCCGCCCCCCTCGTCCCTCGGCGCCTCGCGCCGGGGGCGCTTGGGCGTGCCGGGGCGTGCGTGCGCCGCACCGGAGGTGCGCCTCGTGGTCGCCACAGCACGACAAACCTACCGGCGCGCACCGGGCGATCCGCGCCATCGGCCATAGGCTCGCGCGCGTCATGCCACCCCCTTCCGAGCACACCGCCCGGGTCGCGGCGCGCCTCGCCGGCGCCGTCGCGCTCGACCTCGAGGTGCAGGCGACGACCGAGGTCTTCCCCGGGATCCGCGAGCTGCGCCTGGCCGGCGACCTCACCGGCTTCGCCCCCTGGCCCGGACAGGACCTGATGGTGTCGGTACCGCCGGGCGCGCCCGCACCCCGGTTCCGGCGCTACACCGTCCGGCGGTTCGACCCCGACGCGGGCACCGTCGATCTCTGGGTGACGACGACGACGGACGGTCCGGGTGCGGGGTGGGCGATCGCCGCGCGCCCGGGCGACGTGGTCGACGCCGTCGGTCCCCGCGGCAAGATCGCGGTGCGCGACGACGTGCGCGTCCACCTCTTCGTCGTCGACGACGCGGGCCTCGCCGCCAAGTGCGCGATGGCAGAGGCGATCGCGGCCCCCGCCGAGGTCCTGGCGTTCTCGGTGCTCGTGCCCAGCCCCGAGACCCTCCCCGGCCCCGAGATCGAGCCCCGCTACCACGACGGCGTCCGCTCGACGACCCACGTGCTCGACGCGGCGGACCTCGGCTGGGTCGCGACGGTGCTCGAGATGTCGACGACGTCGCTCGACCGAGCGTCGGTCGCGGCCTACGTCTTCGGCGAGCTCGCCCTCACCCGCGCGGTCGCCGCGAAGCTCACGTCGATCGGCTTCGACGCGGCCCTGGTGGCCGTCAAGCCCTACTGGCGCGAGGACCGGGCCAACGAGCCGAACGGCGAGCCCGACCGCGAGACCTAGCCCGTCGAACGACGGGTCGTCGGCGGCCGGGCCTCAGAGCGAGACGACGGCGCTCAGCACCACCGGGCTGCGCCGCGTCGACTGGCCGAGGAACCTCCCCGCGGCGCGCTTGGCGATGCGGTTGAGCGCGTCGGGGTCGCGCTCCCCCTTGGCGAGCGCGTCCTCGATCGCCTTGGCGACGACCTCGGCGGCGCGCGTGCGCAAGGTCGTCTCCTGCTCGCCGTCGAACCACCCCCGCGTGGAGACCGTCGGCCACGCGACGAGCTTGCCGAGCTCGGCGTCGACGCCCGCGGCGATCAGCACGACGCCCTCGTTCGCGAGCATGCGCCGGTCCTCGAGCGGGCGGTCGTCGACGTCGCCGGTGTGCCCGTCGACGTAGTGGAACCCCGCCGGGACCTCGGGGCCCCGGCGGAACCCGCGGTCGTCGAGCACGACGCTGTCCCCGTCCTCACACAAGAGGACCCCCTCGTCGGGCACCCCCATGCGCCGCGCGATCGCGGCGTGGTGCACGAGGTGCCGGTACTCGCCGTGCACGGGGACGAACGCCCTGGGTCGCGTGAGCTCGAGGAGCGTGCGCAGCTCGCCCTGGCGCGCGTGGCCCGAGACGTGGACCTGCTCGTGCGCGGAGTGCAGGACCTCTGCGCCGCGGCGGTGGAGGTCGTCGATCACCCGCCCGACGGAGAACTCGTTGCCCGGGATGGGATGCGAGGAGAGCACGACGGTGTCGTGCGGTCCGAGGTCCAAGGAGCGCATGTCACCGGTCGCGAGCCGCGACAGCGCCGACAGCGGCTCGCCCTGCGAGCCGGTGCACAAGACGAGCACCTCGGAGGGCGCGAGCCGCTCGAGGGCGGCCGGCTCGGCGAGCGCCGAGGACTCGACGCGCAGGACGCCGAGGCGACGGCCGAGCTCGACGTTCTTCAGCATGGAGCGTCCGAGCAGCACCACCTTGCGGTCGCCCGCCGCGTCGAGCACCTGCTGGATGCGGTGGAGGTGCGAGGCGAAGCAGGCGACGATGAGCCGACGGTCCGGGCGCTCCAAGAACAGGCGCCGCAGCGCGGGGCCGACCGTCGACTCGGACAGCGTGACCCCCGGCTCCTCGGCGTTCGTCGAGTCCGAGAGCAGGAGCGCGACGCCCTCGTCGCCCAGGGCCGCGAGGCGGGCGAGGTCCGTGCGCCGCCCGTCGATCGGCAGCTGGTCCAGCTTGAAGTCGCCCGAGTGCACGACGACGCCCTGCGGCGTGTGCAGCGCGAGGGCGAAGGCGCTCGGCACCGAGTGCGTGACGGGGATGAACTCGACCTCGCACGGCCCGATGCGGCGACGCTCGTGGTCGGCGACCTCGATGAACTCGGTGTCCTTGGCGAGCCCGGCCTCGTCGAGGCGGTGCCGGGCGAACCCGAGCGTGAGCGCCGAGCCGTAGACGGGGACGTTGAGGTCCCCCAGCAGGTAGCGCAGCCCGCCGGTGTGGTCCTCGTGGCCGTGGGTGAGCAGGACGGCGTCGACGCGGTCCTTCTGCTCGATCAGCCACGTGAACTCCGGCAGGATCAGGTCGACGCCGTACATGTCGGGCTCGGGGAACATGAGGCCGACGTCGACGACGAGCAGCCGGCCGTTGACCTCGATCGCGCAGCAGTTCCTCCCGATCTCGCCGAGCCCGCCGAGGAAGGTGACGCGGAGGGTGGCGTCAGGCATCGAGCTCGTCATCCACGGGGCGCGTCAGACTCCGAGCAGGGGGAACCCCGCCGCCAGCTCGCGCGCCGCGGCATCGAGGTCGGCGTCGGCGGGGCCGAGCGGGAGCCGGCACTGCCCGACGCGGTGCCCCCCGGCACGCAGGACGGCCTTCGCCGGCAGCGGGTTCGGCCAGCGCTCGGTGCTCTCGAAGCGGAACGAGGCGAGCAGCTCGGCGTGCTGGGCGATCGCCGCGTCGAGGTCGCCCTTGGCGAACAGCGAGAGCGTCCGGGCGAGCTCGGTCCCGCACCAGTGCGCGGCGACCGAGATGAGCCCGACCGCGCCGATCGAGAGGAACGGCAGCGCCAGCCCGTCGTCGCCCGAGTACACCTCGAACCCTCGACCGGCCGCGACCAGCGCGGCCGCGCCCAGAAGGTCGGCCGAGGAGTCCTTCACGCCCACGACGTTGGCGTGGTCGCGCGCCAGGGCGAGGAGCGTCTCGGCCTCGATGCGCCGTCCCGTGCGGATCGGGATGTCGTAGATCACGACCGGGAGCGTGGTCGCCTGGGCGATCGCGCCCAGGTGCGCCGCGATCCCCGCCTGGGACGGCCGCGAGTAGTACGGGCACACCGCGAGGATCCCCGCGACGCCCGTCGCGGCCGCCCTGGCCGTGAGGGCGACGTCGTGGGCCGTGTTGTTGCCCGTGGTGCCCGCGAGCACGGGCACGTCGACCGCGCGCGCCACCGCGGCGAACAGGTCCAGCTTCTCTTGGTCGGAGAGCACGGGCCCCTCGCCCGTCGTCCCGGCGACGACGAGCCCGTCGGAGCCGTGGCCGGTGAGCCACCTCGCGAGCGTCGCCGCGGCGTCGTAGTCGACCTCGCCCGCGTCGTCGAACGGCGTCACCATGGCGGTCAGCAGCCGGCCAAACCGCCCGTCACCCATGGGTCGAACCTACCAGCGGGTCCTGCGAACGGCGCGCCTACAGGTCGGCGCGCGCCGCCGGGCTGCCGTCGGCGGCCTGGTCGATCTCGAGCGTCGTGTCCTCGAAGTCCTCGAACGCGATCACGCCCATCTCGGTGAACTTCGTGCGCAGCCAGCCGTCGGCGGCGTCGAGCAGCCCGAGCTTCTTGCAGTTCGGCACGATCTTCGCGAAGAGGAACCCCTGGAACTCGTTGCGCTGGGCGTCCATGGCCGCGATCTTGACGGCCTCTTCGGGCGGGATGCCGAGCCGGTCCCAGACCTCCTGGCCCGCCATGCGGTCGCGCATGCGCACCGCGGCCTCGTAGGCGAACTCCTGGCGCTCGCGCACCTCGGCGGCGGTGAGCTGCGAGTACACCTCTTGGAGGCTCAGCACGCCGAACGCGACGTGGCGCGCCTCGTCAGCCATGACGTAGCGGAGGAGCTTCTTGAGCAGGGGCTCGGGCGTCAGCTGGTGCATGAAGCTGAACGCCGCGAGCGCGAGGCCCTCGACCATGACCTGCATCCCGAGGTAGGTCATGTCCCAGCGCGAGTCGCGGATGATGTCGTCCAGGAGCAGCCCCAGGTGCCCGTTCACCTGGTAGTGCCCCGAGCACTTCTCGTTCAGGTAGCGGCTGAACACCTCGACGTGCCGGGCCTCGTCGATCACCTGGGTGGCGGCGTAGTACTTGGCGTCGATCCACGGCACGGTCTCGACGATCTTGGCGGTGCACATGAGCGCGCCCTGCTCGCCGTGCATGAACTGGCTCAGCGTCCAGTTCTGGTTCTCGACGTTGAACCGGACCCACTCCTTCTCGCCCCAGCTCGCGACGGCCGTCCCCGACAGGTCCAGGTGCGAGAAGGGTCCCGACGTGTTCTCGAGGTACAGGTCGTGACCGAGCCGCTCCTGGTCGACCTCGGTCTCCCAGGGCAGGTCGGTGCGGCCGTTCCACTGTGCGCCCTTCGCCTTCTCGTAGAGCTTGTCGAGCTTCGGGCGGGCGCCCTTCGTGTAGTCCCAGGTGAACTCGGCGTTGCAGTTGTCCTCGACCGAGTGCGTCCCGGAGGCCTCCTCGTGGCCGATCAGCGAGTAGATCTCGAGTGTGTCGTTGACGTCCTCGCGGCCGATCACCTCGAGGTTGGAGCGCATCTGCTCCGAGGCATCCGTGGTGGTCATGGCCGTCCTCCTGCTCAACGCCTACTGGCCGGTCAGTCTTGCAGGTCTAAGACAGTTTCGCCGACACTGTCTCACGATCACGCACCGCCGGCGGCCCGGCCGCGGCGACCCCCGGCAGGACGTAGCGGTCGACCAGCCACCCGACGTCGCCGACCTCGCCGAGGTCCACCTCGTCGGCCGGGAACAGCAGGTAGGACAGGGCGACCCTGGTCGTCCACTCCCCCGCTCGCTCGGCGAGGTCGTCCCCCACGAAGGGCGCGAGGAGGGGGGCGAGGCGGGCGCTCACGACGGCGAGGGTGCGGTCCATCTGCTCGAACTCGAGGTGGGTGAGGAGCGTCGCCGGCTCGTCGAACATGAGCCGCTCGATCACCTCGTGGTCGCGCAGCCAGGCGGCGGCGGCGTGGAGCCCCGCGACGAGCGCCTCGCGCAGCTCGGTCGCCGGCTCGGTCGCCTGACCGACGGCGGCGAGCAGACGGGCGAGCTCGGCGTCGACGACCGCCGAGAGGATCGTGTCGCGCCCGCCCGGGAACGCGCGGTAGAGGGTCGCGCGCGAGACGCCGGCGTCGACGGCCACGTCGTCGACGGTCATCGCGCGCAGCCCGGTGCGCGCGAGGCACCGCAGCGCCGCGGCGACCACCCGGTCGGTGGTGCGCGGCGGCTCGGTCACGACGCCGCCTGCAGCGCGGCCAGCCCGCCGAGGAGCTCGGCGCCGACCAGCGAGCGCACCTGGGCCGCGTCGTCGAGGTCCCAGCGGCCCGGCGAGGAGATGTAGCTCAGCACCATGCGCGCGAGGAAGTCCGCGTAGGCGGCGGCCTCGGCGGGGTCCGTCACGCCGTGCGCCACGAGGTACGGCGCGAGGAACTCCGCGACGAGGCGAAGCGTCGGGCGCGCGGCGCGCGCGAGCGTCGGCTCGAGCAGCTCGGGCTGCTCGCGCAGCACGATCTGGAGCACCTCGAGCTCGACGACGGCGCGGTGCGCGACCATGAGCCCGCGCTCGACGACCTCCTCGAGCGTCGTCGCGTCCTCGACCGCCCGGCCGAGCCGCACGAAGAAGCGCCCGTGCTCGAAGGCGACGAGGGCCTCGAGCAGCTCGTCGCGGCCGCCCGGGAAGTGCCGGTAGATCGTCGCGCGCGAGCAGCCCGACTCGCGCGCGATGTCCTCGAGCGACGTCGCGCGCACGCCCGCGGCGCAGATCGCGCGGCTCGTCCCCTCCAAGATCCGCTCGCGGGGCTCGGATCGCCCGGGGGCGGTCACGGGTCGAGGACGCACTCGAGGCCGACTCGGAGCCCCTCCACCCGGTCGAGGCGGCGGAGCGCGAGCAGCAGCCCGGCCATGTAGCTCGCGCGGTCGTAGACGTCGTGGCGCAGCGTCAGCCCCTCTCCCGGCGAGCCGAGCAGCACCTCTTGGTGCGCGACGAGACCGGGGAGCCGCACGGAGTGCACGCGCACGCCGCCGGGGCCGCTCGCGCCGCGGGCGCCCGCCACGGTCTCGAGCTCGGTGCGGTCATGGACCTCGCCGCGCCCGGCGGCCGCGCGCGACGCGGCGATCGCCGCGGACGTGGCGAGCGAGGTGCCCGAGGGCGCGTCGCGCTTGCGGTCGTGGTGCAGCTCGACGACCTCGGCGCTCTCGAAGTGCGCGGCCGCCTCGGCCGCGAAGCGCTGGAGCAGGACCGCGCCGACCGAGAAGTTGGGGACGATGAGCAGCCGCGAGCCCGCCCCCGCCTTCGCCGCGGCGGCGAGGTCGGCGTCGGTGAGCCCGCTCGTCCCGACGACGGCGTCCTTGTGGTGGTCGGCCACCCACGCGAGTGTGCGGCGGGCGACGTCGACGCGGGTGAAGTCGACGACGACGTCCACGACGGCGGGATCGAGCGCGTCGATGGACGTGGCCCAGACCGCGCCTGCGACGACGTCGCCCTCGTGGGGATCGACGAGCGCCGTGAGCTCGAGGTCGTCGGCCCGGCCGATCGCTGAGGCCGCGAGCGCGCCCATCGCGCCGGTGGCGCCGATCACCCCCACGCGTCGCACGGCGCGACCCTACCCAACCCGCCCCGTCGCAAACGGGGTCGCGGTCGCGTCAGCTCGTCGTGGACGGCCGTCGTCGACGCAGGGACGCGAGCGCGACCAGCGCGCAGAGGAGCGCCGCGAGCGCGACCGACGTGACGGCGATCCCAAGGCCGAGGTGCGGTGCGTGGTACGCGAACTCGACGCGCCAGGTGCCGGCCGGCACGACGACGGACTGGACGAGCCCGTCGGGCACGACGGTGACGGTCTTGGTCGCCGCGCCCGTGCGGCCCACGAGCGTCGCGCCCCACCCGGGGAGCCACGCGGCGGACCGCACGACACGGACCGGCCCGGCCGCCGTCACCACGAGGGTCGCCGCGCCGTCCTCGTTTTGCGCCACCACGCGCACGGCGTCGCCGTACCGCGGGTTCGCGAGCCACACCGGTGGGAGGACGCGTGTGGCTCGGAACAACGAGAGCGTGCCACGCACCCCGACGAAGCGCCACGACGGCCGGTCGAGCGCGACCTGCATCGCCGTGTCGAGGTGCACCGTCGGCCCACCGGCCCCGGTGAGCGACGTCGAGGTCAGCCGGAACGCCCCCGCGGACCGCAGCACGACGGCGACGCCGTCGGGACGCGTCGGGAAGCGCGCGACGAGCACCCGGGTACCGCGCAGGACGACGGGGACGCGGTGGGCGCGCCCGTCGAGGCCGACGAGGAGCACCGTGGGTTGACGCACACCCAACCCCTCGCTCCGCGGCCCGGAGAAGACCAGCCGCGCGACGCGCCAGCGGCCGCCGAAGTAGCGCGTCGCCGAGTACACCTGGCGCGGTGCCCCGCACGTCGTCGGCATGCGGTCCGACGCCGGCGACGCCTGGAACCCGGTCGGGGACACCGCGACGCTCGCGAGCCGCAGCGGGGCGAAGGTCCCTCGAGCGAGCGCGCAGCCGTCGAGCTCGCCGAGCCGCGCGGTGCCCGTCGCGTCCGTGTAGCGCGCTGCGTGGAGGGACCCGTAGCCCTGCACGCTCGGGCGCCGCGTGAAGACGTTCAGGTTGCCGAGCCCGATCGGCGCGGTCTCGTGGTAGGCGACGACGCCGGGGTCCACGAGTGCGGTGCGTCCCGTCACGCCGAGGACGGCCCGCGCCGCGGCCGGCGCGGGCTCGACGGTGCCGATCCCCGTCACGAGCGCCGTCTCGAAGAAGACGTTGAAGCAGAAAAGCTCGACGAGCACCAGCGCGACCAGCGCTCTCGCGCGGACCGACGGCCGTCGCGGCGGGCGCCACAGGAGCGCGAGGGCGGCGAGCGCCACGAGGAGGGTGATCACGAGGACCCCGCGGCTCCCCGCGGCCGCCGCCGCCGAACGGGGCACGCCGAGGACCGTCTCGGTCAGGAAGGCCGGGTCCACCAGCGCGGCGAGGCACACCGCGGCGGTGAGGGCGAGCGGCGCCAGCGTGACGACGCGCCGGCGGCCGACGAGCGACGCCTCGTCGCGACGCCCGGCGAGCACGGCGTCGAGCCACCACGCGAGCAGCAGCGTCGCGCCGAGGTCGAAGATCGCGATCGACCGGCTCTGCAGCCGGATGCTGCCGAGGAGCGGCGCGGCGTGCAGGACCGGCCCGAGCGGCGTCGTGGGCGCCGTCGCGAGCGCGAGGCCGACGACGGCGAGCGCGACGGGGCCGGCGAGGCGCGACCGCGGGACGGTAGGGCGCCGGGCGCAGAGCTGCACCACCGCGGCGAGCACCGCGGTCACGGCGAGCAGCCCCACGGCGCCCGTGAGCTCTGGGAGGTTGTAGGCGGCGAAGAACCGTGGCGTGCCGAGCACCCCGTTGTCGCCGAGGGCGCCCGGGACCAGCAGCAGCCCGAGCCAGCGCGCGGGCCACGCCCCCATCGAGAAGAACGCGTAGGAGACGTGGGCGCGCCGCGTGAGGCCGATGAACCCCCACCCGGTCGCGAGCTGGACGAACCCGAGCGCCGCCCCCCATGCGAGGGCGACCGCCGTCGCGACCCCGTAGGCGACCCGGCCGCGCCACGTGGCGACGCCGACCCGTCGGTGGGCGACGAGCTCACAGAGGAAGACGACCACCAGGACCACGACCGCGTCGGCCATCGACCGCGGCTCGCCGGTGAGCGCGACGAGGCCGAGGCACACCGCCACGCCCGTCGTGGCGGGGAGCGCGCGCGTCACCGCGCGTCGCCACGGCGCGTCGCGTGGCGCGTCGAGCACGGCGCGGGCGAGCGCGAGCTGGCCGAGCACGAGCCACGGGAGCAGGGCCTGGCCCTGGACGACGCCCAGGTGCACCATCTGGCCGACCATCGCGCCGCTGTAGGCGTAGGCGGCCGCGGCGAGGCCGGCGGCGACGGGCCCCGCCCCCATGCGGCGCGCGAGGACGAACAGCCCGAGGGCGGCGACCCAGTAGACGACGAGCAGGTTGCCCACCCAGGCGACGAGGGGCGGGAGCACGGCGAAGACGAGGGTCCCGGGGTACATCGCGCCGGCGTTCATCCCGCCGAGGAGGGGCGTCCCCGCGTCCGCGTAGGGGTTCCACAGCGGCCAGTGCCCCGCGTCGAGCTGGCGGCCGGTGAGCACCCGGAGGGGGAAGTTCTGCAGCAGGTTGTCGCCGACGACGGCGGGGTGGCCGGCGAGGGCGGGCAGGACGAAGACGAGGACGGGGACGACCCCGAGGAGCGCGACGACGACGCGATCGGCGCGACACCAGGTGCGCGGCGACCACCGCCCGCCCTCGATCTCTGGCGCCCGCGCGGGCGCCGGTGCGACGAGCTCGCTCAGCGCCACCCGGGGCCTTCGAGCCGAGCCGCGGCGGCGACGTCGTCCTCGAAGGGCCCGACGACGACGAGCGTCCGCGACGCGCCCGCCACGTGCTGGGCGACCGCCTCGACGTCCCCCCGGCGGACCGAGGCGACGCCGTCGAGCACGTCGTCGAGCGTGCGCACGGCGCCGTCGAGCGCGACCGTGCCGCCGATCCGGGACATCACCTGGGCGGAGTCCTCCTCGCCCAAGAGCGCGTCGGCCCGCAGCGCCTGGCGCGCGACGTCCACCTCGCGCTGGGTCATCCCGCCACCCGCGAGGTCGTCGACCTCCTCGGCCACGAGCGCGAGCACGCGCTCGGCGTGTTCGGGCGCCGAGCCGACCGCGACGCACAGCGCCCCGGCGTCGGTGAACTGGGCCCGCTCGGAGTACACCTGGTACGCGAGCCCCTCGCGCTCGCGGATCGAGGTGAAGAGCCGCGAGGACAGCCCGCCGCCGAGCAGCTGGTCGTACACGCGGTAGGCGTCACGCTGGGGGTCCGACCGCCTCGGGATGGGCACGCCGACGACGACCTGGGCCTGCTCGAAGGGCGCCCGGACGACCTCTCGTCGCGCGGGTGCGGCGGGCGGGGCCGACCCGTTCGGGACCGTCGTGGTCTCGGGGGGCGCCCAGGCCGCGACGGCGCGGGCCACCGCGTCGTGGTCGACGTCGCCGGCCGCCGCGACGACGAGGTTCGCCCCGCCGTAGTGCTGCGTGAAGAAGCTGCGGACGTCGTCGGGGGTGATGCCGCCCACCGAGTCGAGCGTGCCGAGCGGGTCGCGCCCGAGCGGGTGCGCGGGGAAGACGAGCTCGAAGAACCGCTCGGAGGCAACGGACGCGGGATCGTCGTGCGAGCCGAGGATCTCGTCTTCGATCACGGTCCGCTCGGCGTCGACGTCGCTCGGGCGCAGGGCCGGGTCGGTCACGATGTCACCGAGGATCGACAGTCCGACGTCGAGGTCCTCGCCGAGCAGGCGCACCCAGAAGCAGGTGAGCTCGCGGGCGGTGTAGGCGTTCGACTGCCCGCCGACGCGGTCGAGCGACTCGGCGATCGTGGCGGCGTCGAGCCGGTCGGTCCCCTTGAAGAGCAGGTGCTCCAAGAAGTGCGAGGCGCCCGCGACCGCCGCGGGCTCGTGGCGCGAGCCCACGGTGACGAAGACGCCGAGGGACGCCGAGCGCGAGCCGTCAACGCGCTCGGTGACGAGGCGGCACCCGTTGTCGAGCTCTTGGAGGACCGCCGGGGTCGCGGCCGGCACGGCCGCGGCTACCTGCGGCGGCGGTTGTTCCTCGGGCGCCGGGTCCCGTCGTCCTCGGAGAACGGCTGGCTCGCCGGGCCGAGGTCGCCGAGCTCGGCTTGGAGCTGGGCCTCGAAGGACTCCTCGAAGCTGGCGGCCCGCACGGCGCCACCTGCGCCGCCGCCGTCCGACGACGCCGTCTCTGACGTCGCGCTCCGGGCGGGCGCGCTCGCCGCGACCGGCGCCACCTCACCGGCAAGCGAGAGCGACACCTTGCCCTGGGGGTCGATGTCGTCGACGCGCACCTCGATCGGCTGGCCCAGCGTGAGGACGTCTTCGACCTGGTTGACGCGCTTGCCGCCCGTGAGCGCCGAGAGCTTGGAGATGTGCAGCAGCCCGTCTCGGCCCGGGAGGATGTTCACGAACGCCCCGAACTTGGTCAGGTTGACGACGCGGCCCGCGTACACCGCGCCCACGTCGGCCGTCGGGGGGTCGAGGATCATCTCGATGCGCCGACGCGCCTCGGACACCGCCGTGCCGTCCTTCGCGCCGATGGTGACCGTGCCGACCATGCCATCGTCGTCGACGGCGATGTCCGCGCCCGTCTCTTGCTGCAGGGTGTTGATGACCTTGCCCTTCGGACCGATCACCTCGCCGATCTTGTCGATCGGGATCTCGAAGGAGACGATCTTCGGGGCGCCCGCGGCGACCTCGTCGCGCGGCTCGGGGATCGCCGCGGTGAGGACGTCGAGGATCTTGAGGCGGGCGACCTTGGCCTGCTGGAGCGCCTGGGCGAGCACCTCGGAGGGCAGCCCGTCGATCTTGGTATCGAGCTGCAGCGCCGTCACGGTGTCGGCGGTGCCGGCCACCTTGAAGTCCATGTCGCCAAAGGCGTCCTCGGCACCCAGGATGTCGGTGAGGGTCACGTAGCGCCCGCCGTCGTAGACGAGCCCCATCGCGATGCCGGCGACCGGCGCCTTGATCGGGACGCCCGCCGCCATGAGCGAGAGCGTCGACCCGCACACCGACGCCATCGACGTGGACCCGTTGGACGCCATCACGTCCGAGACGAGTCGCAGCGTGTACGGGAAGGACTCGGGCGACGGCAGCACCGGGACGAGCGCGCGCTCGGCCAGCATGCCGTGGCCGATCTCGCGGCGCTTGGGCGCGCCGACGCGACCCGTCTCCCCCGTCGAGAACGGCGGGAAGTTGTAGTGGTGCAGGTACCGCTTGGTCGTGATCGGCCCGATCGTGTCGAGCAGCTGGTTCATCCGCGGCATGCCGAGCGTCGCCACGTTGACGACCTGGGTCTCGCCCCGCTGGAACAGCGAGGAGCCGTGGACGCCGGGGAACAGGTCGACCTCGGCGGTGAGCGGGCGGATCTCCTCGGTCGTCCGTCCGTCGATGCGCACCCCGTCCTCGACGATGCGGCGGCGCACGACCTTCTTGGTCAGGGACCGGACGGCGGGCTTGAGCTCGCCCGTGCGGTCGGGGAACTCTCCGGACAGCTCCGCGATGATCGCCGCCGTCGCCTCGTCGACCGCGGCCGCGCGGTCGGCCTTGCCGGCCACGGCGTTGGCCGTCGAGAGCCGCGCCTGGCCGACGGCCTCGACCCGGGCGTAGACGTCGTCGCCGTAGTCGAGCTGGGCCTCGTACGCGAAGGTCTCGATCTTGCCGCGCTGGGTCTCGTAGGCGGCGACGAGGTCGCGCTGGAGGTTGATCGACTCGCGGATCCAGGTCTTCGACGCCTCGAGGCCGGCCGCGAGCACGTCCTCGGACACCTTCGGCGCGCCGTCGGCGAACTGCTCGAAGGACCCTTCGGTCCCGCCGGCCTCGACCATCATGATGGCGATCTCCGAGTCGCGGTCCTCGCTGAGGGCGCGCCCGGCGACGACGAGCTCGAAGGTCGACGCCGCCCCCTCCTCATAGGTGGGATGGGGGATCCAGACGCCCTCCGTCGTGTAGGCGACCCGGGCGGCGCCGATCGGGCCCTCGAAGGGGATCGGCGAGACCATGAGTGCGGCGGAGGCCGCGTTGATGGTGAGGACGTCGTGCGGGTTCACCTGGTCCGCGGCGAAGACCGTCGCCACGATCTGGGTCTCGTTGCGGAAGCCCTTGGGGAAGCTCGGGCGCAGCGGTCGGTCCGTCAGCCGGCAGATGAGGATCGCCTGGTCGGACGACTTGCCCTCGCGCCGGAAGAACGCCCCGGGGATCTTGCCGGCCGCGTAGGCGCGCTCCTCGACGTCGACGGTGAGCGGGAAGAAGTCGGTGCCCTCGCGCACGGTGCGCGCGGCCGTCGCCGTGGCCAGGACCACGGTGTCGCCGAGGCGCGCGACGACGGCGCCGTCGGCGAGCTGGGCGAGCCGGCCGGCTTCGTAGGACAGGGTTCGGTCGGTCCCGGTGATGGGACCCGAGACGCGGATCGCGTCGGACATGGTGCTCCTTTGTCTGTGGCACCACGCCGCCGGATCCCAGTGGCGGAGCTCCGGTCACCCAGCGACCCGCCACTGGCAGCCGACGGTGCCAGGTGCCTTCTGTGGCCGGGAGCCTCCCGGCCTGTTGCCGCCTACCGGCGGATTCCGAGCTTCCCGATGATCGCGCGGTACCGCTCGACGTCGTTGCGCTGCACGTAGTTGAGCAGGCGACGGCGCTGGCCGATGATCATCATCAGCCCGCGGCGCGTGTGGTGATCGCCTTTGTGGGCCTTCAGGTGGTCGGTGAGGTGGTTGATCCGCTCGGTCAGCAGCGCGATCTGGACCTCGGGCGAGCCCGTGTCCGTCTCGTGCTTGCGGTGCTCTGCGATGATCGCGGCCTTCTCAGCCATTCCTAGGGGTACCTCGCTCGACGGGAATCCCGGGTGCGCGCCACCGGCGCGCGGGAGTCGGCAGGTGCCGACCGGACGCATAGGTTAGCAGTCAGCGCGCCCTCCTCGGAGGCTGGCCCCCGGGCGAGCATCCCGGTCACGCGCGGCTGCCTACCGCGCGGTGAGGCGCAGCGAGCTGAGGATGGCCTCGGCGATCGACGGCGAGCGGCCGAGCCCCACGATGAGCTGGCCGACCCGGCCGTCGTGGCGGGCGACGACCGCCAGGTAGTCCGAGCCGACGAGCGAGCCGGGGACGAAGAGCTCCAGAGCGACGCCGTGGAGGTGCCGGACGACCTTCGTCATCGGGCCTTCGCCGTAGAAGGCCATCGGGGGGGCGGCCTTGTAGCCATCCGTCTGCAGCCACACGCCGTTGCCCGGGGTCGCGTGGAACCGGAGCACGTAGCCCGCGTCGATCATGGGACAGAAGTACACCTGGTCGCCGAAGCCGGTGAAGGCGTAGGGCGTCGGGAAGTACGAGGCGTCGCAGCTCCCAGGGTTGCCGGTGTGCACGCCCCCGCGCCGCACGGGCCAGTCACGCGGCACCGCCACCGACAGCGCACCGAGCGACACGCGACGCCACGCGGGCGGCACCGCGACGGGGAGCCCCGCGGCGAGCACGTCGGTGACCGTCGCGTCGCCGAAGGTCCTCGCGACCCGGGCGCCTCGTGGGGTGAACCCGTAGAGGGTGACCCCGAGGCGCGGGATCGCGACGAGGACCGAGCCGTGGCCGTAGGCCAGCCGGCGCCGGGTGGCGGGCGCCGTGCCGAACCGGCGGGGAACGACCCACACCGACGGGGACGGACGGGCCCGGCAGCTGAACCAGCCCGGGTCGGCGGTGACGTAGACGGTGTCGGCGGCGCCGGGGGGACAGCTGGGCGCGCACCCCTTCGAGCCGGGCGGGCACGGCACGACGGAGAGCTGCCAGTGCGGTGGCAGCCACAGCCGGACGCGCCCGACGTCGATCGGCGCGCCGGTGTGCCGCGCCAACGGCTGGATCGACACGACGTGGCGCCCCGGGAGCGCCGCGGGCGGCCCCGACGGCGAGCCGCAGGCGGCGAGCAGGGCGGCGGCCGCGGCGGCCGCGGCGGCCGTGGCGGCCAGGACACCTCGACGATGGCGCCGCACGTGGTCCTCCCTTGTCGCTCGTGGGCTCCTCGGCCCACCGCACTGTCCTGTCCGAGCACACCTGCTCCGTACGACTCCTGGAGCACCTCGCGGGTTCACGCAGGCACGCACCGTGGGGAGGCCGGCCGTGCGTGCCCGATGAGATCGCCGGACCGGCGCCGTCCTCTCCGCGATGAGCCGAACGCGTCGCTGGTGCACGATCACGCTCGTGGCGCCCGACGGCGCCGCGCTCGCCGAGTGCCTGCTGCGCGGCACCGGACGGCCGGACCTCGCCGCCGTCGACGTCGTCGCGCACCTGGCGCTCCTCGCGAAGCGCCGCGGGGGCGGCGTCGTGCTGACGGACGTGTGCGGCGAGCTCGACGAGCTCCTCGCCGTCGCGGGGCTAGGCGTCGAGGTGCAGGGGAAGCCCGAACGACGGGAAGAGCCGCTCGTGGTCCAAGAAGTCCAAGAAGAACGACATCGTCGCGACCTGCCCGCCTGAGACCTCGAGCACCTGGATCGCCCAGGGCGCGTACCCGCCGGCGGGGTCAGGTCGGTACTGGCCGAACGCCGGGCAGCCGTTGGCCCGGGTCGCGACCAGCCGCGAGCCGCGGCACCCGCTCGGCCCGGGCTCGACCATGAACTGCCCGATGCTCGCCGCGCCGCGGAGCCACATCGCGAACGGCGGCATCGACTGCACCGCGTCGTCGCGCAGGAGGGTGACCAGCCGCTCGATGTCGTAGCGCTCGAAGGCGTCGACGTAGCGATCGAGCAGTCGGGCGCTGTCGACGTCGAGGTCGTGCACCGGCGCGGCCGACCGCACCTCGGCCAGCGTCGCGCGGGCACGCTGCAGCGCGGAGTTCACGGCAGCGACCGACGTGTCGAGGAGCTCGGCAGCCTCGGCGGCCTGCCAGCGCAGCACCTCGCAGAGGATGAGTGCCGCGCGCTGGCGGGCCGGGAGGTGCTGCAGCGCCGTCACGAACGCGAGGCGGATGGTCTCTCGCCACTGGGCGATCTCGGCGGGGTCTGCGTCGAGGGGCATCGCGCTCGCGTCGGGCAGCGGGGTGACCCAGGTCGCCTCGGGCAGCATCGCGCCGAGGTGCGACTCGCTCGGCGGCGACGACGGGCCCATCTCCGTCGGCATCGCCCGGCGCTGGACGTGGCGCTGCATGTCGATGCAGACGTTCGTCGCGATCCGGTACAGCCACGACCGCACGCTCGAGCGCCCCTCGAACCCCTCGGCGTTGCGCCAGGCGCGCAGCATGGTCTCCTGCACGGCGTCCTCGGACTCGAACCCCGAGCCCAGCATCCGGTAGCAGTAGCCGACCAGCTCGCGGCGGTACGGCTCAAAGTCCGCGATCGTCGGGGCGTCACGAACGTCCACGGCGCTCGATCGTACCGACGTCGTCACGGCCGCCGCGCTGCCCACGCAAGAAGGACGGCGCTCGGCGTCGGGACTCATCGGTGCCCGGTCTCGAGCGAGACCCTCGGTACGATTGCGCGGGCGTCGGTCCCATCACCCAGAGGGGGCGCCATGCCGAGCGGAGCCGCGGTCGCCGCGCTGCGCCGTGCGGCGGGCCGCCTCGCTGCCTCGCACCGCATCGCCGCCGCGCTCGCCGTCGGGATCGCCGTGGGCATCACCGCGGGCAGCGCCGGCGCCACACGTCTGCCTCGCACCGCGGGCTGGAGGGTGCTGGCGAGCCCCACCTCCCCGACGGCCTCGTCCGGGTTCGCGAGCGTCGCGTGCACCGGTGCGACCTTCTGCGTGGCGGTGGGCGGTGCGGCGTCCGCGACGGGGAGCCACCCCCTCATCGAGCGCTTCGACGGGACCGGGTGGACGACGCTGTCCCCCGCCAGCGGCGGGCCCGCCGACGGGTACCTCGACGGGGTCGCGTGCGTGTCGCCCCGCTGGTGCATGGCCGTGGGGCAGTCGCGGACGACGCTCGCCGAGCGCTGGAACGGCACGTCGTGGTCGGTGGTCCCGTCCGTCGCGCCGCGCAGCGGCGGCAGCGTGCTGCTCGGGATTTCGTGCCGGTCGTCACGCTGGTGCCGTGCGGTGGGCGCCTCCTACGACGCCGGTCGCCAGGATCGCACCCTGATCGAGGCCTGGGACGGGTCGCGGTGGTCGTCTGTCACGAGCCCGAATCGCACGACCCTGTCAAACTGGCTCGAGTCCGTCTCGTGCCCGACCGTGCGCTTCTGCCAGGCGGTCGGGTTCGTCGCGGTCAACGCGAAGGCCAGCGGTGCCACCGAGCGGGACCTCGCCGTGCGTTGGGACGGGGTTCGCTGGTCGGTGGCAGCGACCCCGGACCGGCTGCGGGCGTCCAACGACCTCTTCGGCGTCGCCTGCACGTCGACGTCGTGGTGCGTGGCGGTCGGTCGCGCCCAGGTGCGCCACCGAGGGGTGCTGCGGACGCACTCCGAGCTCGAGACGTGGGACGGGACGACGTGGTCGCTCGTCACGACGCCCGCGACGGACTCGCCGATCCGCAGCTTCCTCGGCGTCACCTGCGTCACACGGCGTCGGTGCACCGTCGTCGGGACCCGCACCCAGCGCGGGCCGCCGCACACCTCGGTCCTGTCGTGGGACGGCGCGCGTTGGACCGTGGTCCCGAGCCCCGACGCGAGGGGCTCCGTCGACGACGCGCTGCTCGGCGTCGCGTGCCCGACGCCCTCGCGATGCGAGGCCGTCGGCTATGACCGCGCCGGGCACCTCGTGCGCACGCTCGCCGAGCAGGGTCCCTGATCGCGTCGCGGAGCACGGGCGAACGGGTCTCGGTGGCGCGGCGGAACGACGAGAAGCCGACCTCGGTGAGAACGTCGTGGAGCCGCTGCTCGCCGGCCCGGGCGCCGAGGGGCGGCCGCTCGTGGACCCGGGCCGATCGCTCGGCGGGCCGGGACGATCAGCCTCGTGCCTCCTGGCGCCGCGAGAGCGCCTCCACGCTGACCGCGGCGAGGAGCACGAAGCCGATCACGATGTCCTGGGTGGCGGCGTCGAGGCCGATGAGCCCCATCCCGTTGTAGATCACGGCGATCACGAGGCCGCCGAGCAGGGCGTGGACCATCTTGCCCCGGCCGCCGAAGAGACTGACGCCGCCGATCACGGCCGACGCCACGGCGAAGAGGACGAGGTTGTTGTCGATGTTGGCGGTCGCCCCTCCGAGGCGCGACGTGTAGAGGATCCCCGCGGCACCCGCCGTGAAGCCGGCCAGGGTGAAGGCCCAGAGCTTGTTCCGCCCGAGGCTCACCCCCGCGCGGCGGGCCGCCTCGGCGTTGCCGCCGATCGCGTAGACGTAGCGGCCGAACCGCGTCCGCGCGAGCACGAAGCTCCAGAGCACGAGGATGCCCATGAAGATCGGCACGGCGTAGGGGATCCCCTCGACGGGGGCGAGCACCCCGCGGTTCGAGTTGCACACGTAGAGCAGGATCGCCCCGCTGGCCGCGAGGCCCGCGACCTTGGCGATCGAGACCGCGATCGGGACGACCTCCGACCCGCTCTGGCGGCGGCGCCGGTCGCTCAGCACGGTGACCACGGAGACGGCGACGACCGAGACGACGACGAGGACCACGCCGGCGATCGGGGACAGGTTCCCGTTGACGAGGTCGAGCAGCGTCGAGTTCGAGATCGTGATCGACCCGGCGTCCCCGTTGAGGTACGTGATCTTGAGCAGGACGCCCGTGAGACCAAGCAGGAACGCGAGGGACACCACGAACGAGGGCAGGCGGAGCCGGATCACGATGATCCCGATCAGCATCCCGATGACCGAGGAGGCGGCGAGGCCGATCAGGACCGCGACCCACCAGGAGAGGTTGTACGGCGACGAGCTCATGTAGGCCATCAGCGCGCCCGCGATGCCCGCGTTGTAGCCCACCGACAGGTCGATCTCACCGAGCAGGAGGACCCAGATCTCGGCGAAGCCCAAGACGATGATGTACGAGGCCTGGGTCAGCAGGTTGGAGAGGTTCTGGTTGGAGAGGAACAGGGAGTTCTTGAACTGGAAGAAGATGACGAGGATCACGAGCCCGCCGATGACCGGGAGCACCCCGGTCTGCCCGGTCTTGACCCGCAGCCAGGACTGGTGGAAGTACGCGCGGAGCGAGGCGTCGTAGCGCCCGTTGCCCGGTTCGCCTTCGCCGGCGACCTCGGCGCCAGCCCCCGCCGGCTCGTTCATGCCGCGGCCCCGAGCACGCCCGTCGTGATGGCCTCGACGACGCCCTGACGGGTGGTCTCTGCGAGCGGTCCGCTGTGGACCAGTCGGCCGAGGTAGAGCACCGCGACGCGGTCGGCGACCTCGAACACGTCGTTCAGGTTGTGCGAGATGAGAAGGACGGCGATCCCGCGGCCGGCGAGGTTGCGGATCAGGGCGAGCACCTGGGCGGTCTGGCTGACCCCGAGCGCGGCGGTCGGCTCGTCCATGATCACGAGCTTCGCGTCGCGCATGACCGCGCGCGCCACCGCCACGGACTGGCGCTGGCCCCCCGACAGGGACTCGACCTTCTGGCGCACCGAGCGCACGGTCGTGACCGACAGGTCGGCGAGGGTCTTGCGGGCCCTCGACTCCATCTCGTTCTCATCGAGGAGCCGGTGCCGAAGGGGCTCGTGGCCGAGGAACATGTTCTGGGTGATGTCGAGGTTGTCGCAGAGCGCGAGGTCCTGGTACACCGTCGCGATCCCGAGCGCGTCGGCGTCTCGAGGGGTGCGGATCGTGACGTGCTCGTCCTCCCAGGAGATCTCTCCCGACGACGGGCTCCAGGCGCCGGCGACGGTCTTGATCAGCGTGGACTTGCCCGCACCGTTGTCACCGACGAGCGCGGTGACCTGGCCCGCGGGGACGTCGAGGTCCACGTCGCGGAGTGCCTGGACGGCGCCGAAGCTCTTCGAGATGCCGCGCAGGCGCAGCAGCATCGATCCCCTCCCTCTGGACGCGGCCGGACGCCGCCCCCGTGCCCGATGCCACGGGCCGTGGGACGGCGTCCGAACGTGCGCCGGCGAAACCTAGTGGATGCCGTAGACCCTGCAGCGCGCCGCGTACGCGTGCGTGCAGAGCTGCTTGGCGGTGACGAAGTGGTCCTTGATGATCGTGGACTCGAGCAGCTGTGGCGTCACCCACTCGGGGGTCATGAGCACGGACTTCACCTTCACGTGCGTCTTCGTGTCCATGACCGTGCCGTTCGTGAGTCCGGCCGGCGGCGTCTTGCCCGCGCGCAGGTAGAGCGCGAGCGCGGCCGCGCCCTGGGCCTCGAGGAAGATCGGCTTATAGACGGTGCCGCACTGGTAGTTCGTGATCATGTTCTGCAGACCCGTCAGCGTGGCGTCCTGCCCGGTCACCGGGAAGGTGTTGGGCTTGATGTGGAGGGTCTTCAGGTACGTGATGATCGGCGCGGCGTTCTCGTCGTTCGGGCTCAGGAGCGAGTTCGACTGGCGGTGCGCCGTGTAGGCCTGCTGGAACTCCGTGAGGGCGACGCTGGGCGTCCAGGTGCCCGCGGGCGCGGACTCCTTCACCCACTTGTGCGACGCGAACAGCGGGTTCAGCACGGCGTTGTAGCCCTGCGAGAACAGCGTGGCGTTGTTGTCCGTCGCCGCGCCGGCCATGACGATCGCCTTCGGGTGTGCGACCTTCCACGACGCCGTGCAGCTCACGAGGCCCCGGCCGAGCAGCGTGCCCACGAAGACGTTGTCGAAGCTCACGTAGTAGGCGCGTGAGCCACCGAGCGTGAGACGGTCGTAGTCGATGACCTTCACGCCAGCGTTCTTCGCCATGTTCTCGATCGTGACCCCGGTCGGGGCGTCGAGCGGGTCCACGATGATGACCTTGTCGCCCGCGGCGATCATCGCCTGAGCGTCGCTGATCTGGGTCTGGTCGCTCCCGAGCGCGTTCTGGATCTTGATGTCGGCGTTCGGGAGTCCGGCGACGATGAAGGCTCGGTGGATGTCCGGTGCGTCGAACTCTACGTAGCGCGTCGAGGACACCTCGTCGGGCAGGATGACGCCGATCGCCCCGGAGCCCGCGTGCGTGATCGGGATCAGCTGCTTCATCGCGGAGAAGTTGCTCGTGAAGGACTTCACCGTGATGCCGGCGTGCGGCAGCGTTGCGGCCCCGCTCGCCGAGATCGTCCCGAACATCGCCGCGACGAGCCCAAGCGCCGCAACCGCGGTCACGACGCGCTGTCTGTTAACTCTCATTTGTTCCCCTCGGTTCGTGGTATGGACGTTGGCGAAGTTAGCCCTGCGCCGATTCGGCGGTCAATCGAGGCAGCCGCTGAGGGGAATGCTCTTCACTCGCGACGCAATGCCGCGCACCGTTGCACTGTGCGCCCGGGTGACGCCGGGGTCAGCGCCGGAGGATCGAGATCGACGCGTCGACGTCCCGGGCGATCTGGGCCACGAGGTCGTCCACCGAGTCGAACCTCTGCTCGCCGCGGAGCCGCTCGACGAAGGCGAGCCGACCCCGCTCGCCGTAGAGGTCGGCGTCGAAGTCGCACAGGTACGCCTCGACGAGGAGCTCGGCGTCCTCGTAGAACGTCGGGCGGGTCCCGACGGAGATCGCCGCGGTGTGCCGCTCCCCCGTCGGCCTCGTCCAGGTGCCCGCGTAGATGCCCGCGGCGGGGCGCACGAGCCCCTGGTCGACCTCGAGGTTGGCGGTCGGGAACCCGAGGGCGCGGCCACGGCCGTCGCCTCGCACGACCGTGCCCTCGAGCTCGTGGGGACGCCCGAGGAGGGCGGCGGCCCCCCCCACGTCGCCCGCGCCGAGCAGCGCGCGGATCCGCGACGAGGAGATCGGCTCGCCGAAGGCGGCGTCGAGCGACACGGGCTCGACCTCGAACCCGCCCATGCCCGCCATCGCGCCCAGCAGCGCGACGTCGCCGGCACGGTCGTGCCCGAAGCGGAAGTTCTCGCCGACCACGACGAGCTCGGCGCGCAGCTCGCCCACGAGCACGCGCTCGACGAACCCCGCCGGCGACTCGGTGGCGACGTCGTCGTCGAAGCCCACCACGACGCAGCGGTCGATCCCGAGCTCGGCCAGCAGGTCGAGCCGACGGGCCACCGACGTCAGCAGCGCGGGGGCGCGCTCGGGGGCGACCACCGAGGCCGGGTGCGGGTCGAAGGTGACGACGGCGGTCGGCAGCCCGCGCGAGGCCGCGGTCTCGCGCAGCTGCGCGAGGACGTGCCGGTGGCCCAGGTGCACGCCGTCGTACACGCCGATGGTCACCGCGCTGCGCGGCGCGTCGGCGGGGTACGCGTCCTCCGCGAAGACCTCCATGGCGAGCCGAACCTAGCCGTCGGCCCTCGCGCCCCCCGGGTGCATGACGACCTCGGGGCGGAGCACCCCGTCGGCGTCGCGCGCGGCCACGCCGACGAGCGAGCCGTCCTCGGCGCACACGGCGACCTCGCCCGCGTCCCCCGGCCGCGCGCCGGTCACCACACGCCGGCCGTGCACGAGGCTCGCGGCGTCGTCGTCGCCGACGGTGACCACACCCAGATGCGCCACCATCGCGCGCGCAGGGAGCAGCGCCGCGCGCGCGGCGGCTCGGTCCGCGCAGAACGCCTCGAGGCTCGTCGCGTCGTCGAGGGAGAACGCACCGACGCGCGTCCGGCGCAGCGTGGCGAGGTGCGCACCGCCGTGGAGCGCGCGTCCGAGGTCGTCGACGAGCGAGCGGACGTAGGTGCCCGACGAGCACGTGACCTGGAACCGATAGCGCCCCCGTCCCTCGGGCGTCACGATGAACGACGCCACGTGCACGCGACGCGGTTCGCGCGCGACCTCCACCCCCGCGCGGGCGAGCTCGTGGAGGCGCCGCCCGCCGACGTGGAGGGCCGAGACCATCGGGGGGACCTGGGCGAGGTCGCCCGTGAGCGCGGCGGCGGCCGCGGCGACGTCGGCGTCGGTCACGGCTGCCATGTCGAAGGTGCCCGTCACCTCGCCAGTCGCGTCGAGCGTCGTCGTCGTCGTCCCCAGCTCGAGCTCGCCGTCGTAGTCCTTGTCGGTCCCCTGGAGGAAGCGCAGGAGCCGTGTAGCGCGCCCGACGCCGACGAGCAGCACGCCCGTCGCGGGCGGGTCGAGGGTGCCGGCGTGGCCGACGCGACGCTCGCCGAGGGCGCGGCGCACGGCGGCCACGACGTCGTGGCTCGTCATCCCGGCGGGCTTGTCCAGCACGGCGAGCCCCAGGGGCTCGTCGCTCACGGCTCCGGCGGTGCGAGCCGGCGCAGGGCCTCGTCGACCATCGTGCCGTGGACGACCGCGGGGTCGACCGCGAAGGAGAGCTTGGGGGTCCGCTTCAGGCGGACCTGGCCCGCGACCTCGGCCTGGAGGCGGCCGCGGTGCTCCTCGAGCGCCGCGCCGGCGGTCTCGCTCAGCGACGCGAGGTACACGACGGCGCTGCGCAGGTCGCTCGTGCACTCGACGCCGGTCACCGTGAGCAGCCCGACCTCGTCGTCGGTGTCGCTCAGCCGCTCGAGGGCGTCGGCGACCACCTCGCGCAGCACCTCGTTGACCCTCGCGATCCGCGGGTACCCGTGCGCGCCACCTCGCCGCGCTGGTGGTGGTGCCACCTAGGCGACCCTCGGGATCTCTCGCTCCTCGAACGTCTCGATCACGTCGCCCTCCTTCAGGTCCTGGAAGTCCGACAGCCCGATGCCGCACTCGAAGCCGGCCGCGACCTCGCGCACGTCATCTTTGAACCGCCGCAGCGAGGTGATCGTCCCCTTCCAGATGATGGCCCCGTCGCGCAGGAACCGCACCTTGGCGCCCCGGGTGATGACGCCCTCCCGCACGAAGCAGCCCGCGACCCGGCCGACCCTCGGCACGCTGAAGATCTCGCGGACCTCCGCCTCGCCGGTGACGACCTCTTCGAACTCGGGCGCGAGCAGTCCCAGCATGGCGGCCTGGACGTCCTCGATCAGCTTGTAGATGATCTCGTAGGTCCGGATCTCGACGTCCTGGTCCTCGGCCATCTCCCGGCTGCGTCGATCGGGCCGGACGTTGAACCCGATGATCGTCGCGTTGGAGGCCTTGGCGAGCTGGACGTCGTTCTCGGTGATCCCGCCGACGCCCCGGTGCACGAAGGCGAGCTTCACGTCGTCGCGCTCGAGCTTGCGCAGGCTCTCGGTGCACGCCTCCAGAGAGCCCTGCACGTCGGCTTTGAGCACGAGGTTGAGCGTCGCGGTCTCCCCGCGCTGGAGCTGCTCGAAGAGGTCCTCCAGGCGCGCGCCCCCCGTGGCGACGATGGGCTGATGCCCGGTCAGCCGGACGCGCTGGGCGCGGGCGTCCGCGAGCGTGCGCGCGTGCCCGAGGTCGCGCGCGACGCGCATCTCGTCGCCGGCCTGCGGGGCCTCGGAGAACCCCAGCAGCTGGACTGGCGTCGACGGGCCGACGATCTTCACGGCGTCACCCAGGTCGTTGACGAGCGCCTTCACCTTCCCCCACGCCGCGCCGGCGACGACGGGGTCGCCCACCTCCAAGAGCCCCTCTTGGACGAGCACCGTGGCGACGGGACCGCGGCCGACCTCGAGGTTCGCCTCGAGCACCGTGCCCGTCGCCCGGCCGGTCGGCCGTGCCACCAGCTCTTCGACCTCGGCGACGACGACGATCTGCTCGAGCAGGTCGTCGATGCCGGTGCCCTGGAGGGCGGAGATCTCGACGACGACCGTGTCGCCGCCCCACTTCTCCGGGACGAGGCCCTGCTGGAAGAGCTGCTCGAGCACACGGTCGGGGTTGGCGTCTTCGCGGTCCATCTTGTTGATCGCGACGATGATCGGGACCTCGGCGGCCTTCGCGTGGTTGATGGCCTCGACGGTCTGGGGCATGACCCCGTCGTCGGCGGCCACGACGAGCACCACGATGTCGGTGACGTCGGCGCCGCGGGCGCGCATGGACGTGAACGCCTCGTGGCCCGGCGTGTCGATGAACGCGATCGGGTGGCCGTGCCACTCCACGCGGTAGGCACCGATGTGCTGGGTGATGCCCCCCGCCTCGCTCGCCACCACGTTGGACGAGCGGATGCGGTCGAGGAGCAGCGTCTTGCCGTGGTCGACGTGGCCCATGATCGTGACCACCGGCGGACGAGGCGTCGCCTCGATCGCCTCGAGCTCCTCGTCCTCTTCGAAGTACCGAGCGAGCAGCTCGGCCTCCTGCTCCTCGCCGGGGTCGACGAGGCGCACCGTCGCGCCGAGCTCGGCGGCGAACAGCTCG
>DASZHS010000063.1:0-47397 GCA_035937595.1 Acidimicrobiales bacterium
CCCTCAGGGGTCAGCGGTGCCTTAGCGTGCATGTCGAGCCTCCTTGTGCAGTGGGTGTTGTCGATAGCCACACACTGCCAAGGGGGCTCAACTCATATCAGGGACCGTGTCAACAAGGTCTGTGGGCAGAACAGCTAGCGGTCGTAGCGGGCGAGGACCCGGGCCGCTGCCGTCGCCCCGGCGTCGCGGAGCGACTCGGGCGAGAGCACCTCGGCGTCGGGTCCCGCCTGCAACAGGAGCCGGGCGAGGTACGACGAGGACGCGACGGCCAGGCGCACCACGGTGCGGCCGTCGCCGAGGTCGCCGACGAGGTCCACGCCGTCGGTGTCGGCGAGCCACGTGGCCGAGGGGCCGAGGGCGACGTCCACGCGCTCGGCGTCGGCGAACCCGAACACGTCGTCGAACGGCGGCGGGACGCCGTCGTGGTCGCGATCGCCCACGTCCTGGGCCGCGTCGATGCGGTCCACCCGGAACGTCCGCCAGTCCTCCGCCAGGTGGCACCAGGCGAGCACGTAGTAGCGCCCGCCCCGCTCCCGGACCGCGATGGGGTCGACCCTCCGGTCGCTGACGGAGTCCGAGGACGCGGAGTAGTAGGTGAGCAGGAGCTGGCGTCGATCCGCCACGGCGAGCTCGACGGCCGCGAGGGCGGGGGGCGGCTGGGCGTCGACCTCCACGTGCGCCCCGGTGACCGCCTCGAGCTTGGACAGCGCCCGCGCCAGCGCTCCGCGGTCGTCCGCCCCGGTGAGGGCGAGGGCCGCGCGCGCCGACGCGGCGAGCTCGAAGCCGTCCCGCCAGGTGAGCTGGGGGCGGAACAGCCCCGAGTCGATCCAGCGGACGACGTCGCCCTCCTCGTCGTCGAAGGGCACCTGGATGTCGAGGAGGTCGCCGTGCAAGAACGGCGGGACCCCCATGCAGGCGGCCTCGAGCAGCACCGTGCGCATCTCGTCGCGCGTCACCCCGAAGCGCATCGACAGCGCCGTGAGCGACGTCGTCTGCTGCTGGGCGAGCGTGGTCAGGACCGCGAGCAACCGCTGCGCCGCGCTCGGGGCCGCAGGGGCGCGCTCGGGCGCCGCCCGCCAGGTCACCGACCCGGGCGACGAGCGCGGGGCGTCGCGGACCGCCTCGAGCCAGTCGACGACCTCGTCGCGCACCCTCGACGGCGCGAGCACGACGGCGTGGTGCAGGAGGGACAGCACCCAGCCGCGGGCGAGCCCCGGCAGCCCCCAGCCCATCGTCACGACCACGGAGCCGTCCTCGCGCTGCTCCACGTCCGCGGCGTCGCCGAGCTCGGCGAGGACCGAGCGCGCGATCGCGGCGTCGACGTGCACGGTCACGGGACGTCCCCCTCGGCCCGAGTCCCAGGGCCGACCGGCCCGCAGCTCGGCGAGGCGGTCCTCGCCGAGCTGCGCGGAGCCGGGGGCCGCCACCTTGGGGATGCCCGTGATCCGGTCGACCCGGAAGTGGCGAGGCTCCTCGATCGAGAGGTCGATCGCGCCCAGGTACCAGCGCTCGCCGTGCCGGGTGAGGGTGCCGGGCGCGACGCGGCGCTCTCGGCCCTTGTGCACGAACGTCACCGCGCAGCGGCCCGCGATCGCCCGGTACAGATAGGAGAGGGCGGGCAGCGAGGTGAGGGTGCCGGCCGGCATCGCCGGCGGCACGTCGAGGAGGACGCGGGAGACCCCGTCGCCGCCGAACCCCAAGGTGGCCGCGGCGAGGCCGAGCGCGCGCGCCTCGTCGTCCTCGAGGCCGAGGTCCGGCAGCCAGAACGACGACGGCTCGATCCGGTAGCCCACCTGGTCGTCGCCGTCGATCGGGACGGAGCGGATCTCGATCCCCGCGGTGCGAAGCTCGCGCTTGTCGCGCTCGAACTTCTGGCGGACCGCGTCCGCGCCGCCGTCGTAGCCGGGCACGCCCACGCGCAGCCGCGACAGGGGCAACGGCGAGGTCGTGTGGAGCAGCACGAGGACCAGGTTGATCTGGCGCTCCTGCTTGTCGACGACCCTCGCCGCCGTCACGGCGCCACCCGCTCTCGCCATGATCGGCCCACGTTACGCGGACCCCGTCGCGCGTCGCCCGTGCCGCGTGCCCGCGACGGCGCGGTTGCTTGCGATGACCGATCGGTCATCGCAAAGCGGCGCTCGCGGGTCCGGTGGGAGTCCGAACGGCGGAGGTGACGATCCGACGACTCGCGCCGCCGCTTCGGTACGGTGCTCAAGGGAACGACCGTGCTCCTCTGCGCAGCGTCGCGGCATGGGTCGGAAGCACGACCGAGCCGTGGCGGGGCCCGAGGCGCCGCACCGAGCCGGAGGACCGCCCATGCCGCATCGAGCCACGCTCCGCACCGTCGCCCTGTTGGCCGCCGGCGCCGCCATGGGGGCGCTCGCCGTCGCGGGCTCGAGCGCCGGGGCGAACACGCCCCCGAGGCACGTGACCACGGTCGGCCATCTCTCGCTGGACTCCTCCGCTTTCGTGCCCGACGGGATCCACAACTCGGCGACCGACTACTTCAACACCTGGGACCCAGCCACGCTGTCGAACCAGGACTCGGGCCGGTGCTTCGACGCGGCGGTGAACCTGCCGCCGAACGCCAGCCTCAAGCACGTGACCATCTACTACACCCAGGGGTCACAGACCCTGTACGCCGAGCTCAACCGCCAGACGCTCGCGACCCACACCGACGCGACCTTGTTCTCGGTCACTACGACGACGGTGGTGACCCCGGCCTACACCTCGGTGACGAGGTCGATCGCCCCCAAGTACGCCTTGGTCACGAACCTGCTCTACGCGTACTCGCTCGGGGTCTGCATCAGCGCGTCCACGACCTTCACCGCCGCGGTCCTCACCTACACGACGACGACCTGATCGGCCCGCACCGCGTCGCGGCACGCCGGGGCTCGCCGCACCAGGCGGGGAGCCGCGGGCGCGAGCGGCCGAGCGTCGGTCGGGGTCGCCGCGCTGGCCCGTCCGAGCAGGGGCTCAGCGGGCGTCCTCGCGCCGCCAGGTGCCGGAGCGGCCGCCGGACTTCTCCCACAGTGCGGCGTGCTCGAGCGACATGGTCCGATCCGCGCTCTTGCACATGTCGTAGATGCACAGCGCGGCCACGGTGGCCCCCGTCAGGGCCTCCATCTCGACCCCGGTGCGGTCCACGGTGTCGACGTGGACCTCCACCTCGACGTAGGTGTCGCCGATGTTGAAGTTGACCGAGACGTTCCCGACCATGACCTTGTGGCACATGGGCAGGAGGTCGGCCGTCCCCTTCGCCGCCTGGATCCCGGCGATCCTCGCCGCGCCCAGCACGTCGCCCTTGTGGATCGCGTTGGAGGCGATGGACGCCGTCGTCTCGGGGAGCATCGTGACCCGGCAGCGCGCCATGGCCCGGCGCGACGAGACCTCCGAGGGCCCCACCTCGCGGACGAACGGCGTGCCGATCGGGTCGAGGTGGAGCTGATGGCGGTCCGGCACGCGCGAAGTCTACGACTGGGCCGAAGGACCCCCGTTGAGCGCTAGGATTGGCACTCGGCACAGTGGAGTGCCAACGCCCGCGAGGAGCGCGATGCCGACCTACGAGTACCGCTGCCAGCGCTGCGATGACACCGTCGAGGTGGTCCAGTCGTTCTCGGACAGCCCGCTCACCACGTGCGCGTCGTGCGGCGGCACGCTGCGCAAGGTCTACGCGCCCGTCGGGATCGTCTTCAAGGGCTCGGGGTTCTACAAGACCGACAGCCGCTCGTCGTCCCGGGCCTCGTCGGGCTCGTCGTCCGACGGTGCCACCTCGGACAAGTCCGACAAGGCCGACCGGTCCGACCGGTCCGACCCGGCGGACCGGGCCGATCGCAGCGACAAGGCGGAGAAGGCGGGCTCGGCCACCACGACGGACGGGTCCGCGTCGAGCGGCGGCAAGGAGGCCGCGGCGACGCCCACGCCCGCGGGCTCGTCGTCGGCGCCCAAGGCCACGTCAGGGGCGTCCTCCAAGCCCGCCGGCTGAGCGGCTCTGGCGCCGGTCAGCTCCCCGAGAGCGCGGCGGTCCGGACCGCGAGCGTCTGGCCCGCGGCCAGCCCCGGCAGCCACTCCACGTCCGCCCCCACCACCGCCACGTCGAGCAGCAGCCGCTGGAGCGTGGAGGCGACGGTCATCTCGCGCAGCGGCTCACCGAGCGTCCCGCCGGTGATCCGCAGCCCCTCCGCACCGACCGAGAAGTCCCCGGAGATCGTGTTGACCCCGGAGTGCACGCCGGTGACGGACTGGACGTAGACCCCCTCGCCCACCTGGGCGAGCACGCCCTCGAAGTCGAGCGTCCCCGGGGCGAGGGCGAGGGCACGGCAGCCCGCCGACGGCGTCCCGGCGTACCCGCCGCGGACCGCCGAGCCGGTGGAGGTGGTCCCGGCGCGTCGCGCCGACACGGTGTCGAAGACGAACCCGCGGAGCACGCCCGCGTCGATGAGGACGTTGCGGCGACAGGCGAGCCCCTCGCCGTCGGCCTGGCTCGACGAGAGGTGCCGCGGGTCCGTCGGGTCGTCGACGAGGGTGACGATCGGGGCGGCCACGGTCTCACCCATGCGATCGGCGAAGAACGACCGGCCCTTGGTCACCGACTCCCCCGACAGCGCCGACGACACGACGGCGAGCAGCGTCGCGGTCACGCGCGGGTCGAAGACGACCGCGCACTGCGACGAGCCGGGCTTGGTCGCCCCCAGCAGCCGCGTGGCGCGCAGCACCGCGTCGTCCGCGGTCGCCTCGACGTCGAGGCCGTCGACGCCGCGCGCCGCCGCGCTCGAGTAGCCGGTCTGGTCCCGACCCGACCCGTTGGCGATCGCGGCGACCGACAGCCAGGACATGGAGCGGCGCGCGCTCGAGCGGACACCGGTCGTCGACGCGAGCGCGGACTCCACGATCGCGTCGCCGTAGGAGGCCTCGTCGATCTGCCGCACGCGGGCGTCGCAGGCCCGCGCGGCGCGCTCGAGCTCGACGGCGAGCGCGATCTTGCGCTCCGTCGGCACCGAGGCCAGCGAGGGGTCCTCGAGCAGGAGGCTGGCGGCGGGCACGCCGTCGGGCTCGGCGAACGCGACGGCGGCGTCCGGCGTCGCGAACCTCGCGTTGTCCCGCGCGTCGGCGAGCACCGCGTCCACGACGTCGTCGGCCAGCGAGCCGGCCGAGGCGAAGCCGACCCGCGCGCCGTCCGGCGTGCCCACGAGCACGCGCACGCCGACGCCGGACGTCGTCGCCGACGTCAGCGACTCCACCTCGCCCTGGTACGCGCGGATCTCGGTCTCGCGCCCGGTCGCCACGTAGACCTCGAGGCGCTCGTCGTCGCGCGCTCGGTCCACGATCGCCTGGGCGACGTCGAGCAGCTCGCTCACTGCGCGGTCCCGCCGATGGTCATGCCCGTGACGCGCATCGTCGCCTGCCCGCAGCCGACCGGGACGGACTGGCCGTCCTTGCCGCAGGTCCCCGGCATCATGGCGAAGTCCGTCCCCACCGCGTCGACGCGCGACAGCACCTCGGGCCCGTTGCCGATGAGCTGGCAGTCGCGCAGCGGGGCCGTGAGCTTCCCGTTCTCGATGAGGTAGGCCTCCGAGGTCCCGAAGGTGAAGTCGCCCGTCGCCGTGTTCACCTGGCCGCCCGAGAGCTGGGCCACGTAGATGCCGTAAGGGGTCTGGGCGATGATCTCGTCGGGGTCCTCGGTGCCGGCGAGCAGGAACGTGTTCGTCATGCGCACGAGGGGCAGGCACTGGTACGACTCGCGGCGCCCGTTGCCCGACGAGCGGCGCCCGTCCTTGCGCGCCTGCAGCCAGTCCCACATGTAGTCGGTCAGCACCCCGTTCTCGATGAGGACGTTGCGGGCGGCCGGGCGGCCCTCGTCATCGATCTCGAGCGCGCCCCACTCGAGGTCCATCGTCCCGTCGTCGACGAGCGTCACGAGCGGGCTCGCCACGAGCTCGCCGACGCGCCCCGCGTACACCGAGGCCTCCTTCAAGATGGCGTCCGCCTCGAGGCCGTGGCCGCAGGCCTCGTGGAAGAGGATCCCACCGGAGCCCCCCGCCAGGACCACCGGCAGCTCCCCGGTCGGCGCGGGGCGCGCCTCGAGCTTGGTCAGTGCCTGGCGCGCCGCCTTGGTCGCCATGGCCGGCACGTCCTCGTGCTCGAACAGCTCGAAGCCCGCGGTCTTCGCGATGGGCTGGTACCCCGTCTGCATGCCGGTGTCCCCGCTCGCCACGCACATCACGTTCATCCGCGTCCGGACGAGGTCGTCGGTGGCGAAGGTGCCGTCCGAGCTCGCGACGACGATGCGGCGACGCGAGTCGCCGAGCCCGACCATCACCTGGGCGACCGAGGCGCCCTCGGCGCGCGCCGCGTCGTCCGCGCTCTCGAGCAGCTCGATCTTCCGCGCCTTCGGCACGTCCCCGGGCACCACGGTGGCCCGGAGGTCGTGCGCGACGGGGTCACCGAGGGCGACGGGCGTCGTCGTCGGCGCCCCCGACCGGGCGATCGACGAGGCGGTCCGCGCGGCTTCGAGGAGACCGCGCTCGGTCAGGTCCGTCGTGTGGGCGAAGCCGGTGGTCTCCCCGACCACGACGCGGATGCCGGCGCCGCGCTCGTGGCTCGAGCCGATCTCCTCGACCTTGCGCTGGTCCATGGTGGCGTAGCTCGAGGTCTTGTCCTCGCAGAAGAGCTCTGCGAACTCCCCGCCCTTCGCCAGCGCCTCGGCGAGCACGTGGTCGGCGGTCTCCTTCTCGACGAGCGTGGCAGTGGTCATCCGGGCAGGCTAGCGATGACCTCGACGGGCGCTTGCCGCGTCGTCGCCCGCCTGGGACCGGTGGCGCACCCGGTGCGCTGCGTCAGGCATCCCTCGTCATCATCCGCCACGCGCCGAGCGCGGTCCACACGACGAGCCACGCGATGACCACGAGCACCGCGACGTAGGTCTGCTCGGGGAGCAGGTTCATCCGCGCGTTCGGCCCGCCGCCGGCGCCGAAGACCCGGACGATCCCGTTCGGTTCGAGGTGGTCCGTCGCGATGCCGACGAGGGCCCGCTGGACGTTGGTCATGTAGGGGATGCGCGCCGTCGCGAGGATCGGCGTGAGCACGATCTCGGTGACGATGAGCAGGATGACCGAGACGGTCCGCTGCCCGATGAGCGAGCTCAGCCCGAGCCCGACGACGAACCCGACGATCGCCACCAGCTCGAGCCACAGGCCCGAGCCGACCATCAGCGAGATCGGCGGCGCGAGGAAGATCGTCTGGTAGCTCTGGTAGTTGCCGAAGTTCGCCGCGACGTGGATGGCGGCGGCCTTGAGCTGCGCGTGGGTGAGGGGGTTCCCGCCGGGGCCGGGGCCGCCCGGTCCGAGCTTGACGACCGTGCCGTTCGCGCAGTTGAGGTTGGTCGGCGGCGGGCCGGCGAAGTTGAAGTTGCAGAAGACCGCGTCGGGGTGCGCGCCGGCCCACGCCTCGAAGCCGCTGAGCGAGAGGCCTTGCGGGACGTTCGCGCCGTTGTAGTTGACCGTCGACGGCGCGGCGAGGGTGCAGACGAGACAGATGATGGTGAAGCCGGCCGCGACCGCCGACAAGATGATGGCGAGGCCCGCGGGGATGCGCGCGAGGTACAGCGCGAGCCGTGAGCGCCCCGTGACCACCAGGTGTCGGAACATGCCGTCGGAGAGGTCCGAGGACCCCGCCGTGCACCCGAGCAGCGCGGCGACGATGAAGCCGAAGACGTTCATCGGGCCGGCGAGGAGCTGGGTGTAGACGTCGGCCCCGCCGGCCGGGCCGTACGACTTCGGGTCGACCGCGTGCAGGAGGAGACGGATGCCGAGGAACACCGTCGGCAGCCCGACCACGACGACGAGGATCGTGATCATGACGCCGCGGCGCCGGCGAAGGTCCATGAGCCGCGTCGAGATCAGCGCGGGCGTGGGCAGCCACGAGCCGCGACGGTCGGGGCCGACCTTCTCGGTCACGGGCGCCGCCGCGCCCTGCACGGCGGTCACTCCGTCTCCCCGAGGCGGCTCGTGACCGACAGGAACCACGACTCGAGCGAGGCCTGGAGCTCCTGGAGCCGGTACACGGCGACGCCGCCCTCCACGAGCCGGCGGTTCACCTCGGCGAAGACGTCGCGTGAGGTGCCGGCCGGCAGCGTGAGCGAGAACCCGTCCGGGCGCATCTCGACGTGCGCGAAGCGCGGGTCCGACGGCAAGAGCGTGCGGGCGCGATCCGGGTCCGAGCAGTCCACCTCGAGCGCGAGCGAGGTGCCCGAGAGGAGCTCGGCGATGGGGCCCTGTCGGATGATGTTGCCGCGGTCCACGATCGCGACGGCGTCGCAGGTCCGCTCGACCTCGTCGAGGAGGTGCGACGAGAGCACGACGGTGCGACCCTCGCTCACGAGCGAGAGGATCATCGAGCGCATCTCCTGCATGCCGGCGGGGTCGAGCCCGTTCATCGGCTCGTCGAGGATCAGAAGGTGCGGGTCGCCGATGAGGCACGCTGCGACACCGAGCCGCTGGCGCATGCCCATCGAGTACTTCGACACCTTGTCGTCGGCACGGTGCAGGATCCCGACGCGCTCGAGCGAGGGGTCGATGCGGCCCTTGGCTGCCGGCTCACGGGCCGCGGCGAGGATCTGCAGGTTCTGGCGCCCCGTCAGGTGCTGGGAGAAGCGCGGCTCGTCGACGATGGCGCCCACCCGCGCGAGGGCCGCCGCACGATCGCGGGGCACCGGATGGCCGAGGAGGGACATGGTGCCGGCGTCGGCGCGAGTCAGCCCGAGCAGCACGCGGATGAGCGTCGTCTTGCCCGCCCCGTTCGGGCCGAGGTAGCCGAAGGCACAGCCCCGGGGCACGAGCAGCTCGACGCCGTTGACCGCGACGTTGTCGCCGAACCGCTTGACGAGCCCGTGGGTCTCGACGGCCCAGTCGCCGGTCGGCGGCGCGGTGTCGGGTCGTGCCGAGAGCGTCGTCGCGCTCATCGTGCGCCCGCATCGGTCCGCACGGCGACGCTCGCTGCGGTCCGGGTGCGATCGAGCATCGTCTCGCAACCTACCGAGCGACCACGTCCCGTGACCGTCCCTCCGTTGTCCCGACGGACCTCCAACCCCGAGCGGTCGCGGTCCAACGCGGCGTCGCCATCGCCCGGATGCCCCTGCGCGGCCCAAGGAAACCAGGTGACGCCGGCGATCGCGCCACCCTCGGCGCGCGCCACCTCGGCGCCTCTAGGAATGTCGTAAGAAGCCGGCGGAACCTCCGCGACGCGCGCCGCGCTGCCGTTGGTGACGCCGTGGTACGCGACGCAGCTCATCGCCGTGCCACCACCCTTCGCCGGAGGGCCGGTGCGCTCGCCGGGGCGCGCGCGGCGGTCTCGTCGGTCGCGCGACGGAGCCGGTCGTCCGCCGAGTCGAGCCACCGGATGACCGCGTCGAGTCGGAAGAGCTCCGCGTCGACGGCGAGAGCGAGCCCGAGGTCGAACGCCCCCTCGTCCTCCTTGAGCCGCGTCCACTCCTGGGAGAGCTGCACGAGGTAGCGACGGTGCACCTCGATGAGCGCGTGCACGTCGGCGCCCGGGAGCCGAGCCGCCACGAGCACCTTGATCACCAGCTCGTCGCGGGGCGGCGTCGTCACGTCCGACGGGGTCTCGAGCCACCTCGACAGCTCGGCCGCCCCTTCCTCGGTGATCCGGAAGGCCCGCTGGCGGTCGTCCTCGGCGGCCCCCTCCGACGCGATGAGCCCGTCGCGCTCGAGGCGCTGCAGGGTCGTGTACACCTGGCCCACGTTGAGCGGCCAGACGTCGCCCGTCCTCGCCTCGAACTCCTGGCGGAGCTGCAGCCCGTAGGTCGGCCCCTCGCTCAGGAGCGCGAGCAGGGCGTGCCGGACGCTCACGATGAGCCCCTTCCGAGTTGCATACCGGGTATTGTACTCCTTCGGCGCCGAGAGCGCAAGGACTCCCTGGGAGCGATGCGAGCCGTTCGTGTCGCCCGCCGGGCCGTCCGCGGCCGCGTGGCGCGACGCCGGGCCGGTGCGGGCCGCGGTGCTCGTGGGGGCGCGGTCGCGGCGCCGTACGAGGCCGACTGGGCGCTCGCGACGCGATCCCGACTGGTGGCGTCGCGGCCCTCGCGACGGTCATGGCTGACCCGAGTCCTGCTCGGACGCCCTCCTCGCGGACGTGCCGCGCGGTCGCCGTCGGGCCGCGCGGTCGACGTCCCGCCGCGCAGAACTCACCCGGCGCGAGCGAGCCCCGCCGGTAGTGTGGTCGCTCGATGCTGCTCCCTTCGATCGAGACGCCGTCGGACCTCCGTCTCCTCTCTGAGGACCAGCTCATCGAGCTCGCCACAGAGATCCGTGCGTTCATCGTGGACGCCGTGACCAAGACCGGTGGGCACCTCGGCTCCAACCTCGGGGTCGTCGAGCTCACGATCGCGCTGCACCGGGTGTTCGACTCGCCCCGCGACGTCCTGCTCTTCGACACGGGCCACCAGGCCTACGTCCACAAGCTGCTGACCGGGCGCCGGTACGGGTTCAAGGACCTGAAGCAGCGCGGCGGGCTCTCGGGCTACCCGAGCCGGGCCGAGTCCGAGCACGACTGGATCGAGAGCTCGCACGCCTCGACGGCCCTGTCCTACGCCCACGGCATCTCCACGGCCTTCGAGCTCCGCGGCGAGCTCCAGGGGCACGGCGGCAACCGCCGCGTCGTCGCGGTCGTCGGCGACGGCTCGCTGACCGGCGGCATGGCCTACGAGGCGCTCAACAACCTCGGCCACTCGGGGCGGCGGTGCGTCATCGTGCTCAACGACAACGGTCGCAGCTACGCGCCGACGGTGTCGCGCCTCAGCGAGTCCCTCACGAGCCTCCGGCTCCACCCGACCTACGTCCAGGCGCGCGAGCGGCTCCGCCGGGTGCTGCGGGAGATCCCCGGCGTCGGCGAGTTCGCCTACGTCGGGGTGCACGGGGTGACCTCGGTGCTGCGCGAGATCGTGACCCCGCACACGTTCTTCGAGACCCTGGGCGTGCGCTACGTCGGCCCCATCGATGGCCACGACGTCACGGTCATGGAGCAGTCCTTCCGCTACGCCGCCGAGTGGGACGGCCCCATCGTCGTCCACGTCCTCACGGAGAAGGGGCGCGGCTACGCCCCCGCGGAGCAGGACGACGTCCAGCGGCTCCACGACTTCCGCGTCGCCGCGCCGGTGACCGACGAGGACCTCGAGGTCGTCCCGCAGAGCTACACCGACGCCTTCTCCCGGGCGCTCGTGGACGCCGGCGAGCGAGACGAGCGGGTGGTCGCCCTCACCGCGGCGATGCCCGGCCCGACCGGCCTCCTGCCGTTCCAGGAGCGCTTCCCGAGGAGGTTCTTCGACGTCGGGATCGCCGAGCAGCACGAGATGACGGCGGCAGCCGGCATGGCCATGGGCGGGCTGCGCCCGGTGGTGGCGGTGTACTCGACGTTCTTCACGCGGGCGTTCGACCAGGCGAACCTCGACGTGGGCCTGCACCGGCTCCCCGTGGTCACGGTGCTCGACCGCGCGGGCATCACCGGCGACGACGGACCCAGCCACCACGGCGTCCTCGACCTGCCGCTGTGCCTCAGCATCCCCGACATGACCGTCTTCGCGCCCTCGAGCGCCCAGGAGGTCGGGGTGATGCTGGAGACCGCCCTCTCGCTCCCAGGCCCCTCGTCGATCCGCTTCGCGAAGACCGCGCCGCCGAAGCGGTGCGTCGGTGCCGGTGAGGGCCTGCACGCCCGGCAGCTGCGCGAGGGCGACGGCTCGGTCTGCATCCTCGCGGTCGGCAAGCTGGTCGGCGCCTCGCTCGACGCGGTCGACCTGCTCGTGGCCGCGGGCGACGACCCGACCCTCTTCGACGTCCGGGTCGTCTCGCCGCCGGACCCGGCGATGCTCGCCGCGGCCGGCACGCACCGGGTCGTGGTCACCGTGGAGGACGGGTTCTGCCACGGCGGCGCGGGCGAGTTCCTCGCGATCGCCGTCGCGGCGGCCTGCCAGGACGCCGGCCGGCCCGTGCCGTCGTTCCGCGTCCTCGGGGTGCCGCGCGCCTACGTCGCGCAGGGCAAGCCCGATCAGCTGCTCGCCGAGCTCGGGCTCGACGGTCCGGGGATCGCCTCGTCCGTGCGGCTCGCGCTCGACGGGGCGCCCGCGTCGGCGCTCGCGATCCCCCTCGCCCCGCACCAGGCAGGGCCACCCCCGCTGCGCTAGCCGGTCCGGCGCGCAGCCGGCCGTGCGCCACGCGGTCGACGACCCGTCGGCGCGTCAGTCGGGGAGGTTGTTCGCCCCTCTCGACGCGACGAACGCGTCCACGTCGCGGTAGGCGTCGAGCGACTCGCCGGCGTCGCCCCAGAACCCCTCGAGCACGTCGTAGGCGACGTCGCCTGACGCCACATAGTGGTTGTTGACGTCGGTGATCTCGAGCTCGCCGCGACCCGACGGCTCGAGGGTCTTGACGACGTCGTAGACGGAGAACTCGTAGCAGTAGACCCCGGTCACGGCGAACCGGCTGGGCGGGGACTGCGGCTTCTCGACGATGGACACGATGCGGCCCTCTTCATCGAGCGCCGGGACGCCGAGGTGGCGGAGGTGGTCGTCGTCGTCCATCTCGCTCAGCAGGAGCCTCGCACCGGTGGGCTCCTTCGAGAACGTCGTCACCATGTCGCGCAGCGAGTGCTCGAGGAGGTTGTCGGCCAGCATCAGCACGATCGGACCCCCGTCCGCGAACGCCTCGGTGAGCCCGAGCGCCTCGGCGATGCCTCCCGGGCGCGCCTGGACGGCGAACTCGAGGCGGTCGACGGCGAGATGGGCGCCGTCGCCGAGCAGCTCGCGGAACGCCGCGACGTGCTCGGGCCCGGTGACCACGATGATCTCGGTGACGTCGGCGCGGACCAGCGCCTCGATCGACCACTCGACCATGGGCCGCCCCGCGATCGGGAGCAGGTGCTTGTTGGTCGACGCGGTGAGCGGGTGGAGCCGCGAGCCGGTGCCGCCGGCGAGGAGGACACCCCGCATGACGCCGCAGCCTACTTTTCTGCATCGGCCGCGCACGGATGGCCGCCTGGGCCGTAACGCGACCGCGCTGCACGGGACTGAGAGCCGAGCAAGGAAACGGGAGGCACGGTGGCGAAGGACGAGCGGTTCGATCTCGAGATGACCGACGAGGAGTGGCGGGCGAAGCTCGACCCCGACCGCTTCGAGGTGCTGCGCCGCGCGGCGACCGAGCGGGCGTTCACGGGCTCGCTCCTCGAAGAGCACCGCGACGGGACGTTCTCGTGCGGGGGCTGCGGCCAGGTGCTGTTCGCCTCCGGCGCGAAGTTCGACTCGGGCAGCGGGTGGCCCAGCTTCGACCAGGCGATCACAGGCACGGTCGTCGAGCGGGAGGACAAGAGCCTGTTCATGCGCCGCACCGAGATCCTCTGCTCGCGCTGCGGCGGGCACCTGGGCCACGTGTTCGACGACGGGCCGACGAGCACGCGGAAGCGGTACTGCGTGAACTCGCTCGCGATCGACTTCGACGTCGCGCCGATCGACGGGCTCCCCGGCTAGACGTCGAGGAACCGGCGCACGGCGAACGCGGAGCCCAGCGCGCCGATCCCCGCGCCGATGAGGACGATCACGACGTCGGTGCCGAACACGTGCCAGCCCGTGAGTCGCATCTCGGTCGCGAGCGACAGCGGGTTCGCCGCGTTGCTCAGGTGGTCGACGGTCACGTGGATGCCGTAGACGATCCCCGAGGCGAGCAACGCGCCGAGGATCCCCTGGATCATCCCCTCGGCGATGAACGGGACGCGGATGAACCAGTTGGTGGCTCCGACGAGCTTCATGACGGACACCTCGCGGCGACGCGCGAAGATCGCCATGCGGATCGTGTTGAGGATGAGCACGCCCGCCGAGATCATGAGCACGAGGGCGATCGCGAGCAGCACCCCCTGGAGGATGTTGACCGTGGTCTGGATCTCGTGGATCGTCGACTCCGGCGCGATCGCGGCGAAGACCGCCGAGTACTGGCTGGCCGTGTTGGTGACGACCGAGGCGAGGCCCGGCTGGATCGGCGTGCATCGGTAGGACGACGGGGTCGTCTGGGGCTTGAGGATGAACCACTCCTGGGGGGGCAGGAGCGACTTGGCCTCCTGATAGTCCTTCTCGCGGGACCAGAAGGAGCAGTTGGACAGGTACGGGCTCGTGTAGAGCTTCTGCTTCACGTAGGCCAGCTGGGCGGCGGTGGCCGACGGCTTCATCCACACCTGGACCTGGGTCTGGCGCTCCCAGCTCGCCGAGGCCTGGGCCGCACCCTGCTTCAAGTAGAGCGCCGCGCCCACGAGGCCGAGCGAGACGGTGACCGTCAGCACCGCCGCCATCGTCATGAGCCGGTTGCGCCACAGGTTCGTGAGCGTCTCGCGCGTCGCGTAGCGGACGAAGTTGCCCATCAGCCGGCCACCCCCTGTGCGTCCTCGATGCCGTAGACCCCGCGGGCCTGGTCGCGGATGAGCCGGCCCTCGTCGAGCTCGATCACCCGCCGGCGCATCCGGTCCACCAGGACCTTGTCGTGGGTCGCGACGACGACCGTCGTGCCCGTGCGGTTGATGCGATCGAGGAGCGCCATGATCCCCTCGGAGTTCGTCGGGTCGAGGTTGCCGGTCGGCTCGTCGGCGAGCAGGATCAGCGGGCGGTTGACGAAGGCGCGGGCGACCGCGACGCGCTGCTGCTCGCCGCCGGACAGCTCGTTGGGCATGCTCGCCGACTTGTGCGAGAGCCCGACGAGCTCGAGGATCTGCGGGACCTGCTGGTGGATGACCGTCGCGGGCCGGCCGATCACCTCGAGGCCGAAGGCCACGTTCTCGAAGACCGTCTTGTTGGGCAGCAGGCGGAAGTCTTGGAAGACGCAGCCGATGTTGCGGCGCAGGTAGGGGACCCGCCACTTGGGCAGGTTCACGATGTCGCGGCCCGCCTCGAGGATCCGGCCCGCCTCGGGGAGCTCCTCGCGCAGCAGCAGCCGCAGCAGGGTGGTCTTCCCCGACCCCGACGCGCCGACGACGAAGACGAACTCGCCCTTGTCGATCTGGAGGGACACGTCACGGAGCGCGACGGTGCCCGCCCGGTAGGTCTTGGTGACGTTCTGCAGCTCGATCATGAGAGAGGGTGCTCGGGCACTCGGGAGCGGTGCGCTCCGTGCCTCCCCGTCAGCCTACCGAAGACGCTGCGGGACTCACGTCACGGCCCGCCGCCGGCGCAGCTCGGCCTCGATGAACGCGTCGAGGTCGCCGTCGAGCACGAGCTCGACGTTCCCGGTCTCGACGTCGGTGCGGAGGTCCTTCACGAGCTGGTAGGGCGCGAGCACGTAGGAGCGGATCTGGCTCCCCCACGCGTTGTCGGTCCGCTCGCCGGAGAGCTGGTCGAGCTCGGCCTGCCGCTCCTCGCGTGCGCGCTCGGCGAGCTTGGCCGCGAGGATCTGCATCGCGCGCGCGCGGTTCTGGTGCTGGCTGCGCTCGTTCTGGCAGCTGACGACGATGCCGGTCGGCAGGTGCGTGATGCGCACCGCGGAGTCCGTCTTGTTGACGTGCTGCCCGCCGGCGCCCGACGACCGGTAGGTGTCGACGCGCAGGTCCTTCTCGTCGATCTCCACGTCGTCGACGTCCTCGAGGAACGGCGTCACGTCGAAGCTCGCGAACGAGGTCTGGCGACGGTGCTGCGAGTCGAACGGGCTCATCCGCACGAGCCGGTGCACGCCGCGCTCGGTGTCGAGCAGCCCGTAGGCGTACCGGCCCTTGACGATGAAGGTGGCCGAGAGGATGCCGGCCTCCTGGCCCTCGGTGACCTCGTCGACCTCGACCCCGAAGCCGCGCCGCTCCGCCCACCGCGTGTACATCCGCAGCAGCATCTCGGCCCAGTCCTGGGCGTCGGTCCCCCCCGCACCCGCGTGGATCTCGCCGATCGCGTCGCGCTCGTCGTGCTCGCCGGCGAACAGGCTCTGCAGCTCGAGCGCGCCGACGCGCTCGGTGAGCGACGCGACGGCGACGGTGAGCTCCGCGGCGAGCCCGGGGTCGGGCTCGCCGGCGCGCTGGGACTCCGTCACGAGCTCGGCCAGCACCTCGGCGTCGCCGAGCGCGGTGCTCAGCGCGTCGAAGTCGTCGAGGTCCCCGCTCACCCGGCCGAGCTCGGTGGTCACCGCTCGCGCGTCGTCCTGGTCGTCCCACAGATCAGGGCGCGCGGCCGCGGCCTCGAGCTCGGCGCGCCGCCGCCGCAGCTCGTCGACGCGGAGGTAGGCCTCGGCCCCGGTCAGCCGGGTCCGCAGGTCGGCGAGGGCGTCAGCAGGTGCCTGCTCGCCCTGCCGCTCAGGCCCTGCCATGGCAGAACTTGAACTTCTTCCCTGATCCGCACCAGCACGGCTCGTTGCGGCCGAGCTTCTCGTTGGGCGACTTCACGACCGTCGTCGGTGGCGGGGGCGCCGGCGGCTCCTCGCCCTCGGCGAACGGTGTCGGCGCCTGGGGGTCGGGCTGGGACTCGTAGCTCGCCCTCGACAGGTCCGTCGCGGCCTCCGCCGGGGGCTGCGGCGTCGCCTCGATGTGGGTGATGTAGCGCAGGTAGTCGTCGTCGATCGAGTCGAGCAGCTTCTCGAACATCGTGTAGCCCTCCCGCTGCCAGGCGACGAGCGGGTCCTGGGAGGCGACGGCGCGGAGGTGGATGCCCTCTCGGAGGTGGTCCATCTCCGAGAGGTGCTCGCGCCAGCGCACGTCGAGCACCTGGAGCATGACCTGGCGCTCGATCGACCGCGCGGTCTCCTCGCCGCCCGGCAGCTCGGCGCAGTGCTTCTCGTAGTACTCGACGGCGTCGTTGAGCACGGCCTCGGTCAGCTCGTCGAGCGTCCCGCACCGCTCGAGCTGGTCGGCCACGATGGTGATCGGCCAGTACTGCGTGGCCTCGAGCACGAGGCGATGCAGGTCCCACTCCTCTTTGTACTCCGACGGGCACGCACGCTCGACGAGGGTCTGCGCCGCCACGTCGAGGAGCTCGAGGGTCCGGCCGTGCAGGTCCTCGTCCTCGAGGATCTGGAGTCGCCGCGCGTAGATCACCTTGCGCTGCTCGTTCATGACGTCGTCGTACTTGAGGACGTCCTTGCGCATCTCGGCGTTGCGGCCCTCGACGGTGTTCTGGGCGCGCTCGATCGCCTTCGTCACCATCTTCGCCTCGATGGGCTGGTCGTCGGGCAGCGTGCGGTCCATCACCCAGCTGACCGCGCCGGTGGCGAAGAGCCGCATCAGCTCGTCCTCTAAGGAGAGGAAGAACCTCGACTCGCCCGGGTCGCCCTGGCGCCCCGAGCGGCCGCGGAGCTGGTTGTCGATCCGCCGCGACTCGTGGCGCTCCGAGCCCAGCACGTAGAGCCCGCCGGCGGCCTTCACGACCTCGGCCCCGCGCCGGCACTCCGGCTCGTGGCGCGCCACGGCATCGGCCCACGCCGCCTCCCACGCCTCGGTGCCGGGCTCGAGGCCCTGCCCGCGCAGCTCGCGGGTGGCGAGCCCCTCGGCGTTGCCGCCGAGCACGATGTCGACGCCGCGGCCGGCCATGTTCGTCGCGACGGTCACGGCGCCGGGACGGCCGGCCTGGGCCACGATGTCCGCCTCGCGGAAGTGCTGCTTGGCGTTCAGCACCTCGTGGGGGACGCCCCGCTTGTCGAGCAGCCGCGAGAGGTGCTCGGACTTGGCGACCGAGGCGGTGCCGACCAGGATCGGCTGGCCCTGGTCGCGCCGCTCGATGATGTCGCCGACCACCGCCTCGAACTTCGCGTCCTCGGTCTTGTAGATGAGGTCCGCCTCGTCGCGCCGCTGGTTCGGCATGTTGGTCGGGATCGGGATGACCGTGAGCTTGTAGGTGTTGCCGAACTCGGCGGCCTCGGTCTCGGCCGTGCCGGTCATGCCCGCGAGCTTCTCATAGAGGCGGAAGTAGTTCTGCAGCGTCACGGTCGCCCAGGTGTGGTTCTCGTCCTTGATCCGGACGCGCTCCTTTGCCTCGACCGCCTGGTGCGTGCCGTCGGCCCACCGCCGGCCCTCGAGGGTGCGGCCGGTGAACTCGTCGATGATCTTCACCTCGCCGCCGTCGACGATGTAGTCCTTGTCGCGGTGGTACAGCTCCTTTGCCATCAGGGCCTGGGTGAGCTGGTGGACGTAGTCGGTCGACACCGAGTCGTAGAGGTTGGCCACCCCGAGCGCCTTCTCCACCTTGGTGATGCCGGGCTCGGTGGGCGCCACGGTCCGCTTCTCCTCGTCGACCTCGTAGTCGGCGTCGCGGGTGAGCCCCCGCACGATGGAGGCGAACTGGTAGTAGAGCTTGGCCGAGTCCTCGGACGGCCCCGAGATGATGAGCGGCGTCCTCGCCTCGTCGATGAGGATCGAGTCGACCTCGTCGACGATCGCGTAGACGTGCCCGCGCTGGACCATGTCCTCGCGGCTCTGGGCCATGTTGTCGCGGAGGTAGTCGAACCCGAACTCGGTGTTCGTCCCGTAGGTCACGTCGCAGCCGTAGGCCTCGCGCTTGCCCTCGGCATCCTGGACGTCGGGCCCGACGCGGCCGACCGTGATGCCCAGGAACCGGTGCACCTGGCCCATCCACTCGGCGTCGCGGCTCGCCAGGTAGTCGTTGACCGTGACGACGTGGACGCCGCGCTGGGTGAGCCCGTTCAGGTACACCGGCAGGGTGGAGACGAGCGTCTTGCCCTCGCCGGTCTTCATCTCGGCGATCCACCCGAAGTGCAGGGCCATGCCGCCCATGAGCTGCACGTCGTAGTGCCGCTGGCCGAGGACGCGGACCCCGCCCTCGCGGACGACGGCGAACGCCTCGATCAACAGGTCGTCGATCGTCTCCCCGCCGGCGAGGCGATCCCGGAACTCCCCGGTCTTGGCGGCGAGCTCGGCGTCGCTGAGCGCCTGCATGGCGGGCTCGAGGGCGTTGATGGGCGCGACGAGCTCGGCCAGCTGCTTTACGCGCCGGCCCTCGCCGGCGCGCAGGAACTTCTCGAAGACGCCCATGGCGCGTCCAGCCTACCGGCGCCCTCGCCGCGACTTGTGGGCTGCACGCGGCTGACCTGGTCTTTGGCCCCACACTCGCCTGCAGCGGGGCTCGCGGTCCGCGGCCCGCTTGCACGGGTCGCCCGGACCACTTCCTCCCGTCGCTCCCGTCGGGGTGTCTCCCCTCCGGCAGGCAGGACTTACCTCTAAGTCGCACCATGCTCGGCGACCACGAGTCGCCTTACGTGGGTCGTTTCGCCTGCGACTGGCATCGACTTGCAACCACAGACCCGCGTGCAGCCCACCGAGAGGCTAGACGTGCGCGCCCCACGCGGGCTACGCGGCCCTCGCGCTCGTCGCGGGCGCTGCGCCCGTGCGCGCGGGGGCCGGGGTCGTCACGACGAGCACGGCGAGGAGCCGGATCCCGAGGAGCGCGACGGCCAGCGGCAAGAGGAGCCGCGCCGGCCCCTGGGTCGTCGTGACGGCGAAGCGCAGCGCGCTGCGGTGGTGGGCGACCTGCATCCGGTAGGGGGCGGTGCGGCGCGAGACGCCCTCCGCGTGGGTCACGACGGCCTCGGGTGCGGTGCCGACCACCGCGCCGGCGCGCCGCGCGCGCCAGCACAGGTCCATGTCCTCGCCGAACATGAAGTACCGCTCGTCGAACCCGCCCAGGGTCTCGAAGAGCTCGCGGCGCACCACGAAGCAGGCCCCCGAGACCCAGTCGGCGGTGCCGTCGGGGGCAGCCCCCTGCTCGCGGTACCGCGCGGTGAAGGGGTTGGTGGGCCACACCCGGCCGAGCATCGCGTGGCCCACCGCGTCGAGCACGGAGGGGAAGCGCCGCATCGACGGGTACGGGGTCGCGGCCTCCGTGAGGATCGTCGGCCCGACCAGGCCCCACGCAGGGTGCGCCTCGAGGGCGCCGACCAGCTGGTCCAGGGCGTGCTCGTGCAGGACCACGTCGGGGTTCGCCACCAGCACGAGGTCGGTGTCGCCCAGCACCGCGACGCCGCGGTTGGCGCCCGCGCCGAAGCCGAGGTTCGTCCCCGGCGAGACGACCGCCACGCGCGTCGCCAGGGTGTCGAGGGCCTGCAGCGACGCGCCGCCCCCGGCGTTGTCCACGACGACGAGCTCGTCGACGCCCTGGTCGAGGATCGAGGCCGTGGCGGCGTGGAGGTGGGCGCCCGCGTGGAAGTCGACGATCACGCAGCCCACCCTCGGGGACCTCGACGACGGGCTCACAGGCTCCGGGTGAAGCGGAAGCGCACGAGCGCGCGGATCGCCCCGAAGCCGTCGCGCCACGTGATCTTCTTGCCCTCGTGGAACTCGCGGCCCGCGTAGCTGATGGGCACCTCGGCGATGTCGTAGCCCTGGCGGAGGACCTTGGCGGTGATCTCGGGCTCGAAGTCGAACCGGTCCGAGACCACGTGGATCGGACCGAGCACGCGCCGGTCGAACAGCTTGTAGCAGGTCTCCATGTCCGAGAGCCGCTTGGCGTAGAGCACGCTCGTGATGAGCGACAGGAACCGGTTCCCGAGCCAGTGCAGGCCCGACATGTTCTGGCCCTTGCCCGCGAAGCGGTTGCCGTAGACGACGACGGCGGTCCCAGCGAGGACGGGGCCGAGGAGGGTGCGCCAGTCGTTGGGGTCGTACTCCAAGTCGGCGTCCTGGACGATCACGAGGTCGCCGGTCGCCGCCGCCAGCCCCGTGCGCAGCGCCGCGCCCTTGCCCTTGTTGACCGGGTGGTCGAGCACGGTCACCCGGGGGTCGTCGAGGCCGGCGAGGACCCGTGCGGTGTCGTCGCTCGAGCCGTCGTTCACGATCACGAGGTCGATCGCGAGCGGGAGCTCGACGAGCAGGCACCTCGAGATGATCTCTTTGACCGTCGACTGCTCGTTGAACACCGGCATGAGCACGGTGAGCGTCCTGTACTCGACTGGCGGCAGTGTGCGGCGGCGCATCGGTGCTCCTCGTGCAGCCGTCAAAGGGTAGCGAACACGGTGCTCGGCCCCGCTCAGTGCGCCACGGACCGGAAGTGCGCGACGGTCCGCGCGAGCCCCTCGTCGAGTCCGACCTTCGGCGCCCAGCCGAGGAGCGACGCGGCGAGCGAGACGTCGGGACGGCGCCGGACCGGGTCGTCCACGGGGAGGTCCTCGTGGACGATCGGCGAGCTCGAACCCGTCGCCTCGAGGACGCGGTGCGCGAGGTCGAGCACGGTGAGCTCATCGGGGTTCCCGAGGTTGATCGGTCCGACGCAGTGGGCGTCGAGCAGCGCGAGGAGCCCGGCGACCAGGTCGTCGACGTAGCAGAGGCTGCGGGTCTGGGAGCCGTCGCCGAAGACCGTGAGCGGCTCGCCGCGCAGCGCCTGGACGATGAAGGTGGAGACGACGCGGCCGTCGCGGGCGGCGAGGCGGGGGCCGTAGGTGTTGAAGATCCGCGCGATCCCGACGTCGGTGCCGAGCGCGCGGTGGTGCGCGATGGTGAGGGCCTCGCCGAACCGCTTCGACTCGTCGTAGACGCTGCGCGGGCCGACCGGGTTGACGTTGCCCCAGTACCCCTCGCGCTGCGGGTGCTCGACCGGGTCGCCGTAGACCTCGCTCGAAGAGGCCTGGAGGAACCGCGCGCCGTTCCGCGACGCGAGCTCGAGTAGCCGCCGCGTGCCCTCCGAGCCGACCGCGAGGGTCTCGAGCGGGAGTGCCAGGTAGACGGGGGGCGACGCCGGCGAGGCGAGGTTCACGACCGCGTGGACGGGGCCGTCGACGTCCGCGCGCGCGGCGACGTCGCGCTCGAGGAGCGTGAAGTCCGCGTGGGTCCGCGCGGCGGCCAGGTTGGCGATCGCCCCGGTGCAGAGGTTGTCGAGGGCGACGACCTCGTCGCCCCGGGCGAGCAGCGCGTCGCAGAGGTGCGAGCCGAGGAAGCCGGCGCCCCCCGCGACGACGACCCTCACGCCCGCCCGATGCCCGAGTACGTGAAGCCGAGCCGGTGCAGCTTGCCGCTGTCGAGCAGGTTCCGGGCGTCGACGATCGCCGGGGTGGCGACGAGGGAACGGATCTTCGTGTAGTCGAGCCAGCGGAACTCCGCCCACTCGGTGAGCAGCGCGATGGCGTGCGCGCCCTCGACCGCCTCGTAGGCCGAGTCGCACACGACGAGGTGCGAGAGGTCGTCCTGGTCGGCGTCGTCCGCGGTGATCGTGGGGTCGAACGCGCGCACCGTCGCGCCGGCCTCGACGAGCATCCGCGTGATCGCGACGGCCGGGGAGCCGCGGCGGTCGCCGGTGTTGGCCTTGAACGACAGCCCGAGGGCCGCGACCGTCACGCCGTCGAGTGTCCCGCCGGCCGCCACGGCGACCTTGCCCACCACGCGGCGCATCTGGTCGTCGTTGCCCGTGATCGCCCCGCGCACGATGGAGACGTCGTAGCCGGCCGAGTTCGAGATCGCGACGAGCGCGGCCGTGTCCTTCGGCAGGCACGAGCCGCCCCACCCTGGCCCCGGGCGGAGGAACTCGAAGCCGATGCGCTTGTCGTAGCCGATGCCGGTCACGAGGTCGAGGACGTTGGCGCCGACGGCCTCGCACAGGCCCGCCATCGTGTTGATGAAGGTCAGCTTCGTCGCGAGGAAGGCGTTCGAGGCGTACTTGATGAGCTCGGACGTCGTCGCGTCGGTGATGACCGCGGGCGCACCCGAGTCGCTGAACAGCTCGGCGACGCGGACCGCGGCCTCGCGGTCGTCGGCGCCCACGACCACGCGGTCGGGGCTGAGCGAGTCGGCGACCGCCGTGCCCTCACGGAGGAACTCGGGGTTGGAGACGACGACGACGTCGGCGCGACCCACGACCCGCTCGACGAGGCCGACGGTGCCGACCGGCACGGTCGACTTGTTCACGATGATCGCCCCGTCGGCCAGGTGCGGCGCGATCTCTGCCGCCGCCGCCGTCACGCTCGACAGGTCGGCCGACCCGTCGTCGGACTGCGGCGTCTCGACGCACAGGAACACGAACTCGGCGCCCGCGACGGCGTCCGCCGCGCGCTGGACGGCGCGGAGCCGCCCCGTCGACAACCCCTCCTTCAGCATCTCGTCGAGCCCGTGCTCGACGATCGGCGAGCGGCCCTGGCGCAGCGCGTCGAACCGGCGCTCGTCGCGCTCGGCGATCGTGACCAGGTGCCCGTGGTGCGAGAGGACCGCGGCGGTCGGGAGGCCGACGTAGCCAGCGCCGATGACGGCGACGCGACGGACACCGGCCTTGGGCATCGGTGAGTGGTCAGCGATCGACACTTCCGGTCCCTTCCAGGATGGCGGCGACGAGGCGGTGCATCGCCTCTTCCCAGGGCGGGAGCAAATCGTACCCGTCGGCGACGAGGCGTCCAGGGGCCAGCTCGGAGTTTGTGGGGCGCGGCGCGAGCGGCGGTGGCTCGAGCGCGCTCGTCGGGATCGCCGTCACCGACGACGGGTCGCCGCCCGCGGCCTCGGCGACCGCACGCACGAGACCGAACCAGGTCGTCGCCCCGGCGTTTGTCAGGTGCACGAGGCCGCGCGGCCGCTCGCGCACCAACGTGACGAGGCCGCCGGCGAGGTCCGCGGCGAACGAGGGGCACCCGCGCTGGTCGTCGACGAACCGCATCGGCTCGCCGCGCTGCGCGCGGTCGGCGGCCAGCCGGACGATGTTGCGACCGTGGTAGCCCGCGACCCACGACACGCGCGCGATCGTCGCGCCCGACATGCACGCGAGCTCGCCCTCGAGCTTGGTGCGGCCGTAGACCGACCGGGGGCTGGGCGCGTCGTCCTCGAGGTACGCGGTCGGCTTCGTGCCGTCGAAGACGTAGTCGGTCGAGGTGTACACGAGGTGCGCACCCACGCGCTCGGCGGCCGCGGCGACGTTCGCCGTCCCGATCGCGTTGACCGTGTGGGCGAGGTCGGGCTCGGTCTCGGCGCGGTCGACCGCGGTGTAGGCACCGAGGTGGACGACCACGTCCGGGCGGGCGGCCTCGAAGGCGGCCGCCACCGCGGCGGCGTCGTCGACGGCGAGCTGGCCGTGGCTCGCCGCGGTGACGGCGAACTCCCCGTCACCGACGGGCGGCCCGCCGAGCAGCGCGGTCGACGCGCCGCCGGCCGGGACCCTGCCCTCGAGCGCGTCGACCAGGTCGGTGCCGACCTGCCCGGAGGCGCCGGTCACGAGGACCCGCATCAGCCAGCCTTGCCCCAGTCCTCTTCGACGACGGGTGCGCGATCGCGCAGGGGCTCCCACCACGCCCGGTGCTCGGCGTACCAGCGGACGGTGGTGGCGATGCCCTCGTCGAAGGCGATCGACGGCGTCCAGCCGAGCTCGGTGCGGATCTTGGTCACGTCGAGCAGGTAGCGGCGGTCGTGGCCCGGGCGATCCGGGACGATCGTCTTGAGCGACGCGGGCTTGCCGAGGGCGTCGAGGATGGTATCGGCGATCTCCTCGATCGTCTTCTCGACGCCCGAGCCGACGTGGTAGGTCTCGCCGACCCTCCCCCGCTCGAGCACGGTCTCGATGGCGCTGCAGTGGTCGAGCACGTGGAGCCACTCCCGACGGTTCTGCGTGGACTTGTACAGGGGGATCGGCAGGTCGTCGAGCGCCCGCGTCGCGAAGACGGGAATGACCTTCTCGGGGAACTGGTAGGGCCCGTAGTTGTTCGAGCAGTTCGTGATCGTGACGGGGACGTCGAAGGTCTCGGCGTAGGCCCGCACGGCGTGGTCGCCGCCGGCCTTCGCCGCGTTGTAGGGGGTGCGCGGCCGATAGGGGCTCTCCTCGGTGAACGCGCCGGGGTCGTCGAGGTCCATGTCGCCGTAGACCTCGCACGTCGAGATGTGGTGGAAGCGGGTGACCTCGCTGCGTCGCGCGGCCTCGAGCATCGACTGCGTGCCGAGCACGTTCGTCGAGAAGAACCGGGCGGGGTCGAGGATCGCGAGCGAGTTGTGCGACTCCGCGGCGAAGTTGACGATCGTGTCGATCCCGAAGTCCTTGATCGTGCGCTCGGCGAGGTCGAGGTCGCGGATGTCGCCGTGGACGAACGGCGCGCGCTTGCCGACGTCGTCGAGGTTCGCCCGGTTGCCCGCGTAGGTGAGCGCGTCGTAGGCGACGACGACGTCGTCGGGGTGCCGCTCGACCCAGTAGCGGACGAAGTTCGAGCCGATGAACCCGGCGCCGCCGGTGACGAGGAGTCGCACGGCCGCGATGCTACTCGGGGGCCTCCGCGCGGCCCTCGGCTGCGGGCCGCAGGTGCACGACGTCGCCGGCCGCGATGACGCGCGCTCCCTCGTCGGTCGCGACGACGAGGTGGCCGTGGTCGGTCACGTCGACGGCGGTGCCCTCGAACGTCTCGTCGTGCAGCTGCACCGCGACCTGCCGACCGAGCGTGACGAGCCGCGCGCGGTACGCAGCGACGAGCGCACCGCGACCCGCCGCCGAGCGCAGCTGGGCGTCGCGCGCGTCGAGCGCCTCGAGGGACGCGCCGAGGAGGGCGTCGGGCTCGACCTTCGTGCCCGTCGCCTCGAGGATCGAGGTGCCGCTCGCCGCCGGTGGCCCTGGCCAGGTCAGGTTGACCCCGAGCCCGACGACGACGGCGACGGCCCCGGCGTCGTCGGCCCGCCCGTCGGTCTCGGCGAGCACGCCGCCGAGCTTGCGGTCGCGGACGACGAGGTCGTTCGGCCACTTGAGCCCGACGTCGAGGCCCGATGTCGCGTCGCAGCCCTGCGCCGCGGCGAGGGCGACGGCGACGGCGCAGAGGTGTCGGTCCTCGACGCCGAGGACCGCGCGCAGCAGCACCGAGCAGAGCAGCGCGCTCCCCGGGGGCGCCTCCCACCGCCGGTCGAGGCGACCGCGTCCACGTCGCTGGTACCCGGCGATCACGACCGTGCGGTCGGGCGCGCCGTCGCGGCTCGCGGCGAGCGCCCAGTCGTTCGTCGAGTCCGTCTCGTCGAGCCGGTGGACCGTGAAGCCCGACGCCCCCACGGACGACACCATAGGGTGACCTGCCACAGGCCCACGGGCCCCGGGAGGTGACGTGCTCGACAAGGTGCTGATCGCGAACCGCGGCGAGATCGCGGTCCGGGTCATCCGCTCGTGTCGTGAGCTCGGCGTCGCCACGGTCGCCGTGTACTCCGAGCTCGACCGCGACGCGCTCCACGTGCGCCTCGCCGACGAGGCGTACGCGCTCGGCGGCCAGACCGCCCAGGAGAGCTACCTCAACACCGAGCGCATCGTCGAGGTGCTCGCGGCGTCCGGCGCCGACGGGGTGCACCCCGGCTACGGCTTCTTCTCGGAGAACACGGACTTCGCGAGGGAGGTCACCTCGAGGGGCGTGACCTTCATCGGTCCGCCGCCCTCGGCGATCGAGGTCATGGGCGACAAGATCTCGTCCCGGCTCGCCGCGGAGCGCGCCGGCGTCGCCGCCGTGCCCGGTCGATCCCAGCCGCTCGACGGCCCAGAGGAGGTCGTCGCGTTCGGCGACGAGTTCGGGTGGCCCGTCGCCATCAAGGCCGCGTACGGCGGCGGCGGGCGAGGGATGAAGGTCGTCCACAGCGCCGCGGAGGCCGCCGAGTCCCTCGACGCGGCGGCCCGCGAGGCGCTCGCCTACTTCGGGCGCGCCGAGTGCTACGTGGAGCGCTACCTCACCTGGCCGCGGCACATCGAGATGCAGGTCCTCGCCGACGACCACGGCACGACGCTGTGGCTCGGGGAGCGCGACTGCTCGTGCCAGCGCCGGCACCAGAAGCTGATCGAGGAGTGCCCGGCCATCGGCCTCGACGCGGGGGTGCGCGACGCCATGGGCGCCGCGTCGGTGCGCGTGGCGGCGGCGTGCGGCTACGTGAACGCGGGGACCGTCGAGTTCCTCTACCAGGACGGGGAGTTCTACTTCTTGGAGATGAACACGCGCCTGCAGGTGGAGCACCCGGTCACCGAGCTCGTCACGGGGCTCGACTTCGTCGAGTGGCAGCTGCGCATCGCGTCGGGCGAGCCGCTCGGCTTCTCCCAGGCCGACGTCGCCGCGATGTCGCGCGGCCACGCGATCGAGGTGCGGCTCAACGCCGAGGACCCGAGCGGCGGGCGGTTCCTCCCCTCCCCCGGGACGCTGCGGACCCTCGAGCTGCCCGCCGGCCCGGGCGTGCGCGTCGACGCCGGCTACGCCGCCGGGGACACGGTGAGCCAGTTCTACGACAACCTCATCTGCAAGCTCGTGACGTGGGGCGCGGACCGCGAGCAGGCGCGTCGCCGGATGCTGCGCGCGCTCGACGAGACCAAGGTGGAGGGCGTCGCGACGACGATCCCGGCGGACGTGGCGATCCTGTCGCACCCCGACTTCATCGAGGGCACCCACTCGACCAAGTGGGTCGAGGAGCGCCTCGACCTGAGCGGGCTCGCCGGCCCTCCGCCGCACGGAGACCACGACGGCGACGGACGGGTGCGCCACGCGGTGACCGCCGAGGTCGACGGGCGCCGCTACGAGGTCGACGTCTGGCTGCCCCCCCAGGGGATCGGCGGGGCGGTCGCGACCAAGCCCTCGCGCAAGGTGAGCCACGCCGGCGTGTCGTCGGCCAGCACCGGCGAGGTCACCGTCCCCATGCAGGGCACCGTGGTCAAGGTGCTCGTCACCGAGGGCGAGGTGGTGGAGGAGGGCCAGACCATCTGCATCCTCGAGGCCATGAAGATGGAGAACTCGGTCGCCACCGAGCGCGCGGGCACCGTCAAGGAGCTGCGCGTCGCGGCGGGCGACGGGGTCGGTGCCGGCGACGTGGTGGCGGTGGTCGGGTGACCACGCCGGGCGAGCTCGTCGCTGCCAGGGTGGCCGAGTCCGCGGCGGCGCTGATCGCGCTCAGCCACGACCTGCACGAGCACCCCGAGACCGCGTTCCAAGAGCACCACGCCGCCGCGAGCGTCGCCGCGCTCCTCGACGACGCCGGCTTCGACGTCCGCCGCGGGGTGTGCGACCTCGAGACGGCCTTCGTGGCCACGTCGGGGTCGGGGCCCGTGCGCATCGGGCTGTGCGCGGAGTACGACGCACTCCCCGACGTCGGGCACGCCTGCGGGCACAACGTGATCGCGGCGAGCACCCTCGGCGCGGCGCTCGGGCTCGCCTCGGTGGCCGACGACGTGGGTGCGACGGTCGTCGTCCTCGGCACGCCCGCCGAGGAGGGCGGCGGCGGCAAGGTCCTCATGCTGGAGGGCGGCGCGTTCGCCGGCCTCGACGTGGCCATGATGGTGCACCCCTGGCCGGAGGACCGGCTCGAGGCCCGGTGCCTGGCCGTCGACCACTTCGACGTGCACTTCACCGGGAAGGAGGCCCACGCCTCGGCCGCGCCGTGGGCCGGCGTGAACGCCGCGGACGCGATGACGATCGCCCAGGTGGCCATCGGGCTGCTCCGCCAGCAGGTGGTCCCCGGCGACCAGGTCCACGGTGTCGTCACCCACGGCGGCGCCGCGGCGAACATCATCCCCGCGCACGTCGCCGGCCGCTTCATGTGCCGGAGCCTCGACGCCGAGGGACTGGTCGTGCTGCGCGGGCGGGTGAACGCGTGCTTCGAGGCGGGTGCGCGGGCGACGGGTGCGACACTCTCCGTCGAAGAGGTCGGTCGCCCCTACTCCCACATGCGCTCGGACCCCGCGCTCCTCGCCGCCTATCGGCGCCACGCCGAGTCGCTCGGCCGCGAGTTCGCCGCCGATGACGCCGACGAGCCACTGCCCACCCTCTCGACGGACATGGCGAACGTGTCCCTCGAGATCCCGACCATCCACCCGCTCATCGGGCTCGAGTCGAACGGGGCCGTCAACCACCAGCCGGCGTTCGCCGCGGCGTGCGCGACCCCCTCCGCGGACCGGGCCGTCGTCGACGGGGCGATCGCGCTCGCGCTCACCGGCATCGACGTGGCGACGGACGACGCGCTCCGGGCGCGGCTCGGCGCGGCGATCCGTCCCGGTCAGCCGCCGGGGCGGTAGACGCCGAAGACCGAGCGCAGCACGTCGGCGACCTCGCCGAGCGTCGCGCGGCGCTGCAGGGCGACGCGCATCGGCACGAGGAGGTTCTGGGTCCCCCGCGCCGCCGCCTCGAGGTCGCCGAGCGCCGCGTGGACGGCGCCCTGCTCGCGCTCGGCCTTGAGGCGCGTCACCCGCGCGGCCTGCGCCGCCTGCTGGCGCGCGTCGACCGGGAAGACGTCGCGCACCCCGTCGTCGGCGTCGACGAAGGCGTTCACGCCGACGACCACGCGGCGCCCGTCGTCGACGGCGAGGGCGTCGGCGTAGGCGGCCGCCTCGATCTCGGCCTGCGGGTAGCCGGCCTCGATCGCGGCCACCGCGCCGCCGCGCCGCTCGATCTCCTCGAGGTACACGACGGCGCGGCGCTCGATCTCGTCGGTCAGCGACTCGACGTAGAACGACCCGCCCAGCGGGTCGACGGTGTCGGCCACGCCGGACTCGAACCCGACGACCTGCTGGGTGCGCAGCGCGAGCTTCGCCGCGCGCTCCGTCGGCAGGCCGAGCGCCTCGTCGAACCCGTTCGTGTGCAGGCTCTGGGTGCCGCCGAGGGCGGCGGCGAGCGCCTGGACGGTCACGCGCACGACGTTGTTCTCCGGCTGCTGGGCGGTGAGCGTGGACCCGCCGGTCTGGGTGTGGAACCGCAGCATCGTGGACCTCGGGTCCTTCGCCGCGAACCGCTCGGTCATGATCCGCGCCCACAGCCGGCGCGCAGCACGGAACTTCGCGACCTCCTCGAAGAGGTTGTTGTGCGCGTTGAAGAAGAAGCTCAGCCGCGGCGCGAACTCGTCCACGCCGAGGCCGGCGTCGAGCGCGGCCTGGACGTACGCGATCCCGTCGGCGAGCGTGAAGGCGACCTCCTGGACCGCCGTCGAGCCCGCCTCGCGGATGTGGTAGCCCGAGATCGAGATCGTGTTCCAGCTCGGCAGGTGCGCCGCGCAGTAGGCGAACGTGTCGGTCACGAGGCGCATCGAGGGACGGGGCGGGTAGATGTAGGTCCCGCGCGCCACGTACTCCTTCAAGATGTCGTTCTGGATGGTGCCGCGCAGCGACGCCGGGTCCACGCCCTGCTCTTCTCCCACGAGCTCGTAGAGCAAGAGGAGCGTGGCCGCCGTCGCGTTGATCGTCATCGAGGTCGTGACCTCGCCCAGCGGCAGACCCTCGAGGAGGAGGCGCATGTCCTCGATCGACGAGATCGCCACCCCGACCTTGCCGACCTCGCCCTCCGCACGGGGGTGGTCCGAGTCGTAGCCCATCTGGGTCGGCAGGTCGAACGCGCACGACAGGCCCGTCTGCCCGGCGGCGAGCAGGAACTTGAATCGCTCGTTGGTCGCCTCGGCGGTGCCGAAGCCGGCGTACTGGCGCATGGTCCAGAGCCGCTCGAGGTACATCCTCGGGTGGACCCCGCGCGTGTAGGGGAACGCGCCGGGCTCCCCGAGGGCGGCCGCCCCGCTCGCGGCGTCGAGGTCGCCCGGGCCGTACACCGGCTTCACCTCGATCCCCGACGCGGTCGTGCGCACGCGGGGGTCGTCGGCCACGACGCCACGATAGACAGGCGCGACGGCCCGACCGTGTGGGTGCGCGTGCAACGATGAGCGCGTGGCTGCACCGTCGCGCGTGCTCCTCGTGGTCGCGCACGGCGGTTCCGGCGGCATGCAGGTCCAGGTGTCGCTGCTCGCCCGCGGCCTCGTCGCGGCCGGCTGCGACGTCGCCGTGGCGGCGGGGCCGGGCGACCTGGACGTCGGCGACGTCGAGGTGCACCGGCTCCCCGCGCTGTCGGCGACCACCGCGGCGAGGTTCGCGGCCGCGCTGCGCCGCGCCGTCGCTTCCGGCGACCCCGACGTCGTCCACGGGCACGGGCTGCGGCTCGCGCCGTTCCTCTCGGCGGCGGCGCGTCCTCGCTCCATCGTCACGTGCCACGGGGTCGATCCGGCGCGCGCGAGGCGCACGGCCGCCCTGGTCCGGCTCTCGGGGGTGCGGGTCGCGTCGTGCGGCGAGGGGCCACGCGGGGTCCTCGCCGCCGTCGGCGTCCCGAGCCGGGTGCTCGACAACGCCGTCCCCTCGATGCCCGCCTCCCTCGACCGCGCCGACGTCGCCGCGCGCTTCGGCCTCGACCCCGCGGCGCTGCTCGTCGTCTCCCCCGCGCGGCTCTCGCCCCAAAAGGACCCGGTGACGCTCGTGCGGGCGCTCGCCCACGCGAGGGGTGCGAGCGGGATCCTCGTGGGCGGCGGACCGCTCGCGGGCGAGGTCCGCGCCGAGGTCGCCCGCGAGGGCCTGGCGGGCCGCGTCGTCGTCGCCGACTGGCTCGAAGACGCCCGGGCGATCCTCGCGAGCGCCGACGTGCTCGCGCTCGCCTCCGTGTGGGAGGGCCAGCCGACCGTCGTGCTCGAGGCGATGTGCGCCGGCGTCGCCGTGGTGGCGACGTCGTGCACCGGGACGAGGGACACCGTCGTCGACAACGTGACGGGGCTGCTCGCCGCTCCCCGCGACCCGGCCGCGCTGGGAGCGGCGATCGAGCGGGCCGGGAGCGCCGACTTGCGCGCGCGGCTCGTCGAGGCCGCGCGCGTGACGGCCGCCGCGCACACGCTCCCCGTCGTCGTCGCCGCGCACCTCGACGCCTACGAGCGGCTGGCGTCGGGACGGTGGATCGAGACCCTCGAGCGGCCCTAGCCGGAGGGCGTGGATCCGGGCGGCAGCGTCGAGGTCTGCGGGCGCGCGTCGAAGCTGGACGCGTGCCGGCACTCGCCGACCTGGATCGAGTACGCGGCGTAGACGGACTCGCGCCCGAGCCGCTGGGCGTCGCGGTGCACCGGGTCGTTCGCCCAGCGCTCGTGGCTCGCCCGATCCTCGAAGGTCACCACCGTGACGCGCTCCCCGTCGTCGGCGGTGAAGGACGTCACGTCGACGAGGCCGCCGAGCGCGTGGGCGCGGGCACGGAGCTCGGCGTCGAGCGCCTCGTAGCGCGGGTCGACGTCGTCGCGCAGCCGCGAGCGGAAGACGGTGACGACCTGGCCGGCGCAGAAGGGCTGCGTCACGCGCGGGGATGCGGCATGCACAGCTCGTCGTAGTCGGCGAGCACGAGGGTGCCCGCGTGCTCGCCGCACGCCGGGCACGCGGGGTCCTTGCGCAGGGTGAAGGTCCGGAAGGACTCCTCGAGCGCGTCGTAGGTGAGCAGGCGGCCGATCAGCGGGTCGCCCAGCCCGAGCAGCACCTTGATCGCCTCGAGGGCCTGGATCGACCCCACGATGCCGGGGAGCACCCCCAAGACGCCGGCCTCCGCGCAGCTCGGTGCGAGCTCTGCGGGTGGCGGCTCTGGCAGGAGGCACCGGTAGCAGGGCCCGCGCGTCGGGTCGAAGACCGTCACCTGCCCCTCGAAGCGGAAGATCGAGCCGTGCACGACGGGGATGCCCGTGAGCACCGAGGCGTCGTTCACGAGGTAGCGCGTGGGGAAGTTGTCGGTGCCGTCCACGATGAGGTCGTAGCCGTCGATGATCGAGAGCACGTTGTCGGCGGCGAGCCGGACGTCGTAGGTGGCGACGGCGACGTCGGGGTTCATCGCGGTCAAGGTCTTCTTGGCCGAGTCCACCTTGCGCTCGCCGATGCGGTCGACGTTGTGGAGCACCTGGCGCTGGAGGTTCGAGGCGTCCACGACGTCCATGTCGATGATCCCGATCGAGCCGACCCCGGCCGCGGCGAGGTAGAGGGCGGCCGGCGAGCCGAGCCCGCCGGCGCCGAGGAGCAGCACCTTGGCGTCGAGCAGCTTGAGCTGGCCCTGCTCGCCCACCTCGGGCAGGAGGAGATGGCGCTGGTAGCGCAGGCGCTGGTCCGCCGACAGGGTCGTCGGCACCTCGACCGCCAGCCCCTCGTCCTTCCATCGGTTGAACCCGCCGGCCATCGAGACGACGTCGGGGTAGCCCAGCTCGGCGAGCGTCCTCGCGGCGAACACGGACCGCACGCCGCCCGCGCAGTAGACGACGACACGGGACGACTTGTCGGGGACGCGACCCTCCACGTTGAACTCGAGCTGGCCGCGCGGCAGGTGGACCGCGCCCGGCACGGCCCCCTGGTCGTACTCGTCGGGCTCGCGGACGTCGAGGAACACGGCGCGGCCGACCTCGGCGGCGGCCTCGCGCGCCGAGACCTCGGTGACCTGCGACCTCGCCGCGGCGAGCAGCTCTCTCGGCGTGGGCACGTGCGCGTCCTCCCTCGTCCAATCCTACGGCCCGGTCCAACGGCGTCGGTCGCCTCGACATTCCCCGCCGACGACGGCGAGACTCCGTGCATGGACGTCCGCGACGCGCTGCGGCGTCGGCGGATGACGCGCGCCTTCGACGGCACCGAGCTCACCGAGGACCGGCTCGCGTCGCTCTGCGACGACGCCCTGCGCGCGCCCACCGCGGGGCACGCCCGCGGGGTCGAGGCGGTCGTCCTCGCGGGGACCGCCGGCGTGCGCCGCTACCTCGAGGCTGCGACCGACGAGGTGTGGCGGGCGACGTCGGCCCGCGCGGCGGGCTTCGCCGCCGCGGGCGGGGCGGTCGTCGTGCTTTGCGACCCGGGCGCGTACACCTCGCGCTACGCCGCGGACGACAAGGCGTCGGCCGGGCTGGCCGAGGCCGCGGCGTGGCCCGTCCCCTACTGGTTCGGTGACGCCGCGTTCGCGACGATGGCGCTCCTCCTGCTCGCCGAGTCCGACGGCCTCGCCGCGTGCTTCCTCGGCGTGTTCCGCCACGAGACCGACGTCCTCGCCGCCCTCTCCGCGCCCGAGGGCCGTCGGCTGTTCGGCGCGGTGCTGCTCGGCCGCGCCGCGGCGACCCAGGCACCCTCGGCGTCCCTCGACCGCCCGGGTCCCTCCCGGGGGGCCCGCGTCGTGCGCGAGGGCTTCAGGAGCGGCTGAGCAGGTACGCGACCAGGGTGCGCAGCGAGAAGGCCGTCGCGCCCTTGGCGACGTAGCCGTCGTCGGCCTCCGCGCGACCCGTGCCGGCGATGTCGAGGTGCGCCCACGGTCGCCCCGCCGTGAACCGACGCAGGAACAGCCCCGCCACGATCGTCCCCCCGTTCCCGGGCTTGCCGATGTTCTTCATGTCGGCGACCTCCGAGTCGAGGTGCGCGTCGTAGCGGTCCACCAAGGGCAGCTCCCAGATCGGCTCGCCCTCGGTCGCGCCGCAGTCACGGAGCGCCGTCACGAGCCCCGCGTCGGTCCCCATCACCGCGGCGACCTCCGAGCCGAGCGCGACGCGCACCGCGCCCGTGAGCGTGGCCACGTCGATGATCGCGTCGGGCTCGAGCTCCGCGGCGAGGCTGAGCCCGTCGGCGAGCACGAGGCGCCCCTCCGCGTCGGTGTTGAGCACCTCGATCGTCTTGCCGTTGCGCGCGGTGAGCACGTCGCCCGGCTTCATCGCGCGGTGCCCGGGGAGGTTCTCGGTGAGCGGGGCGATGGCCGTGACCTTCGCCGCGGCGCCGAGCCGCGCCGCCGCGCTCAGCGCCCCGAGGACGACCGCGGCCCCCGTCATGTCGGTCTTCATCGTCGTCATGCCCTCGAAGGTCTTGAGGTTGAGGCCGCCCGAGTCGAACGTGATCCCCTTGCCGACGAGCACGACGTGCGGCCGAGCCGTCGCGGGGTCGGGGTCGTAGGTGGCCCAGACGAGCCGCGGGGGCTCGAGGGAGCCCTTCGCCACGCCCAGCAACCCGCCGCAGCGCTCGGCCTCGAGCTCGCCGTCGCGCCAGATCTCGATCGTCACGTGCGGGTCGTTCTCGAGGCGGCGCAGCGCCTCGTGGCTGAACCGCCGGGGCGTGAGCTGTGCGGCCGGGCGGTTGACGAGGTCCCTCGCCCAGCACACCGCGTCGGCGATGACCCCGCCCCGTCGCGCACCCTCGGCCACGCTCGCGCGATCGTCGTCGCCGAGCCCGTCGAGGGCGACGGGCACGAGCACGACCTCGCTCGGCGTGCTCGCGTCCTCGTCGGTCTTGCTGCCGGCGATCCGGTACGCCGCGAGCAGCGCGCCCTCGACGACGGCGCGCGCGGCCTCCACCGTGGCGATGGTCGACGGGAGCGGCAAGAGGAGCGCCACCGACGGGGCGCGCCCCGCGGCGCGGACGGCGGCCGCGCCGGCGCGTCGCCACACCTCGCCGTCGGCGCCAGCGGCATCGCCCACGCCCACCAAGATGAGCGTCGGCCCGTCGATCGCCCGCAGCGCGAGGGACTGCCCCGGCGAGCCCTCGAAGCCCTGCGCCTCGGCCCAGACGCCGTCGAGCTCCGTCGGGATCGCACGGCCCAGCACCGATGGCGGGAGGCCGAGGGGCACGAGGAGGCCCTCGTCGTCGCGGGCGACGGGCATCGCGATGGCCGTGCCCTGTACGAGCTCGGCCACCCCCGCCACGCGCACGCTCGCGGTCACCGATCCCCCGACGGGCTCTTGGTCGTCCGGTGCACGTCGCCCTCGTGCCATCTCGCCGCGGCCCACACGAGGTCGCTCAGCCGGTTGAGGTAGGTGGGGACGAGCGACCCCTCGGCGTGCCACTGCACGGCGAGCCGCTCTGCGCGGCGCACGACGGTGCGCGCGACGTCGAGGCTCGCGGCGATCGGGTCGTCGCCGGGGACCACGAACTCTGTCGGGAGCTCGGTGCGCGCGGCGAGGTCGTCGATCGCCCCCTCGAGGCGCGCCACCATCTCCTCGGTGACGAGCGACTTGCCCCCGACCAGCTTGCGGCGGTTGTCCGGGGCGGTCGCGACCTCCGCCATCAGGACCCACAGGTCGCGCTCGACGGTGACCAGCAGCTCGTCGAGCGGCCCACCTCGAGGCGCGGAGGACCGTGCGAGCCCGAGGAACGCCTGTGCCTCGTCCACGGTGCCGTTGAGCGCGATCGACGCGTCGTCCTTGCGCACCCGTCCGCCGAAGTACAGACCCGTCGTGCCGTCGTCGCCAGCGCGGGTGTAGATGCGCATCTCGAGATGCTACCGGCGGACCCACCAGTAGCCTTGTCCAATCATGGTGCGTCGCGTCCACGAGCCCTTGCGGATGCGCCACGACGAGGCGTCCTACCTCGCCGCGCTCGAGCGAGGGCCGGTCGTCTTCGACGGGGCGACCGGCACGAACCTGCAGCTCGCCGAGCTCACGGCCGACGACTTCGGCGGGCCCGCGCTCGAGGGGTGCAACGAGGTGCTCTGCGCGTCGCGACCGGACGTCGTCGCCCAGCTCCATCGCTCCTTCCTCGACGTCGGCGTCGACGTCGTCGAGACGAACTCCTTCGGCGGGTTCTCGGTCGTGCTCGCCGAGTACGGCATCGCGGACCGCGCCCTCGAGCTCGCGACGAAGAGCGCGACGATCGCCCGGGAGCTCGCCGACCAGTACGCGACCACGTCGTCACCACGATGGGTGGCGGGGTCCATGGGCCCGGGGACCAAGTTCCCCTCCCTCGGCCAGATCCGATTCGACGACCTGAGCGCGTCCTACGAGGAGCTCGCCTACGGGCTGCTCGAGGGCGGCGTGGACCTCCTGATCGTCGAGACCATGTACGACCTGCTCGGCGCCAAGGCCGCAATCACGGCCGCCCACCGCGCAATGCGCCGCCACGGACGGCGCGTCCCGGTGCAGGCCCAGGTCACGATCGAGCTGACGGGCAGGATGCTGCCGGGCACCGAGATCGCCGCGGCCATCACCGCGCTCGTCCCGATGGGCATCGACGTGCTGGGCCTCAACTGCGCGACGGGCCCGGTCGAGATGTACGAGCCGCTCCGCTACCTCGCCGACGCCTCGCCGCTGCCGCTCAGCTGCCTGCCGAACGCGGGGCTCCCCTCGGTCGTCGACGGAAAGATGCACTACGACCTGTCCCCCGACGAGCTCGCCGAGCACCTGACCCGCTTCGTCGCCGAGTTCGGGGCGCGCGCGATCGGCGGGTGCTGCGGGACGACGCCCGCCCACCTCGACGCCGTCGTCCGCTCGGTCCGCGACGTCGCCCCCGCGCACCGGGACCCGGTCCTCGAGCCCGCCGTGGCGTCCATCTACACCGCGGTGCCGTTCCGCCAGGACACGAGCGTGCTGCTCGTCGGCGAGCGGACGAACGCGAACGGGTCGAAGAAGTTCCGCGAGGCGATGCTCCGCCAGGAGTGGGACACGTGCGTGGCCATGGCCCGCGAGCAGATCAAAGAGGGCGCCCACGTCCTCGACGTCTGCGTCGACTACACCGGCGAGGATGGTGTCTCGGACATGGACGCGCTCATGGCGCGCCTGGCCACGCAGTCCTCGGCGCCCCTCATGGTCGACACGACCGAGGCCCCGGTCGCCCGGGCCGCCCTCACCTGGATCGGCGGCAGAGCCCTCCTCAACAGCGTCAACCTCGAGGAGGGCGACGGCGAGGGCACCCGCCTCGACGCCTTCCTCTCGCTCGCGAGGGAGTTCGGCGCCGCCGTCGTCGCGACCTGCATCGACGAGGAGGGCCAGGCCCGCACGGCGGACTGGAAGGTGCGCGCCGCCACGAGCATCGTCGAGCTCGCGGTCGACCGCTACGGCCTGTCGCCCGAGGACCTGTTCATCGACCCGCTCGTGCTCCCCTTGTCGACCGGGCTCGAAGAGTCGCGCCGCGACGGCATCGAGACGATCGAGGCGATCCGCCGGATCGCGGTCGAGGTCCCCGGTGTGCACACCATCGTCGGGCTCTCGAACGTCTCGTTCGGCCTCAGCCCGGGGGCGCGCCAGGCGCTGAACTCGGTGTTCCTCCACGAGTGCGCCGAGGCGGGGCTGGACGCCGCGATCGTGCACGCGAGCAAGATCCTGCCGCTCGGCAAGATCGACGAGCGGGCTCGAGAGGCGTGCCTCGACCTCATCTACGACCGTCGCCGCGACGGCTACGACCCGCTCACGGTCCTGCTCGAGCTGTTCGAGGGCGTGGGGTCGAGCGGTGGGACCGTCGACGACCTCGAGGGCCTCACCGTCACCGAGCGGCTGTCCCGGCGCATCATCGACGGCAACCGGACGGGGCTCGACGCCGACCTCGACGAGGCGCTCGCCGACGGCCTGCCCGCGCTGGCGATCGTGAACGACCACCTCCTCGAGGGCATGCGGGTGGTGGGCGAGCTGTTCGCGTCCGGCGAGATGCAGCTGCCCTTCGTGCTGCAGAGCGCCGAGACGATGAAGCAGGCCGTCTCGCACCTCGAGCCGCACATGGAGCGCAGCGAGGCGCAGGGCAAGGGCACCATCGTGCTCGCCACGGTGAAGGGCGACGTCCACGACATCGGCAAGAACCTCGTGGACATCATCCTCACCAACAACGGCTACGACGTCGTCAACCTCGGCATCAAGGTGGGGATCAACGAGATGCTGGCCGCCGTCGAGGAGCACAAGGCCAATGCCCTCGGCATGAGCGGGCTGCTCGTCAAGTCGACGCTCATCATGCGGGAGAACCTCGGCGTCATGCGGGACCTCGGCTACTCGGAGGTGCCCGTGCTGCTCGGTGGTGCGGCGCTGACGCGGACCTACGTCGAGCGCGAGCTCCGCGAGTCCCACGACGGACGGGTCTTCTACGGCAAGGACGCCTTCGAGGGGCTCCGGGTGATGAACCGGCTCGTCGAGCTCGAGGCGAACGGCGAGCGCGACGACGCGTTCGGCCGGGAGATCTCCGAGCGTCGCGTCCCCCGGCGCGCCCGGGACACCGCCCCACCCGCCCCCGACGGCCTCCCGCGGCGCTCCCCGAACGTGACCATGGACAACCCGCTGTTCCCGCCGCCCTTCGTCGGCACGCGCGTGGCGAAGGGGATCGCCATCGACGAGATCGCGAAGTACCTCAACCTGACCGCCCTGTTCCGCAACCAGTGGGGGTACCGGCCGGAGGCCGGCGAGGACGACGCGGCGTTCAAGGACCGCGTCCGCGCGGTCCTCCGCGAGGAGCTCGACAAGGCGGTCGCCGACGAGCTGCTCGTCCCCCAGGTCGTCTGGGGCCACCTGCCGGTCGCCGCGGACGGCGGCGACCTCGTGGTCTTCGACGACGACGACCGCACGACGGAGCGCACGCGGTTCCGCTTCCCCCGCCAGCACGACGAGCCGTGGCTGTGCATCGCGGACTTCTTCCGCCCCGTCGAGTCGCCGGACCGCGACTACGCGTCGTTCATGCTCGTGACCATGGGGCCGCGCGTGTCGGCGCGGTGCCAGGAGCTGTTCCAGGCGGACCGCTACACCGACTACCTGAAGCTGCACGGCCTCGGCGTCGAGATGGCCGAGGCCCTCGCCGAGCGGTGGCACCGGCGCATCCGCGAGGAGCTCGGCTTCGCCGACGAGGACGGCCCGACCGTCCAGGGGCTCTTCCGCCAGCAGTACCGCGGCGGCCGGTACTCGTGGGGCTACCCCGCGTGCCCGGACCTCATGGACAACGCGACGGTCGCCGCCCTGCTCGACGCCGAGCGGATCGGCGTCACCGTCTCGGAGGGGTTCCAGCTGCACCCCGAGCAGACGACCGACGCGATCGTCTGCCACCACCCCCAGGCGAAGTACTTCGTGGCGTGACGGCGTCGTCGCCCCCGGCGCGTCGGCTCACCGACAGATCGTGACCTTCGGCGCGGGTGGCGCGTAGCTGAGCGCGGCGTCCTCCTGGGAGAAGCTGAACGCGGGCGTCGCCCTCGTCGTGCCGTGCCCGACGTGGAAGCTCGACGCGGAGAAGAGCCGCGTCGTCTCGTCGATCGAGTCGCGCTCGATGACGTGCTGGCCGTCGGACCACGCGTAGGTGATCGTGACGAGCGCCTGGTTGCCCCGGACGATGAGCGGGCGGAAGTCGCCGACGGCGGTCCACCACCGACCGCCCGCCCGATACGGCACGTTGGTGAACGGCTCGCGCTCGAAGCAGCCGACGGTGCCGCCGGGGCCGTCGACGACGCCGGCGAAGGCGGCCACCTTGGTCACGAACAGCTCGATCGGCGCGAGCTGTGGGCACCCGGCGACCTCGTGGCACCCCGGCGCGGTCGCGTCCAGCACGTCGGTCACCCAGACGACGCGGCCGGCGTGCTGGGCGTAGACGATCGTCTCGGTCGACCGCACGAAGCCCTTGGGGACCGACCCGAAGCCCCACCGGTAGGAGAACGACGCCGGCGACCTCACGTGCGCGGTCTCGGCCATGTAGCCGGACTGCACGACCTGCATCGCCGGCTGGGCGTTCGTGTGCGCCGCCACGTCACGGAACAGACGGATGGCCGCCCCGTCGCCGGTCGAGCCCGCGCCGAGCGCGGCCGTCGCCGCGACGGCGACCGTGACGGCCGCCAGCGCCGTCGCGCACCCGACGCGGGCGAGCGGCGACCTCGTGCGCACGGGACGCCACCCCGCTCAGCGCGCGGCGCGCAGCGCGACGGGCACGGACGCGGCGTGGGCCTCGCGGGCGTGGTAGCTCGACCGGGTGAGCGGGGAGGCCTGCACGTGGGCGAGCCCGAGCGCGCGCCCCGCCTCGGCGACGGCGTCGAACTCCTCGGGCGCCCAGTAGCGCGCGACGGGCAGGTGCGCCGCGCTCGGCCGGAGGTACTGGCCGACCGTGGCGGTGCGCACGCCGACCGCGGCGAGGTCCGCGAGCGTGGACACCACCTCGTCGAAGGTCTCGCCGAGGCCGAGCATCAGCCCCGACTTGACCACCAGCCCGGCGTCGGCGGCGCGGGCGAGGACGGTCAGGCTGCGGGCGTAGCCCGCCGAGGGTCGCACGGCGTGCTGGAGCCGCGCGACGGTCTCGACGTTGTGGTTGAGCACGTCGGGCCGGGCGTCGAGCAGCGTCGTGAGCGCCTCGCGATCGCCCCGAAGGTCCGAGGTGAGCACCTCGACGGCGCACGACGGGGTCCGTGCGCGGATCTCCTCCACGCACCGGGCGAGCGCCCCGGCGCCGCCGTCGTGGAGGTCGTCGCGCGCGACGCAGGTCACGACCGCGTGGGCGAGCCCGAGGCGGTCGACGGCCTCGGCGACCCGCGCGGGCTCGGTCGGATCGAGCGGGAGCGGGCGACGCGTGTCGACGAGGCAGAACCCGCACGCCCTCGTGCAGCGGTCGCCGTTGACCATGAACGTGGCGGTGCCGTCCGCCCAGCACTCGAAGATGTTCGGGCAGCCCGCCTCCTCGCAGACCGTGACGAGCGAGAGGTCCTTGGTCAGCTGCTTCAACGAGAGGAACCCGTCGCCCATCTGGGCCGGGATCCGCAGCCACGACGGCTTGCGGGTGGCGAGCGCGATCGCGCGGTCCGTGTCGACGCCCGCGTGGCGGAGCCGGCGGACGCCGACGGGTGCGGCGCCCTGGGCCACGGTCCCCCGGTCGACCGCGGCACGGTCGACGTCGCCGTGGTCGGCGAGGCGTCGCGCGACGGCGGCCGCGAGCCGGTCGGCCACCTCGTCGACGTCGACGTCGGCCCCGAGCGCGCGCAACGACGTCACCGGGTACGCCCCGATCCCGCAGGGGACGATCCGTGCGAACCACGAGAGGTCGACGTCGACGTTGAGCGCGACGCCGTGCAGCGTGCGGCGACGCCCGTCATCCAGTCGCGTCGTGCGGATGCCCACCGCCGCGACCTTGGCCGGGCGGCGGCCCGGCCCGGTGACCCACACCCCGGGATGGCCCTCGAGGCGTCCGACGTCGGCGCGCGCGGCGTCGGGGAGCGCTGCTGCCACCACCTCGATCACGGCGTCCTCGAGGAGCTCGACGTGCGCGCGTCCCGCCCCGGGGTGCGCGCCGAGGGTGACGATCGGGTAGCAGACCACCTGTCCGGGCCCGTGGAACGTGACGTCACCGCCCCGGTCGACGGCGACGAGCTCCGCACCGAGCTGGTCGACGGGGACGAGCAGGTTCGCCGGGTCCGTGCGCGCGCCGGCGGTGTAGACCGCCGGGTGCTCGAGGACCACGACGTAGTCGTCCCGCGAGCGCTGCAGCGCACGCTGCAGGTCGAGCGCCTCGGCGTAGGGCACGCGGCCGAGGAGCCGGACTCGGACCGTCATCGCTCGCTGTCCACGTCGAGCCCGGCAAGGAGCTCCCCGACGCGCTCCAAGAACCGCGCGACGTAGGTCGCCTCGAGGACCCGGTGGTCGAAGGAGCAGCCGACGACGATCCGGTGACGCAGCTCGGTCCCGCCGTCGGCGGCGAGGTCGAGCTCGCGTCGTACGGCGCCCACCGAGACGATGGCCACCTGGGGCTGGATGAGGATCGGGACGCTGAGCAGCACGTGCTCGGTGGGCGCCGGCGCGATGGTGATGGTCGCGTCCATGAGGTCGTCCGTCGAGAGCTGCCGCGTCGCGGTGCGCTCGACCAGGTCGGCCACCCGGCGGGCCAAGGCGCGGAGCGTGAGCCCGCTCGCGGCGTGGATCACGGGCACGAGCATGCCGTCCTCGACGCCCACCACAATGCCGAGGTTCACGCCGTGGTGGACCAGCAGCCCGTCGTCGGACAACGTCGCGTTGAGCTGCTCGAACTCGCCGAGCGCGCGCACCACCGCGACGGCGACCACGGTCGACGGCGCGATCGCCACGCCGTCGATCGTCGCGTTGCCGAGCGTCGCGAGTCGGGCGATCGCCGTCGCGTCGGCCTCGACGGCGACGAAGGCGTGCGGGGACAGCGCGACGGAGGCCGTCATGTGCTCGGCCATGCGCTGGCGGCCCTTGCCGAGCGGCACGAGCTCGTCGACCTGAGGGCGGCGGAGCACGGCCTGCTCGGCGTCTCGACGCGTGACGGTCCCGCCAGGTCCGGTCCCTTCGACGGAGGCCGCCTCGATCCCTGCGTCCTCGAGGATGCGTCGCACGACCGGGGAGGTCACCGCGGCGTCACCGGTCGACGGGCTGGACGCGGGGCTCGGCGACGGCGTGGGCGGTGCCGGCGCGGGCGGTGCCGGCGCGGGCGGTGCCGGCGCGGACCCCACCGGCTCCGGCGCCACCGGCTCGGGCGCCACCGGCGCTGGCGCTGGGGGCGCCCCAGTTGACGTCGATCCCTCCGAGATGACCGCGAGCCTCGCGCCGACCTCGACGGTGTCGCCCTCCTTCGCGAGGATCTCGCTCAGCACGCCCGCGGCCGGGGACGGCAGCTCGGAGTCCACCTTGTCGGTCGAGATCTCGAGGAGCGGCTCGTCGCGGTCGACGTGATCGCCGACCGCCTTGAACCACCTCGTGACGATGCCCTCGGTGACCGACTCGCCGAGCGAGGGCAGCGTGACGTCAGCCAACGTGCAGTCCGCGGCCCGCCAGGGCGAGGAGGGTCTCGCCGAACGTCTCGGAGAGCGACGGGTGGGGCTGGATCAGCGCGGCCGCCTCCTCCGCGGTCGCCTCCCAGTTCACGGCGTAGTAGCCCGCCCCCAGCTGCTCGGTGACCCACGGCCCCGCCATGTGCACGCCGAGAAGCTGGCCCGCCGTACCGTCCGGGCGACGCTCGGCGATCACCTTCACGACGCCGTCGGTGTCACCGATGATCCTCGCGCGGCTGTTGCCGCCGAACGGATCCTTCTTCACCACGACGTCGTAGCCGCGCTCTCGAGCCGCGGCCTCCGTGAGCCCGCAGAACGCGACCTCGGGGTCTGAGTAGATGGCCCAGGGGACGCGGTCGTAGTCGACGGGGACGACGGGCTCGCCGAGGATGTCCTTGATCGCGACGATCGCCTCTGCGAAGCCGACGTGGGCCAGCTGTGGGGTGTTGGCGACGACGTCGCCGACCGCGTAGACGCCCGGCGCGCCGGTGCGCATGCGCTCGTCGGCGACGACGAAGCCGCGGTCGTCGATCACGACGCCGGTGCCGTCCTCCACGAGCCCTTCCGTGAGGGGTCGGCGGCCGACCGACACCACGACCAGCTCGACGACGACGGGGTCGGCGCCCTCGAGCTGGACGGCGGTGGTCGTGCCCGACGGCACGTGCCCGGTGACCCGGGCCGAGGTCCGGATGTCGATGCCCTTCTTCTTGAACGCCCTCGCCGCGACCGCGGCCACGTCGGCGTCGCAGCCGACGAGGATCGAGTCGAGGGCCTCGAGGACCGTCACCGAGACGCCGAGGTCGGCGAGCAGGGAGGCGAACTCGCAGCCGATCGCCCCGCCGCCGATGACGGCCGCGCTCGCCGGGAGCGCGGAGAGGTCCAGGAACTCGTCGGAGGTGACCACGTACCTGCCGTCCACCTCGAAGCCCGGGAGCGTGCGCGGCACCGACCCGGCCGCCAGGAAGACCGAGGGCGCGGTCAGGACCGAGCCGGCGTCCTCCCCGTCGAGGATCTCGACGGAGCGGTCCTTGCGGAGCCGACCGGTGCCCGTGACGATGGTCACCTTGCGGCCCGTGAGGAGGCCCGACAGCCCCCGGAAGAGCCCGTCGACGACCTGCTGCTTGCGCTTTTGGCTGACCGCGAAGTCGGTGGTCACCTCGCCGGTCGTGAAGCCGAACTCACCGGCGTGGGTGAGCGTCCGGTGCACGTGGGCGGTCTCCAGGAACTCCTTTGCCGGCACGCAGCCGCGATGCAGGCAGGTGCCGCCCACCTTCTCCCGCTCGATCAGCGCGACGTTCAGGCCCGCGGCGGCACCGTAGAGGGCCGCGGCGTACCCGCCAGGTCCTCCGCCGATGATGACGACGTCGTGGCTCGAGTGCTGCGCGGGCATCCCGGATCCTTCCCCGCCGGACCGACGTCCGACGCGCCGGTCAGCCTACCGATCGCACCTCGGTGTCCCTCTCGTTGGCGGGGGTGCGCTCACCCTCATCGTGGCGTCGCGCGCCGCCTCGGGTGCCCCTCGAGCCACCGGGCGTCGAGCTTGCCACCTCGGTGCTGCGGCCACCTCGACACGCCGACGACGCTCGCACGCCTCCCGGCGTCGTGTCACGGGTGCGCGGCGGTGTAGGCGAGCTCTTCTTGGTGCACGTCGTCGACGAGGTTCTGCGTCGCGAGGTTCACGTCCTCGATGTGGAAGCCCCACGTCGGTCCGAGGACCTCCGTCACGACCGGCCGGGCATCGCCGGGCTGGGCGACGTCGGTGACCTGCAGCCACGTCGCGCCGCCCGAGCTGCGACAGCTCGCGTCGTACAGGCCGGGGAAGCTGACCCACGGCGTCGAGACCGCGGGCGCTGGGAGCGACTCGGACCTCGTGCGGAACCACGGCACGAGCGCGCCCGTCGTGCCGCCGATCGCGGCCGGGTTGACGCAGGCCACCTGCACCCCGGACGTCGCGGTCTGGCCGGACAGCAGGCTCACGCCCTGTCCCGGGCGTCCGAAGAGCGCATCGGCCGGCGGCTGGCCGGGGAACGTGGAGTAGGCGATCACGCAGCCGTCCTGCGTGGCCGACGTGCACAGCGCGAGGTGCGAGAACGTGGCGCCCACGAGCCCGCCGACCGGGACCGCGACGTTGCCGCCGAGGAGGATGGCCGAGACCATGCGAGCCCGGAGCGCCCGGCTCGGGTCCACCTCGTGTTCGAGCAAGCGGATGAGCATGGCGGCGCCCTGGGAGTGGCCAAGGAAGACGATCGGCCGACCCCGATTGCGGTGCGCGAGGTAGTCCTTCCAGCCGGCGAGCAGGCTGTCGTAGGCCGTGCGGAGGGTCGCGGCGTTCACGGCGCCACGCACCAGCGCGGGGAGCGTGATCTGGCGGTACATGGGCGCGTAGACGCGGCAGACCTGGCTGAACGGCGCGGCCTGCGCCCTGGCGGCGTTGACCTCCGCCTGCTGCACCTTGAGATCCGAGTTGCGGGACGTCTCGGTGCTCACGGTCGGATAGACGTAGAAGCAGTCGAATGCGGGATGTCGCGGGGCCACCACGTGGTCCACCGTGCGCTGGCCGGTCCCTTGGACGATGGTGGTGGCGAGGCTGGACGCGCAGGGATCCGGCGACGCCCCGGGCCGACACAGCCACACCGTCGCTGCGACCTTGTGCGTCGACGCCGTCGCGCTCGAGGCGGGCGCCGCGCACGCGCCGAGCAGCAGCGTGCCGGCGACGAGCGTCGAGAGCGTCGCCGCCCGGTGTGGGAGTGATCTGCGCATCGCTCGGTCCCTTTCGTGAGGCCGGCACCCATCGTGGCAGGTTCACCGCCTGCGGAGCGCCCGCGCCAGCGCGCCGCTCAGGCGCTCACCACGCCGCTGCCGCGGTCGGCGGCGTCCGTTGCGAGCGTGTCCACCAGCTCGTTCATCTCGTCGCCAGAGTGGCCCTTGACCCACGAGAACGAGACCTCGGCGCCGTCGGCGAGCGCGATCGCGAGCAGCGGCTCCCACAGGTCGCGGTTGGCGACGGGTTTGCGCTGGGCGTTCTTCCACCCCCGTCGGAACCACCCCTCGTACCACCGGTCGCGAAAGCAGTTGACGACGTACGTCGAGTCGCTCACGATCTCGACCGGCCCCTCGCCGGCGTGGTCGCGGAGCGCCTCGAGGACGGCGGTGACCTCCATGCGCTGGTTGGTGGTCGACGGGTCATGGCCCGACGCGTACGCGCCGCGGTCGTCGGCCCACGCCCACCCGCCGGGGCCGGGGTTGCCCCGGCAGGCGCCGTCGGTGTAGACGCGCCGCGTGCTCAGCGCGCCTGCCAGGCGTCGGGGTCCTTCGTCAGCTTGGTCACGACCGAGGGGAGCGCCCCGGACGCCACCTGCTCCAGCGTGACGTGCTCGAGCAGGTTGCGAAGCGAGGCCCGCACCGCGACCCAGACGTCCCGGAGGTTGGTGGCCGCCCCGTCGTAGCTGAGCGTCTCGGGTCGGAGCCCCCGGACCCCTGCCATCGGGCCGCTGATCGCGCGCAGGGCGTCGGCGATCGTGATCTGCGACGCCGGGCGCGAGAGCAGGTAGCCGCCCTCCGAGCCCCGCTGGCTCACGACGAGCCCCGCGCGGCGCAGGTCGGACAGGATCGCGCCCAAGAACCGTGGCGGGAGGCCCTGCTCGCCGGCGAGGTGCTCGGCGCTGAGCGACGTCTTGGCGTTCGCGAGCGTGAGCAGCGCCCGGATCCCGTAGTCGGCCTTGGCGGGAATCTGCATGGGTCGATTCTGCCCGACGCGACCGGCAGGACCGGCCATGAAGCCGCGCGACGCTCGACGCTGCGCCGTGCGCGGCACCGGCGCCACGTCGTGGCGAGGCTCAGCCGAGCCCGAAGCGCACGATCGAGTTCCCCTCGGCGAGGTGGCCCGTGGCGGCCGCGACGCCGAAGAGCACGAGCCACACGAGGATCGCGGCGTACAGCGCCCGCTCGGTGGCCCCGAAGTACCGGCGGAGCTCGGGGCTGAGGCGCGCGAGGAACAGCAGCGCGAAGAGGGCGACCATGACCCAGCCGAGCACCCTCGACGTGGTCGCCAGCGACTGGAGGCGTGGGTCGATCTCGATGACCTTGCACAGCCGGATGGCGCTCGCCGCGATGGCACCGAACGTGACCGCGGCGAGCACGCCGTGCGCGGCGCCCGTGGAGGTCCGCGGCGCGCCCGGTGCGTCCATGGGGAACCAGCTGATGGCCACGCGGCACGCGGCGAACACGCAGAGCAGGACGATGACGGTGCGCGCGC
>DASZHS010000064.1:0-1799 GCA_035937595.1 Acidimicrobiales bacterium
TGGCGAGCGGAAAGTTCCACGGCGGAGCGACGACGACCGTACCGAGGGCATGGTGCACCGCGACATGGGCGTCGAGCTCGAGCACCTGCCGGGCGTAGTAAGCGGCGTAGTCGACTGCTTCGGAGACCTCGATGTCGGCCTCCGCGATGGTCTTGCCGGCGTCGGCGACCATCGCCGCGATCAGCTCGGTGCGACACGTGGCGAGACACGCAGCGGCGCGAACCAGCGTCTCGGCCAGTGCGCGTCCCGCCGGATGCGGCGTCGATGCGCTCCGCTGGGCGACGGCGACGGCGCGCTCGACGAGCGCACGATCGGCGAGCCGGTAGGAATACAGCGGCGGCCCCAACGCGTCGGACGGGTCCGGCGACGGCACCGTGAGCGGACCGCCGTCGTCGTGGCCGTCGACGTGGCTGGGCACCACCTGGGGCCACACCGCCCGGTCGATCGCGCCGCGCACCCACACCCGGTTGACCGCCTTGGCCCAGTCGGTGTCGGCGGCGTTGGCGAAGGGTTCCTCCAACGACCCCACCCGCTCCCCGACCGTGCGGTCCTGGTCCCTCCGGGCGCTGGTGGTCACCGGGAGCGTGACGGACTCGGCGAAGAGCTCCACCGCACCGTCCATCCGATCCTCGGACAGATGGCGCAGGTAGTTGTCCGGCGCGCTGTTCTCGTCCAGGCGGCGCACGAGGTAGGCGACGGCGGAGTCGAATTCGTCGCGCGCCACGACCGGCGCGTACAGGCGCACGGGCGTCCCCCTTCGGCGCACGGCCTCCGCCTGGCCGGGCGCCATGCCCTCGAGCATCTCCACCTCGAGGCGGTCCCTCGTGCCGAACGAGTCGGCCAGCAGGAGACCCCACGCCACGTCGTAGAGGTTGTGGGAGGCGAGACCGACCTGCAGCGCGTCGCCCCAGCAGGGATCGAGCGCGCGCGCGAGCAGGCGCTTGTACGACGAGTCGACGTCGAGCTTGGTCGGGTAGGGGGCGGGGAGCCATCCATGGAGCTCGGCCTCGACCCGCTCCATCGCCAGGTTGGCGCCCTTGACCACCCGCACGCGGATCCTCCCGCCGCCGACGCGATGGCGCTCGACCGCCCAAGCGCCGAGCGCCTCCAGCGCGTCGTGCGCGTCGGGCAGGTAGGCCTGCAACACGATCCCGGCGTCAAGACCGACGAGGTCGGGCGCGTCGAGCGTCTCGGTGAAGGCCGCAAGCGTCAGCTCGAGGTCGCGGTACTCCTCCATGTCGAGGTTGACGAACACGGGCGGTCGACGCGCCGCCGCGGCGCGAAACATCGTCCCGATGGCGTCCGCCACGCGCTCGCGTGAACGGTCGAACGCCAGGCTCGAGACGCGGGCGCACACGGCCGACGCCTTGACCGAGACGTAGTCGACGTCGGGACGGGCGATGTGGCCCAGCACCCGTTCGAGCCGGCGGGCCGCCTCGTCGTCGCCGAGGATCGCCTCGCCGAGAAGGTTGACGTTGAGGCCGATGCCCTGGGAGCGGCGTTGCGCGAGATGACGGGCGAACGGGCCGTCCTCGGCGGGCAGCACGACCCCGGCGGTCTCGTGACGGATCCGACGGCGGAGCAGCGCGGCCACGGCACCCGGCAGCACGCGGCCGGCGACGACGCCGCCGCGCAGCAGGAATGCGTCGACCGGTCCGAGGAACGCGGGCACACCGTGCTCGTGGACGATCGCCTCGAAGCGGCGCACCGCGCGTCGGGGATCGCGTATCCGCGCCACCTGATCGGCGAGGGCGAGGGTGAAGTCCATCGACGCCGGATCGGTCGCCAGCCGCGCGAGA
>DASZHS010000065.1:0-24845 GCA_035937595.1 Acidimicrobiales bacterium
CGGCGACGCCACGGCCCGCGTCGCGCGGGCGTTCGCCCGCCTCAGCTGGCCGGCGTTCGGCGTGCTCGTGCTCACCGGCATCTGGAACGTCACCGCCGTCCACGCGTCGCACGCCACGACGGCGTGGCGGACCGTCCTTACCGTCAAGATCGCCGTGGTCGTCGTCGCTGGTCTCGCGGCGTGGCTCCATCAGCGGGCGACGTCACGCACCGGGCTCGCCGCGTGGGGCTCGATCGCCGGCACCGCCTCGATCGTCGCCGTCGTCCTGGGGGTCCTCCTCGCGGGCTGAGGGGCGTTCTGAGACCCCAGCAAGTAGCCTTCGGTGTGCGGGCGGGTCAGCCCGCTGGAGGGATCATGCAGATAGCTGAGATCGCAAGCCTGGACGTGATCCTGATCGTCATCGCCGTCGGCCTCATCGTCTTTGGCAGCACGAAGCTCCCGAAGATCGCCCGCGGCCTCGGCTCGGCGAAGTCGGAGTTCGAGAAGGGCGTGAAGGAAGGCGGCGACGCCACGGCGGCGTCCGAGGACCCGAGCAAGACCGACAAGCCCACCAGCTGACCAGCCAACCCGGCGGCCCCGTGGACGACATCCTCGGCACCGCCGACCGCCTCTGGCGCGGCGAGGTCACGACCGCGGAGCTGCACCCCGTCGGCCACGTTGGCGGGCTCGTCGAGGTGGCCGACCGGATCGCGTTCTGCCCGAGCTTCGCCAACGCCACCTGCATCGCGACCGACGACGGGCTGGTCATGGTCGACACGGGCTCGTCGGTCGTGGCCCCGATGCTCCACGAGGAGATCCGGCGGTGGAGCGACCAGCGGCTGGACACCGCGGTGTTCTCCCACGGCCACATCGACCACGTCTTCGGCGTCGGCGTCTTCGAGGAGGAGGCGGCGCAGCACGGGTGGCGCGCACCCCGAGTGGTCGCCCACGAGCACCTGCCGGCGCGCTTCGACCGCTACCGGCGCACCGCGGGGTTCAACCAGATCATCAACCGCCGCCAGTTCGGGTTCACCGAGCTCGTGTGGCCGACCGAGTACCGCTACCCCGACGAGACCTACGCGACCGAGCGCGAGCTCCACGTCGGTGGGACGACCTTCCACCTGCGCCACGAGAAGGGCGAGACCGACGACCACACGGTGACGTGGATCCCGAGCGCCAAGGCGGTGTGCTGCGGGGACCTGTTCATCTGGGCGAGCCCCAACGCCGGCAACCCCCAGAAGGTCCAGCGCTACCCCGCGGAGTGGGCGGCGGCGCTGCGCAGGATGGCGGCGCTCGAGCCAGAGGTGCTGCTCCCGGGCCACGGTCTGCCGGTCGTCGGCGCCGCGCGGGTCCACGCGGCGCTGACCGACACCGCGCGGTACCTCGAGCACCTGGTCGAGGCGACGCTCGCGATGATGAACGAGGGTGCGAGGCTCTCCGAGATCCTGCACACCGTTCGACCGCCCGCGGACCTCGAGGGCCGTCCGTACCTCCAGCCCGTCTACGACGAGCCCGAGTTCGTGGTGCGCAGCGTCTGGCGGCTGAACGGCGGGTGGTGGGACGGCAATCCCGCCACGCTGAAGCCCGCACCGGACCGCGCGCTCGCCGACGAGCTCGCCGCGCTCGCCGGCGGGCCGGCCGTGCTGTGCGACCGCGCGACGGCGCTGCTCGAGGACGCCGACGACGCGGCGCTGCGCCTCGCGTGCCACCTCGCCGAGCTCGCCTGGCTCGCCGCGCCGCAGGACCCCGCCGTCGCCGAGGTCCGCCGGGTCGTCTTCACGGCCCGCGCGGACGCGGCGACGTCGACGATGGCCAGGGGCGTGTTCCGCTGGGCTGCGCGGGAGTCTCTCGGCGCGACGGCCTGAACTACCGGGCGTTGCGGAGGGTTGGCTACAGTCGGCGCGTGACCGTGACGCACCGCCGGACGGCCCGTGCCACGCCGTCCCGACGGGCTCGCCGACGCCTCGGACTGCTGGCGCTCGCCCTTGCACCGTTCGCGCTCTCGGGCTGCACGATGTCGTCGTTCGGCGCCCACCCCGGGGCGACGTCGGAGGGCCACCAGACCTACCAGCTCTGGCAGGGCTTCACGATCGGCGCGATCGTCGTCGGCGGGCTCACGCTCGCCCTCATCGTCTACGCCGCGGTCCGCTTCCGCGTGCGACCGGGCCAAGAGGGCGTGCCGCGGCAGACCCAGTACCACCTGCCGCTCGAGATCGTCTACACGGTCATCCCGGTCCTCATCGTCCTCGTGCTGTTCGCCTTCACGGTCGTCGTCGAGAACAACGTGACCGCCCTGCCGGCCCCCGCCCTCACGATCCGGGTGCAGGCCTTCCAGTGGGGGTGGCGGTTCTTCTACCCACCGGCGCCGGGGACGCCCGCGGGCACGGTCAAGGGGCCCTACGCCTTCACGATCGCCGGCCAGACGACCCAGACGCCGACGATGGAGATGCCCGCGAACGAGAACGTCCGCATCGTGCTCCAGTCCCTCGACGTCGTGCACGGCTTCTACCTCCCGAGCTTCAACTTCTCGCGCCAGGCGCTCCCCGGGGTGACCAACGAGTACAACTTCTACCCCCAGCAGACCGGCACGTTCTTCGGGCAGTGCACGCAGTACTGCGGCCTGTACCACTCGCTCATGTGGTTCAAGGTGAAGGTCGTCCCCGCCGCGGCCTACGCGTCGTGGGCGAGGTCCCAGCAGACCCAGGCGGCCAACCTCGCGGCGATCGCGGCGGCCGGGGCGGCCCTGTCCCAGGGGCGTGCCGACGTCCCGGTGCGGCCCGACATCGGCGGGGGGACCAACTAGTGACCGAGCTGATCGAGCGCCACGCCGGCGACGGGGGCGTCGTGGTCGCCGAGGACCACCTCGACCACGCCGAGCACGAGCACCACGAGGCGCGCGGGATCCTCAAGTGGCTGACGTCGACGGACCACAAGGTGATCGGCCTCAGCTACACGATCACCTCGCTCGTCATGTTCGTGCTCGCCGGCGCCCTGGCCGAGCTCATCCGCATCCAGCTCACCGAGCCGAACAACACGTTCGTCTCGCTCGCCCAGTTCGACCAGCTGTTCACGATGCACGGCAGCCTGATGGTGTACCTGTTCGTCGGCCCCTTCGCCTTCGGCGGGCTCGCGAACATCATCGTGCCGCTCCAGATCGGCGCGCCGGACATGGCCTTCCCCCGCCTGAACGCGCTGAGCTACTGGCTGTACCTGTCCGGGTCGCTCACCATGCTGCTCGGGTTCTTCGTCGCGGGCGGCCCCGCGGACTTCGGCTGGACGCTCTACGCGCCGCTCTCGAACGCCATCTACAGCCCGGGGGTGGGGCCGGACCTGTTCATCGCGGCCCTCCTGCTCACCGGGTTCTCCGCGATCTTCACCGGGGTCAACATCTGCGGGACCGTCTTCTACCTGCGCGCGCCGGGCATGACGATGTTCCGGATGCCGATCTTCACCTGGAACATGCTGGTGGTCGGCATCCTCATCCTGCTCGCCTTCCCCGTGCTCACGGCGGGCCTCATCATGCTGTACTGCGACCGGCACTTCGGCACGCACATCTTCACGGTCCACGGAGGTGGCGTGCCCGTGCTGTGGCAGCACATCTTCTGGTTCTGGGGCCACCCCGAGGTGTACATCCTGGCGCTGCCGTTCTTCGGCATCGTCACCGACGTAATCGCCGCGTTCTCCCGCAAGCCCGTCTTCGGCTACCGGACGATGGTGTTCGCCACGATCACGATCGCGGCCCTGTCGCTCGGGGTCTGGGCGCACCACATGTTCACGACGGGCGTGGTCCTGCTCCCCTTCTTCTCCATCATGAGCCTGCTCATCGCGGTGCCGACGGGAATCAAGATCTTCAACTGGGTCGGCACGATGTGGGGCGGCCACGTCCGATGGTCCGCGGCCATGCTCTTCGCGATCGGCTTCGTCATCACGTTCCTGCTCGGCGGGCTGACGGGGATCTACCTCGCCTCCCCGCCGCTCGACTTCTTCACCCACGACACGTACTTCGTGGTGGCCCACTTCCACTCGGTCGTGCTCGCCCTCGTCATGGGTGGCATGGCCGGCATCTACTACTGGTGCCCGAAGATCACCGGGTACCTGCTCAACGAGGCGCTCGGCAAGTGGCAGTTCTGGACGTTCTTCTTGGGCGCGAACCTCATGGTCATGCCCCAGTACTGGCTCGGGCTCTTGGGCATGCCGCGACGCGTCGCCACGTACATCCACAACCCCGAGTGGGTGACGCTCAACCGCTGGGCGACCGCCGGCGCGCTCGTCATGGGGCTGAGCACCGTGTTCTTCCTCGTCAACGTCGCCTACTCGTGGTACAAGCGCGTCCCCGCCGGCGACAACCCCTGGGACGCCCAGACGCTCGAGTGGTTCACGACGTCGCCGCCGCCGCACCACAACTACTACGCGCTGCCACCGATCCGCTCGGAGCGCCCGACCTGGGACTACCACCACCCCGGCGCCCCCGCCCTCGTCCACGGCCACCACGAGGCACCCGACGACGCCGAGCTGGTGCGGACGTGAAGACCGAGGCGAAGCTCCTGATCTTCTTGGGGTTGTCGTTCCTGATCCTCGGGATCATCTACTGGCTGTGGAGCGGCGAGAACGCCGGCGGGATGATGCTGATCGCCTCGGCGGGCCTCGGCTTCCTCCCCGGCGGCTACTACCTGTGGTGGTCCAACCGGATGCGCGAGCGCGCGTCGGACCGTACCGACGCGACCGTCGCCGACGGCGCGGGCGTCATCGAGACGTTCCCGGGCAGCTCCATCTGGCCGTTCACCCTCGGCATGGGTGCGTTCTGCGTGGGCCTCGCGCTCGCCTTCGGGAACTGGTTCGCCCTGCCGGCGGCGGGCCTCACGGTCTGGGCCCTCCTCGGGGCCGTCGTCGAGTCACGCCGCGGCGACCCCGGGTCCGCCGCACCGCACCACTGACGGGCCGCCCGGCGCTCAGCGGGTGAGGTGCCGGGCGAAGAACGCGTCGTAGGCGTCGCGCTCGTACAGCGGCGTGTCCACGTGGCCCCCGGGGAAGACGTGCATCGCCTTGTCGCTCGACCCGATGGCGTCGAAAAGGTCGAGGCCGGACTGGCGCGTCATCAGCTGGTCGTCCCACTGAAGGACGAACAGGACCGGGATCGAGAGCCGCCGTGCGGCGTCGGCGCGCACTGCCTCGTTCGGCCACCCCGAGAGGCAGGCGAGCCCCAGCACGGCGCACCGCACCCGCGGCTCGTCGGCGAGCATGGGCAGGCCGATCATCGTGCCCATCGACAGCCCCCAGTAGCCGACCCGGCCGTCGAGGACGACCTGGTCGGCCTCCAGCTGGTCGAGGAGCGCGGACCACTCCCTCGCCGCCCTCGCGTGCGCGGCGGCGAAGGCGGCGGGGTCGCTCGGCTGGGGACGGGGTGCCGACGCCGCACCCGAGGCCGACCGCACGCGCTGCTCGAGGTCGCGCCGTGCGTCCTCTGCGGATGCCACGTCCACAATGCGCTCACCGTGCCCCGGCGCGTCGATCGCCACGGCGCTCACCCCGAGGTGGCGCACGAAGCGGCGCGCGAGCCCGAGCACGTTCGCGGCCCGCTTGTGCTGCGTGCCGCCGTGCCCGAGCAGGACGACGGGCGTGGGCCCGGACGTGCCCTCGGGGCGCCACAGGATGCCCGGCACCGCCTCGCCCTCCACGTCGTAGCGGAAGGGGCGCTCGACGACGCCCATGGTCACGATCTCGTCGGTCAGCTGCATCCGGGCCTCCTCGCCACGGCGCCCATCTTGTCGTGTCGCGGCGGGGACCGGACGGGTCCCCGTCGGCCGGGGGCCGCTCGGTAGATTCGGCGCGTGGCTGGCTCGCTGGCGGCGCCCGATGCCCGGTGGCGCCCCCGTCGCTCGCCGCTGCGCGCCCTGCGCCGCACGACGCGACGCGGGCGGATGGCGGCGGTCACCTCGGTGGCGGCGTGGTCCGTCGTCGTCGCCTTCGTCGCTCGCGCGTGCGTCCCGCGCTCGCTCGACCTGCGCGTCTACCGCGACGCGGCGCACCTCGTCCTGCACGGCGGCGCCCCGTACGCGGTCACGTTCACGTCCCAGCACTTCCCGTTCACCTACCCGCCCTTCGCCCTCTTCCTCTTTGCCCCGCTCTCCGCGCTCGACCTCCACACGGCGATCTGGACCCTCGACGCGCTCGGGGCGGCGTGCCTCGTCGTCGCCCTCGCGCTGTGCGCGCGAAACGAGACGTCGTGGTCCTGGACCCGCTGCTGGGTGGCGGCGTCCCTCCTCGGCGGCCTCTCGTGCCTCGCGCTCGAGCCGCTGCGCTCGACGCTGCTCGACGGCCAGGTCAACCTCGTGCTCTTGGCCCTGGTGGCCGTCGACCTCCTCGCGGTGCCCCCGCGGTACCGCGGCTTCCTCATCGGGCTCGCCGCGGCAGTGAAGCTGACGCCCCTCGTGTTCGTGCTCTACCTGCTCGTCACCGGCGAGCGCCGCGCGGCGATCCGAGCGGGCGCCACGTTCGCCGCGGCGACGGCGCTCCTGTGGCTCGTGCGGCCGAGCGACTCGTCCACGTTCTGGCTCCACCAGGCGTTCAGCCCCAGCCACAAGGGGGCGTCTCGGTCCGCGGCCAACCAGTCGTGGTGGGGTCTCGTCGGCCGCCTCCCCGCCACCGACGGCTGGCTCCGGCCCGCCCTGTGGCTTGCGCTGTGCGCGGCGACGCTCGCCGTCGGATGCCTCGTCGCGCGCCGCTACGCCGTGCGCGGGCGGCGGCTCGACGCGCTCCTCGCCATCGCGCTGACGGGCGTGCTCGTGAGCCCGATCTCCTGGACCCACCACTGGACCTGGGTCGCCTTGGTGGCCATGGTGCTGCTGGCGCGCCAGCCCCGCGCACCCGCGGTCACCGCCGCGATGTGGGGGCTGCTCGTCGTCGCCGTCGTCGCCCCCTACGGTTGGCACGTGACGGGCGCGGGCTCGGTGGTGCCGGGGTTCTCGCTCCTCGGCGCGGGCGCGGTCCTCCTCGCGGCGATGGCGCTCGCCGAGCGCCGTGGGGGCGAGGCGACACCGGTCGCGGCTGAGCGTGAGCGCGCCGAGGCGCACCCGGCCTGATCGACGCAGCCGGCCGGACCGACCCACCCGGCCGGACCGACGCGCGCGCCGCAAGGTGGCGCGGCCTCAGGCGAGCACGGCCCGCGCCGGTGGCGCCCTGCGCGTGGCCCGTGCCTCGACGAGCCACACGGCGAGCAGGGCCAGGGTCACGACCACGAGCGTGCAGCTGCCGATCGCTCGGCTCGCCCCGCGATGGAAGTACGCGTAGGGGGCGACGATCGCGTCGAGGGTGACGAGGGCGCACAGGGCGAGCATCGCGACGCTGCCGCGTCGCTCCCACGCGACGATCGGGAGCAGCACCAGCCAGCACCAGTGGTGGGACCACGAGAGCGGGCTCACGAGCAGCGCGCCGAGGCCCACGGCGACGACGGCCTGCACGGGGCTCTGGCCGATGACGAGCTGGGCCAGGTAGCAGACGACCACGGTCACGACGAGGGACGCGGCGAGCCAGAGGGCCGTCGAGGCGGCGGCGCTCGCGAACGGCGTGCGGTGGAAGATACCCGACAGGGCCTCGTTGCCGATCGACCCGGCACGACCGAAGCGGCTCGGGTGGAGCAGCTCGTGCACGAAGTAGTGCGTCGAGTCGCCCGGCAGGAGGAGCCACGTGAGCCCGGTCACGCAGAGGAAGCTGCCGAGCGCGTTGCCGAGCGCCCGGCGGTCCCGGTCGACGACGAAGTAGAGGACGAAGAACAGCGGCGTGAGCTTGAGCGCCGCGGCGAACCCGACGAGCAGCCCCCGGCGACGGCCCCGGACGGCGAGGAGGTCGGCGACCACCATGAGCATGAGGACGACGTTGATCTGCCCGTAGTCGGTGTTGGCCCGGACGGGCTCCAGGCACAGCGCCGCGACCCCCGCGATCGCCGCGGCGAGCCACCAGCGATCGGCCGTGCGCAGCGCGACGGAGCGCCGCAGCGCGATCGCGACCGTCGCCGTCAGCGCGACCGCGTCGAGCACCCACCACAGCACCTCGGTGGCGGGGATCGGCAGGCGCGAGAGGGGGCTCAGCACCACGAGCGCGAACGGCGGGTACGTGAAGGGCAGGTGCTGGGCGGTGAAGAACGCCGGGTAGACCGGCGCGCCACGCAGGAACGCCCGACCCGCGAGCAGGTACACGCGCAGGTCGAGGGACCACCCGCGCCCCCACACGGCCATGACGACCGCGTCGAGGGTCCAGGCGAGGCAGCCCACCAGCGGGGCGGCCCGCAGGAGCCGCCGGGCGACCGGGGTGTCGAGGGACCCCGCGGTCGCCGGCGGGGCGCCGCTCACGGGGGCGGCCCACCTCCCTCGCCCCCGTCCCCGCCCGCCGCCTCGAGACCGGCGTCGAGCGCGGCCGACAGGTCTTCCACCAGGTCGCGCGTCGACTCGATCCCGACGGCGAGCCGGATGAGCCCGGGCGGGACGGACGCCGCGAGCGACGCGTCGTAGTTGCGGGTGTCCCCCCACATGGCGGCGGGGCGCGTCCCGAGCGTGTGGACCGAGCCGAGGCTCGCGGCCCTCGTGGACAGGGTGAGCCCGTCGAGGACGCGGTCCGCGGCGGCCGCCCCGCCGGCGACCTCGAAGGAGAGCAGCCCGCCGAACCCGCGCATCTGGGCGGTGGCGAGCTCGTGCCGCGGGTGCGAGGCGAGCCCGGGGTAGTGCACGGCCGTCACGGCCTCGTGGGCCTCGAGGGCGCGGGCGAGCGCCGTCGCGTTCTCGTTGTGGCGCGCGACCCGCACGTCGAGGGTGCGCAGCCCGCGCAGCAGCAGCCACGCGTCGAACGGCCCGAGGACCGCGCCCACGACGAGGTGGGTCCGCCACACCTCCTCGATCACGTCGGTGCGCCCGGCGACGACGCCCGCCGAGACGTCCGAGTGCCCGCCCAGGTACTTCGTGGCGCTGTGCCAGACGAGGTCCGCGCCGAGCTCGAGCGGCCGCTGGTTGATCGGCGTGGCGAGGGTGTTGTCGACGACGACGATCGCCCCGCGGCGGTGCGCGAGGTGCGCGACCGCACCCACGTCCACAATGCCGAGGAACGGGTTGCTCGGCGTCTCGACGAGCACCATGGCCGTCTCGTCGCGCAGCGCGCCCTCGAGCGCGTCGAGGTCCTCGAGGTCGACGGTCGTCGACGTCACCCCGAAGCGCTCGAGCACCGACGACACGAGCGCGGTCGTGCCCGGGTAGATGCTCCGCTGGGCGACGACGTGGTCGCCGGCGCTGAGCAGGGCGAGCGCGACCGTCGAGATCGCCCCCATGCCGCCGGCCGTGACGAGCGCGCGGTCCGCGCCCTCGAGCGCGGCGACGACCTCGGCGACCTGGGTGTGGTTCGGGGTGCCGTAGCGGACGTAGAAGTCGTCGGAGAATCGCCGCGTCGCCGCGTCGACGAAGGCGGCGTCGCTCGGCTGGGCGAACGTCGTCGCCTGGCTGATCGGCGCCACGACCGCGCCGTCTCGCGCCGCGTCGTCCGCGTGGATCGCCTGGGTCCCCGGCTCGTGCTTGGAGGGGTTCGCCACCTCGACGAATCTGACCCAGCGAGGTGGCGCCGTCAAATGACCCGTCAGGCGAGCGCCGTCGCGATGATCAAGGCCCCGAGCCCGAGCATGACCGTGCCGCCCGCGGTGCGGAGCCAGACCAGCACGCGCGGCGCGCCGAGCAGGCGGTCGCGCGCCGCACCCGCCCCGAGTCCCCACGCGCCGTCCGAGACGAGCGCGATCCCCGCGAAGACCGCGCCCAGGGTGAGGAGCTGGAGCGTGACGTGCCCCGACGCGGGGGTCACGAAGTGCGGGAAGACCGCGACGAAGAAGACCAGCGCCTTCGGGTTCAACAGCCCGACCACGAACCCCTGTCGCACCGCCGTCGCCCGCGACGGCCGCACGTCCTCTCGCCCCTGCATGGCCTCGGCGTGGGCGCGTCGGTGGCGCAGCGCGTCCACGCCCAGCCACAGCAGGTAGCACCCGCCGGCCACCTCGATCGCCTCGGTGAGGACCGTCGATCGCGTGAGCACCGGTCCGAGCCCGAGCGCGACGACGGCCGACAGGACGAGCACCCCGAGGCTGTTGCCGACCACGCTGAGCAGGGCGACCGATCGCCCCCACGCGATGCCCCTCGCGATCGTGAAGAGCACGCTCGGCCCCGGCACGAGGATGATGACCAGCGAGGTCAGCGAGAACGCGACCAGCTGCGACGTGCTCACCAGGGGTCGATCGGCGCGGCGCACGCGGCGCCGCGCGGCGTCATCTCGGGACGGTGCGCACCGAGGAGGTGCCGAAGGAGACCTCGTCGTCGTCCTCGGGCCGCGGGTGGCCGTCGTCGCGGCCGTCGTCGAGCTCCAAGAGCGCGGGCACGAGCTCGGGCGCGAGCTCGTGCTCGGTCCCTGGCGGCGGCGGCATCGGGGTCGCCACGTACTCGCCCTCCTGGGTGAGCGTGACCACGTTCGCGACCTTGCGCTTGCCGCCCCGCGGGGCCGACTGGAGCTCGAGGCAGATCTTCCAGGTGACGAGGTAGCAGATGAAGGGCGTGACGACGACCAGGATCCGCATGAGGATGAGGATCGTGTTGAGCGAGATGTGGAGGAAGTTGGCCAGCACGTCGGTCGCGCTCGCGATGAAGAGCATGCCCAGGAGCCCGAGCATCGCCGCGCCGGCCGCGGTGTGCTTGGGCCGGTCGCGCGGCCGGAACAAGAGGTTGTGCGAGAGCCGGTCCTTCGAGCGGCGCCGCTCGATCATCGGCCAGACGTAGCAGATGTTGAAGATGATCCCCGGGAAGATGATCGCCGGCAGGAAGACCTCGAGGGGGATGGTGTGCCCGAAGCCGACCCACTCCCAGGAGGGCATCACGCGCAGCGCACCGTCGAGCCACCCCATGTACCAGTCCGGCTGGACGGCGTAGGAGATGTTCGACGCCTTGTAGCTGCCGAACTGCCAGATGGGGTTGATCTGGAAGAGCGCGCCCAAGAGCGCGGTCGCGCCGGCGATCATGAACAGGAAGCCCGTCGTCTTCGCCATGAACACGGGGAACATCGGCGAGCCCACGACGTTGCGCTCGGTCTTGCCCGGTCCGGGGAACTGGGTGTGCTTCTGGCGGACGAGCAGGATCAGGTGCGCGGACAGCAGCCCGACGATCAGGGCGGGGAGGATGAGGACGTGCAGCGTGAAGAACCGCGGGATGATGAGCGTCCCCGGGAAGTTGCCGCCGAACAGGAAGAACGCGAGGTACGAGCCGACGATCGGGATCGACAGGACGATCGAGTAGGCGATGCGGATGCCGGTGCCCGAGATGAGGTCGTCGGGCAGCGAGTAGCCGATGAACCCGTTCAGGATCGCGAGGATCAGCATCGTGAGCCCGATCGTCCAGTTGAGCTCGCGCGGCTTGCGGAACGCGCCGGTGAAGAACACGCGCGCCATGTGCAGCACGATCGACCCGACGAAGATGTCGCACGCCCAGTGGTGCATCTGGCGCATGAGCAGTCCCGCGCGCACCGAGAACGACAGGTCGACCGTCGAGGCGTACGCCTGGGACACGATCGTGCCGTCGAGCGGCTTGTACGGGCCGTGGTACACGGTCGGCGCGACCGACGGGACGTAGTACAGCGTGAGGAACACGCCGGTCGCGAGCAGGACGACGAACGAGTACAGCGCGATCTCGCCGAGCATGAACGACCAGTGGTCGGGGAAGATCTTGTCGAGGAACGTCCGGCCGCCCTTCGCGATCCCGAGCCGCTCGTCGAGCTCGGCGATCGACTTGCCGACCCTCCCGTAGGGGCCCAGGGGCTCCTTGGGCGCGGCGGCCTTGCGGCGCAGGGTCGGCACTACGAGCGCTCCCAGAACCCTGGCCCGACGGGCTGGTCGTAGCCGGCGACGGCGTACAGGTAGCCCGCCGCGTCGAAGGCGATCGGCAGCTGGGGCAGGGGCCTCGGGGCGGGGCCGAAGGTGGGGAGGCCCTTGTCGACGATGTTGAACATCGACTGGTGGCACGGGCAGACGAGGAGCTGGAGTGCGCGCTCGTACAGCCCCACCGGGCACCCGGCGTGGGTGCACAGCTTCGAGTAGGCGACGAAGCCCTCGGGGGTGTAGTCCGGCACGCCCGTCGGGGTCCACGACGAGGCCTCGGCGTGGATCAGGATCGTCTGGTCGACCGCCTGGCCGGTGTCCGTGTTCTCGAGGCCCTCGGGGAAGACCGTCGCGACGCTGCCCACGCCCATGTCGTCGCGGTGGATGCGACGGCCCTGCTGGTCGACGAGGTAGGTGCCGGCCCTCCAGTCGGTCGTCTGGAGCGTGTTGCCGGGCAGCGGTCCGAGCGAGCGGATGAGCGGGAACGCCGCGACGACCCCGAACACCCCCAGCCCCGCGCCGAGCATCCCGCCGAGCACCTTGCGCCGCCGGACCTCGATGCCGCCGCGGGCGACCACGGCGTTCGTGAACCGGTCCAGGTCCTGTGGCGCCGAGGCGAGCTCGTGGCGCTCCTCGACGAACGGTCCCCGCGGCATCAGGTACTTGCCCCAGGCGGTGAGGCCCGCGCCGACGACGAACATGCCCACCCCGAGGCTCGTCCCGAGCGTCCAGGCCGCCCAGTTCTGCCAGTACGCGGCGCCGAAGACGCCGAAGCAGACGAGCCCGACGAAGAAGAGCGCGGTGATCACGCGCTCCATGTGCCGCGGGTGCCGCGAGGCGGGCTGGAGGTGCGCGTCGGTCACGAGCGGTCCCCGATCCAGAACCCGACGAGCGCCAGCAGGCCGACGCCGAGGGCCAGTCCCACGAACCCCTCGCCGACCGGTCCGAGCCCGCCGAGGCCGATGCCGCCGGGGTTCTCGGGGTGCTCGATCTTCTCCACCACGTAGGCGACCACGTCGCGCAGCTGCTGGTCGGTCAGGTTGCCCGTGAAGATCGGCATGTTCGCGGGCCCGGTCCGCAGGGCCTCGGCGACCTGGGCCGCGGGGATGTTCCGCAGCGACGGGGAGAACGTGCTGTTCGCCAGCGCGTCGCCGTCACCGGTGATCGTGTGGCACGCCGCACAGTTGGCGGCGAACAGCTGCGCGCCGTCCGAGAGGCTCGCGCCGGTGAGGTTCACCTGCGGGATGTAGGGCGTCGCGGGCCACCGAGACGTGAGGTACGTCGCGATCTCGAGCGCCTGCATGTGGTTGAGCCGCGCGGGCCGGCGGATCGGCTGGGTGAGGTTGGTCGCCGTGGCGGGCATGCGGCCCGACTCGATCCAGAAGTCGATCGCCGCTGGGCCGATGTGCTGCAGGGTCGGGAAGCCGCCCCCCTTGGGGGTGAGCGCGGGCGGGACGCCGTTCGCGTTCACGCCGTGGCACGAGGCGCAGTTCTGCTGGTACAGCTGCTCGCCCAGCTGGTAGAGGACGGGCGTCGGGTACTTGTGCTGGAGCAGCTGCGGGAGGAAGTACAGCACCGACGTGTTCCCGTAGATGGCGAGCTGGCCGTTCTTGTTGAAGATACGGATCGTCGCGTTCGGCGTCCCGGAGTTCGGGCGGGTGTACGGCGGGAACTGGGGCGGGACGCCCATCCAGAAGATCTTGTAGGGGACGCTCGGCGTCGGCGCCGCCGCCGTGGGGATCGTCGTGGTCGTGGTCGTGGAGGCACCCGTCGTCGTCGACGTCGTCGGCGGGGACCCGCTCGCCGTCGCGGCGAACGGCAGGGTGCCGAGCGCACCGACGACGCCGAGGAGCGCGAGTGCACCGAGGCGCCGGACCCGAGGCGTCCGTCCGTTCCCCATCCGGGCTACTTGAGCAGGAACAGGCATGAGTACAGCCCGATCCACACGATGTCGACGAAGTGCCAGTAGTAGCTCACGGCCTGGAAGTTGGACAGCTCGCCGGGGTCACCGTGGAGGCGCCCCTTCATCCGCACGGCCAGGAACGTCATGGCCACGAGCCCCAAGAACACGTGGATCCCGTGGAGACCCGTCGTGATGAAGAAGACCGAGCCGTAGGAGTTGGTGTTCCACCGCGTCGTGATGTGGGTCCACTCGTACATCTGGTTCGAGAGGAACAGGAAGCCGAGGACGAAGGTGATCCAGACCCAGCGCTTGGCGGAGCGCCGCCGGTCGTGCTCCTGCTGCCAGACGGCCCACTGCATCGTGAACGACGACGAGATGAGGATGAGCGTGAAGATGCCCGCCTGGATGACGTCGAGCTTCGTGCCGGCGGGTGGCCACTGTGCGAGCCGGGAGCGGATCGTGAAGAGCGCCGCGAACAGGCCCGAGAAGAACATGACCTCGGAGCCGAGCCAGATCATGACGCCGATGGCGAGCATCGGCGGGCGATCGTGGACGATCTTCGTCTGCCGCGGGAGGCTGTCCAGCGGGAGCGCCTGCGCCACGACGGTACTGTCTAGTTGATCGCTGCTTCGGCGTGCCACATTTGGGCCGGTGCCGACGACGCGTCGCTGGTCGGCAGCGGGGACGTCCCGAGCACCGTGAGCCGCCGCGTCGGACGCGTCATCGCGACGTAGAGCGACCGCAGGCCGCGCCGGGTGGGCGCGCGTCCCTCACCACCGCGCTCGGCGATCTTCGACGGCTCGACGACCACGACGGAGTCGAACTCCAGGCCGTTCGCGTCGTCGGCCGGGAGGACGACGAGGCTGGCCGCGAGCCCCTCGCCCGTCGACGCGCGCGGGTCGACGGCGTGCAGCGACGCGGCGTGCAACGCGGCGAGGACGCCGGCGAGATCCGACGCCGGCACGAGGACGGCGACACGGCCGGGGTCGACCGCGAGGAGCTCTCGGCGCGACGCGGCGACGACCTCGTCGAAGAGCGACTCGGCCGTGACCACGCGAAGGTCGGGGGCGACGCCCGTCGTGCGCACCGGCCGCGGCGGGCGCTGCGAGGGCTCGGCGACGGCGAGCACGCCCGCGGCCACGTCGAGCACCTCCTTCGGCGTGCGATAGCTCACGGTGAGCTCGACGGTCGACGGCGGCTTGCGGGGCGCGAGGTGGGTGACGACCTGGTCCCAGGAGCCCGCCGCACCCGAGGCGGTCGACTGGCCCATGTCGCCGACCACGGTCATCGAGCCCGAGATGGAGCGTCGCGCGATCATGCGCAGCTGCATCGCGGAGAGGTCCTGGACCTCGTCGACCACGATGTGGCCGTAGCTACGGGTGAGCTCGTCGTCGGCCCCGGCCTCGCCGATGGGCGTCGGGTCGAAGAGCTCTCGCACCGACGTCGTCGCGGGCGCCGGGCGCCGCGCCGCACGGGCCGGGCCGAGCACGGTTCGCGCCTCGTCGACGAGCGCCGCGTCCGCGACGGTCCAGGCGACCTCGTCGAGCGAGGACGACCTCGTCCGGTGGAGCCGGGCGAGCTCGGCGTCGGTGAGCAGCCCCGCGCCGGCGGCGCGGAGCAGCGGCGGCGCGCCGAGCAGGTCGTGGAGGAGCTCGTGGGGCGCGAGCCGCGGCCAGATGCGGCGGAGGGCCGCGCGGAACTCCGCGGTGCGCCGGATCTGGTCCTCGAGGTCGTCGCCCTCCTCGACCTCGATGGTGCCGTAGACACGCCGTCGGTACTGGGCGGCGAGCGCGGCCGCGAGCTCGCGCTCGACGAAGCGGTGCCGCTGGTTGTGCGGCCCGGGGCGGCGCTTCGCCCGCCCGACGACCTCTTCGGTCATCGAGACCGACAGCGTCAGCACCGCGACGCCGAAGGGGAGCTGGACGTCGCGCGGCAGAGGGCGCTGCCGTGTGCGCACGGCGCGCGCGACCAGCCGCGCCATCCGCGCGTCGCCCTTGAGCTCCGAGACGTCGTCGGGCTCGCTCGCGCGCACCTGGATCTCCGGCACGAGGCCCGCGACCGTCGACAGCGTCACGCCCGCCTCGCCGAGCGACGGCAGGACCTGCTCGATGTAGCGCAGGAACAGCGGGTTCGGCCCGACCACGAGCACGCCCTGGCGCTCGAGCGGGAACCGGTGCGTGTAGAGGAGGTACGCCGCGCGGTGCAGCGCCACCGCCGTCTTCCCGGTCCCCGGACCGCCCTGGACCATGAGGAGGCCGGGCAGCGGCGCGCGGATGATCTCGTCCTGCTCGCGCTGGATCGTGGCGACGATGTCGCCCATCTGGCCGGTCCTCGCCTGGCCGAGCGCGGCGAGGAGGGCGCCGGGGCCGCCGAGCGCCAGCCCGTTCTCGACGAGGCCGTCCTGGGTGGCGCGCTCGACCTGCGCGCGGTCGGGCCCGGTCCCGTCGGCCTGCGTGAAGTACTCGTCTTCGAGGCCCAGGACCTCGCGGTGGCGCACCTGGAGGTGGCGACGCCGCGCGAGCCCGAGCGGCTCGATCCCGGTGGCGCGGTAGAAGGGCTCGGCGATCGGGGCGCGCCAGTCGACGACGAGGGGCTCGAGGTCCTCGTCGGAGACCGCGACGCGCCCGATGTGGAACGACTCACCTGGCGCGCGTTCGGAGTTGGCCGCCGTGTCGATGCGACCGAAGAGCAGCGCCTGGTCGCCGATGTCGAGCTGCTGGAGGCGCGAGAGCGCGGTGTTCACGACGATGTCGCGCTCGGTCCTCGACTGGAACGTGCCACCGCGTCCGATGTCGAGGACGTCGCCGAGCATGGAGCGCGCCTCCTCCCGCATCGCGTCGAGCGCGGTGTGGGCACGGTCGAGGTAGCGCTGCTCTTCGGCGACCTCACGCTCCTGGGCCACGCAGCCTCCTCCGCCGTTTCCGGGAACCGACCAGTCTACGGGACCGACCTGTCGTGCCTCGTGGGCGGCGCCACGCCGCGTCTTACGATGCAGCCGTGTCCCGCTCGCTCGACGAGAGCCCCTTCCTGCGCGCGTGCCGCAGCGAGCCCGTCGAGCACGTGCCGGTGTGGTTCATGCGCCAGGCGGGGCGCTCACTGCCCGAGTACCGGGCGCTGCGGGGCATCGGCTCGCTCCTCGACGCCCTCGCCGACCCGTCGCTCGCCTGCGAGGTGACCCTGCAGCCGGTGCGCCGCTACGGCGTCGACGCGGCGATCCTGTTCTCGGACATCGTCGTCCCGCTCCACGCGATCGGGTTCGGCGTCGACCTCGTGCCGGGCAGGGGCCCGGTCATCGAGCACCCGGTGCGCACCTCCGCGGACCTCGCCCGCCTCCGCCCGCTCGAAGAGGACGACGTCGCCAACGTGACCGAGACGGTGCGCCTCGTCGTGAAGGAGCTCGCCGCGAGCGCCACCCCGCTCATCGGGTTCGCCGGGGCACCGTTCACCGTCGCGAGCTACGCCGTCGAGGGCGGACCGACGCGCACGTTCGAGGTGGTGAAGGGGCTCGCCCACGGTGACGCCGGGCTCTTCGCCGCCCTGACGGACCGCCTCGCCGACCTCGCGATCGCCTCCGCCGTCGCCCAGGTCCGCGCGGGGGCGTCGGCGATCCAGCTGTTCGACTCCTGGGCGGGCGCGCTCTCGCCGAGCGAGTACGAGCGCTTCGCGCTCCCCCCGACGCAGAAGGTGATGGCGGCGCTCGCGCCCCTCGGCGTCCCCCGGATCCTCTTCGGCGTCGGCACCTCCGAGCTGCTCGGCCTCATGGCCACCTCGGGCGCCGACGTCATCGGCCTCGACTGGCGCGTGGGGCTCGACGCGGGGCGCGACCGCGTGGGCGACCTCGCCGTGCAGGGCAACCTCGACCCGGCCCTCTGCGTTGCGGACGTCGCCGTCGCGCTCGAGGCCACGCGCGACGTGCTCGCACGGGCCGGGACGCGGCCCGGCCACGTCTTCAACCTCGGCCACGGCGTGCTCCCCTCGACGGACCCAGGGGTGCTCGCCGAGGTCGTCGCCGTCGTGCACGCCGAGGGGCGCGCGGGCGTCACGCCGAACCCGTGACGGCGCGCACCGGCCTCCTCGTCCTGTCGCACGGCACGCCCGCAAGCCGCGAGGAGGTGGCGCCCTTCTACACCGCGATCCGCCACGGGCGCGCGCCGAGCCCCGAGCAGCTCGCGGACCTCGAGCGGCGCTACGACGCGATCGGCGGGACGTCGCCGCTCGCCGAGCGCACGGCGGACCAGGTGGCGGGGATCGCCCGCGCGCTCCGGGACCGCGACGGGGACCGCTTCGTCGTCGAGGGCGCGACCAAGTACGCGACCCCGCGCATCGAAGACGCCGTCGAGCGGCTCGTCGACGCCGGGGTCGCCGACGTCATCGGGCTCGTCCTCGCGCCGCTGCGCGCGCCGATGTCGACGGACCAGTACCACGACCGTGCGGCGAGCGCGCTGCGAGCGCGCGTGCCCTACCACGCGGTGTGGTCCTGGTGGGCCGCCCCCGGGTTCGCCGAGCTCCTCGCCGTGCGGGTGCGCGACGCCGTCGCGGCCTGCGCCAGCGACCCCTTGGTCGTCTTCAGCGCGCACTCACTCCCGGTGTCGGCACTGGCGGCGGGCACGGACTACCCCGGGGAGCTCCGTGGCGCGGCCGCGGCCGTCGCCCGGTCCGCGGGGCTGCGCGACCACCTCGTGTGCTGGCAGAGCGCGGGGCGGACGAGCGACGAGTGGCTCGGACCCGACGTCCTCGCGCTGCTCCGCCAGCTCGACGCCGACGTCGTCCACGACGTCGTGGTGTGCCCGGTCGGCTTCGTCGCCGACCACCTCGAGGTGCTCTACGACCTCGACGTGGAGGCGGCGGGCGTCGCCTTGGCGCGCGGCATCGCGCTGCACCGCACGGCCTCGCTCAACGACGACCCGGCGCTCTGCGCGATCCTCGCCGCCGTCGTCGAGGGCGCGTCGCCGTGACGCACGTCGTCGTCGTGGGTGGCGGCATCGCCGGGTTGTCGGCTGCCTACGAGCTCACCGGCGGCGCCGCCGGCCCGACGGCGCCGACGCCCTCGGTGACGCTGCTCGAGGCCGCCGCGCTCGGCGGCGTCCTGCGCCGCGTCGCGATCGGTGACCGCGTCGTCGACGTCGGCCCCGACGGCTTCCTCGCGCGGCGCCCCGAGGCGATCGCGCTCGTGGGCGAGCTCGGCGCGACCGGCGCCGTCGAGCCGATCGCCGCGTCGGGCGCGTGGGTGGTGGCGAGGGGCAAGCTGCGCCGGCTGCCGGCCGGGCTCGCGCTCGGCGTCCCGACGAGACTGCGCACGACGCAGGCCGTCGGGCTGCTCGGGCTCCGCGGTGCGCTCCGCGCGTCGGTCGACCTCGTCGCCCCGCGCCCGGCGCGTCGCTCGCCGCTGCCGGACCGCGCCATCGGCCCGCTCGTCGCCGACAAGCTCGGCCAGCGCGTCGTCGACGTCCTCGTCGACCCGCTCGTCGGCGGCATCCATGCGGGTCGGGTGCGCGACCTCTCCGCGGCCGCGGTCTTCCCCCCGCTGCTCGACGCCGGGCAGGGACGCGGCAGCCTGATGCGCGCCCTCAAGTCGCCGACGGGCGGCGACGACGGACCCGCCTTCGTCACGCTCCGCGACGGCGCGGGGGCGCTGGCGGAGCTGGTCGCCGGCGTGCTCGCCGCCCGTGGGGTCACGATCGCGACGGACCGCGCCGTCGCCGCCGTGCGGCGCGGCGCCCCCGGGGCACCGCGGTGGGTCGTCGAGACGGCGACGGGCGAGGTCCACGCCGACGCCGTCGTCCTGGCGACGCCCGCGGCGGCCACCGCCGCGCTCCTCGCCCCCCACGACCGCGATGCCGCCGCGATGCTCGGGGCGATCGACGCGGCGTCCGTCGCCGTCGTCACCTCGCGCCACGGCGCCGGCGACGTCGTGCTCCCCGACGGCGGCACCGGGATCCTCGTGCCGGCGGGCACGGACGGCCCCGACGGCCCGTACCTCGCGACGGCCGTGACGTTCCTCGACCGCAAGTGGCCGCACCTCGCGCGCGACGGCGAGGTGTTGCTGCGGGTGTCGGCAGGGAGGATCGACGACGCGCGGCCCGACGACCTCGACGACGCCGCGCTCGGCGCGCGCGTCGCCGGCGAGCTCCACGCGCTGGTCGGGCTCGAGGGGTCCGCGCTCGAGGTCGTGGTCACGAGGTGGCCACGTGCGTTCCCGCAGTACCGCGTGAACCACCTCGTCCGCGTCGAGGGGATCGAGCGGGCGGCGGGTGCGCTCGGCGGGGTGGCGGTGGCCGGCGCGGCCTACCGCGGCGTGGGGGTCCCGGCGTGCATCGCGAGCGGACGCGCCGCGGCGCGCGCCGTGCGCACCTGGCTCGTCGGTCAGTCGTAGTAGCCGGAGTGCACGTAGAGGCAGGGCACGCCCGCGTCCAGGTACATCGCGCGGTTCCGCGGGTCGTCCTCCATCGCGAGCTCGAGCTCGAACCCCTCGCTGCGCAGCTCGTCGACGACGTCGCGCTTGAACTCGGCCGCGGGCGCGTACTCGCGTGACGGGCGCATCACGAGCAGGTCCCAGCGCAGCCCATGGTCGTCCAGCCACGTGACGGTGAGCTCGCGGACCCGCACGGGCCGCGCCGTGACGAGCAGGACGACGAGCGACCCGTCGAGCAGGCGCAGCAGCGTGCGCACCTCGTCGACGACGGGGTCGTCGCCGCAGGCGTCGAAGAACGCGTCCCAGTCCCGACTGTCCCAGAGGTGGTGCTGGCGACCCTGGGCGTCCGCGAGGACCCCGTCGATGTCGACCACGACCGCGCGCCGCGCGGACGACGGCGCGTCGCGCCACCACCAGTGCGCGCGAGCGGGGTCGACGGCCATCGACGGCGCAGACTACGGGGGGACTTGACGAACCTGCGTCGTGCCGCCGACCACGCGTGGGAGACTGGCGCCGTGGAGCTGCGGGAGCGGATTCCGTCGTCCGCGGTCGTCGGGATCCCGAGGGGCGCGAGGGCGCTCGTCGTCTCTGACCTCCTCCTACCCGCCCAGATCACCGACGCCTCGGCGTCCACCAGCGCGGCGCTCGCGACCGAGCTCGAGGCCTGGCAGGGACCCGGCGTCCTCGTGATCGCGGGCAACCTCGTCGTCCCGAGCGCCACGACCGACGTCGCGCGGCTCGTCCAGACCGCGCTCGACGCCCACGACCGGCTCCGCGACGCGATCTCGTCGTTCTGCGCCGGGGAGGGCCGTCGCGGGCTGGTGCTGCCCGGGTGGCGCGACGCCGAGCTCGCCGAGGTGCCCGCTCGCCAGCGGCTCGCGACCATCGGCCTCGAGGTCGTCCCCTCCGTCGAGCTCGACCTCCTCACCGCGTCGGGGCTGCGCCGGGTCGTCGTCGAGACCGCGCGACCCGACTTCGTCCCCGCTCACCCCTCGACGTCGGAGTGGATGGTCGGCGAGGAGCAGCTGGAGGACCCGGCCGCCGCCCCGCGCTTCCTCTCGTCACGGCTCCGGTACCGCGGGCTCCGCCGCCTGCTGTGGATCGCCCCGCTCGTCGCGCTGCTCGCCGTCGTCGCGACGCGCATCGGCATCGTCGTCACCGGGCTCGACCGCCTCACGATGCACACCAAGGCCGCGCACCACGCCGTGCAGCGCGCCGCCCTGCTCTCGTGGACCGACCGGCTCGTGATCACCCTCGGCGTGATCGTGCTCGCCGAGGTGGTCGCCGCCGTCATGGCGACCGTGAAGTCGTCGCGTCGCTACCCCCGCGCGATCCGGGACCGTCCGCGGTCCCCGTACCCGCTCGAGGCGCTGCGCACCGAGGCGGGCCCGGTGCTCGATCGTGCCCGCGACCTCTTGGAGCACGGGGCCGACGGCTACGTCGTCGGCGGCTCCCCGCGCGGGGCCCTCGGGGCGATGGCGTCCGGGTTCCTCGCCGCCCCGGGAGCGACCTCCGAGGTCGTCCGCGAGCTGCCGGGTCGCTTTGGGCTGCCGCCCGTCTTCCTCGCGCGGCGCACGGCGGGGTTCTTGGAGGTGGAGGCCGGGTCGGACGCCCGCGTCCGCCTCGTCGTGGGCGACGACGCCCTCCCGGGGGCGACGCTGCTCGAGCGGGTCGCCTCGAGGGAGCGGCGCTGCCGCGACGTCGGGCGGCTGCACGTCTCGCTGGTCGCGTCGTGGCCCCACGGCCAGTCCTGGCCGATCGAGGCCGACGAGCTCGACCACCAGCGCCGCCTGCGCCTCGTCCGGCGCGTGGCCGCCACGACCATCGTCCTCGCGGGGCTCGCCGACGTCGCCGTGGCCGTGGCGCCGCCGCTGCGGACCCGGCTGCACGCCGTGCTCGGGGTGCTCCCGATCGGCGTCTCCCAGACCGCGGCCGCGCTGCTCGCGCTCACGGGCGTCGCGCTGATCATGCTCGCGCGCGGGGTGCGCCGCGGCCAGCACCGCTCGTGGGTCGCGGCCGTCCTCGTGCTCGCGGTCTCGGTCGTCGGGCACGTGGGGCGCAACGCCGGCGTGCCGGGGACGCTCGTCTCGGCCGGCCTGCTCGCGTTCCTCGTGCTGCGCCGCGGGGACTTCCGCGCGCAGTCCGACCGCGGCTCGCTGTCGGGCGCGGCCCCCTACCTCGGCGTCGCGTGCGTCGCGGCCGTCGGCGGAGCGGTCATCGGCATCGAGGCGTCCAACCTGCGCGCCGGCGTGCTCCCGTCGCTGTGGCTCGTGATGCTCGCGTGCGTCGAGCGGCTCGCCGGCCTCTCGACCGTCGCGCTCCCCGACCGGGTCGACGACTTCGTCTACCCCGCGATGCTCGCCGTCGGGCTCTCCGTCGCGGTCACGACCCTGTACCTCGCCACGCGGCCCGTGGTCGACCGACGCCTCTCGGAGCGGCACACCTCCGCGGAGCGCCGTGCCGCCGAGCTGCGCGCGCGCGACCTCGTCCGGCGCCACGGGCTGGGGACGCTCGACTACTTCGCGCTGCGCGACGACAAGCAGTGGTTCTTCCACCGTGACACGCTGGTCGCCTACGCCGTCTACGGCGGGGTGTGCCTCGTCTCGCCGGACCCCATCGGCCCGATCGAGGAGCGCGAGGAGGCGTGGTGCGCGTTCCGGGCGTTCGCCGAGCAGCGCGGCTGGACCGTCGGGCTCATCGGCGCCGGCGAGTCGTGGCTCCCCCTCTACGCCACCGCCGGCATGCGCTACCTCTACCTCGGTGACGAGGCCGTCGTCGACGTCCAGCGCTTCTCGCTCGCCGGCGGGAAGATGAAGGGCCTCCGCCAGGCGTGCACGCGTCTCGAGCGCCACGGCTACACCGTCGAGTTCCTCGACCCCGCGACGATCGACCCCGCCCGGGTGCCTGGCATCGTCGCGATGATGGAGCTCAACCGGCGCGGCGACGACGAGCGCGGCTTCTCCATGTGCCTCGGCCGGCTCTTCGACCCGAAGGACCAGGGGCTCCTCCTCGCGCTCGTCTCGACGCCGGCCGGCGAGCCGGCGGCGATGTGCCAGTTCGTCCCCTCGCCCGCGGTGCGCGGCTTCTCGCTCGACCTCATGCGCCGGGACCCCGGCGACCACCCGAACGGGCTGCTCGACTTCGTGCTCTGCTCGACGATCGAGCACCTCGCCGCGCGCGGCGCGAAGGGGCTCAGCCTCAACTTCGCCGCGTTCCGCTCGATCCTCGACGGCGAGCGGGGCGAGGGCGTGACGACGCGCGCCGAGCGCTGGGCGATCAAGCGGCTCTCGGGCATCATGCCGATCGAGACGCTGTGGCGGTTCAACGCGAAGTACGACCCCGAGTGGCTGCCCCGCTACCTCGTCTACCCTGCGGCGGAGTCGTTCCTCCCCGTGGTCATGGCGACGCTGCGCGCCGAGTCGATCACCGAGCTGCCGGTGTTCGGGCGCTTCCTCGCGAACGACCCTGCGAACCGCCCCGGCACGGTCGTCCCCGAGTCGCTGCTGCCGAGCGACGTCACCTCGCCGTGAGACGCGTCGTGCGCGGCGCGCGGCACGCGTCCCCATACCCGAGGCGTGACGAGCCCAGCACTACCATCGCCGAGGTATGGAGTGGCCCGTCCCGGCGCCCGTCGAGGGCCACGGGGAACCGGCGCAGGGGCTCGACCACGACGACCCCGTCGTGGTCACCCCGGACTTCGCCGCGCAGGCCGACGAGCGCTTCGAGGCGGTCTGCGGCGAGCTCGGGATCCTGCCCGCACGGCGGGTCGAGCCCGTCGCGGCGCGCGTCTTGCCCTTCGGCCACGAGCAGGTCGCGATGGTCCAGCGCCTCGACGCCGCGGCGCCGCTCGTGGCCCCAGGGGCGGTCGGCGTGACGCCCGGCCGCAACGCCCTGGCCGCCGCGCTGCCGAGCGCGGTCGCTGAGGGCAAGGTCCGCGCCGCGGTCGTGTTCGGCGACGGCGACGCGCCGGTGCGCTGGGGGCGCGCCGACGACGAGGCCCGCCTCGCCGCCCTCTTCGCCGTCGTCCCGCACCTGGGGACGTTCACGGCGACGACCGGGTCCGACACCTACCGGGTGCTGCGGCTCCCGGGGATAGGGGTCGCCCTCGTCTCGGAGGGCGCGAGCGCGGCGACCTGGGTCGAGGGGTGGTTCGCCGCCCTGCTGCACGCCACCCAGTTCGCCCTCCGCACGACCCCGCCCTCGACGGACCTCGTCGCGAGCCCGACCGCCGACCGCACGGACGCCGCCGACGCCGGCGAGACGTCGGCCAGGGTCCTCGAGCAGCTCGAGGACGAGTGCCGGCGCATCCTCACCGCGGCGCAGGACCAGGCGCGCGAGATCCGCGTGGCCGCGGAGCGCGACGCCGCGCGCGCCAAGGAGCGGTCCCAGGAGAAACGATCCCAAGAGGAGCGGTCGCACGAGGGGCGACGACGCGTGGTCGGGCGCGAGCGCGGCGCGGACCGCACCACCCGGGGCGAGGACCCCGATGACCGCCGACACCTGAGCGACGTCCGGCGCGAGATCGACGAGCTGCTCGGTGACGCCGAGCGCGCCCGCGCCGCACTGCTCGCCGACGCGCAGCGAGAGGCGGACGCGGCGCGCCGCCAGGCTGAGCTGGCGTGCGCGGCGCTCGTGGCCGAGACGCGCACCCAGTGCGAGGCGCTCCT
>DASZHS010000066.1:0-62569 GCA_035937595.1 Acidimicrobiales bacterium
GGTCCCAAAAGAGCCAGCGTCTCGCCTCGCGACGTACCGGGCGAAGCGGGACCCCAAGAGGACACCAGAGCCGATGGCCTCGTCGTCACCGCCGACGGACCACGACCCCATCTTCGTCATTCAAGAGCACCACGCTCGCGCGCTGCACTGGGACTTTCGGCTCGAGCGCGACGGTGCCCTCGTCTCGTGGGCGCTGCCCAAGGGGCTGCCGGTCGACCCCAAGGTCAATCACCTCGCCGTGCACGTGGAGGACCACCCCTTCGACTACAAGGACTTCGAAGGGGAGATCCCCAAGGGCGAGTACGGCGCGGGGCTCGTGCGTATCTGGGATCGCGGCACCTACGAGACGGAGAAGTGGCGCCCGAACGAGGTGATGGTCGTGCTCCACGGCGAGCGGACGAACGGGAGGTTCGTGCTGTTCCCGACGGGCTCGCCCGAGGACAAGGACTGGATGATCCACCGGATGGACGACGCGCCGCCCGACTTCGTGCCCTTCCCCAAGCGCATCGAGCCCATGCTCGCGACGTCCGGAACGCTGCCGAGGCGATCGGACGGCTGGGCCTACGAGTTCAAGTGGGACGGCGTCCGAGCCATCGTGTACGTGGACGGCGGTCGCGTGCGCGCCCTGAGCCGCAACGGCAAGGACCTCCTCACGTCGTTCCCAGAGCTCCGACAACTCGGGTCGTTCCTCGGCTCGACGAGCGCCGTCCTCGACGGCGAGATCGTCGCGCTCGACGAGACAGGGCGACCCGACTTCGGCAAGCTCCAGCGGCGCCTCCACGTCGCGTCGTCCTCGACCGCGGCGAAGCGGGCGAAGGAGTCCCCGGTGAGCTACCTCGTCTTCGACGTGCTGTACCTCGTGGGCAGGTCCACGGTCGAGCTCAGCTACGACGAGCGTCGCCACCTGCTCGAGGCGCTCCAGCTCGCCGGCGACACGTTCGCGACCCCGCCGTCCTTCTCCGACGTCCCTGGTCGCGACCTGCTGGCGGTCTCGCTCGAGCGCGGGCTCGAGGGCGTCGTCGCCAAGCGACGGGACTCCCCCTACACGCCAGGTCAGCGCACCAGCCAGTGGATCAAGGTGAAGAACGTGCGCACCCAGGAGGCCGTCATCGGCGGATGGACCGAGGGGAGGGGCGAGCTCGCCGGCACGCTGGGGGCAGTGCTGCTCGGGATCCACGACGGGGACGGCCTCACCTACGTCGGGAAGGTCGGCACGGGCTTCAGCGACCAGGCTCGCGCCGAGCTGCTGACGGACCTGCAGGGTCTCGCCCAGGACGACTCCCCCTTCACGTCGGTCCTCTCGCGGTCCGAGACCGCGCTCGCGCACTTCGTCCGGCCCGTGCTGGTCGGAGAGGTGCAGTACACCGAGTGGACCCACGACGGGCACCTCCGACACCCGTCGTGGCGCGGGCTGCGAGCGGACAAGGAGCCACGCGAGGTCGTCCGTGAGCCCTGAGACGGTGCAGGTCGACGTCGACGGTCGTGCGCTCACGGTCTCCAACCTCGGCAAGGTCCTCTACCCCGAGACCGGGTTCACGAAGGGCGACGTGCTCGACTACTACGCCCGCGTCGCCGACGTCATGCTCCCCCACGTCTGGGACCGGCCGGTCACCTTCAAGCGCTTCCCCAATGGCGTCGAGGGATCGTCGTTCTTCGAGAAGCACATCCCGTCCCACGCACCGCCGTGGGTCCACCGCGCGACGGTGCCCAGACGCCCCAACTCCAAGGCCCCCGGCGACGTCATCGAGTACGCCGTGATCGCGGACCGACCCACGCTCATCTGGGCGGCGAACCTCGCGGCGCTCGAGTTCCACGTCCCGCAGTGGCAGGTCGGTGACGGGACGGACCTGCCCAACCCCGCGGACCTCATGGTGTTCGACCTCGATCCTGGTCCCGGGACCACCATCGTCGAGTGCTGCACGGTCGCCGGGTGGCTCGCCGAGGAGATCGGGAGGGACGGTGTCGCGGCCAAGACCTCGGGGTCAAAGGGGCTGCAGCTCTACCTTCGGCTCGCCAGTGCCGTGGACTCGAACGAGCTCGCCCACGAGCTTGCGCGCAAGCTCGAGCGTGACCACCCCGACGCGGTCGTCTCCAACATGAAGAAGGACCTGCGCACGAACAAGGTGCTCATTGACTGGAGCCAGAACAACCCGGTGAAGACGACCATCGCGGTCTACTCCCTGCGAGCCCGACCACGACCGACCGTCTCGACGCCCGTGACCTGGGAGGAGATCGACGCCTGTGCGAACGGGGGAAGCCCCGAGACCATGGAGTTCCTCGCCGCAGACGTCGTCGATCGCGTCGAGCGGCACGGCGACCTGTTCGCCGCCGTCCTTGAGGACGGCGCCGGGAACTAGCTACGCGACGCCTGCTTGCGGCCGGACTCCGTGGCCGCCTCCTCGTCCTCGAGGAGCTGCTCCAGCTCGGCCTTCGTCGCCTTCGAGCTCACCTTGATTCCCAGCTCCTTCGCCTGGCGGAGCAGGTCCGCCTTCGTCGGCGGGAGCGCGACGCGCCCGACGTGTCGCGTCGCCACCACTGAACGCGCGGCCACGCGGTCCTCCGCGGGCTCGGGCGCCCTCGCGGTGACGCGTCCGGTGCGGGAGATCGACGCCTCGAGCGCCGCCATCAGGTCCACCACGTTGGACTTCGGCGTCTCGGACTCGAAGACGATCGCCTTGCCCTCCCGCTTGCGCTCGATGAGCTCCTCGATGCGGTCGCGGTAGGTGTTCTTGTAGCGGGTCGGGTCCCACTCGGTCGTGAGCATGTCGATGAGCTGGCGTGCGATGTCGACCTCGCGGTCCTGGAACTCGACGTCGCTCGGGGGCAACGTCTCGAGCTCTGCTCGGGCATCACGGATCTCGGACTCGAAGTACATGGTCTCGAGGATGAGGACGTCGTCAGCAGGACGCACCGCGACGAGGTGCTCCTTGTCCCGGAGCACGACGGTGGCGACGCCGACCTTGTTGGCGTCGCGCATGGCCTGACGGAGGAGGGCGTAGGCGCGATCCGCTCCCTTGCCCTTTGGCGCGAGGTAGTAGGTCTGGCGGAAGTACTTGGGGTCGATCTCGTCGAGATCGACGAAGTCGCTGATCTCGATCGTGTCGGACTTGCCCGGTGCCGCCTCTTTGAGCTCCTCCTTCGTGACCACGACGTACTCTCCGCTCGAGACCTCGTAGCCGTTCACGATGTCACTGAGCTCGAGCTCCTCGCCGGACACCTCGTCGACCTTCTTGTACCGCACGCGGTGCGACGTGCCCTTGTGGAGCTGGTTGAAATGCACGGTCTGATCTGCCGTGGCGGAGTACATCCCGACCGGGACGTTGACCAAGCCGAAGCTCAGGAAACCTGTCCACATTGCGCGGGCCATTGCTGGCCTCCTTCCCGACCGGGGAAACCTACCCGACCAGGGTGGTACTTGAACAGGTCGCCGATCGAATTAGCTGTGGATTATGAGTGTCCACACATCGTAACGCCGGTGCCCCACGTGCACGCGCTCTTCCGAGGAGCGGCGCCACTGCGGCGAGGCGAGTGTCCTCAGCCCTTCCCGTGGTTCGCCTTGGTGTTGACGGAGAACGTGATCGAGCCGCGGAGGCCCCGGCGCGGCGACCCGGTCACGTCGAGCATCGATCGCGCGCCGTGCTCCGAGACGTAGAACTGATCCTGGGCGTTCGTGACGTAGGCGTTCCGGTTCGAGGTGTAAGGGGGGACCTTCGCGACCGCGTCGTTGATCTGCTGAGGGAAGAAGATCTGACCGACGTGCACGACGCGACCGCCGCGGAATCGGTGCGCGTCGTGTGCCTCCTTGATGATCGCCTTCACGTGGATGTGCTGACAACGTCCCGGGTACCAGCCGGGAAAGATGGTCCGGAATCGAGCGCGTCCGCCGGGGCCGGTGACCTGCGCGCCGCGCAGGTACGTGGTCCCGGTCGTGCCCTCGCTGGCCTCATCGGAGTACCTTCCCGCGGCGTTCGCCTGCCAGATCGACAGCACCGCACCCAGCAGCGGGCGACAGGTCACCTCGTCGATCACCACGATCGACAGGTCGAGGTCCACCCCCTTCTGCCGGTCGGTCACGTCACCGCGGAGCAGGTCGTACTCGACGTAGAACGGGCCAACGATCTGCTCGGGCGTGAGCGATGGGCACGTGCTCGCGTGACGGGAGCCGTGCGCCCCGCGAGCCGCCCCCGCGCCCGTGACCTCGCCCAGCGAGACGGCGACGCCAGCAGCCGCGCCCCCGAGCGCGGCGAGGGTCGCTCTGCGAGAGAGCGAGTGGCTCCCGGGAGCTCGGTCGTCCACCGCGTCGGTCATGTGCCTCCTCGTCGCATCAGCGTACGACCTCAGTCGATCCGCCGATGCTCTCGCGACGACCGCCGGCGACCCAGGACCCGCGCCGCGTCGCAGCGAGTGGACCGTGAAACGACGTGGTCGGCTTGCGCGCGCCAGTGGGTGCGCTCAGTCGTCCATCCAGATGGCGAGGTCGACCTCGTTCCCCTCGGGATCCGCCAGCGTCCACCAGTGCGGCGCGTTGTCGTACACGACCCGGCCGCCTGCCCGGATCCCAGCCTGTATGCGCGACTCCACGAGGTCCGGCGCGACGTACACGTCGACGTGGATGCGATTTCGTTCCGTCCGCGGCGGGTCCATCCGGTGGAACGACAGCGTCGGACCTCGTCGAAGCGGATCCAGCACGTCCCCCTCGCCGACCTCCGCATACCCGAGGACCGCGCTCCAGAACGGGCGCACGAGCTCGATGTCCGCGGCGGCGATCGAGAGCTGCACGTGTTGTGCGGCTGCAGGATCGGCCACCGCCCCGTGCTCTCGGGCGATGATCGAGATCGCTTGAGCCAGCGCAGCGTCCCTGCGGCTCAAGCCCTCCCACGCACCGCTGAAGAGGCGCACCGTGACGCCATCGTGGCGGAGATCGATGTCGCCAGGGTGCGCTGACGCGCTCATGAGCTCGCCGATGGCACGGGCGAGGGCGACCGCGCTGGTGAACGTCCTCGTACTGAAGTGAGCGACCGCCCACCCACCGCCCCACAGGGCGCGCCAGTCTGCGACGCCGGGTGCGGCGAGGAACCCAGATCCGCTGAGGTGATCGTCCACCCACTCAGTGTTGCTGGGTTCTGATCGACGATCCACCGTCGCGCACCGTTCATGGTGGTCCGGCCAGCGCCGGGACGAGCCCGACGGCACAGACCTCGCTGACCGGAAGGTTCAGACCGGGTGGAACTCGACCATGTAGAGCATCGTGTCGTCGTCGATCGGCCCCGCGTGCGCGGCTCGGCACCGCAGCGACTCGCGGTCGGACTCCCCAGCCCGTCGAACGTCCGCCTTCGTGATCGCGTGGAACGGAATGAGGCGGACGTCGTCCACCTCGATGGAGCCAGATCCAACCTGGTACCGCGAGCCGACCTTGGCGTGCGGCCGCTGCCAGAGGCGGAACGAGACGGTGATCCTCCCGCTCGCGACGCCCTCGCGGAGCTCCTTGCTGAACTGCACAGGACGGAGCGTACGGTTCGCGCGTCCGTTCTGTCGGGCTCCCACCAGAATTGATGGCGCCCCGACCGGCCTCGGCATCGAAGCGCGCGTCGCGCTCGCGTTGACGCGTCTACCTGCGGCTGGCCGTGTTCACGCGGACGGCGGCGCGGATGAGCGCCCGCAGCGCCCGCGGGTTGACGGGGTCACCTTCATGGAAGTCGATGGCACGCCGGACGTTGCCCTCCAGACTGGCGTTGAACAAGCCGGAAGGATCCTTCAGCGAGGCGCCCTTGGCGAAGGTCATCTTCACGACGCCCTTGTAGGTCTCACCGGTGCAGATCAGTCCGTCGTGGTACCACGTCGGAACGCCTCGCCACTTCCAGTCCTCGACGACGTCGGGGTCGGCCTCCTTGATCAAGGCGCGGATGCGGGAGAGGGTCTCGCCGCGCCAGTCGTCCAGCTCCTCGATCCTCGCGTCGATCAACTCCGACGGCGCACCGCCCTTCTTCGCCACGCCCCTAGATACCACACCTGTTCAGGGTGCCTCCCGGACCGATGCGTCGTCGCTGCGGACCCTGGTTCGAGTCGACGTCCTGCGAGGGAACATGTGGGGCCGGGCCGCACGCGTCGGCCGTGGAGCCCCGCGTCCGTGCGACCTGGCGCCCACCACGCTCAAGCGTTCTGGATGACGGTGAAACCCGCGACACCGTTGCCGGTGACGCTCGAGCCGGAGTCACCAGAGAACGTGTACAGCCGGTGCTTCTTGTAGGTGACCTGCAGGTGCTTGCCTACCTTGACGGTGCCGAGCCCCGTCAAGCCCTTTGGACCCTTCGGAATCGTCTTGCCCTTGGGCATGAACAGCGGTGGCCATGCCGACAGGCACGCGCCCGTGCAGCTCTTCGCGGTGTACAACGTCGCACCCACACCGACCGTGTTGGTCAGCACCTTCTTGAAGCCACCGCGTGATGCGGAGATCTTGACGACGACCGCCGAGGTGCCGGAGTGCGCGACCACTCGGGCCGATGCCGCTCCGGCTGACGCTGCCGGCAGCACGCCGAGGGCCGCGATCGAGGCGCACAAAGCACCGGCTCGGAGACCGGACCGGACTCGACTTCTCGGGCGATCAAACCTCTTCGGGACAGCTCCCACTGATGTCTCCTTCCGCGGGTGAGGACGAACTACACCTGTACTACTCGCTGGTGGCCGGGCGCGTTCACCCGAATCTGGGCATCGCGAGCCGGGCGCTCATCCCCAGCGTCGACGCGCTGGGGCAGCGCGACCTTCCGACGGACCGCGCTCGTCCGCAGGGCACCACTACGGCCCTGTTGCCCGAGGGCACCGGCTCGGGCTAGTCGGGAATCTGGCTCGAGATGCAGAACGGGTGGCCGGCGGGATCGAGCAGGACGCGCCACCGTGACGGCTCCGGCTGCTCGTCCGCGACCCGCGCTCCCTTAGCGACGGCGAGGGCCTGCGCCGTGTCGAGATCCGCAGCCGCGAGGTCGAGGTGGATCTGTTTTGGAGGACTCCCTGTCGGCCACGCCGGCGGCTGGTACCCCGCCACCCGCACCGTCGACAGCCACACGTTGGCGAGCCTGACCGCGACGAAGTCGTCGCTCTCAAAGGCGACCTCGCCGCCCAGCAGCTCGGCCCAGAAGCGGGCGAGCGCCGCGGGGTCGTCGCAGTCAAGCGACACCGATCCAAGTTTGAGGGTATCCATGGCGGGACTCTGTCAGCCCGGTGAGACATGCGTTCGCGCGACCGCCAACGATGGCCTCGGTGCAGCGCCGGTCGGTCGCTCGCCACGGGCGACCGGACGCTCGGCGCAGCGGGCATGAGGTCGCCGGGGGACCGAGCCCTCCTCGCGACGTGAGATCGATCCGTCGGGTGACGGCGGTCAGTCCTTGCAGAAGGCGGCGATGTCCCGAGCCGTGTCACGACTGACGTCGGGGCACACCGACGGGATGAGCTCGTTCGCGTGGACCGTGCCCATCATCTGGCGACACCGCGCGGCGACGCCGTTGCGCACCAGGAGGCGGTAGAAGTCGATCCCCTCGTCACGCAGCGGGTCGCACTCGTTCACGTTGATCACCGTGGGAACCAGCCCTCGGACGTCCTCGTCGGAGGCGAAGCCGGGCCATGCGAGCGGATCCTGGGCGTCGAACGCCTCGATGCCGTACCCCATCGGCCCACGGTTGCCGTCAAGGGTGATGAAGATGCCGTTGTTCTCCGTCGAGGACGGGAAGCGCTCCTGCGGCCAGAACCCGGCGATGTAGGGCGCCAGCGCATAGAGCCCTTTGGCGAGCGGGAGGCGCCCCTCGCGCTTGAGCTTCATCCCCAGCGCGAGGGTCAGGTTCCCGCCGCCGCTCTCCCCCGCGACCACGACGCGCGAGGGATCGATCCCGAGCTCGCTCGCGTGTTCGTGGACCCAGGCGAGCCCGCTCGCGCAGTCGTTGAGGCCCCCCGGGTACGGCGCCAGCTCGGGGACCGACGACGCCGAGATCGAGTTTCGAAAGTCGATCATCGCGACCGCGACGCCCTCGCGGGCGATCAGGCGACCCCAGGTTCGGTAGTTGCCGTAGTAGCAGGACATGGTGGCCATGCCGCCGCCGTGGATGTAGTACACGCAGCCAACCACCTCGTCGGTGTCCGGCCGGATGAACTGAAGGTTCACCGTGTTGCCGTCGGGCGCAGAGGTGAGCTGGTAGTCCGCGAACCGCAGCCCGTCACGTGGAGCGATCGTCTCGTCGTCGAGCGCCTCGCAGAGCTCCCGGAACACCTCGCGAAGCGCGAGGCCCTCCTCGGAGTTCGCCGTGGCGAGGAGCACCTCGCGACTCTCGACGTCGCCCTCGGGCGCGGAGGCCGGCAGTGCGGCGAGGAACGCCCGCGCCCTCGGGTCCAGGCGCTCGTCCTTCTCTGGGTCGTACATGGCCGCCTCCCTCAGGATCGCACGAGGATACGCGTCATCGGCGACCGGCCAGGTGAACGACCGCCGCGATGGATGCTGGCCTCACGCGCCTCGCGGCGCGGCACGCGTGCCGGCGCCCTATTCACCTGACAGGCTGGCCCCAGACCTGTCGCGAATTGGAGGACCTCGTGCCCGCAGCCGCCCTGGCCACCTGGCTCACCAGCGGACCGCTCATCGTCGGGTGGAGCGTGCTCTACGTGTTGCTCCTCGTCACCCTCGGGATCATGTCGATCCGCAAGGGCCACTGGGTGATGTTCCTCGTCGGCTTCTTCCTCCCCATCTTCTGGCTGATCGGGGCTCTCCTGCCGCGGCGAAGGCGGTAGCGCGAGCGACCTACGCGCCGACGCGGGCTCGCCGCGCACCTGGTCGCGCGGCGAGCCCGCCGGTCCTCGCACGCACGCCGCTGGCCGCTTGGCCGCACGACCGCTTGACCGCTCGGCCGCAGACGGGCGACGTCGTCGCCCTACGGGCGTGGCACGACGCTGAGCGAGCCCTCGCCGTGCGCCGCCGTCGGCGCGGCGACGACGCTCGCGACGGAGCAGTTCGCGGCGCACCGCACCCGGATGACCGTGGCGCCGCCCTCGGTCGCGGCGAGCAGGTCCCCGGCGGTGACGTCGGCACCCCGCAGTGCCGCGCCGCTCAGCACGAGGACGCGGTCGTGACCCGGGTGCCGCCCGCCGGGCGTCAGTCGATCGGCGAGGAACGCGCCGCCGGGGCCACCAGCCGGCACGAAGCCCAGGCTCTCGACGCCGACGTCCTGTCCGAACGGCAACCCCGACCGGGCGACGGCGGCCAGTCGTCCGTTGGGCGACACGGCGTAGAGGATGCCGTCGAGCTCGTCGGGTGCGATGAGCTCTCCCGCGAAGGCGCCGAACGTCGGCGGGGCGACGGCGATGCCGCCTTCCAGCGGGACGTCGACGCTCCCGATGGTGCTCACGCGTCCCAGGCAGTCGACGGCGACGATCTTCGTGTGACCGCCGCCCTCCCTCCCCACCACGAGGATGCGGTGACCGAATCGCCCCGAGACGTCCATCGTGATGCCGTAGAGGCCGGTCACCCCCGTGACGTTCGCGAGGTGGGACACCACTCCGGTCGCGCTGACGAGGGTCACGCCGGGGTGCCCCGGCGCGAGGTCGAGCGCAGCGATCGCGTCCCTCGGGAACGAGCAGCGCCCCGAGCGATCGCGCAGGCCGGGAGAGATCGCGACGTACGACTCGCCAGCCGTCGGCACATACGAAGGGTCGAGGCGGACGAGCCGTCCTGCCGCATCGAGCAAGAACAAACCACCCCTGGCGGCGACGACGAAGCGGCCGTCGCCTCGTGGCCCGACCACGTCGAACACCCCGCGGAGGTGCGCACCCTGCCGCCACGTAAGCCCGGTCGTCGCGCCGGACAGCAGGCTGGTGACCACCAGACCTGACGTCAACAGGACGGGGATCAGAGTGGCCGCGAAGACCGCGACGCTCCTGCGCATTGGCCAGAGGCTACGAGCAAGGAGCGCACCGGCGACCGGGCGCCGCCGCGACGTGTGATCAGACCGTGGTGTCGACGGTCGCGGTCGGGGCCGGGGCGCGATGCTGTCGTGGTGCTCGCCGGGCGGCCCAGACGCCGGCGAGGCAGAGGGCGCCGCCCACGTAGGCGAGCACGGGCGGCGCCTCGCCGAGCAGGATCCAACCGAGGAGGATCGCGATCGGCGGCACGAGGTAGGTGCTCGTCCCGAGCTTGCCGGCCGAAGTGCGCGCGAGGGCATAGGCCCAGGTGAGGAACCCGATCGCCATCGGCGCGATGGCCAGGTACACCATACACAGGATCGCGCTCGTCGGTGCGCTCGGCAGGCTGTTGGCGAGCTGTGGAGCGAAGGGCGTGCAGCTGAGCATGCCCGCGACGCAGGCACCGAAGGTGATCTGCAACGCCGAGGCATGCGCCAGCAGCGGCTTCTGGATCACGACGCCGCCCGCGTAGAGCAGCGCGGCGAGCACGCACAGGCCCGCCGCCCAACTCGGGGCGATGCCGTGCTTCGACGTGGCCAACCCGATGACGACGACGCCGGAAAACGAGACGAGGACGCCGAGGATGAGCGGCCGAGGGAACCCCTCCCGCAAGAACAGCCCCGCGAGGATGGCGATGAAGATCGGCCCCACGTTGACCAGCATCGCTGCGGTCCCCGCGTCGACGTGTCGCTCCGCTTCGTTCAGCACCACGTTGTACATCCCGAACCACAGGACGCCGCACGCAGCGATCCCGGGGAGCAAGCGACGAGGTGGCAGCGGCTCGCGCCGCACGAGCATGATCGCGCCGAGGGCGAGGGAGGCGACCGCGAGCCGTCCGAACGCGAGCGCTCCTGGCGGCAGGTAGCGCGACGCCGAGCGGATCCCGACGAACGCGGACGCCCAGAGCACGACGGTCACGAGCACCGCGGTGACCACCAGCCACCGCTGACGACGCACTGCAACCGACTCGTCCACGTGCCGAGCCTACGGAGCCCCTGCGACGGTGCTGGCGGGTTTCGGACGTCGCAGTGAGTGTGGACCGGTCACGTCAGCGAGATGACACCGCCAATGGCCAAGAGCCCGGCACCTGCCATCGCGCCCCCGAGAACGCGACCGCCTTGCACCCCCAGCGGGCTCGCCTTCTCCAGCAGCACGAAGACCGCGATCGCGGCAACCCAGAGCAGGTTCATCACGCCGCCGACGAACAGCAGCGCCATCAAGACCCAGCAGCACCCGAGGCAGTAGAGGCCGTGGACGACGCCCATCCTGAGTGAACCCAGCACTCCGGGTTGCCAGTGCCGCGAGAGAAAGTGCGCAGGCGCACGACAGTTCTCGAGGCACTTGTTCTTCGCCGGCGTCAGCTGGTAGATGCCCGCGGCGAGCAGCAGCGCGCCGGCGAGCAGCGAGCTGTTCGACGACATCTGCGGTGACAGGAGCGCGGCATGACCGAGACCGCTCTGCGCGGCCGCGGCCCCGACGCTGAATAGTGTCCACACGAGGACGTACCCCGCAACGAAGATCGCCGTGCGCGGGATCGGGCTGCCCTGCGACGAGGCCTTCCGAGAGACGGCGGCGTGGACGAGCACCATCGGTGCCGCAGACGGCACCATCATCGCGACCATCATGGCGCTCCACATGGCGAGGGCGACCAGGAACGTGGAGGTGGTCCACGGCTGGACCCCTGACATCGCCCCCATCCGCATCCCCGTGCCGCCGCCCGACATCGTCCGGGGTGCCTCGATCGCCAGGTACAGCCACCCAGCGGCGACGATGACGGCGAGGCCGGTCCACACCGCCACGAGATCGCGTGTCGGCATCCGACGTCTCGCCGATGTGACCGGGAGGCTGCTCATCACGCGTCGCTAGCGGATGACCCCGTCTTGGGTCATGTTGAGGTAGTTGAACTGCCCATAGCTGTCGGCGAGGTTGAGCTCGATCGATCCCCTTGCCGTCGTCGTCCCGTTCCCCATCTCGGCGAAGGTGTACTCGAAGCCGCCCGGCAGCGCGATCCCGGAACGGACCGGCTCACCACTGAACGCGCTGATGATCGGTGCTCCGCTCGACTCGACCATGGCGCCGACCTTGACCCGCGCCGTCCTCGCCTCGACGTCGATCGAGGTCTCGAACGAGGTGTACACAGTGTCGAGCACCTCCGACATCGTCGAGTTGTACACATAGAAGTGCGTCGCGCCCGGTGTGGTCGACTCCCCATGCAGGATCGCCTTCAGGGCGGACCGTTGCTGGGCGTCCGCCCGCTCGTCGATGAGCACCTGCTCGCGGCCGTTCCCTTGGGCGATCTCGCCAGGCCAGTAGAGGAGCAGGCCGAAGTTGAGACCGTCGAGGCTCGTCTCGTTGAAGTTGCCGGTCTCGATGTGCCCGGCGACGAAGGCCTCGCAGTGGCCGTGTGTCGTCGGGGCTCCGAACTGGCACGGGCACCCCCAGTTGCAGTTGCAGTTCCCAAACTCCACACCGTGGATCGTCCACTGATCAGCCATGGTCCACTCCCTTCGCCAGCCCGCGAAGCGTATGCCGCGCTGTCGCTTCGGGAAAGGGACACCGATCGATCACCCGCATCGAGACGGACCGCGCGCCTCTGCGCTGCTCACAACCTTCGCGCCCGAATCCTCGCATCGGCCATGTCACGTCCCACGTCGGTCAGTGGACGCGATGGTCGATCTCCGGCGCCGTCCAACTCGGGGAGGTTGCCGGATTGCCCAGTTCGATAGACCCTCGCCCGTAAGGGACCGGCCTACGCTGACTCCGCGTCGATCTTGATGGCGGCAAGCGTTGCGGGAATGCCCGTCCGGGCAAGCGCCAGACGCTCGGCGATCTGTGCCTCTGCGTCGGCTCCGAACCGATCCTGGAACATCGCCTCGCCTCCGGGCAAGAACTCCCATGACTCGGTGAGCTCGGTGCCGCCGTCCACGCTTCTGAAGGCGTACCCCCAACGGGTCCACGAGCCATTGACGACGAACGCGAATTCCTTGCCCCGCTCCGCAGCGACGACCTCCGAGCGCGTCTCCCAGGTCCTGTCGGGCAGCTCGTTCCTGCCCGTGAACCATGACCCGACCTCAGGCCCCGCGCCCTCGTCCCACCAGCACGCTTTGCAGACCGGACTCCAAGCGCCCATGCGCGTGATGTCGGAGACCAAGTCGTAGAGCTCCTCCGGCGATCGTGCAACGATGATGGAGTCAGCGTGTTGGCGTGGGGACATCGAGCCATTCTGCCGCAACACCGACGGGCGCTGCACTGTCCGAGGTGGCCGGGGTGGCTGTCGGGTCCGCTCGCACCCCGGGTTGTGCGACTCTGCCTCCTGGCCGCCAAATGCATTCGGCGCGTCACTTTGAGAGACGCTCTTGCAGGCAGACGGTGACAGCGTCGCCTTGGCTCTTTCCCAGCTTCGCTCTGAGCGCAGCCTGGATCGGAAGCTTGTGCGTGCCGTCACCGAGCGCCATGAAGGAGCTCTGAAAGGGATGGCCGTCAACCGTGCCTCTCACTCTGACCAATCCTCTAGTCCCGAAGTACTCGACCGAGTCGTCCATCACGACGTAGGTCCATCCACCCTTGCTCGAGCTCTTCGTCAACACTGCCTGAAACGTCTTGTTCATCGAACCTCCACACGACTCCGATACATACGACCTCCACGCAGGGTGGACGGGCGGGCACGTGCAAGATCATCGTCACGATTGTCACGTCGCCGTGGCAGGGCCGTGGGGCGCAGGGTGCAGGCGGCAGCCGACCACCGTCGGACTGCCGGTCTTGGCACTCCGCCACCAGATGGTCGTCTATCCACATCTGGCGGATTGTGCCGTGTTCGTGCCGACGGAGCCGGACGAGATCGTCCTTGATCCTCCACGACCGCCGAGCAGCTGTCGCAGCGTCGGACGACTCGCTGTTGGTGGCATCGGGACCGATTTGATGAGAAGGCGCGACGTCTTGGCGAGGGAGTTGGGACTGCCGCTCTATTTGTTACAGCGCCGAGGAGCACCAGCCCGTCATGGGCCTGGGCGAGCGCACTAGGAGGGGCAGACAATGCATCGAAGAATCCCACGCGTTCTTGGGGCGATCGCGGTTGCGTCCATTGGACTGGCCGCGTATGCCGGCGTCAGCGCAGCAACCCCGAGCCCGACGACGTTCTATGCGTGCATGGAACACACGAAGATAATCCCGGGCAGCATCACAACTGACCCAAGCCTCAAATGTGGAGGCCACAAGTCGGTCGTGTCGTGGAACTCCGTTGGGCCCGCGGGACCGACGGGACCTATAGGCGCCCCGGGACCGACCGGACCGACGGGACCTAAGGGCGCCCCGGGACCGACCGGACCGACTGGACCAACGGGTAGCCACGGGTCGAGCTTCATCTCTGGGAGCTCTGGCAACTCGACGAGCGTCGGCAACAACGGACCTGGCTGTGGCGGCTTCATAGGGGTCGGCAACTGCGCCGCGAGCGATGGAAGTGTCGGTCAGGTTGTGGCGGTGAGCGGAACCTTGCAGAACCTCTACGTGCACCTCAGTGCCGCACCCGGGTCAGGCATCCACGAGCGTTGGCAGATCGACGTCTTTCATGGTGGGGTCACGGTGGGCACGGCGATCGGCTGCAACATCGACGACAGCGCCGTCAGCTGCTCGGACACGACGGACAGCTTCTCCCTGGCGGCGGGAGACCTGGTTACGCTCGAAGCCACCGAGACGACCTTCGGCGGTGCTTCAACGCCCGCGATCGTCACCTGGTCGGTGCAGGTGAGCTAGGCGTCAGCGATTACGAATGGGTTCGTCAACGCAACTGGGAGACGGCGGTGGTCCGCCGAGCGGGCCACCGTCGTTGTCCCGGCGGCATCCGTGTCGACCGTCGTCATACGCACAGATCAGGTCGCCACTGTGGCGGAAACCTCAGCGAGTCGTGATCTCGAAGTTGCCACTTGGTTCAGGTGTGTCTTGGGAGCGGACCATTCATTCCATCGATTACGACCTCGGCCACTTCCCCCAGAAGGACAGGTTCCCAACCCTTGGCAGCCGGTTTGCAACGCGATGTCGCGAAGACAGGTCGGCTGGCGGGCCGTGATGCGGTCAGGCAGACAGTCGCGCCGACGTGACGTCGTGGAAACCCTGGAGGTCCAATGGTTCAAGGTCTCCATGTAGTACTTCGGGAGCAAGATCGAGACCGTTGGGCCACGCGACGGTGCCTGCGTCGGGGTCGACCCACACCTGGGCGAAGAAGTCGGGATCGTCGAGTTCCCTGACGAGGGGGCTGTCTGACTCTCCCGCGACGTAGCGCACGTCCCGGACGGCGCCATCACCAAAGAGCAGCCGCATCACGTGCGGCTCGATCACGGCGACACCAACGACGCTGGGGATAGGTCTACTTACAGTCATGGCAGTGGCTCAATCGTACCGGGGAGCTCGCCTCGGGACGCGAGCGTCCACGCGGCGTCCAGCTCTGGACCGTGCAGCTCGATCCACCGGCGCACCAATCGCGCCGGTCGGATCCCGAGCCCGCCGGCGAGCACTCCGCCCGTGGCGATGTCGAATGAAGCTCGGTCGCCCAGCTCGTTTCAAGCAAGAAATTGCTGAAGGGTCTGAAGGTCGCCGCCAACCGCTGACGAGTGGTGGTTCCCCTGCCTCCCAGCGCGACGATGATGCCGCCGAGCAAGCCGGCGGCGGCGGCCACCACCGATCCAGCAACGCCTACCCACACTGCTGCCCAATCAGTCGTCACCGCCATCGGTCCATAGTCTGCGATCGCGCCGCTCGAGGCGGCGACCCCCCCGATTCCATCCCATCCCTTGCCCCATCCCTGAGCGCCCAATCCGCATCGGGCTCGCAGTTCATCCGCGCCCACCCTCATTCGCCGGCGTTCTTGATCGTTCTCACCGCCTGGGTTAGTGGCGACATCGTGCTACTCACAGTTGTGAGCGGCCGTCCGGTCGGATCGCGGACAACGCGCACATAGCCGGCGATCCGGGGCGGTTCAGGTCAGCGACTGACTCGCCGGGCCGAATCCATAGATCGCTTCGTTTCGGGACCTACGGCAGATCTGGCTCGGATGGTGCAGTGACACCAGCAGTTGGGGCGTTCCCATCGGGCGGATGATGATCCCGTCGATTGGCTCCGGGCGACAGGACTTGGACTTCGCGAGAGCGAGGTGGATCGCGAATGTCGTCTCAGCCTGCCCCCCGAGTTTGGTGAGATAGACCGCGCCACCGCGACCCCGCCGGCCGGTCCTCTTTGCCGAGGGCCCAACTGGTGCGTGTCGCATCGTCGCGTAACCCATGGCGCCCGGGATGCCCGCGAGCTGACACGAAGAAGCGCCACGGTTGGTGTACACGATCCGGTAGAAGACCGTGTCGTCCGACCGCTGATGGCTCGTGACGGCAGCGGTGAGCCCGCTGCTTGGTGAGCAGTGGCGCGGTGCGCCCGGCTCTGAGATGACGAAGCTCTCGACCAGACCGCCCTTGGTGGCGTAGTCCCCAACAGCGGCGCAGTGACGTGCTGATGCGCATGAGATCGCTGAGATTGAGCCAGCGCCGATCGGTGCGGAGACTCCCTCCGCCGTGCCCCACATCCCTCCCGATTCGTTGACGACGAATCCTCCCTTCACATAACCGCCAGCAGCAGCGCAGCTTCCAGCAGCGCCACACGAAACCGCCTGGACTCCTGAAGACTGCTGACCCCCTGGGATCCTTTGGGCGGCGCCCCAGGTCCCGTTTGATTCGTCGGCGACGAAGCCTTGTGCGTGAAATTTGGTGTCCGTGTCGTACCATCCGCCAGCCGTGCACTCGCCAGGAGCGGCGCAGGACAGGGACGCGACCCCTGCGTAGTGGCCCACATTGAGCGCGCCGAGACTTGGGATCTCCTGCGCCGTGCCCCAGGTCCCGATCGACTCGTCGGCGACGAAGCCCTGGGTGTCGCCCGCTGCGTCGTTGTACACACCACCGGCAGCGCACGCCCCCGCCGCGGTGCACGAGATCGCGGTCACGTCCGCGTGGCCTCCCACGCTGAGCGCACCGAGCCCCGGGACCACGTGCGCTGTCCCCCAGACTCCGCCTGCCTCATCGACGACGAAGCCCTGGCCCGCCTTGCTTGCATCCACGTAGCTCCCCCCGGCAGCGCAGTTGCCAGCGGTCGCGCAGGAGACGGACTGGACCTGTGCCGACCCCCCCGCATCGAGCGAGCCCAGCCCCGGCACCGGAATCGCCATGCCCCAGATCCCGTTCGTCTCGTCGGCGACGAAGGCCTGTGTCTTGCCGTCGGTGCCACCGTAGTCACCCACCGCTGCGCAATCGCCCGCGGCACCGCACGACACGGACACGACAAACGCGCCGCCGCTCACACTCAGCGCGCTCAGACCCGGAACCTGCTGCGCCCTGCCCCAGGTCCCGTTCCTCTCGTCGGCGACGAAGCCCCGACTCGTACTCGAATCCGTGTAGGACCCTCCAGCCGCACATGCACCCACGGCGGCACACGACACCGACGCGACATACGAGCCCCCGTACTCTCCAAACATGGTGAGCGAACGGAGCCCAGGGACGACCTTGGCTCTTCGCCAGACCCCCTTTGACTCGTCGACGACGAAGCCCAGTCGATTGGGATGCAATGGGTCGCTCTGGGTCGCAATGTAGCCCGCCGCCGCGCAGTTGCCTGGGGTCGCGCATGAGACGGAGCTGACGTGGGCACCTCCCCCCGTATTGACGGATGCGAGCCCTGGGATCTCCTCGGCTACGCCCCACGTGCTCGGTCTCAAGGAAGAGTTTGTCGCACCCACCAAGCTCGCGTTTGTGAAAAGTCCAACGAGCGCCGTTGTCATGGCGAGAGTGATGAAGAAGATCTTCCTTCGCACTCCGGTCCGGCCGATCCAAAGGATGTTGGCCGAGTCCACTCGGAGAGTCTTGCTGCCTTCTGCTGAAGTTGCCAGGGCATCCCGGATGCCGGTCGGGCGGGGCAGGCAACGGTTGCAAGCAGGTCCGTTCGTCCCTGAGGCCACCTTCTCTCGACAAACGTAGAGACAGGTTGACAAAACCCGCATCTCGCACCTCATCCGGACCTGATCTGGGTGGGCGCGGAGCGGCCCGCCCCGACATCGCTCGTGGCGCGAAACATCACCCCTGGCGCTCTTGGTAGATAACTTCGGCTCCCCAACGAGCAAGTTGTCGATTTCGGCCCTCTTTTCTGCCCGTTCCTATGTGAAGAGGAACTATCGCGAGATGGAGGCGAGCTGAGATGACTCGTGATGCAAGCATTGAGCCCCTGACGGTCGCGGTGCCCGAGGCGGCCGCCGTTCTCGGCATCTCGAGGCCCCACGCCTACGAACTCGCCCACACTGGTGAGCTGCCGACCGTGCGACTCGGCCGTCGGATCGTTGTTCCGACAGCCGCCCTGCTGGCACTCCTGCGAGCCGACCCGGTGGCCGCGCCTCGAGCCCCCCTGCGGCCATGTCAGTTGAACTGCGGACCGTGTCGGCCCTCGGTTTGCGCGTCGAGCAGCGCCGCCAGCGTCGTCGCGACCTGCACGTCCTGTGGCTCGACGGCATGTGCATAGACGCGCAGCGTCATGGCTGGGTTCGCGTGGCCCAGTCGCGACGCCACAGTCCGAACATCGTGACCTGCCGCGATGGAGGACGTCGCCGCCCAATGGCGGAGGTCGTGCAGCCGCCAGCGGGCGTCCACGCCGGCGGCGCCTCTCGCTCGGCGCCACCACGCCGACAGGCGCTCGGGGCTAAGTGGGCGGCTCCCTGCGGCCAGGATCCATGGACCTTCGATCGCCACGGCCGCACGGAGTGCCGACAGCATGCTCAGGGTCGAATCGTCAAGGGTCACGGTGCGCAGGTTGCCGGTCTTCGTCGGATCATCTCGCAGTGTCGGCCGACCGCGCGGGCTTCTGAGCGTCGCGATGCTGGAGTCGACGGTGAGCCGCGACTCGACCAGATCGTCCCAGCGCAGGGCGGCGAGCTCGCTTCGACGGGCGCCGGTGACGGCCGCGAGCCGTAGGCCGACGCTCGCGTGCGGCTCCAGCGCGCCGTCCGCCACGAGCTAGTCGGCCACCTCGAGCACCCGTCGCACCTCAGCCGCCTGCAGTGAGCCCCGAACCAACGGCCGACGTCGCCGCAGAGGAGCTGCGGCCGCGGAGTTGGACGTGACCCAGCCCCAGCGCAGCGCGAGCGAGAGCGCCGCTCGGACGACGGAGTGCCGGTTCCGCGCCGCCGACGCCCCGAGGCCCTGCATCGCCATCCGAGCGTGCCAGCGGTCGACGTCCACCGCCGTGAGGCGGACGAGGGGGATCGAAGCGAAGGGGTCCGCTTTCACGAGCCGGACGCGGCTGCGCTGGTTCTCCGCGGAGCTGGCCGCCCAGGTCGGCGAGGCCGCCTCGATCCAGAGGTCGAGCAGCTCGCCCAGGATGGTCGTGGCGCCTTCATAGGTCTTCGGTCGCGTCGCGAGCTCGAGCGCCGTCCGCTCGGCGTCCTTGCGGGACCCTTGGACGGTCCGGCTCACCTGGCTCGGGCGCCCCCGCGGGTCGCGACCCACGTACTCGCGGATCTCCCAGACCCCGGGTCGCTTCTCGCGGATCGTCGCCATCAACCACAACGGTTGTAGGGACAGAGTAGGGATGAGCGCGAGAATTGGACGAGTTTGCGATGCCGCAACTGCGGCGGAAACCTCAGCCCAACAGGCGCTTTGAGATCACTACCCGTTGAATTTGGTTGGTCCCCTCGTAGATCTGGGTGATCTTGGCGTCGCGGAAGTACCGCTCGACCGGGAAGTCCTTCGTGTAGCCGTACCCACCGAGCAGCTGGACGGCGTCGACGGCCACCGACATCGCCGTGTCCGAGGCGAAGGACTTGGCGGCGGCGCCGAAGTACGACAGCTCACCGCTCGGGTCGCCGGCGTCGATGATCGAGCACGCGCGGTAGACGAGGGCGCGTGCGGCCTCGGTTCGGATCGCCATGTCGGCGAGCATGAAGCGCAGCCCTTGGAACTCGCTGATCGGGCTGCCGAATGCCTTACGTCCCTGCATGTACCGCCCGGCGTAGTCCACGCACGCTTGTGCGATCCCCACGGCTTGCGCCCCGATGCCGGGTCGTGAGCGGTCGAGGGTGTGCATGGCGATGCGGAACCCCTGTCCCTCCTCGCCGATGCGGTGCGACGCGGGGACACGGACGTCCTCGAGGACGACCTCGCCGGTGGGGCTCCCGCGCAGCCCGAGCTTGTCCTCGAGCTTGGCCACCTTGACCCCCCAGTCCTTCTCCACGAGGAAGCACGAGACGCCCCGCGCCCCGCCGTCGGGGTCCGTCTTCGCGAAGACCGTGTAGGTGTCGGAGATCCCGGCGTTCGTGATCCAGTACTTGGAGCCGCTGATCACGTAGTCGTCGCCGTCACGCACGGCGCGTGCTCGCATCCCCGCCACGTCGCTGCCGGCGTCGGCCTCCGAGAGGCAGTAGCTCCCCTGGATCTCGCCCGCGGCGATCTTGGGCAGGTACTCGCGCTTCAGCTCTTCGGAGCCGAAGTTCATGACCGGGAGCATCCCGAGCTTGGAGATCAGCATCGTCACCGACGTCGACGCGCAGCCGCGCGCGAGCTCCTCGGCCATGATCGCCTGGGTCACGTTGTCCGCGCCCGCGCCCCCGTACTCGGCCGGCACGCCGAGCGCGGGCAGCTCGAGCTCGGTGCACGCCTCGAAGCTCTTCCACGGGTACGAGGCCGTGCGGTCCGCCTCGGCGGCGTTCGGCGCGATGCGCTCGTCGACGAAGCCCTTCATCGTGTCGCGGAACATCCGCTGCTCGTCGCTCAACTCGAATCTGGACACGTGACCTCCTGGTTCAGGCACCGAGCCACTCGCGCCACTGGGCGGTGTCGATCGCCTCGCGGGGGGACAGCTGCAGCGCCGCCGCCGGGATGGCGTCGATCAGGGCGCGCTGGGCGTCGTAGCTGTGCGCAACGCCGCGGAGGAGGGGTCGGCGGTGGGCGATGAGGTCCTCGGGTGGCTCGGAGAAGAGGTAGCCGAGCAGGCCGGCGGCGAACTCGAGGTCGTAGATGCTCGGTGCACGGCCCGCGAGCGCGGCCCTGCGGGCGCCGAGCAAGGCGACGCCAAGCGCGACGTCGTGGCGGTCCTCGCCCTCGGCGAGCCGCAGCCGCGGAGCGAGCCGGTGCGCGAGGGTCAGCGCGTAGCCCTGGTCGGGGCCGGTGGTGCCGAACCCCGGGCCGCTCGGCAGGATCGGCGTCCGGATCTCGCCGGGACGGCCCGTGCGCGCCCTCGTGGGCACGGGCGCAGGGATCGAGGGGCGCACGCGGTCGGCGTCGGGCACGGGGACGAACGTCGGCTGTGCCACGGGTGTCATCGTATCGAGGGCCCTGGGCCCTCTCGCCGCTAGGGCCGCTCGAGCCAGTGGTGGAACTGCGGCACCTCGCCGCGTACGACCTTGAAGAACGTCGACTGCAGCGCGGTCGTGACCGGGCCGGGCGTCAGTGTCCCGATCGTGCGGCCGTCGACCGCGCGCACCGGGGTGACCTCGGCGGCCGTGCCCGTGAGGAACATCTCATCGGCGAGGTACAGGTCCGTGCGAAGCAGCTGCTCGCTGCGGACCTCGTAGCCGAGGTGGTGCGCGATCGAGATGACCGAGTCCTGGGTGATCCCGGGCAGCGCGCCCGCGACCGAGGGGCTCGGGGTGATGACCGCGGTGTCGCGGACGATGAAGACGTTGGCCCCGGACGCCTCTGAGACGGTGCCGTCGGTGCCGAGCATGATCGCCTCGTCGTAGCCGGCGTTGACGGCCTCCAGCTTGGCGAGCGCGGCGTTGACGTAGCCCCCCGTGCTCTTCGCCACGCTCGGCACCGAGTTGGGGTCGTGGCGGCGCCACGTCGAGGTGACGAGCGAGACCCCCCGGGCGAGGCCCTCCTCGCCCAGGTACGCCCCCCACGGCCAGGCGACGATCGCGACGTTGACGGGCGCGGGGGCCGGGTTGACGCCCATCTCGCCGTACCCGAGGTACACCAAGGGGCGCAGGTAGATGCCCTCCGACGCGTCGTTGGCCCGGACGACCTCGAGCGCGGCCGCCATGAGCTCGTGGAGGTCGTAGGGCAGGGGGATGAGCAGGACCTTGCAGCTGTTGAGGAGCCGCTGCATGTGATCGCGGAGCCGGAACAGCGCAGGCCCGTCCGCTGTCGGATAGCAACGGATCCCCTCGAACGCCCCGGTGCCGTAGTGAAGGCTGTGGGTGAGGACGTGCACCGTCGCCTTCTCCCAGTCCACCAGCTGGCCGTCCATCCAGACCTTCGACGTCGGCTTGACGGGCATGCAGTCCCTCCTGGCGTCCGGTGCCTGCGACGACGGTATCGCGCGGCGGGCTGCACGGACGCCTCCTCGGACCCTGGCGAACCGGGCCCACGGATCGCCCCGCGAGCGGGGCGGGTGCGACCGACGGTGACGCCCAGGACGCCGTCCGTCGCGCGCTATCCGGCGTCGGCGGCGGCCTCCATGGCGGCGACGTCGATCTTCACCATCGTGAGCATCGCCTGCATCGCGCGATCGGCGCGGCCAGGGTCGGGGTCCGCGAGGAGCTGGCCCAGCCGCTCCGGGATGACCTGCCACGAGACGCCGTACCGGTCGGTCAGCCACCCGCACTGCGAGGGCACGCCGCCCTCGAGGAGCCGCTCCCAGTAGTAGTCGACGTCGGCCTGGTCCTTGCAGGGGATGACGAACGAGACGGCCGGGCTGAGGGGGTACTCGGGCCCCGCGTTGAGCACCATGAAGGGCGTGCCGAGCAGCTCGAAGTTGATGACGAGCGTCGAGCCCGTCTCCCCGGGGGCGCTCTCCGAGTAGGTGCTCGCGTCGAGGCGCTTGGCGTCCTTGAACACCGAGAGCCAGAAGTCGACGGCCTCGTCCGCCGTGCCGTTGAGCCAGATGCAGGGGGTGATGGGGGTCATGGGCATGAGGGTACGACGCGTCGTGGCGGGCGATGTCATCGGTCAGGATCGGCACCGCCGCGCGGTAGCCTCGACGCTCCCCTCCACGTTGCACCTGTGGCCATGCCAGACACCCCCACCACGCTCACCCAGGAGACCCACGACCGGCTCGTCGCCGAGCTGGACGATCTCACGACCCGGGGTCGGATCGAGATCGCCACGGCCATCGAGGCGGCGCGCGCCCTCGGCGACCTGTCCGAGAACGGCGACTACCACGCCGCGAAGGACGCCCAGGGGAAGATGGAGGCGAGGATCCGCCAGCTCCAGTCGCTGCTCAAGACCGCGGCCGTCGCCGACGACCGCGCGCCCGACGGCACCGTGCGGCTGGGCGTCGTCGTCGCCCTGCGCTACGAGGGCGACGACGAGGACGACGTCCAGCGCTACTTCGTCGGCTCGATCGAGGAGCGCGGCGACCTGCCGGTCGCCTCCCCCAGCTCGCCGCTCGGCCAGGCGGTGCTCGGTCGGCGCGCGGGCGAGGTGGTCGAGTACGCCGCCCCCGGCGGGACGCTGCGCGTCACGATCGTCGCCGTCGAGGGGTGATCAGGTCGCGAGCGCCGCACGGCTCGTGACCGTCGCCGCGCGCCCGCCTCGGTGCCGTGCGACGGCCAGCGCGACGATCGACAGGTTCGCGACCAGCGCGGCGACCATGGTCACGGCCGCGGCGGTCCGCGACGTCGACACGTCGTAGGCGAGCCACATCGCGACGCTCACCGCCCCGAGGAGCCACGCCGTGGCGGACACGCCCCGGGCGTGCCGCGCGCCGAGGAGCTGGGCCAGCTGCGGCGCCCGGGTCGCGACGACGAGGACGCCGACACCGAGCAGCCCCGCGTTCCACCCGAACAGCGCCGCGGGTAGCCAGGTCGTCGCCGCGACGGCGAGCGCGGCTTGGGCGAGGCCGCGACGGCGTTCGGCCCGGTCGAGCCGCCCTAGGAGCCCGATCAGGAAGGGCGCCCCGATGACCGACGCGGCGACGATCTGCGCCGAGTGCGAGGCGACGCCGTAGGCGAGCCAGAACACCGACGTGAGCGCGAACAGGCTCCAGGTCGTGGCGTTGACGCCGTCGGTGCCGACCCGCCGGATGCGCGCGGTCTGGACCACCGTCGTGAGCGTTCCGACGGTGGCGCCACCCCACCCGACGATCGAGGCGAGTGGCATCGCGGGAGCCTAGAGATGACAAATCGCGAAGTCCGGTCAACTCCATTTGTTCTTATTCGAATCCTACGAGCACGTCGGGGCCCTCGTCGTTAGTCTCACGTCATGCTCATCAAGCGACTGTTCAAGCTCGCCGTGCTCGCCGCCGTTGCAAGTGCGATCGCCTCGGCGGTCAAGATGGCGACCCAGGGTTCCCCGCAGCACGACGCGGCCAGCCCTGCGGCGGGCAGCGTCGACACCTGGCCGGAGGTCCCGAGGAACCCGGACGCGTCTTAGAGCTCGACGCGGTGGAGCTCGTGGATGCCGTCGCCCTGGCGGATCCGCGCGAGCACCTCGTCGCCGGGGCGCCGGTCGCACGACAGGACCATGAGCGCCGTCCCCGTCGACGGGCTCGGCCCGACGGCCATGGAGGAGATCGACACCTCGGCGCGACCGAGCTCCGTGCCGACGAAGCCGATCTTCCCGGGCCGATCGTCGTTGCGCACGACCAGCATGTGGGTCGCGGGTGGGATCTCGACGGCGTGGCCGTCCACGGTCACGATCCTCGGCTCGACGCGCGTCCCGGCGGTCGCCAGCGTGCCGGAGACCGAGTGCGTCGCGGAGCGCACCGTGAGCACGCTCACGAAGTCGGGGCTCTGGAGCACGGAGCTCTCCGCCCACTCGATGCCGGCCGCATGGGCGACCTGGGGGGCGTTCACGTAGGACACCGACGACTCTGCGCGCACCGAGCAGACCCCCTTCAGGGCGCACAGGGTGAGGATCGAGGTCCCCGCCCCGGCGAGCTCACCCTGGTACTGCACCTCGAAGGACGTCGGGTCGGCGTCGTGCAGGCAGCTCAGGAACCGTCCCAGCTGCTCGGCGAGCCCCATGAAGGGGCGCACCACGTCCGAGACCTCCTCCGCCGCCACGTTCACGGCGAAGGGCACGAACTGGCCGTCGAGCGCGAGCACGACCTGCTCGGCGATCGTCACCCCTGCCCGGTCCTGCGCCTCGACCGTGCTCGCGCCGAGGTGGGGGGCGACGACGACCGAGTCGAGCTCGAACAGCGGTGACGCGGTGCAGGGCTCCTCGGCGAACACGTCGAGGGCCGCCCCCTGGATCCGGCCACGTTGGATCGCCTCGACGAGGTCGGCCTCGACGACGATGCCGCCGCGCGCGGTGTTGACGAGCCGCTGGCCCGGCTTCGCGCGCGCGAGGAGCGCCGCATCGATCAACCCGATCGTCGAGGCGTTCTTGGGCAGGTGGATCGAGACGAAGTCGCTCACGGCCATGAGCTCGTCGAGCGCCAGCAGCTCCACCCCCATGTGCGTCGCGCGCTCCTTCGAGATGAACGGGTCGAAGGCGACGAGGCGCATCCCGAAGGCCATGGCGCGCTGCGCGACGAGCGCCCCGACCCTCCCGAGGCCGATCACACCGAGGGTCTTGCCCCACAGCTCCACACCCTCGAACCTCGCTCGCTCCCACTTGCCGGACGTGAGCGAGGCATGTGCCTGCGGGAGGTTCCGCGCCTGGGCGAGCAGCAGGGCCATCGCCTGCTCGGCCGCCGACACGATGTTCGAGAGCGGGGCGTTGACGACCATCACGCCCCGTGCCGTCGCCGTCTCGACGTCGACGTTGTCGAGCCCGATGCCCGCGCGACCCACGACGACGAGGTCCTCGCCGGCCTCGAGCACCTCCGCGGTGACCTGGGTCGCCGAGCGGATGACGAGGGCGGCCGCACCCTTCACGGCGTCGATCAGCTCGCTCGGGCTGAGCGAGAGCGCCTCGTCCACGTCGTGGCCCGCCGCGCGGAGGGTTTCGATCCCCGACGCGGCGATCCGCTCGGTCACCAGTACACGGGCCACGACACTCCTTCCGGCGGGGTCGCCAAGGCTACGGGCGACGGCGCGCTCAGCCGCCGGCGGCGAACCTCGCGAGGCGCGAGAGCCCCTCGTCGAGGTCGTCGTCCGAGATCGCGCACGACAGCCGCAGGTGCCCGGCCCCTCCGAACGCCTCACCGGGGACCACCGCGACGAGGACGGCGTCGACGAGGTGCTCGGCGAGCTCGGCGGTCGACGCCGACGCACGTCCCGCCAGGGTTCGACCGAGCAGCCCGGTCACGTCGGGGAAGCAGTAGAACGCGCCGTCGGGCACGACGCAGGTCACGCCGTCGATCGCGTTCAGCCGGCTGGCCATCTCGCGCCGGCGGCGCTCGAAGGCGGCGCGCATCTCGTCGGCGGCGGACAGGTCGCCGGTGAGCGCGGCGAGCGCGGCGCACTGGGCGACGTTGGCGATGTTCGAGGTGATCTGGGACTGGAGGTTCACGGCCGCCGACGCGACGTCGAGAGGTGCGGCGAGCCACCCCACGCGCCAGCCGGTCATCGCGTAGGTCTTGGCGACCCCGTTGATCACGATCGCGCGGTCGGCGAGCTCGGGCACGGCCACCGGCATGGAGCACTGCACCGCGTCGCCGAAGACGAGATGCCCGTAGATCTCGTCGCACAGCACCCAGACCCCGTGCGCGGCGGCCCACTCGCCGATCGCGGCGACGAGCGAAGGGGGGTAGACAGAGCCGGTCGGGTTGCACGGCGAGTTGAAGATGAGCGCCTTGGTGCGCGGGGTGCGCGCGGCCTCGAGGGCGTCCACGGTGACCTGGTACCGCGCCACCGGCGACGTCGCCACGATGGTGGGCGTCCCGCCCGCGAGCCGCACCGACTCGGGGTAGGTGGTCCAGTACGGCGCGGGGATCAGGACCTCGTCGCCGGGGTCGAGCAGGCTGAGCAGCGCCGTGTAGACGGCGTGCTTGGCACCGTTCGTGACGACGACCTGGTCGGGCGTGAGGACGAGGCCGCTGTCGCGGGCGGTCGCCGCGCAGATCGCCGCGCGCAGCGCGGGCAGTCCCGCGGTCGGGGTGTACTTGTGCATCGCGGGGTCCGCGCAGGCCCGCTGCGCGGCCTCGATGACCGCGGGTGGCGTCGGGAAGTTCGGCTCCCCCGCGGCGAAGGAGATGACGGGCTCGCCGGCGGCGCGCATGGCCTTGGCGCGCGCGTCGACGGCGAGCGTCGCGGAGGGCTCGAGCGAGGCGAGCAGCGCCGAGACCCGCCGCGTCGCGGTCGGCGTCGTCGCCATGACTGGCATGATGCCATAGTGCCCGGCGCCCCCGAGCTCACGATCCCGGCGTCGCTGCTCCCGCGCGACGGGCGGTTCGGCTCGGGACCGTCGAAGGTCCGGGCCGCCCAGGTCGAGGCCCTCGCCGCGGACGCCCCGACGTACCTCGGGACCTCGCACCGCCAGGCGCCGGTGCGCGCGGTGGTCGAGGAGATCCGAGCGGGGCTCGCCACCTTGTTCTCGCTCCCCGACGGCTACGAGGTGCTGCTCGGCAACGGTGGGACCACGACGTTCTGGGACGCGGCGACCTTCTCTTTGATCGAGCGGCGCAGCGAGCACCTCAGCTTCGGGGAGTTCTCCGCCAAGTTCGCCGCGGCGACGCGCGCGGCCCCGCACCTCGACGACCCACTCGTCATCGAGTCCGCCCCCGGCACGCACCCCGAGGCCGTCGTCGACGACTCCGTCGACACCTACGCGCTCACGCACAACGAGACCTCGACGGGCGTCATGGCGCCGATCGAGCGCCCGGACGCCGCGGGCGGCCTCGTCATCGTCGACGCGACGAGCGCGGCGGGCGGCGTGCTCGTCGACGTGACCGAGTGCGACTGCTACTACTTCTCTCCGCAGAAGAGCTTCGCCTCGGATGCCGGGCTGTGGCTGGCGCTCTGCTCGCCCGCCGCGATCGAGCGGATCGAGCGGCTCGCGGCCTCGCCGCGCTGGACACCGCCCACCCTCGACCTCAAGATCGCCCTCGACAACTCGCGGCTCCAGCAGACCTACAACACGCCCGCGCTCGCCACCCTGCACCTGCTGCGCTCGCAGCTGCGCTGGATGCTCGAGCACGGCGGGCTCGCCTTCACCGCCTCACGCTGCGACCGCTCCGCCGAGCGGCTCTACGGCTGGGCCGAGGCGAGCGGGTTCGCACGTCCGTTCGTGACGACGCCCGCCATGCGCAGCCGCGTGGTCGCGACGATCGACCTCGACGACGCGATCGACGCGCTCGTGGTCGCCGGGGTGCTGCGACGCAACGGCGTCGTCGACACCGAGCCCTACCGCAAGCTCGGGCGCAACCAGCTCCGGATCGCCATGTTCCCGGCGATCGACCCCGAGGACGTCGCGGCGCTCTGCGCGTGCATCGACTGGGTGGTCGGGGCGCTGTCCTGACCGCTCTCGGTGCGGGGCGTGCCGCCTCGCCGCGGGCTCAGGCGACGGCACCCGACGGGGCGGCGACGCCGTGGCGCGCGAGGAAGGCGCGCACGGAGAGCACGCACAGCGGCTGGTCCGCGCTCGGCAGCGTGCACGTCACGCGCCACGCCGTCGGGTGGCGGGCGCCAGGCAGGTGCCAGAGCATCGCCCCGTAGGCGGCGAGGGCGCCGCCGGAGGGCTCGCCCGAGCCGAGGACCCCCGGCGGGTCGACGAACAGCACGGTCGAGCCCGAGACGTCGGTGCGCCGCTCCTCGGCGGCGTGGCGGCAGCTCGACCGGTAGATCACCGCGTACTGGTGCGCCGCCGCGGCGAACAGCGGGCACGCGGTCTCGATGCTGCAGCCCGCGCACCCCCCGGTCTGGGTCGCCACGATGCCGCTGCGCACGGCGGTGACGTGGCCCCACGACGGCCGCTGCTCGCCGGGCGGGTACACGATGAGCGTGCTCGAGCCCGCGACGCCGTCGAGCGCCGTGCAGCCCCACGCGGTCGGGGCGACGACGTCGAGGGTCCCGAGCCCGTCGGTGAACACCGACACCGTCGGTGCGAGCGCGCGCGAGAGCACGGCGCGGACGAACCTCGGCAGGTCGACGTCGCGCGCCGAAGGGATGCCGTAGCTCGTCGGGCACCGCGCGACGGGGAGGTTCGCCACCACGAGCGTCCCGGCCACGGCCCAGGGCTGGGCGGGCAGCCCGGGCGAGGGGCTCGGGACGAGGAGGGCGGCGACGATCGCGACGCTGGCCACGCAGAGCCCCACGAGGCTGAGCGCGGCCGCGCGCTGCGAGACGCGGGGCGCGCGGGCGTGCATCGGGGTTCAGCGCCGAGCCGCGAGCCCTGCGACGACGGCCTTGCCGTCCGCCTTGCCGCTGGTCTCGCGCATGACCTGGCCCACGAAGAACTGCGCGAGCTTCTCGTCGCCCTCCCGGTACCGCGCCCACTCGGCCGGGTGCTGCGCGATCAGCTGATCGAGGAGCGCGTCGAGCGTGCCGTCCGCCACCCGCTCGAACCCGCGCCGCCGCGCGAGCTCGCGGGGGTCCTCGCCGCTCGCGGCGTGCTCGGCGAGGACCGTCTTCGCCTGGGTCGCGGAGAGCTCGCCGCCGGCCTCCATCTCGAGCAGCGTGGCGACGCCGTGCTCGTCGAGCGCGCCCGGGTCCTCGAGGGCGGCGACCTCGTTCGCCACGCGCGCGAGCGCGAGGGCCGCGGGCACCCCGCGATCCGCCGCGGCCGTCACGAACCGGTCGAGGTCGTCGGCGACGACCGAGGCCACCTGGTCGCGCTGGGCGGGCGTCGCGTCGCCGAGCCGCTCCAGCAGCGCGGCGCGGCGCGCGGCGGGCATTGGCGGGAGCGCCGCCGCGACGCGGTCGCGCCACGCGTCGTCAGGCACGAGCGGCAGGAGGTCGGGCTCGGGGAAGTACCGGTAGTCGTACGCCTCCTCCTTCGAGCGCATCGGCACGGTGCACCCGGCCTCCTCGTCCCAGTGGCGCGTCTCTTGGACGACGGTCCCGCCGCCCGCGAGGAGGGCGGCCTGGCGGTCGGCCTCGAACTCGATCGCGCGCTGCAGGCTGCGCAGCGAGTTGAGGTTCTTGATCTCACAGCGCGTCCCGAGCGCAGCGCCGGGCGCGCGCACCGAGACGTTGGCGTCGATGCGCAGCGAGCCTTCCTCCATGCGTCCGTCCGACGCACCGGTCGCCACGAGGATGCCGCGGAGCTCGGCGACGTAGGCGCGCGCCCCCGCCGCCGAGCGAAGGTCGGGCGCAGAGACGATCTCGACGAGGGGCACGCCCGCGCGGTTGTAGTCGACGAGCGAGCGGTCCGCGCCGTGGATCCGCCCCGAGCTCCCCACGTGGGTCGACTTGCCGGTGTCCTCCTCCAGGTGGGCGCGCTCGATCCCGACGAGCGTGCCGTCGGGCAGGGCGAGGTGGCCGTCGACGTTGATCGGCTCGTCGTACTGGCTGATCTGGTAGTCCTTCGGCATGTCGGGGTAGAAGTAGTTCTTCCGGTGGAACGACGAGGGGCGGATCGCACAGCCGAGCGCCGTGCCGATCGCCATGGCGAGCTCGACGGCCTGGCGGTTGAGCACGGGGAGCGACCCCGGCAGCCCGAGGCAGACCGGGCAGACGTTCGTGTTGGGGGCGTCCCCGAAGCGGTTCGGGCACCCGCAGAACAGCTTGGTCGCCGTCTTGAGCTCGGTATGGACCTCGAGGCCGACCACGGTCTCGAGCGCGGCCGCGCCGCTCGTCACGCCGCCGCCTCCAGCACCCGCGCGGCGGCGAACAGGCGCGGCTCGGCGCGCGCGGGGCTGAGCAGCTGCACGCCGATCGGCAGCCCGTCGGCGCCCGCGCCGAACGGCACGGTGATCGCCGCCTCGCCCGAGAGGTTGCTCGGGATCGTGAAGACGTCCGAGAGGTACATCGCCATCGGGTCGGTGGTCCTCGACCCGAGCGCGAAGGCCGTCGTCGGCGCGGTCGCGCCGAGCAGGACGTCGCAGTCCGCGTAGGCGGCGGCGAAGGCCTGGGCGACCAGCGTGCGCACCCGCTGGGCCTGGCCGTAGTAGGCGTCGTAGTACCCGGCCGAGAGCGCGTAGGTCCCGAGCATGATCCGCCGCTTGACCTCGTCGCCGAAGCCCTGCGTCCTCGTGGCGACGTTCATGGCCGTCACGTCGTCGGCGTCGACGCGCAGTCCGTAGCGGACGCCGTCGTAGCGCGCGAGGTTGGAGCTCGCCTCGGCGGGGGCGATGAGGTAGTACGCGGACAGCCCGAGCCGAAGCTCCGGCACGGAGCACTCGACGACGCGCGCGCCGGCCGCCTCGAGCGCCGCCGCCGCGCGCGTGACGGCGGCGACGACGTCGTCGGCCGCCCCGTCGACCAGCTCGCGGACGAGGCCGACCCGTCGCCCGTCGACGCCGTCGTCGAGGGCGGCGACCACCGACGGCGGCCCCTCGGGGAGCGAGGTCGAGTCCATCGGGTCGTGGCCCGCGATCACCTCCAGGCACACCGCGGCGTCCTCGACGGTGGCCGCGAGCGGCCCGATCTGGTCGAGCGAGCTCGCGAAGGCGATCAGCCCGTATCGAGAGACCATCCCGTAGGTCGGCTTCATGCCCACGACGCCGCAGAGCGCCGCGGGCTGGCGGATCGAGCCCCCCGTGTCGCTCCCGAGCCCGAGGGGCACCATGCCGGCGGCGACGGCGGCGGCCGAGCCGCCCGAGGACCCACCGGGCACCCGGGTGTGGTCGTGCGGGTTGCGCGTCGGGCCGAACCCGGAGTTCTCCGTCGAGGACCCCATCGCGAACTCGTCGAGGTTCGTCTTGCCGACCGGCACCGCGCCGGCGGCCACGAGCCGGTCCACGACGGTCGCCGTGTACGGGGGCGTCCAGCCCTCGAGGATCCGGCTCGCGGCCGTCGTCGGCACGCCGCGGGTGCACAGGTTGTCCTTGAGGGCGACCGGCACCCCAGCGAGGGGCCCGGGATCGCGGCCGTCGGCGACCATGGCGTCGACGCGGTCAGCGGCGGCGCGGGCGCCGTCCCCGTCGACGTGCAGGAACGCGTGGAGGGCGCCGTCGTGGTCCGCGACGGCCCCGAGCGCGGCCTCCACCGTCGCGCGCGCCGTCGTCGCGCCGGACCGCACGCGCTCGGCGAGCTCGACCGCCGTCGTCACGGCGCCTCGCCGATGATCCTCGGCACGCAGAACCGGTCGTCCTCGACGGCCGGCGCCTGGGCGAGGACCTCGTCGCGGTCGAGGCACGCGACGAGCACGTCGTCGCGCACGACGGTGCCCACCGCGAAGGGGTGCGCGGTCGGCGCGGTGCTCCCGAGGTCGAGCGCGGCCACGTCCTGGGCGTGGTCGAGGACCGCCGCCAGCTGGCCCGTGTAGCGGTCGAGCTCCTCGTCGCTCAGCGCCAGCCGCGCGAGGGCGGCGACGTGGGCGACGTCGGCGCGGGTGAGCGAGCTCACCGCCCGTCGAACGCCGCGTCGAGGAACCGCCCGGTCTCCGCCTCGATGAGCCCGGCGTCGAAGTCGAGCGTGGCGACGTGGTAGCTCTTCTCCAGCCAGACGTGCTCGACGGGCCCCGCGACGGTCGCGACCACGAGCTCGGAGTTGTCCGTCGTGACGACGTGGTCCTGGCGGCTCGTGAGCACGAGCGTCGGGCACGTGATGGACGCGAGCGACGCCGCCACGCTCACGAGCCCGTCCATGAGGCTCATCGCCGCGGCGATCGGCACGCCGGCGTAGCCGTACTCGTCGGCGCCCTCGAGCGCGATGTCGTTCGCGACGCCGTCGATGGTCTCGACGCCCGCGTCGAGCAGCGCCCGCCCGCCCTCGCGGAGCTCGTCGGCGATGGGCTTCACGAGGGGGTTGATCGCGACGAGCGCCGCGGTCTCGGGGCGGCCCTCGGCCAGCCAGCAGGCGAGCCCGCCGCCCATCGAGAGCCCGGCGATGCCGACGGCGCTGCACCGCGCGGCGAGCGCGTCAAAGGACGCGGCGGCCGCGGCGGTCCAGTCGGCCCAGCGCGTCGGGACCATGTCGTCGAGGCTGGTGCCGTGGCCGGGCAGCCGCGGCAGCTCGACGCTGTAGCCGCGGTCCGCGAGCGACTCGGCGAGCGGGCGCATCGAGGCGGGGCTGCCGGTGAAGCCGTGGAGCACGAGCACCCCGCGGTCGCCACCGGTCGCGGAGAACGGCGCAGCGCCGGCGACAACGGGTGCGGTCATGGCGGCCGAGCCTACTGGCGCCGTTATCCTTCGCCCGTGCCGAGCGACGAGGCGACCGAGCGCTACGAGTTCTTGAGCGACGAGTGGCTCGGGGCGGTGAAGGCGCTGCGCGACGAGTACGCCGCGGAGGGGGCGACGGCCCCCGTCGAGCTGCGCGCCAACCTCGTCGTGACCGAGGTCCCGTTCTCCTCGAGCGACGTGCTGGCCCACGTGGACACGTCCAAGGGCGGCCTCGTCATCGAGCAGGGCCACCTCGCCGCCCCCGACCTCACGGTCCAGGTCGACTGGGCGACCGCAAAGGCGCTCCTGGTGGACGGCAACCCGTCGGCCGCGATGAGCGCCTTCATGGAGGGCAAGATCCGGATCGAGGGCGACGTCGCCAAGCTCATGTCGCTGCAGTCGGGCATCGTCGACGCTTCCACCCAGCAGGCCGCGAGGCGGATCCGCGCGCTGACCAGGTAGGCGCCCCGCGGTGTGGCCCCGTCAGGCCTCGGCGGTCGCGACGACCGCGGCGCGGGGGGCGGCGCGCAGGCACACGGCGGCCACGAGCGAGACGCCGGCGAGCCCCGCCCCCACGAGGAACGGGATGCGGAACGTGGCGAGCAGCTGCGCCGGCGAGGCGTCCGACGTGAGGCCGCGGTGGTGCTGGATCTCCTGCTGCAGCGTGGCGAGCACCTGGATCCCCGCGACCTCGCCCACCTGCATGGCCAGGATCTGCGCGGCCGACATCACCCCGAAGTCCTCCTCGCGGACCTCGTTCGCCATCGTGGACGACGTCGCCGGCATCGCGACGCCCATCCCGAACCCCGAGAGCGCGAGCGCGATCAGGAGCCAGACGAGCGGCGTCGAGGGGGCGAGCGACGCGAAGAGCAGCAACGAGGCGCACAGGGCGCCCGTGCCGAGGATCGCAGAGGTGCGCTCGCCGATCCGCACCGCGGCGTAGCCCGCGATCGGCGAGCAGATTGCGAAGGTCAGCGGGCGCGCGATCGTGACGAGGCCGACCTTCGTGTACGAGAAGCCGTAGCCGAGCTCCATGAGCAGCGGCGCCAGGAAGAACGCCCCGAAGTACGCGAAGTTGGACGAGCACCGCAGCACGATCGGGAGCGTGAAGTTGCGGCGCGCGAAGTACTCGGGCGGGATCAACGGGTTGGCCGAGGTGCCGAGGCGCCGCACGAAGACGGCCACGCCGACGACGGTCGCGACCCAGCACAGGAACGCGCCCGGGCTCAGCCAGCCGATGACGTGGCCGAGCGAGAGCCCGAGCATGAGCGTCGTGACCGACAGCGACAGCGCCCAGGACCCCACCCAGTCCGTCGCCCGGAACGCGCGCACGGCGTCCGCGCGGTCGGGCTCCTCGGTCCTCGCGCGACGCGGGAGCACGACGACGACCACGCACAGCGCGACGGCGAGCAGGACCAGCTGGATCCAAAAGAGCGCCCGCCACCCGAAGTACTGGATGATCGGCGAGCCGATCGACACCCCGAGCACCGGGCCGCCGGCGCCGACGAGCGACCACCAGCCCATGGCCTTCACCCGCTCGCGCGGCGGGAACGACGACATGATCAGCGCCATCGACGCGGTCCCGGTCGCCGCGCCCTGGACCCCGTCGAGGGTGCGGGCGAGGATCAGGATCCCCGCCGTCGGCGCGAGGGCGGTGAGCACCGCCGACACCATCGCGCCGAGCAGCCCGAGGAGGTAGAGGCGGCGGTGGCCGAAGACGTCGCCGAGCTTGCCGAAGAGCGGCGCCGCGAGGCCGTAGGCGAGGAGCGGGCCGATCATGGTCCAGGTGAGCACCGTCGTCGACGTGTGGAACTCGCCCGCGACCCTCGGCAGCGCGACGATGAAGACGGTGAAGGTGAAGTTGAGCGCGAGGAGCCCGGCGAGGAGTGCGGAGAGCACCCACCACCGGTGGCGCCCCGAGGTGACGGCACGGCGCTGGACGCGCGTCGTGACCAGCGCGAGCCAGTTGAGGTCCGAGCCGACCTCCGAGCCGTTCGCGCCGAACTCCCACGCGGCGGGGTCGCTGCGCGCGTCGAGGAGGTCGGCGGGGTCGTCGAGGCGCGCGTGCCCCTCGGCCGGGGACGGCGGGGTCACTGCAGGAGCTTTGGCAGCCCCGCCTCCAGCTCGTCGATCGTGAACCGGTCGCCCTTCTCGAGCGTCTCGGTCATCGTCCAGTTCTGGAACAGCCGGATCACGCCCCCCTGGACGAAGAAGACCTTGCCCGACGCGGGGCAGTTCTCGGTCGCGAGCCACGCGACGAGCGGCGAGATGTTGGCGGGGTCCCACACGTCGAAGCGCGACACGTCCTCGGGCGGGGCGATGGCGTCGACGAGCGCGGGCGTGGACTCGGTCATCCGCGTGCGCGCGGCCGGCGCGATCGCGTTGGCCCGCACGCCGTAGCGGCCGAGCTCGTCGGCGATGATGACGGTGAACGCGGCGATGCCGGCCTTCGCCGCACCGTAGTTCGACTGGCCGATGTTGCCGAGGAGCCCGGACGTCGACGAGGTGTTGATGATGCTCGCCTTGACCTCGTGGCCCTCCTTCGCGCGTTCGCGCCAGTAGGTCGCGGCGTGCCGCGCCGGCACGAAGTGTCCCTTCAGGTGCACCCGCATGACGGCGTCCCAGTCCTCCTCGGAGAGGTTGACGAGCACGCGGTCGCGCAGGATGCCGGCGTTGTTGACGAGGACGTGCAGGTCGCCGAACTCGGTGACCGCGCTCTTGATGAGGTTCTCGCCGCCGGCCCAGTCCGCGACGTCGTCGTGGTTCGCGACGGCCTCGCCGCCGAAGGACCGGATCTCCTCGACGACCTGCTCGGCGGCCGACGTCGTCTCGGCCTCGCCGTGGAGCCCGCCGCCGAGGTCGTTGACGACGACCTTTGCGCCCTCCGCGGCGAACAGGAGGGCGTGCTCGCGCCCGATGCCGCGCCCGGCGCCCGTGATGATCGCCACGCGGCCGTCCAGTGCACCCATCGCGGCCTCCTCCCCTCGGCGCCCAACACTACCGAGGTGACGAGGGGTGACTCCGCGGCGCACGAGGCGCACGGCGCCGCGGCGTGGCGCGGGTTAGCGCGGGTTAGCCGGTCGTCGCGCCGGTGGGCCCGCCGCTGCCCGGCGGCGCGGCGCCGTCCTGCGGCGCGCGGCGCAGCGGCCCCAGCTCGCCCATGAGCCGCAGGGCCTTCGGGGCGAAGCGCTGGTGGGAGGTGAAGATCGCGCCGGCGAGCACGACGAGGACGAGCGCCTGGAGCAGCCCGCGCTCGGTCACGATACGGCTCGAGCTCGCGAGGAAGATCCTCGGCGAGATGAGCCCGCAGAGCATCCAGATCGCCGAGGAGAGCGCGAGCACGACGATGATGATCGAGATGAAGCAGACGAGCGCGACGTAGCTGCGCATCACGCGCTTGGTGGGACCGGAGGGGTTGGCCTCGGCGTCGGCGAGCGCGCTCCCCCGCTGGAGGTGCAGCACGCAGGCGCCGCCGGCGACGACGACGAGGATCCCGCCGAGCACGCAGGCCCGGATCGCCGCGTCGCGGTAGGAGTAGGACGGGACCGGGAACGGCAGCACGGTGCCGAAGGGCGAGGGGTGGCTGCCGATGAGGTCGATCAGGGAGTTCGCCGCGACGATGATGCCGAAGTAGGCGATCCACAGGAACAGGAAGCCCGCCGAGAACAGGTACGCCGAGATCGGTCGGCTGCCGGTCGGGTCCTGGTCGGTCCGGTTGCCGACCGCCACGATGAAGATCATCGCGAGCACGCCGACCACCACGACGAAGACCAGGATCTCGACGACGGTCGCGATGAGCGGCACCGCGCCGAGCAGTGAGGTCACGTTCACGCGCACCTCCTCGTGGCCCCGTCTCGGGGCTCGCTCGAACGCTACGGCCAGCCTGCGGCGGTGTCGGGGATCCCCGGGTCAGCGGCGACGCCCGACGAACCGGGACCAGAAGTCGTGGTCGCGGGCGTGCGCGTGGAAGTGGTCCGGGATGTTGCGCATGTGGTCGTCGATCCGGTAGCCGCCCTCGCCGAAGCGCGCGTCGGCGACGGCGCGCAGCGCGGCGGTCATCTGCGCGAGGACGTCGGGCGGGGGCTCGGTCGCGTGCACGCGCCAGACGACCATCGGGACCTCGCAGATCTCGCAGTCGGCCACCCAGCAGACGTCGTCATCGTGGTACCAGGTCGTCATCTTGGCCGCCTGGCACAGGTCGCAGCCCTCGGCGGGCACGGTCAGGTGCCGTAGAGCGTGACCGAGGACCCCGCGGGGACCTCCGTGCCGGCGGGCGGCTGGGTCGTCCAGCTGTGCGACGTCGTCGGCCCGTGGACCGCCACGACGGTGAGCCCCGCGTGCACGATGATCGCCTCGGCGGTGCTGAGGCTCGCGTGGCCGAGCGACGGCACCGTCGCCGGCGCCCCCTTCGAGACGACGACGGCCACCGACCTGCCGGGGAGCAGCTTGGTCGTCGCCGCCGGCACCGTCGTGATCACGTTGCCCGCGTGCACGAGCCGGGAGAACTCGTAGCTGACGACGGGGTTGAACCCCGCCTGCTGGAGCGTGGATACGGCCTGGATGCCCGGGAGGCCGACCACGCCGGGGACCGGGACGGGTGGCGGCCCCTTGGACAGCTCGACGATGAGCGCGGAGCCGTAGGCGGCCGTGGCGGGGTTGAACAGGTTGCCGGCGTACACCCCGATCGCGAGCCCCCTCGGGACGGTGGCGGAGAACGCCGCGTTCGACAGCGGGCACGTCGCGCTGAAGCCGGCGCGCTTGAGCGTGGCGATGGCCTGGGCGCAGGTCTTGTCGACGACCGAGGGGAGCCGGACGGCGGGCGGTCCCGAGGACAAGATGACGTGGAGCTTGGTCCCCGCGGCGGCCATGAGACCCGGGGTGGGCTCCTGCTTCATCACGGTGTTGTACGGGAGGATCTTCGAGGGCCCGTAGCCGGCGACGACCAGCACGTCGCCGTGGGCGGCACCGGCGAGCGACTGCGCGGTCGCGAGCGTCGAGCCCACGACGAGGGGAACCGCGTAGGTGGGCGTCGCGAACGGGTTCGCCGCGACGACACCGCCGGCGGCACCGCCGAGCAGCAGCACGAGCGCGACGACGGCGACCGGCCAGCGGCGCCGACGACGCACGGCGGCGGTGACGGGCGGCTCCGCCGGTGGCGGGACCTCGGCCCGCGCGGCCGAGGGCGCCGGCTCCGGCGCGGGCGTCGGCGCGGCGAGCGGCGCGCCCACGACGGTCGTGTCGGGCAGCGGCCCCACCTCGGTGACGTCGTCGCGGGCGGCCGGGGGCGCCGGTGCCGGCGCCGCCGCCGCTGGGGTGTGCCCGCGTCCTCCGACGGCGCGGTGCTGGCCGGAGAGCTCGGCGGGACTGGGCGGCTGGAAGCCGATGGTCGAGGGGGCGCGGCCCTCGCGCGCGGACGTCGGCTCGAGGGGCAGCTCGCGGGAGAGGGCCTCCAGCCGGGCGTGCAGCTCGGCCGCGTCGATCCGCTGGGCGGGGTCGGGGGCCGTCGCCGCGCGGAGCACGCCTTCGAGGTCGCCGAGGGCCGGGTGGAAGGGCAAGGTCGCACCGATGCGCGCGTTGAGCGTCGCGACCTGGGTGTCCGCAGAGAACGGCACCTCGCCGGTCACGCACTCGTAGAGCACGAGGGCGAGCGAGTACACGTCGGCCTTGCCGTCGACGGGGCGGCCCTGGGCCTGCTCCGGCGACGTGTAGCGCACGGTGCCGATGAGGCCCCCCGAGGGCTCGGTCCACGCCGCCTCGGCGATCGCGCGAGCGACGCCGAAGTCCGCGACCCGGACGCGCCCGGCGTCGTCGAACAGGAGGTTCGCCGGCTTCACGTCGCGGTGGACGAACCCACGCGCGTGGGCGTAGGCGAGGCCGTCCGCCGCCTGGGTGCCGATCGAGACGGTCTGCTCCGGCGTCAGGCGGCCCCTCGCGTCGAGGAGGTCGCGCAGCGACCCCCCCGAGAGGTACTCGGTGACCAGCCACGCGTCGCCGTCGGCCTCGCCCCAGTCGAAGACGCGGAGCACGTGGGGGTGGTTGAGCCCCGCCACGGCGACCGCCTCGGCCCGGAAGCGCCGCTCGAACGCGTCGTCGTTGGCGAGGCCCGCGCGCAGGACCTTGACCGCGACCTCGCGTCGCAGCGACTGGTCCTCGGCAAGGTAGACGGACGCGGACGCGCCCGCGCCGAGCGGGCGCGTGAGCAGGTAGCGGTCGCCGAGGAGGGCGCCGGTCGGGGTGTCGGTGGTGCGCATCGATGGCCCACGCTGACGATACTGACCAGTACCTCGCGAACGGTGGACTCAGGCCGTCAGATCTCGCCCGACGCGAGCAGCGCGTCGAAGCGCTCCCCCGGCACGATCGGCACGCCGAGGTCCGTCGCCTTCGTGAGCTTGGCCGCGCCCGGGCCCTCTCCGACGACGACGCAGAACGTCTTCTTCGACACCGAGCCGGGCGACGTGCCGCCCCGCGCCTCGATCGCCGCGGTCGCCCCGTCGCGCGTGTAGCCCGGGACGGTGCCGGTGACGACGACCGCCTTCCCCGCGAGCGTCTGGGGCACCGAGGGCGCCGCGCTCTCCTCGGTGGTCGTGAGCCCGAGGACGACCAGCCGGTCGAGGACGACGACGTTCGCCGGGTTGTGGACGAACGCCTCGATGCTCTCGGCGATCACCTCGCCGACGCCGTCGATCGCGGACAGCGTCGCGACGTCGGCGGCGCGGATCGCGGCGAGCGAGCCCATCGCCCCCGCCACGGCCTTGGCGCCGGTCGGGCCGAGATGCCGGATGCCGAGGCCGACGAGCAGCCGGCTCAGCGGCCTCGCCCGCGACTCATCGATGGCCGCGACGAGGTTCGCCGCCGACAGCGCGCCCATCCCCTCGAGGCCGGCCAGCTGCTCCTCGCGCAAGAGGTAGAGGTCTGCCACGTCGGCCACGAGGCGCTCGGCCGTCAGCTGGACGACGCGTTGCTCGCCGAGTCCCTCGATGTCCATGGCGGAGCGCGACGCGAAGTGCGCGAGTCGCTGCACACGCTGGGCGGGGCAGTCGAGGTTCGTGCAGTACGTGTCGGCCTCGCCCTCGAGGCGGACGAGTGGACCACCGCACGCAGGGCACACCGTGGGGAACGTCCAGCGCTTCGGGCGACGTCCGGTGCTCTGGACGTGGGCCACGACCTCGGGGATGACGTCGCCGGCCTTTCGCACGATGACGAGATCCTTCGGCCGCACGTCTTTGAGCACGACCTGGTCCTCGTTGTGCAGCGTCGCCAACGACACCGTCGACCCACCCACGAACACCGGCTCGAGGACGGCGAACGGCGTCGCGCGTCCCGTCCTTCCGATCGAGATCTGGATCGCGAGCAGCCGTGTCGTGCGCTCCTCGGGCGGCAGCTTGCGCGCGATCGCCCATCGTGGCGCCCGGGACGTCGCCCCCGCACGCTCGCGCAGGTCGAGGTCGTCCACCTTCACGACCACGCCGTCGACGTCGTAGGCGAAGTCGTGGCGGTGCACCTCGACCCACGCGCAGCGATCCAGCACCGCGTCGAGCCCGCGCACCGAGACCGTCTCGGCGGCGGTGTGGAAGCCGGCGTCGCGAAAGGCAGCGAGGGTGGCGGCGTGCGACCGTGCGGCGAACGCGCTCGACGGTGGGGCCTCGAGCGCCCCGAGCTGGTAGGCGATGAAGGCGAGCGGCCGCGCAGCGGTCACCCGGGGGTCCTTCTGGCGGAGCGACCCCGCCGCGGCGTTCCTCGGGTTCACGAACTGGCGCAGCCCCTCGCTCGCCTGGCGCTCGTTGAGCCTCGCGAACTCCTCGAGGGGCAGGTAGATCTCGCCGCGCACCTCGACGAGGCTCGGGACTCCGCGGCCGCCCAGCGCGTCGGGCACGCTCGGGATGGTGGCCACGTTCGCCGTCACGTCCTCGCCGACGACCCCGTCGCCCCTCGTCGCCGCCTGGACGAAATGGCCGCGCTCGTAGGTGATCGACATCGCGAGCCCGTCGATCTTCGGCTCGACAGAGAACTGCACGTCCCCTAGCGCGTCACGCCCGAGGACCCGGGCCAAGCGCACGGACCACGCGCGCAGCTCGTCGTCGTCAAAGGCGTTGTCGAGGCTCATCATCGGCACGCGGTGCCGCACCGCGGAGAAAGTCGCGCTCGGCGCGGCGCCCACGCCGCCCGTCGGCGACGCCGCCGTGGCGAGCTCGGGGTGCTCGGCCTCGAGCCGGCGCAGCTCCACGACGAGCGCGTCGTAGTCCGCGTCGGGAATGGTTGGCTCGTCGTGGACGAAGTACGCCTCGTTGTGCCGCTCGATCTCCTCGCGCAGCTCCTTCGCGCGCCGGGCGACGTCGCTCACGCCGCGGCGAGGACGCGGCGCGCCACGGTCGCCGCGCCGATGACGAGGTCGGGGTCGTCGCGGTCGTAGAAGACGGCCAGCTGCCCCGCCGCCACCGGGCGGCCGGGCCGGTCCAGCTCGGCACCGCTCCCGTCCGCGGAGAGCACCGCACCTGCGGGGACGCCGTGCGCCGAGGTCTGCACGAGCACCGCGGCGGGGAGGGGCAGGGGCGCGCCCGACCAGCTGAGCGAGCCCGCGGCGAGGGCGACGTGGGCGACGGGGAGGTCCTCGCCCGCCGCGACCGTCACCGTCCCGGTCGCCACGTCCACGTCGGTCACGTAGCGCACCGCCCCGCCGGGTCCGGTGCCGATCCCGCGTCGCTGCCCGACGGTCAGCAGCTCGACCGCCGGGACCGACCCGAGCCGGTCGCCCGTCGCGCGCTCGACGACCGTGCCGGCGGTGAGCGCCAGGCGCTCGGCGAGGAACGCGCCGCGCCCGCGCCGCGGGATGAAGCAGACCTCCTGGCTGTCGGGCTTGGCCGCGGTGCGCAGCCCGAGCGCGCGGGCGCGGGCGCGGACCTCGGGCTTCGTCAGCTCGCCGACGGGCAGGAGCAGTCGGGCGAGCTGTCCCGGACCGAGGAACCCGAGGACGTAGCTCTGGTCCTTGGCAGCGTCGGCACCACGGCGCAGCTCGGGCGTGGCGGTGCCGCGCACGACCCGGGCGTGGTGGCCGGTCGCCACCGCGTCGAACCCGAGCCGCGAGGCGCGCGCGAGCAGCTCGCCGAACTTGATCGAGCGGTTGCACGCGACGCAGGGGTTCGGGGTCTCGCCCCGGGCGTGCGCGTCGACGTAGGGGTCGACCACCGTCGCCGAGAACTGCTCCGCGAGGTTGAAGACGTGGTGCTCGACGCCCAGCACCTGGGCGACGCGCCGGGCGTCCTCGACGTCGGCGGCCGAGCAGCACCCGGCGTCGGACTCGCCGCCCCAGAGCTTGAGCGTGCACCCGACGACGTCGTGCCCCTCGTCACGGAGGAGCGCCACGGCGACGGACGAGTCCACGCCGCCCGACATCGCGACCAACACCCGCACCGGGTCATTGTGGCAGAGGGGGGCGACGCGACCCCCGCTCAGGCCGCGGCGCCCCGGAGCCGTCGCACGGCCTCGACGACGATCGCGGCGGCGCGCTCGACGTCGTCGTCGGTCGTCTCGGCCCCGATCGTGAGCCGGAGCGAGCCGCGCGCGAGATCCGCGTCGACGCCCATCGCGGCGAGCACGTGGCTCTGGGTGGCCGCGCCGCTCGCGCAGCTCGACGCGGCCGACACGCACAGCCCCGCCTCGTCGCACAGGAAGACCAGCTCCTCGCTCGCCACCCCCTCGACGAGCAGGTGGCAGGTGCCGGGGAGCGCGTCTCTCAGCGCCACCGTCGGGGTCACGCCGTCGATCGCGGTGCAGAGCAACTTGGCGAGCTGGTCGCGGCGCGCGGCGGTGAGCGCATGGCCGGCCCCGCGCTCCGCGCAGGCGAGCCGCAGCGCCGTCGCGAGCCCGACGGCGGCGGCGACGTCCTGGGTGCCGGCACGTCGACCGCGCTCCTGGCCGCCGCCCACGACGAGCGGAGCGAGCGCGACCTCGCGACGGAAGCACAGCGCGCCCACGCCCACCGGCCCGCCGAGCTTGTGCCCGCAGATCGAGACGAGGTCCGCGCCCCTCGCCGCGACGGCGAGGTCGAGCCACGGGGCGGCGGCGATGGCGTCGGTGTGCACGACCGCCTCCGGTGCCGCCGCGCGCGCGAGCTCGGCGAGCGCGGGGACCGGCTGGACCGTGCCGACCTCGTTGTTGGCGGTCATCACCGAGACGAGGTCGGCGCCCGCCAAGAGCGGCGCGGCGGCCTCGAGCTCGACGACGCCGTCGCGACCGACCGGGAGCTCGACGACCTCGACCGGCGCGGCGAGCAGCCCGCGCGCGAGGCGCCGTGCGGCGTCCAAGACGGCGTGGTGCTCGATCGACGACACGACGAGGCGCGCAGGACGCCCTCGTCGCGCGCGGTCCGCCGCCACCCCGAACACCGCCTCGTTGCACGACTCGGTGCCGCCGCCGGTGAACACGACGCCGCCGGGCAGTGAGCCCGTCAGGGTGGCGAGCTCCTCGCGGGCGTCGTCGAGCGCGCGGCGCGCGGCACGGGCGGCGCGGTGGGCGCCCGTGGGGTTGCCGACCACGCCGCGGGTGAACGGCGCCATCGCCTCGAGGACGGCGTCTCGGCGCGGCGCGGAGGCGGCGTGGTCGAAGTACAGCAGCGCGCCGTCGTCCCGCGGCGGTCGTGGCGGGGTCTGCGCGCTCCCCGTCACGTGGCGGCCACGAAGAAGGTCTTCACGTTGGTGAACTCGTGGATGCCGTGGGCACCGAGCTCGCGCCCGTACCCCGAGCGGCGGATCCCCCCGAAGGGCAGCTCGGGCGTCGAGACGACGATGGCGTTCACGAACACCATCCCGGCCTCGAGCCCTTCGATGCCGCGCTGCTGCTCCTCGGCGTCCTGCGCCCACACCGACGCGCCGAGCCCCCAGGGCGTCGAGTTCGCGATCGCGATCGCGTCGTCGAGGTCGTCGGCGGTCTGGACGACCGCGACCGGGCCGAACAGCTCCTCGCAGCCCGCGCGCATCGACGGGTCCACCCCCGTGAGGACGGTCGCCGGGTAGTAGAAGCCCTCGCCGTCGGGGATCACCCCGCCCGTGGTCACCGTCGCGCCCTTCTGGACTGAGTCGGCGACCTGGCCGGCGAGCTCGTCGCGCTGGGCCGCCGAGACGACGGGCCCCAGGACCGTCGCCGGGTCGAGCGGGTCCCCGATCGGGACCTCTGCCATGGCGGCGCTGAACCGCTCGAGGAACTCGTCCGCGCGCGAGGCGACGACGATGAACCGCTTGGACGCGATGCAGGACTGGCCGTTGTTCTGCACGCGCGCGGTCACCGCGAGGGGCACCGTGCGCGCGAGGTCCGCGCTGTCGGCGACGACGAAGGGGTCCGACCCGCCGAGCTCGAGCACCGACTTCTTCAGGTGCTGGCCGGCCTGGGACGCGACCGAGCGGCCCGCGTGCTCGGAGCCCGTGAGCGTGACGGCGGCGATCCGGTCGTCGGCGATCACCCCGCGCACGTCGTCCACCGAGGCGAACAGGTTGGTGAACACGCCGTCGGGGAAGCCCGCGCGCCGGAACAGCTGCTCCAGGAAGTCCGCCGCGCCCGGCACGTTGGAGGCGTGCTTGAGCACGCCGACGTTGCCGGCCATGAGCGCGGGCGCGGCGAACCGGATCACCTGCCACAAGGGGAAGTTCCACGGCATGATCGCGAGGACGGGACCGAGCGGCTCGTAGCGCACGCCGCTGCGCTTCGCCGCGGTCTCGACGTGCTCGGTCGCCAGGTAGCGCTCGGCGTGCTCGGCGTAGTAGCGCATGCCGAGGGCGCACTTGGCGACCTCGCCCTTCGCCGAGGCGAACGTCTTGCCCATCTCGGTCGTGAGCAGCGCGGCGACGGCCGGCAGCTCCGCTTCGAGCAGCTCGGCGGCCGAGACCATGAGCCGGCCGCGCTCGGCGAACGAGGTGGTCCGCCACCGGCGCCACTGGGTGTGGGCGAGATCGAGGCGTCGCTCGATCTCCGCGGCGTCGTGGTAGTCGAAGCGGGCGACCTCGTCGCCGGTGGCGGGGTTGACCGCGACGTATGCCATGGCGCCATTGTTGTCGACCGCACCGCCCGGGGGCGCACCGCCGTCACCGTTGGTCCGGCGACCGACGCTCTTAGGCTCGGCGCGTGGACGGGCTCGACGAGGCGCGCGCGGTCCTCGCGGGCGCCCGGACGGTCTGCGTCCTCACCGGGGCCGGCATCTCCACGGCGTCGGGGATCCCGGACTTCCGGGGCCCCGACGGCATCTGGACGAAGGATCCCGCCGCCGAGATGCTGTCGACCTACGACGTGTGGGTGAGCGACGTCGAGGTGCGTCGTCGGGCGTGGCGCCGGCGCGCCGAGACCCGCGACGAGCGCCCCCTGCCGAACGACGGCCATCGCGCCCTCGTCACCCTCGAGCGGTCGGGCCACCTCGACACGCTCGTGACCCAGAACATCGACGGACTGCACCTCGACGCCGGCAGCGACCCGGGACGCCTCGTCGAGATACACGGCTCGTCGCGCGACGCGGTGTGCCTGCGCTGCGGGGACCGGCGGCCGATCGAGTCCGTGCTGGACCGCGTCGCCGGCGGCGACGAGGTGCCGACGTGCCTTGCCGTGCTGGGCGAGGGCCGCTGCGACGGCATCCTCAAGTCCGCGGTGATCTCCTTCGGCCAGTCGCTGGTCGAGGCCGACCTCGCGCGCGCCGAGGCCGCCGCACAGAGGTGCGACGTCCTGCTCGCCGTCGGCTCCACCCTCTCGGTCTGGCCGATCGCGGGCATGGTGCCCCTCGCCCACGCGGGCGGCGCGACGATCCTCGTCGTGAACGGCGGGCCGACGGCGATGGACGACCTCGCGACCGTCCGGATCGACGGCGCGATCGAGACGGTGCTGCCCGCCATGGTGGCGGGGCTGACGCTGCGCTGACTACTCGGGCGGCGCGTCGCCCCGGCGCCGACGGGGCCGGAACGCGAACCACCAGATGCTCACGATCGCCGCGATCGCACCGGCGATGCCGAGCGCCGGCTTCATGTTCCGCCCGTCGTCTGCCACGCCGCGAGCGTACCAACGCCCGTCGGCGCCGGTGATCGGCGCCGACGGGCGAGGTGTCGGCCCTCGATGGGGCCTAGCGCTGCGCCGAAGCCTCGATGGCGAGCTCGAGCTCGACCTTGTTGCTGACGACGAAGCTGCCGTTCTCCAAGGTGCCGTTGAAGCTCACCCCGAAGTCGCGACGGTCGATCGAGGTGCGCGCCTCGAAGCCGACGACCGTGGTGTTGGGCGCCATCCCCGGGCCTTCGCCGAGGTACTCGAGGTCGAAGGTGACCTCTTTCGTGATCCCGTGGATCGTGAGGTCCCCCACCAGGTCGAAGCGGCCGTCGGGCCTCGCGCTGACGCGCGTCGAGACGAACGTGAGCTCCGGGTACGTCGCGGTCTCGAGGAAGTCCGAGGACCGCAGGTGCTCGTCGCGCTGTGCCTGGTTGGTCGTGATGCTGTCGGCCTTGGCCGACGCGGTCACCGACGAGGCGCCCGGCGTCGCCCCGACGACGACGGTGCCGTCGAACTCCGTGAACGAGCCACGGACCTTCGAGGCCACGAGGTGGCGGACGACGAACCCGAGGGACGAGTGGACCGGGTCGACGGTGTAGGTGCCGGGGGTCGGCAGGGTGGACTGGGACTGGGACTGGGACTGGGTGGTGGTCATGAGGGCTCCTTCTCTCTGGTCCGGCCAGTATACTTGCTGTAGCAGATACTGTGCAAGTAGAATCTTCTCAGATAGAGAAATTGGCCAGAGGGGCCGGAGAGGGCGGATTGGTACCGTGACGAACGTGGCCCGGACGTCCGACCTGAGCGCGATCTGCCCCAGCACCGACGAGCGCGTGCTGCTCTTCGGCCTCCTGCTCGAGACCAACGCGCGCCTCGAACGCCAGCTGGGCGCGTCGTTGGAGGACGCGACCGGGCTCCCGCTCGCCTGGTTCGAGGTGCTGCTGCGCATCCACCGCGCCGAGGGCGGGTTCCTCTCGATGTCGTCGCTGGCGTCCCAGACCGTCTACTCCTCTGGGGGCACGACGCGCCTCATCGACCGCATCGAGGCCCAGGGCCTCGTCGTGCGCGGGGCGTGCCCGAGCGATCGGCGCGGCGTGCACGTCCGGCTCACCGAGCTCGGCGAGGCGACACTGACGAAGGCGCTCGAGGTGCACGTCACGCATCTCGACGAGTTCGTCACCTCGAAGCTGACCGCCGCAGAGCGCGAGGGCCTCGAGACGGCGCTGCGCAAGCTGAACGGCGGACCGCCGACATGTGCCGGCACCGAGGTCGCGAGCGAGCTGACTACCTGACGTCGGCGGGCGACAGCCAGACGCTGACGGCCAGTCCGTCGCCGAGCGCCACGACGGCCGGATCCCCGTGGCCAGAGCCCGCGTGCACCGCGTTGGCCAGCACCTCGCGCGCGACGGTGTCGCGCTCGGCGCCGTCGAGCGCGAGCCCGTCGAGCCAGAGCTCGACGTGGTCGGACACCTCGAGGCCGCGGTCCTTGCGGAGCTCTTGGACCTGGCGGACGAGCTCGCGGATCGACCCTCGCCGCCGCAGCGCGTCGTCGAGCTCGAGGTCGAGTGCGACGACCGCGCCGCCGCCGCGAGAGACGGCGTAGCCCGACTCGGCGCGGACCCGCAGTTCCACGTCCTCGCTCGAGAGCATGACGTCCTCCTCGCCGAGCCGCACGGTGAGGGTGCCGCCGGCCTCGAGGGTGCGGGCCGCGGCGACCGTATCGACCGTCGCGAGCGCGGCGCGGACCTTGGGAGCGAGGTCCCCCAGCCGTGGCCCGAGCGTCCGGAAGTTCGGATGCAGCTCGTAGGTGAGCACGTCGGAGAGCTCCGTCGAGAACTCCACGTGATCGACGTTGAGCTCCTCTTCGACCACGCCCGCCGGTGGGCGCACGCTGCCGGAAGGGAGGAAGACGAGCGCGCGGCGCAGCGGCTGGCGGACCTTGACGCCCGCCTCGGCGCGCGCGGCACGGCCGAGGGAGACGACCTCGCGCGCGGCCGACATCTGCGCCTCCAAGGGCTCGTCGATCGCGGCGTGGTCGGTCGCCGGCCAGTCGACGAGGTGCACGGAGGCCCCGTGCTCTGCGTCGCGCAGCCCGGCGTAGACGTGGTCGGCGAGGAAGGGGCACATCGGGGCGAGCAGCACGGCCACCCGGTCGAGCACCTCGAGGAGCGTCGCGTGCGCGGCCAGGGTGTCGGACGGCGGGGCGTCGGGGTCGGTCCGCCAGAACCGGCGCCGCGAGCGGCGCACGTACCAGTTGGAGACGTCGTCCACGAGCGTCGCGATCGCCGTCGCGGCCGCCAGCGGCTCGTAGCCGTCGAGTGCTGCGGTCACCGCGAGCGTCGTGCGCTCGACCCTCGACAGCACCCACCGGTCGAGCTCGGCGCGCTGCGGGCGTGGCGGGACGTCGCCGTCGTGCGGGTCGAAGGCGTTGAGCGCGGCGTAGGTCATGAAGAACGAGTAGGTGTTCCACAGCGTCAGCACCGTGTCGCGCATCGACGCGTCGATGGCGGCGAGCGACCCGCGCGTGGGGGTCCACGGCGAGCCCTGGGAGAACATCCACCACCGCAGCGCGTCGGCGCCGCGGGTGTCGAGCACGTCCCACGGGTCGATCACGTTGCCGAGCGACTTGGACATCTTGCGACCGTCCTCGTCGACGATGTGGCCGAGGCACAGGACGTGGCGATAGGCGGCCTCGCCGAAGACGATCGTGTTGACCGCGAGCAGCGAGTAGAACCAGCCGCGGGTCTGGTCGATGGCCTCGGCGATGAACTCGGCGGGGAAGGTGAACGCCTCCTTCGAGCCCTCGACGTGGGGGTAGCCCCACTGGGCCGCCGGCATCGACCCCGAGTCGAACCACGCGTCGATGACCGGCGCGACCCGCGTCGCCGTCGCGCCGCACTCGCGGCACGCGAAGGTGACCCCGTCGATGACGGGCCGGTGCGGATCGATGTGCGCCACGGCGGCGTCGTCGGCGAGCTCGGAGAGCTCCGCGCGCGAGCCGACGCAGGTGACGTGGTCGTTGGTGCACCGCCAGACCGGGAGGGGCGTGCCCCAGTAGCGGTCCCTCGACAGCGCCCAGTCGACGTTGTTCGCGAGCCACTCACCGAAGCGGCCGTCGCGGATGTGCTCGGGGTGCCAGTCGATGCCGGCGTTCTCGCGGAGCAGGTCGTCCTTGTGCCGCGTCGTGGCGACGTACCAGCTGGGCTTGCCCCAGTACAGGAGGACCGCGTTGCACCGCCAGCAGTGCGGCACGGAGTGCGTGTACCAGCTCGCCTTGACGATCGCGCCACGTCGCTCGAGCTCGGCGACGATGTGCTCGTTCGCGTCACGCACCGACTGTCCCTGGAGCCAGGGGACCGCCGCGGTGAACCGCCCGTCCGGCCCGACCGGGTTGAGCGTGGCGAGCCCGAACTGGCGCCCGACCTGGCGGTCGATCTCGCCGAAGGCGGGCGCGAGGTGCACGACGCCCGTCCCCTCCTCGACGGTGACGTAGTCCGCCGCCACGACGAGGCCCGCCTCGCCGTCGGCAACCTCGACGTCGTCGAAGGGGCGGCGGTACCGCAGCCCCACGAGCGCGCTCCCCGGCACGGTGCGGTCGGGAGCGGTGCCCTCGCCGAAGACGGATTCGACGAGCTCGGCCGCGACGATGGTGCCCCCGACCACCGCGTAGGAGAGCGCGGGGTTGACCGCCACGCCCACGTTGCTGAGGAGCGTCCAGGGGGTGGTCGTCCACACGAGGAGCGCGTCGGCGCCCGCGGGCGCGGCGACGTCGCCGTCCTCGAGCCAGAACCGGACGTACGGCGAGAGGTCAGCCTCCTCGGTGTAGACGTCGGGCTGGCCGAGCTCGTGGCTCGAGAGCGGCGTCTCGCACCGCGGGCAGTACGGCAGGACCTTGAGATCCTCGTAGAGCAGCCCCTTGTCGAAGATCGTCTGCAGGTGCCACCACACCGAGTCGACGTAGTCGGGCGCGTAGGTCCGGTACGCCGCGTCGACGTCGACCCAGTACCCGATCCGCCGCGTCAGCTCCTCGAACTCCTGGACGTAGGCCTCGACGGACTCGCGGCACAGCTCCACGAAGCGTGCGACGCCGATCTTGTCCTCGATCGCGCGCTTCCCCGAGATCCCGAGCCGCTTCTCCACCTCCACCTCGACGGGCAGCCCGTGGGTGTCCCAGCCCGCCCGTCGGACGACGAGGCGCCCCCGCATCGTCTGGTACCTGCAGAACAGGTCCTTGTAGACCCGCGCCCACACGTGGTGCAACCCCGGCTTGTTGTTCGCCGTCGGCGGCCCCTCGTAGAACACCCAGGGCTCCGCGCCCGCGCGCTGCTCGACCGAGCGCTCGAAGACGCGGTGCTGCGCCCAGCGCGCCAGGACGTCGGTCTCCACCGACACGAGGTCGGGGTCGGGGCTCACCGGGCGGAACACAGCATCTCCTCGTCGTCGGTCGCACGAGCCTAGTGATCGGGTTCGCCGCGACCCGTGAGCGCGGCCGTACGCTGCGGCCGTGCCGACAGGTGACCTCGTCATCGACGCAGAGCCCTTCGGCGCGCCCGGACCGCAGAGCATCGTGCTCGCCGCGCTCGACGAGTTCGACCGCCTCTACGGCGAGGGGAACCGCGGGGCGCACGACCTCGCCGTCGGCGACTTCGACCCGCCGCTCGGCGTGTACCTCGTCGCGCGCGCCGACGGCCACCTGGCGGGCGGCGTCGGGATCCGACCGATCCTCGACCCTTCGCGCCGGCTCGGCGAGGTCAAGCGGCTCTGGGTGCGCCCGGATTTGCGGCGCTCCGGCGTGGCGCGCGCGCTCATGGACGTCGCGCTCGCCCGCGCGTCGGCGCTCGGCTACGCCGCGCTCTACCTCGAGACCGGCCCCCTCCAGCCCGGTGCGCGCGCGCTCTACCTCGGGCTCGGCTGGCAGATCGTGGACGCCTACCCCGAGGGCGCCCACGTCCACGACAGCGGCACGCGGTTCCGCCTCGCACTGGTGGACGACGCCTGAGGCTCCTCAGCCGCCGTCCCAGCGCGCGACCTCGTCGCGGAACGGGTCCAGCCCCATCGGCCCGAGCCGGAGGGCGAAGGCGTGGAAGTCCTTGAGGTCGAAGCGGCCGTCGAGCCGCCGGCGCGCCTCCTCGCGCGCGGCCAGCCACGCCCGCTCGCCGATCTTGTAGGACGTCGCCTGGGCGGGGATGGCGAGGTAGCGGTCGACCTCCGAGACGGCGAACTCGTGGTCCTGGATCGCACGCTCCTCGAGGAGGGCGACGGCCATCGGCGGCGTCCACGGCTTCGACGCGCGGTCGCCGAGCGTGCCGATCTCCCCCACGTCCTTGGGTGCGGGATAGCCGAGGTGCAGCCCGAGGTCGACGACGATCCGCGCGGCGCGCAGCGCCTGGCCTTCGAGGTAGCCGAGCTCGTCGCCGGGGTCGGTGAACCCACCGAGCTCCTCCATCAGCCGCTCGGCGTACAGCGCCCAGCCCTCCCCGTAGCCGCTCGTCCAGGCCAGCGTGCGCTGGAAGCGGCTGAGGCGGTCGCCGGAGATCAGCGACGTCGCGTCCTGGAGGTGGTGGCCCGGGACCGACTCGTGGTACCAGGTCGAGGCGCTGCGCCACCACGGGAACCGGGTCCGGCCGAGCGTGGGGAACCAGGTGGTGCCGGGTCGCGAGAGGTCCTCGCTCGGCCCCCAGTAGTAGGGCGCGGCCGCCGAGCCCTCCGGCGCGAGGCGCGCGTCGCACCGTCGGATCCTCGGGTCGATGTCGAAGTGCACCCCGTCGAGGGCCTCGATCGTGGCCTGGGTGAACGACTCGAGCCGCTCGAGCAGGGCGTCGGTGCCGAGGATCGCCCGGTCGTCATCGGCGTCGAGCGCCGCCGCGACGTCGGACAGGCGCGCCGCACCCGGCGCGAGCGTGGCGGCGAGCTCCCACATTCGCTCGTTGATGCGTCGCAGGTCCGACCACGCCCACGCGTACAGCTCGTCGAGGTCGAGGACCGCGCCGTTGTAGTAGCGCAGCCACACGGGGTAGCGCACCGGGCCGCACGCCTCGTCGCCGGTCGCCGCGGGGGCGACGTCCTCGGTCAGGTGCGCGGCGAGCGCGCCGCAGGCCGCGTCGGCGTCGCGCGCCGCGTCGAGCGCGTCGCTCGGTGGTGCCGCCGGCGCGTAGAGGCCCGCCACGAACCCCTCGTAGGCGCCGCGCGCATAGGTGCTCGCCTGGTCCGCGACGCCGAGGACGTGGCGACGCGCGGGCAGCTCCCCCCGGGCGGTGACGTCGGCGAGGCCCGCTCGCCAGCTCTCGAGCGCCCCCGGCACCGCGCGGAGCCGGGCCGTGATCACCGCACGGTCCTCGTCGGTCTCGCGTCGCATGAGCTCGAACACCTGGCGGATCTCGCTCGCCGGCGAGCTGATCGTCCCGAACCTCCTCGCGAACTCGCCGGTTCTCTCCAGCTCGGCGACGACGTCGAGGCGCTCCTCCATGACCGACCGCGCGATCCGGTCGATGTCGTCGATCGGCTCGATCGCTCGCAGCTTGGCGAGCGACGCGGCCGTGAACGCCGCGTCGTCCGCCCAGCGCTCGCTCGTGAAGGACGGGAGCAGGTGGTCGAAGCCCTCGACGCCGAGCGCCGTGGCGAGCATCGGGTCCCGCGCCGCGCGCTGCTCGACGTAGCGGTCGGCGAACGCGAACAAGTCGGACCTCGGTGTCGTGGCGTCGTCGGCCATGGGACCTCCCGGTGGATCGCGGGGACGCTACCGCCGATCGACCTCGTCGGTCTCGGCGATGGCCGTGCGATCGAAGCGGTCGGCGAGCCACCGCTCGTCGAGGTCGGCGAGCGTGTCGAGGACGAGCGTCGCGAGCGCGAAGGCAGGATCGCCGCGCTCCTCGACAGTGGGGACGGCGACGCAGCCCATCGTCGCGGCGACGGCGGCGCGCACCCCGGCGGGCGAGTCCTCGAACGCGAGGCAACGGCCCGGCGCCACGCCGAGCCGTCGCGCCGCGGTCAGGAAGACCCCGGGGTCGGGCTTGCCCAGCGGCTCGTCCTCCGCGGAGTGCACGACCTCGAACACGCCCGTGAGCCCGAAGTGGCGCAGCGTTCGATCGATCAGCTCGTAGGGCGTGGAGCTCGCGAGCGCGAGCGGACCCAGCCGCGCGCACAAGGAGAGCGCACGCGCAGCGCCGGGCAGCAGCTCGCCGCGCGCCTCGACGAGGTCGCCGACGCGCGCGAGGATGGCGGCGACGACCGCCGCGTCGTCGGGCGCCCGCCACTCCCCGCGCTCGCGGTGGTGGGCCACGACCTCGGCGACGAACATCCCCTTCGTCGCCCGCGTCGCGTCCGCGTCGATCGCTGCTCCGAGCGGGACCAGGATCTCGAACTCGGCCTGGTGCCAGAGGACCTCGGAGTCGACGAGCAGGCCGTCCATGTCGAAGACGGCCGCACGGTACGACGTCACGTCAGGCGGGCAGCGTCCGTTCGATCGCCTCGACGAGCACCGGGTCCTCCGGCGTCGTCAGCGGACTGAAGCGCGCGACCACCTCGCCGGTGGGGCCGACGAGGAACTTCTCGAAGTTCCAGCGGATGTCACCGGCCGTCCCCTCGGCGTCGGCGACCTCCTCGAGCTCGGCGTAGATCGGGTGCCGGCCCTCGCCGTTCACCTCGATCTTCTCGAACAACGGGAACGTCACGCCGTAGTTCGTCGAGCAGAACTCGGCGATCTCCGTGGGCGTGCCGGGCTCCTGCTCGCCGAACTGGTTGCAGGGGAACCCCAGCACCGAGAACCCCCTCGGGGCGTACTTCTCGTGCAGCTCCTCGAGGCCGGTGTACTGCGGGGTGAGGCCGCACTTCGAGGCGACGTTGACGAGGAGCAGCGCCTTGCCCTCGTACGCCTTGAGCGACGTCGTGTCGCCGTCGAGCGTGTTGATCGGGTAGTCGTACAGTGCCATGCGCGGACGATAGCGGTCGGGGCCGCCGCCGACGCGGGCCGATCGACGGCGGGTGGGCGGCGGCCGCCCGGCGCCCGAACTGCCAAGATGGCGGCCTACCGACGCTGGCCGCGCGGGATCGACGCGAGAAAGCGGGGACAACGATGTTCGACGTCATCGTGGTGGGCGCCAACGACTCCGAGACGGCGCGCCGCGCCGTCGAGGCGGCGGTCGGGATCGCGAAGATGTCCGGCGGCACCCTGCACATCGTCTCGGCGTTCGAGGCGAAGTCCGTCCCGAGGGGGGACCTGCCGCCGGAGCTGGGCGTCCTCAACAACGAGGGCGACATCGACGCGCTGCTCCAGGAGCTCTCCTTCGTGGCCAGGTCCGAGGGCGTCGAGCCGGTCCTCCACAAGGCCGCCCCGCCGGCCGCGGACTCGCTGATCCGGTACGCAGAGGAGGTCCACGCCGACCTGGTCGTCGTCGGCAACCGCGGGATGAAGGGCGTGCGTCGCCTCCTCGGGAGCGTGCCCAACACGGTCGCCCACGGGGCGCCCTGCTCCGTCGCGATCATCGACACCTCCGTCTAGCCCGCACCGACCGACCAGCGGTCACGGCACTCACCGCCCGCGCCGTGGGCAGCCGTCCACCGACGGACGGCCGCCCACGGTCCGCGGTCGCCGGCGTTAGGGTCGGTCGGGCTCGAGCCGCGCACGGCGGCGCCGGGGAGGTCGGTCGATGCCGGACGGTGCGCGCCAGCGCTACGAGCAGCTGAGCCCGAAGTCCTACGAGCACCCCGCCGACCGGGCGGCCACGTCCGCGCTGCACTCGATCCCGCTGATGGACAAGGTGGTCAAGCGCCTGACGGACGTCGGCCACGAGCGGCGCCTCCGCCAGGTGCTGGTCGGCAACGCCGTCGAGATCTCCGAGCGGCAGGTCCCGGCGCTCTGGGCCGCCTACGCAGGGTGCTCGACGTCGCTCGACCTCGTGTCGACCCCGCCCCTGTTCATCACCCAGACGCCCTTCGCGAACGCGCTCACCATCGGCGCGCGCCGTCCGATGGTGATCCTGTACTCGGGGCTCCCCGCGTCCTACGAGCCCGATGAGGTCGAGGCGATCCTCGCCCACGAGCTCGGCCACGTCCTGTCGGAGCACTACTACTACACGACCGCGCTCGTGCTGCTCTCGCAGTTCCTGCGGACCTCGGTGCCCGGGCCGCTCGCCGGCCTCCCGGTCCGCGCGCTCTACCTCGCGCTGCTCGAGTGGTCGCGCGCCGCCGAGCTCTCGTCGGACCGCGCGAGCGCGCTCGTCGTCGGCGACCCCCTCGTCGTCTGCCGCACCCTCATGCGGCTGGCCGGCGGCGCCGTCGAGGGGATGGACCTCGATGCGTTCATCGCCCAGGCGGTCGCCTACGAGGAAGAGGAGGACCTCTTCGCGCGCTGGAGCCGCGCCTGGGTCGAGATCGCGCTGACGCACCCCTTCGCGGTGCGACGGGTCCGCGAGCTGGTCCGCTGGGTCGAGGCCGGCGAGTTCGACCGCATCCGCGGCGGGAGCTACCTGCGCCGGGGCAACGAGCCGCCGCCGAGCAAGGAGTTCCAGGCCGCCGTCACCCACTACCGCACCCGCTTCGCGAACATGCTCGAGCGCACGACCGGTGGCGTGCAGCGTCTCGCGCGGCAGCTCGAGGACTGGCTCCGCGGCACCGACGGCGAGGACGACGACGGCGACCCGATCGACGATGACGCGGCCGCCACCGCCTAGCGCAGCGCCGGACCCCGCTCAGCTGGGATCGGAGCCACCTGCCTGATCGATGCCGAACAGTCCGACCTCATGGCCCACGTCTTCGGGCACGAGCGTCGGCGTGTCCTTGTTGAGCACCTCGCCGCGGAAGAACGGTGGCGCGATCCCTCGGTAGATGAAGTACAGCACGATGCCGAGCACGACCGCGGCCAGGTCGACGACGAAGACCGCTCCGACGTGCAGGCTCCCGATCTTGAGCGGCGCGGTGTAGCTGTTGACCGGCTTCCAGTAGTACCAGAGGCTGTAGAACATCGCGCCCCACAGCATGAGGCCACCCAGCAGTGGCAGGATCCCCCGGAACCACAGGTTCCTCGCGCTCTCGGTGAGCGTCGAGCGGTAGTACCACACCGACTCGAAGCCGGTGAGCCCGTAGTAGAAGGCGATCATCACGCCGAGCGCGGAGACCGAGTCGGCGATGAGCGAGCCTGCCGACACGAAGTTCAGCGCCGTATAGAGCGCGATGGAGAAGAACCCCATGAGCACGGTCGCCCACGTGGGCGTCAGGAACCGCCGATGGGTCTTCGCGAAGACCCTGGGCACCGCTCGGTAGACGCCCATGGAGAGCACGGTGCGGGCGGTGGGCAGGATCGTCGTCTGCGTGCTGGCCGCCGCGGAGCTGAGCACCATCAGCAGCAGCAGGTGGTAGAGGACGTTGCCGAAGGTCCCGGTCCCGAAGACGGCGCTGCCGAGCACGGAGAGCACGTCGTTCTGGTGCGCGGTGTTGCCGAGGCCGACGCCGGTCGATCCGATGCCCGCGAACGCCTGCGTCGACGTCACGACGAGGGTGTACGTCGCGAGCAGCACGAGCGTGGACAGCACCGCCGCCCGACCGGGCGTCCGGTGCGGGTCGGCCGTCTCCTCGTTCACCGAGACCGTCGTGTCCCAGCCCCAGTAGATGAACAGCATCAGCAGGACGCCGTTGATGAAGTTCGACGGCGACGTGATGGCGAGTGGGTTGAACCAGCTCCACGAAGGCGTCAGGTGGTACGAGGGCGCCGTGCCGTTCCCGACCTTCACGAGGGCCCATACCGACAGCACGACGAGCATCGTGAGCTCGATGCCGAGCAGGACCTTCTGGAAGTTCGCCGAGACCTCGATCCCCACGTAGCAGATCGCGGTCATGACGATGATCCACGCGATGCCCACGAGCAGCACCCAGACGCTGCTGGCGTTGCCGCCGATCGAGCCCGTGTTGAACAGGAAGAAGACGTACTGGCCGGCGATCTGGGCGAGGCTCGCCATGACGAGGATGTCGGCGGCGACGATGCCCCAGCCGCCGAACCAGCCCGTGGTCGGGCCGAAGGCGCGCGTGCCCCAGGTGAACGTGGTGCCGCAGTCCGGGTCCTTGGTGTTGAGCTCCCTGTAGGCGTAGGCGATGAAGAGCATCGGGATGAAGGCGATGATCGTCACGATCGGGGACTGCACGCCGATGAAGGCGACGACGAAGCCGAGGGTCGCCGCGAGGCTGTAGGCCGGCGCCGTCGAGGCGACGCCGACGACCGTCGAGGAGATGAGCCCGAGCGCGCCGGGCTTCAGGCCCTTGCGATGGAAGTCCGTATCGATGATCCGTTCTGCGTGGTGCGTCTCTGTCGTCACCGGCCCTCCCCCGAGGCGTCGTCCGATCGCATGCTGGCCGACCGGAACCTACTTCACGCGTCCCGCGCCGGGCGGGACGTCGCGGCTCGGACTCTCAGCCGAGCACCGACACGAGCGACACGACCGGGAGGTCGTGCGCCTCGCCGACCGGCGCGCAGGTGAGCCGGCCCGCGACGACGTTCACACCTTCGGCGAGCGCCGGGTCGGCGCGCACCGCGTCACGCCAGCCGTGCCGGGCGATCGCCAGCGTGTAGGGGAGCGTCGCGTTCACGAGCGCGTGCGTCGAGGTGTGCGGGACCGCACCCGGCATGTTGGCGACGCAGTAGAAGATGCAGCCGCAGTGCTCGTACACCGGGTTGGAGTGCGTCGTCGGGTGCGTCCCTTCGAAGCAGCCGCCCTGGTCGACGGAGATGTCGACGAGCACGGAGCCGGGGCGCATCCGCGAGACGAGCTCGTCGCTCACGAGCTTCGGCGCCTTCGCGCCGAACACGAGCACCGCGCCGATCACGACGTCCGCCGCGAGGCAGGACTCCTCGATCGTGTGGGCGGACGAGGCGACGGTCTCCACCTCGCCGCGGAAGTGGTGGTCGATCTGGCGCAGTCGCTCGAGGTTCGTGTCGAGGACGTGGACGTTCGCGTGCATGCCGACGGCGAGGGTCGCCGCCGCCATCCCCGAGACGCCTGCCCCGATCACGGCCACGTTCGCCGCGGCGACACCCGGCACGCCGCACACGAGCGTGCCTCGGCCGCCGCCGGGCCGCATCAGGTGGTGCGCTCCCATGAGCGGCGCCATGCGCCCCGCGACCTCGCTCATCGGCGTGAGCAGCGGGAGCGAGTTGTCGGCGAGCCGCACGGTCTCGTAGGCGATCGCGGTGTTGCCCGCGGCGAGCAGCGCGTCGGTGCACGCGCGGGACGCCGCGAGGTGCAGGTACGTGAACAGCACCTGGTCCTCCCGCAGCGCAAGGCGCGGGTACTCGACCGCCACGGGCTCTTTGACCTTGAGTACGAGGTCGGCGGCGGCCCAGACGTCCTCGGGGTGCTCGACGATCTTCGCGCCGACCGCGGCGAACGCCGCGTCGCTGATCGAAGAGCCGATCCCCGCGCCGCGCTCGACCACGACGTCGTGGCCGGCCGTGGTCAGCTCGCGTGCGCCGGCGGGCGTGAGGGCGACGCGGTACTCGTCGTCCTTCACCTCCGTCGGCACGCCGATGAGCACGGGTCCGCCCTACTCGCCGAGGTGGTGCATGACGTGCTTGACGCGCGTGTAGTCCTCGAAGCCGTACACCGAGAGGTCCTTGCCGTAGCCGGAGTGCTTGAACCCGCCGTGGGGCATCTCGGCGACGAGGGGGATGTGGGTGTTGATCCACACGCAGCCGAAGTCCAGGTCGCGGGCCATGCGCAGGGCGCGGCCGTGGTCGGCCGTCCAGACCGACGAGGCGAGCCCGTACTCGACGCCGTTCGCGTAGGCCAGGGCCTCGGCCTCGTCGGAGAACTTCTGGACCGTGATCACCGGGCCGAAGATCTCGCTCTGGATCATCTCGTCGTCCTGGTGGAGGCCCGCGACGACCGTGGGCTCGAAGAAGAAGCCGCGGTCCCCGACTCGCGCACCGCCCGCCGCGACGGTCGCGTGCGAGGGCCGGCGCTCCAAGAACCCGGTGACGCGCTCGAGCTGGTGCACGTTGTTCACGGGGCCGTAGAGCACGTCTTCGTCCTCGGGCGGGCCGGTCGACGTGTTGCGCGCCTGCTCGGCGAGGGCGTCGACCGCGTCGGCGTAGACCTTGGGCCCGGCGAGGACGCGCGTGGCAGCCGTGCAGTCCTGGCCCGCGTTGAAGTACCCGGCGATGGCGATCGCCTCGGCGGCGGCCGCGAGGTCGACGTCGTCGAACATGATGACCGGCGCCTTGCCGCCGAGCTCGAGGTGGACCTTCTTGAGCGTCGGGGCCGCCGAGGCGGCCACCTCCCTGCCGGCGCGCACCGAGCCGGTCACCGACACCATCTGCGGGACCTCGTGCTCGACGACGAGGCGACCCGTCGCCCGGTCCCCGCAGATCACGTTGAGCACGCCGGGCGGGAGGAACTCGGCCATGAGCTCGGCCATGAACAGCGTCGAGACGGGGGTCGTGTCGGAGGGCTTGAGCACCATCGTGTTGCCCGCCGCGAGCGCGGGCGCCCACTTCCAGACGGCCATCATCATCGGGTAGTTCCACGGCGTCACCGCGGCGCACACGCCGATCGGCTCGCGTCGCACGTAGGAGGTGTGCCCGGCCATGTACTCGGCCGCGCCGCGCCCCTCGAGGAGTCGGGCCGCCGCGGCGAAGAACCGGATCTGGTCGACCATCGGCGGGATCTCCTCGTCGAGCGTCAGCTGCACCGGCTTGCCGGTGTTCTCCGACTCGATCGCGACCAGCTTCGCCGCGTTGGCCTCGATGGCGTCGGCGATCCGCAGCAGCGCGCGCGAGCGCTCCGACGGGGTGGTGCGCCGCCACGTGGCGAACGCCTCGAGGGCCGTCGCGCAGGCGAAGTCGACGTCGTCCTCACCGGACACCGGGCTCTCGGTGTACGCCTCCCCGGTGCTCGGGTTGACGAGCTCGACGTACTTGCCGGACTTCGGCGCCACCTTCGTGCCGCCGACGAAGTTCTCGAGGCGATCCATTTGCCCCCCTTGTCCCGGAGCACGCCCCCGGCGAGGACGCGACATTCCCATATCCGCAGCCAGATCGCAAGAAAGATCGGAAACCATCGCGCAGCAGCGCCCGCGACACTGGATTCGGACCGATGTGCCCGTTAGGGTGTCTATATCCGCAATCGGGCCCGAAGGCCGTGTCCGCGGAACCCACCATGCCGAGACGCGTCGCAGCCAAGCGGGGACCCTCGCCCACGAGGCGCCCGGCCGACACCACGATCTCCGGTCCGGTCACCCTGGACGACGTCGACCGCAAGATCATCGGCGTCCTCCAGGGCGACGGCCGCTGCCCCTACGGGACCATCGCCGAGCAGGTCGGGCTCTCCGAGGCGGCCGTGCGACGGCGCGTCCAGCGGCTCCGCGAGGGCGGGATCATGGAGATCGTCGCGGTCACGGACCCCCTGCAGCTCGGCTTCACGCGCCAGGCCCTCGTCGGCATCCGGGTCCAAGGCGACGTGCGGCTCGTCGCCGACAAGCTCGCCTCGATCGACGAGGTCGCCTACGTGGTGCTCTGCGCGGGCAGCTTCGACGTCATCGCCGAGCTCGTGACGGCCAACGACGACAGCCTCGTGCACCTCCTCAACGACTCGATCCGCTCCATCCCGGGTGTGACCGAGGTCGAGACCTTCATCTACCTCAAGCTCGCCAAGCAGACCTTCGACTGGGGGACCCAATGACCACGACCGAGCAGTCCGTCGACAACACCAAGGCGCGTCCGAGCGAGCGTGCCACGAGCGAGATCGACGACGGCGTCACCGATGGGATCACCGACATCACGCGGGACGACGCCACCCACGCGCTCTCCGAGCGGGCCCGCAAGCACCTCTGGATGCACTTCTCCAACATGGGGACGTACTCTGAGGACGTCGAGGTGCCGATCATGGTCCGAGGCGAGGGCGCCTACGTCTACGACTCACGCGGGCACCGCTACCTGGACGGCCTCTCGGGGCTGTTCGCGAGCCAGCTGGGCCACGGTCGGACGGACATCGCCGAGGCCGCGGCGCGCCAGGCGAGCCAGCTCGGGTACTTCCCTTTGTGGACCTACGCCCACCCGACGGCGATCGAGCTCGCCGAGAAGCTCGCGTCACTGACGCCCGGCGACCTCAACCGGGTGTTCTTCACCTCGGGCGGGTCCGAAGCCGTCGAGAGCGCGTGGAAGCTCGCGCGCCAGTACCACCGGCTCCAGGGCGACCACGACCGCTACAAGGTGATCAGCCGCGACATCGCGTACCACGGCACGACGCTCGGCGCGCTGACGGTCACGAGCGTGATCCCCTATCGCACCCCATTCGAGCCGCTCGTCCCCGGGGGGATCAAGGTCCCGAACACGAACCTGTACCGCGCCCGCGAGCACGGCGACGACGCCGCGGCGTTCGGTCGGTGGTCCGCGGACCAGATCGAAGAGGCGATCCTGCGCGAGGGCGCCGAGACCGTCGCGGCGGTCTTCTTGGAGCCCGTCCAGAACGCCGGCGGCTGCTTCACGCCACCTCCCGGGTACTTCCAGCGTGTCCGGGAGATCTGCGACCGCCACGGCGTGCTGCTCGTCTCCGACGAGGTCATCTGCGCGTTCGGTCGGCTCGGCACGTGGTTCGGCGGCCAGAAGTACGACTACCTCCCCGACATGATCACCTGCGCCAAGGGCATGACGTCGGGGTACGCGCCGCTCGGCGCCCTCCTCGTCAACGACCGGGTCGCCGCGCCGTTCTTCGAGGGTGGCAACACGTTCCTGCACGGCCTCACCTTCGCGGGCCATCCCGTGAGCTGCGCGATCGCGCTCAAGAGCATCGAGATCTTCGAGACCGAGCAGATCCTCGCGCACGTCTCGGGGCTCGAGGGCTACGTCCAGGCAGGGCTCGAGTCGCTCCGCGAGCTGCCCATCGTGGGCGACGTCCGCGGGACCGGGTTCTTCTGGGGCATCGAGCTCGTGCGCGACCAGGCGACGCGCGCGACCTTCGAGCACGACGAGGCGGAGCGGCTGCTGCGCGGGTTCGTCTCGCCCGAGCTCTTCCGCCGCGGGCTCATCTGCCGGTCCGACGACCGCGGCGATCCCGTCGTCCAGGTCGCCCCGCCGCTCATCTGCGAGAAGGCCGAGATCGACTTCATGGTCGGCACGCTCCGCGAGGTGCTGGCCGAGGCATCGACCAAGCGCTAGGGAGTGGGCGCCCCCCACGCCTCGGTCTGGTGGGCGACGCTCGACGCGCCGCCGGTGGCCCGGGCACCCCTCGACGGCGACCGCGACGTCGACGTCGCCGTCGTCGGGGCGGGGTTCACGGGGCTGTGGACCGCGCTCGGCCTCGTGCGGCGCGACCCGCACCTCCGCGTCGTGGTCCTCGAGGCCGACGTGGCCGGCGCCGGGGCGTCGGGCCGCAACGGCGGGTGGGCCTCGGCGCTCTACCCGATCGAGTTCGCGAGGGTCGCCGCCGAGGCCGGCGACGACGCGATGCGGCGCCTCCGCCTCGCCTTGCGCGAGGCGGTCGTCGGGCTCCGCGATGAGGCGGACGCCGAGGGCATCGCGTTCGACTACCACCGCGGCGGCACGGTC
>DASZHS010000067.1:0-47019 GCA_035937595.1 Acidimicrobiales bacterium
CGACGTGGTCGCTGAGCTGCTCGCGGCGTCGATGGAGTCGGGCGAGACGCTCGCGGGCGCGCTCGGCTCGGTCCTGCCGGCGGTCGAGGGCGCGTTCAGCTTCGTGCTCGTCGAGGCCACGCGGGTGCACGGGATCCGCGACCCGCACGGCTTCCGGCCCCTGTGCCTCGGCCGCTTCGGCGGCGTCGACGCGCCGGAGGGCTGGGCACTGGCCTCTGAGTCCCCCGCGCTCGACGTCATGGGTGCGACGTTCGTCCGCGAGGTCGGACCTGGCGAGCTCGTCACGATCGAGGGCACCACCTGCACCTCGACCCAGCTCCTGGCGCGCGCCGAGACCGCGCGACTGTGCGTCTTCGAGTTCGTGTACTTCGCGCGTCCCGACGCCGTCTTGGAGGGTCGCGAGGTCCATGGCGCACGCCGGCGCATGGGCGAGCGGCTGGCGCGCCAGACCCCCGTCGACGCCGACCTCGTCATGGGCGTGCCCGACTCCGGCGTGCCGGCGGCCGAGGGCTACGCGCTCGCGAGCGGGATCCCCTTCGGCCAGGGGCTCGTCAAGAACCGCTACATCGGCCGCACCTTCATCGCGCCCGACCAGGTGGCGCGTGCTCGCGGGGTGCGTCGCAAGCTCAACCCGCTGCGGGAGCACATCGCCGGCAAGCGCCTGATCGTCGTGGACGACTCGATCGTGCGCGGCACGACGACGCGCGCCATCGTGACGATGCTTCGTGACGCCGGCGCGACCGAGGTCCACCTGCGGATCTCGTCGCCGCCGTTCCGGTGGCCGTGCTTCTACGGCATCGACACGCCGACGGGCGACGAGCTGCTCGCCTCGAACCGATCCATCGAGGAGATCCGCGAGTTCCTCGGCTGCGACTCGATCGACTACATCTCGCTCGACCACCTGCTCGAGGCGATCGATGCCCCCGGCGCGGGGTTCTGCGACGCCTGCCTGACGGGTCGGTACCCCACGCGCGTGCCGCTCGAGGTCCGGGGGTCGACCGGGGTCGGGGCGTGACGGGTCGCATCCCCGCGACCTACGCCAGCGCTGGAGTCGACGTCGCGGCCGGGGAGGAGGCCGTCGTGCGCCTCGCCGCCGCCCTCCGCTCCGTGGACCGCCCCGGCGTGCTCGGCTCGATCGGTGGGTTCGCCGGCCGGTTCTCGCTGCGCGAGGGAGGGTGGCGGGACCCGGTGCTCGTCGCCACGACCGACGGCGTGGGGACCAAGCTCGAGGTGGCCCGTCAGGCGGACGTGCTGTCGACGGTGGGCACCGACCTCGTCGCCATGTGCGTCGACGACCTCGTGTGCACGGGCGCGGTGCCGCTCTTCTTGCTCGACTACCTGGCCGTCGGGCTCCTCGACCCCGAACGCGTCGCCGCCCTCGTCGCAGGGATCGACGCAGCCTGTGTCGAGGCCGGCTGCGCGCTCCTCGGCGGCGAGACCGCGGAGCACCCGGGGCTCATGGCGCCCGACCAGTTCGACCTCGCGGGGTTCGCCGTCGGCGTCGTCGAGCGCGACGACCAGCTGGGCGCGGACCGCGTCGTCGAGTCCGACGCGCTCGTCGCCCTCGCCTCGGGCGGGCTGCGCTCCAACGGCTACGCCCTCGCGCGGCACGTCCTCTTCGAGGTCGCCGGGTGCCGGCTCGCCGACCCGGCGTGGGCCGGCGCCGATCGCAGCGTCCAGGACGAGCTGCTCGCGCCGAGCGTCCTGTACTCACCCCGCGTGCACCACGCGCTCTCGCGACACCCCGGCGCGATCCACGCCATTGCCCACGTCACCGGCGGGGGGATCGCGGCGAACCTGGCTCGCGTGCTGCCCCCGCACCTCGCCGCGGACCTCGACCGGTCGGGCATCGAGGTGCCGCCGATCTTCGCCGAGCTCCAGCGACGCGGTGGCGTCGCCGACGAGGAGATGGCCCGCACGTTCAACCTCGGCGTCGGCATGGTGCTCGTCGTCGAACGCGAGCGCGCGGCGGCGGTCGCCGCGGCGATCACCGACCAGGGCGTCCTCGCGGTCGTCGCCGGCACCATCCGCCGCGGCCATGGTGAGGTCACGGTGCGATGAGCGTGGATCCCGCGACGAAGGAGGCGATCGTCGCGCACCTGCTCGCCCACTCGGTGCGGCGGGGCAGCTTCACGCTCAAGAGCGGGAAGCCAACGACGTGGTTCATCGACGCGAAGCAGACCGCGTGCCGGCCGGAGTCGATGCTCCTCGTCGCCGACGCGGTGCTGTCGCTGTGCCCCGACGAGACCACGGCGATCGGCGGGCTCACCATGGGCGGTGACCCCCTCGCGTTCGTGGCCGCCGCCGTGGCGGCGACCCGGGGTCGGGGGATCAAGGTGTTCAGCGTCCGCAAGGAGGCGAAGGACCACGGCGGCGGGGGCCGGATCGCCGGCGCGCTCGACGCCGGCGACCGCGTGGTCGTCACCGAGGACGCGACGACGCGAGGCACCTCGCTCATCGAGGCCGCCCGCGCGGTGCGCGAGGCCGGCGCCGAGCCGATCCTTCTGTGCGCGCTCGTCGACCGCGGCGGGACCTGCTCGGCCCTCGCGGCCGACGAGGGCCTCGCCTTCACCTCGATCGTGACCGCGGAGGACCTGGGCTTCCCCTTCGAGGGTCCCTAGGTGTCCGGTGCCCCGACGGGGGCCGTCGAGGGTCGACTGCGCAGCGCCGGACACACGTCGTGGCGCGCGTTCGAGCGGCTGCTCGCAGCGATCGACCGGCACGCGGTCGCCTGCTCGGTCGCGGGCGTCGGCGTCCTCGGGCTGCTGTCGTGGTACGTCGCGTGGCACGTCCCGCACTCGGGGTGGCTCTTCACGAGCCACTACGACGCCGGCTTCAAGGACCTGATCTACCGGATCCGGAACGTCGACAACGCACGGCAGGGCGGCGTCCTCTACGCCACGCACATCGGGGTCAAGCAGTACTTCGTCTACCCACCGGCCACGCTGTGGCTGTTCTGGCCGCTGACGTGGGTCTCGGGGCAGTCGCTCTCCGCGGATGCCCACTTCACCGGCGTGCTGCTGTGGAGCTTCGCGACGCTCCTCGCGCTCGCGTGGATGATCGCGTCGGCGGCGCGCTACGCGTGCCGGTGGCGCTGGCCGAAGGCCTGGGCGGTGTCGCTCCTCGTCGCCGCACCGCTCAGTGCGCTCGTGCTCCAGCCCGTCGGCGTCCACCTCGCACTCGGGCAGGTCGGGCTGTTCCTCGCCGCGGCGGCGACGTTCGACCTCCTCTGCGTCCGCGACGAGCGCTGGCGGGGCGCGCTCACGGGCGTGACGGCGGCGCTCAAGCTCTACCCGATCGTCTACTTCGTGATCTTCGCGTTGCGCCGCGAGTGGCGCGCGCTCGCCAACGCGGTCGGAGCGATGCTCGCGACGACGGCGCTCGCGTGGGTCGTCTTCCCGTCCTACAGCGCGACGTACTTCTTCCACCGCCTGCTCGGGGGGTCCGAGCTCCGCCACTACTGGCACGTCAAGCACTGGATCTCGTCGAGCTCGAGCCTGTACACGCTCTTCTTCCGACAGCCGTTCACCGGGTCTGCCCCCGAGCGCGACCTCGGGCTCGTGCTGTGCGCGGCGGTGATCGCGCTCGGGGTCTACGCGGCGTGGCGGCAGCTCCGCGAGGGCCGGGAGGTCGCGGCGTTCCTGTGCGTGGCGCTCGCCTCCACGATCGGCTCGCCGGTCGCGTGGGACCACTACTTCATCTGGGTCGTGCTCGTCCCGTTCGTGCTCGTCGAGGCCGGCGCGCTGCCGTGGTGGCGCGTCACCTCGCTCGGGCTGTTCGGGCTCACCTGCCTCGTGCCGCTGCGACTCGCGCGCAACGAGGACCTCTCGCACAAGGCCTACGACGGGGTCTTCGTCGTGATCTTCCTGGCGCGCAACGGCCTCGCTGCGGTGTCGCTGCTCTGGCTGGTCGTCGCGTCGGTGCCGTGGCGAGGGCGCGCCGCGCCTCAGGCGAGCGCGGCGACCACCGCGTCGCACCAGGCGCGCACGGCGGGGTAGCGCTCGTCCGGGGTGCGGCCGAGGCGGACCACGACGGCGTCGTGGCCTGGGCTGACGACGCAGCGCTGGCCCTCGTAGCCGCTCGCCCAGTAGGTGCCCTCGCCGTCGAGCCACCAGTGGTGCGAGTAGTAGGTCCGGGCGTCGGCGTCCTGGCTGACCGCGACCTGGGCGCCGTCGACCCACGACCGCGAGAGCAGCTGGCGATCCTCCCAGCGCCCCCCGCGCAGGTAGAGCGTCGCGAACTTCGCGAAGCTGCGCGCGGAGCAGTAGACGTAGCTCGACCCGATGAAGGTGCCCGACGCGTCGAGCGTGACCGCTGCGTCGTCCATGCCGAGGGGCCCGAAGAGCCGGTCTCGGAGGAAGGCGCGCGTGGGCTCGCCGCGGCCCACGACGTCGCCCACGAGCCGCGCCACGAGGTTCGAGGTGCCCGAGGAGTAGTTGAACCGGGTGCCGGGCGCGGCGGCGAGCGGGTGGCCCGCGGCGAACGCGCCGACGTCGGCGGCACCGGTCCCGAAGAGCATCTCGATCACGTCGGAGATCCCGTCGTCGACGTAGTCCTCCACCCAGGCGAGCCCGTCGCGCATCTGGAGCAGCTCGCGCAGCGTGATCCGTCCCCTCGGGTCGGACGGATCGGACCACTCGGGGACCGCCGCCGGCGCGTCGGGGTCGAGCCGCCCGTCGTCGACGAGGCACCCGACCGCGGCGTGGAGCACGGACTTCGCCATCGACCAGCTGAGCAGCGGCGTCGACGCGGTCACCTCCGTGGGTGGGTGCGTGAAGGACGGCAGCGCGCCGCCGTAGCGCTCTGCGACGAGCCGGCCGTGCTGGACCACGACGACGGCGTAGGTCTCCTCGAGCTCGGGATCCGTGAAGGCCGCCTCGAGGAGCGCGTCGAGCGCGCCGATCGGCTCGCCCTCCGGCCAGCGCGCCGTCGGCCACGCGACCCCGACGGGCTGGGGCGCCGCGGCGGGGGTGACGTGGGGCAGCGTGTCGGCCACACCCGAGCCTCGCACGCCTCCCCCGGGCGGTGCCGTTACCCTCGGTGCGTGCGGACGACCGGCGACGCTGTCGAGCACGGGCCGCGCCGGGCGGGCGTCGCGTGACGGCGTCGTCGTGGTTCCTCGTCCTCGCCGTGTTCGGCGCGAGCGCCGTCGAGATGGTGGAGGCCCTCACCATCGTGCTCGCGGCCGGCACGGCGCGAGGGTGGCGCTCGGCGCTCGAGGGCGCGGCCGCCGCCGCCGCGGTCCTCGCCGCGCTGGTGCTCGCCGTCGGCGTGCCGCTCATCCGCTACGTCCCCATCGACGCGCTGCGCGTCGTCGTCGGCGCTCTGCTCTTGAGCCTCGGCCTCAACTGGCTGCGCAAGGCCTGGCTGCGCGCGAGCGGCCACAAGGCGATCCACGACGAGGACCTGATCTACGCCGCGACCGTCGCCGAGCTGGCCGGGGACGGGCCGGTCCGTCCGCGGCGCGACGCCGTGGGCTTCGCCGTCGCGTTCAAGGGGGTGTTCCTCGAGGGCACCGAGGTGGTGCTCATCGTGATCAGCCTCGGCGCGAGCCAGGGCAAGCTCGGCTTGGCGTCGGCGGCCGCCCTCGCCGCGGCCGTCCTCGTCTTCGGGGTCGGCGCCCTCGTCGCCCGGCAGCTCTCGACCGTGCCCGAGAACACGATCAAGCTCACCGTCGGGGTGATGCTGTCGAGCTTCGGGGTCTTCTGGATCGGCGAGGGCGCGGGCGTGCACTGGCCGGGCTCGGACCTGTTCCTGCTCGCGCTCGTGGCCCTGTTCGCCGGGCTGAGCGCCATCGCCATCCCGTGGCTGCGCCGCTCCTCGCCCGCCCCGGCGACGGCCGTCGGGTGACGGCGGTCCTCGCGCGGGGGCTCCGCGCGTTCGGCCGGTTGTGGTGGGAGTGCCTCGGCGGCGACACCCCCGAGCTGTGCGTCGCGACGCTGGTCGTCGTCGGCGTCGCCTTCGCCCTCGCCCCGCTGCACGTCCTGCCCATCATCGTCGTCCCCGCCGTCGCCGTCCTCGCGCTCGTGGTGAGCGCGGCGCGCGGGCGACGTGGCGCCCCGTGACCCAGTGAGGCGCTAGCTGCGCGACGCGAGGGCGCGCAGGAAGAAGGCGAGGTTCGCGGGGCGCTCCGCGAGCCGGCGCGTGAGGTAGCCCCACCACTCGGTGCCGTACGGGACGTAGACGCGGACCGTCAGCCCGAGCCCCGAGAGCCGCCGCTGCTCGTCGGGTCGCACGCCGAGCAGCATCTGCAGCTCGTACTCGTTGGGGTCGCGGCCCGCGGCGGCGGCGAGCTCGAGGGCGGCCGTCACCATCGCCGGGTCGTGGGTGGCGACGAGCGGGGTGCACGGCGCGCGCATGAGCACCGCCAGGCACCGCCGATAGGACGCGTCCACCTCCGCGCGGTGCTGGAACGCCGTGTCGGCGTCCTCGGCGTACGCGCCCTTGCACAGGCGCACCCGGGCGCCCTCGGCGCCGAGCTCGCGGGCGTCGTCCTCCGTGCGGCGCAGCATCGCCTGGAGCACGGCGGCGACCGTGGGGTCCTCGTCGCGCAGCGCCCGCACCGCGTCGAGGGTCGTCGCCGTGAGCGTGCTGTGCTCCATGTCGACGGTCATCGTCGCCCCGACGGCGCGCGCCGCGGCCAGCACCGCACGGGCGCGGTCGATGGCGCCGGCGCGGTCCTGCGCGACGCCGAGGGCGGTCAGCTTGACCGAGACGTCTGCCCCGCGCGCGAGGTCCTTCGAGGCGAGGGCGTCGAGCAGCGCGCCGTAGGCGGCGACGGTCGCGTCCGCCCCCGCGGCGTCGGCGACCTCCTCGCCGAGGTGGTCGACCGTGGCCGCGAGCCCGTCGGCCGTCAGCCGGTGGACGCACTCGAGCGCGTCCTTCGCCGTCGAGCCCGCGACGAACCGGTCGACGACGCGCCGGGTCGCGGAGAACCCCTCGACGGCGCCGCGCACGCGCGTGGAGCGCGACGCGGCGAGGATCGACGAGCGGAGCGGGTTCACCCGTCGTCGCGCGACATGTGCGGGTAGCGGTGGTCCGTGGGCGGGACGAACGTCTCTTTGATCGTGCGCGGGCTCACCCACCGCTCGAGGTTGGCCACCGTGCCGGCCTTGTCGTTCGTCCCCGACGCCCGCGCCCCGCCGAAGGGCTGCTGGCCGACCACGGCCCCCGTCGGCTTGTCGTTCACGTAGAAGTTGCCCGCGGCGTAGCGCAGGGTCTCGGTCGCCTGGGCGATGGCGCCGCGATCGGTCGCGAAGACCGCCCCGGTGAGCGCGTAGGGCGAGGTCGCGTCGACGAGCGCGAGCACGTCGTCGAACCGCGCGTCGTCGTAGACGTGGACCGAGAGGATCGGCCCGAAGAACTCCGTCGTGAACGCCTCGGCGCCGGGGTCCGTGCCGACGACGACCGTCGGGTCCACGAAGTAGCCGACCTTGTCCTGGGCGGTGCCCCCGGCGATCACCTCGGTCGTCGGGTCGTCGGCCAGCCGCTGGAGCACCCCTTTGAGCCGGTCGAAGCTGCGCCGGTCGATGACCGCGCCGCCGAAGGCAGAGAGGTCGGCGACGTCGCCGTAGACGAGCGAGGCCGCCTGGTCGGCCAGACGGTCGAGCACCCCGGCGGTCGCGAACGACGCGGGCAGGTACGCCCTCGAGGCCGCCGAGCACTTCTGGCCCTGGTAGTCGAACGCCCCGCGCAGGAGGGCCGTGACGACGGCGTCGGGGTCCGCGCTTCGGTGCGCGACGACGAAGTCCTTGCCGCCGGTCTCCCCCACGAGCCTCGGGAACGAGCGGTACCGCCCGAGGTTGGCCGCGACGGTCCCCCACAGGTGGCGGAACGTCGCGGTCGACCCGGTGAAGTGGATGCCCGCGAGCGACGGGTGCACGAGGGCGACCTCGGAGACGGCCGCGCCCTGGCCGGTGACCAGGTTCACGACCCCGTCGGGGAGCCCCGCGGCGACGAGGAGCTCCATCGACGCCTGCGCGGCGACCTGCTGGGTCGGGCTCGGCTTCCACACGACGGTGTTGCCCATGAGCACGGGCGCGAAGAGGAGGTTGACGGCGATCGACGTGAAGTTGAACGGGGAGATCGCGAGGACGAACCCCTCGAGCGGGCGGTGGTCGGTCTGGTTCCACTGGCCCCGCGGCGAGACCCGGGGCTGGCGCTCGTAGAGCTCGGCCGCGTCGGCGACCCCGAAGCGCAGGAAGTCGCACAGCTCGCACACCGCGTCGATCTCGGACTGGAACACGGACTTTGACTGGCCGAGCATGGTCGCGGCGCAGAACCGCGCGCGCCAGGGGCCGGCGAGCAGGTCGGCGGCGCGCAGGAAGACGGCCGCGCGGTCCCGGAACGACGTCGAGCGCCAGCCGGGGGCCGCGGCCAGGGCGGCGTCGACGGCGCGCTGGACCTCCGCGGCGGTCGCCTCGCGGAGCGTCCCGAGGACGTGCTCGGTGCGGTGGGGCTCGACGACGTCGACGGGGGCGCCCGCGCCGTGCAGCTCGGCGCCGTCCACCGTCATCGGGAGGGGCCGCGGCTCGCAGCCGCGGAGCGCCTCGAGCTCGACGACGAGCGCGGCGCGCTCCTCGCTGCCGGGCGCGTAGTCGAGGACCGGCTCGTTGACCGGCGCGGGCGGTGCTGGCGTGCCTTCGAACCCGACCATGTCCACCTCGTCGTCGTGGCGCTGCTCGAGCGTCGTGCCGCGTCCCGTCGCGCGCGGCGCACGGGCGAACTTACCGGACCACGGCCGCCCGGCCGCGTGTCGCCCTCGGTGGGCGTCGGCCGCACCTACGCTCGTCGACGGACCCATGGGTGCCGCACCGACGACCCCGCGGCGCGCGCGCGAGCGCGCAGCGCCATGACCATCGGTGACCTGACCACGTGGTCGCGGCCGTCCCCCAAGCTCTGGCGGATGCGCGTGGTCGAGCTCGCGATCGTGGGGAGCGTGGCCGCCGTCGTGGCGGTGATCGGGATCGCCTCAGGCCGGGCCGTCGCCCTGGTCGTCGTGATGGTCGTCGTGGTTGTCGTCGTGGTGGTCAGCGCCGTCTTCACGCGACGTCGCTACCGGGCGTGGGGCTACCTCGAGCGCGAGGACGACCTGCTCGTGCGCCGCGGCGTGCTCATCCGTCGGCTGAGCGTCGTCCCCTACGGCCGCATGCAGCTCGTCGAGGTGACCGCGGGGCTCATGGAGCGGCTCTTCGGGCTGTCGACCGTGAAGCTGCACACGGCCGCGGCGCGCAGCGACGCGCGCATCCCCGGGCTCGAGCCGGACGAGGCCGCACGCCTCCGCGACCGGCTGGCCGCGCTCGGGGAGGCGAGGGCCGCGGGGCTGTGACGACCTCTCCCGAGCGCAGTGCGCCCGCCTGGGAGCGCCTCCACCCGATGTCGCCGGTCGTGCGCGGCGGACGGGCTGCCGCGGCGCTGCTCGCGTTCTTGGTGTTCACCTCGGTGCAGCGCCAGCACGGCCAGCAGACCCACGTCGTGGTCGACCTCGTCCTCGTCGGGCTGGTGCTCGTCCTCGGCGTCGTGCACTGGCTCGTCACCCGGTGGGCGTTCGACGGGGAGACCCTGCACGTGGAGACGGGCCTCCTGCGACGCGACACGAAGAAGGTGCCCGTGGCGCGCATCCAGGCCGTCGACGTCGTCCAGCCGCTCGTCGCCAAGTTCCTTGACGTGGCCGAGCTCAAGATCCGCGTCGCGGGCTCGGGAAAAGAGGAGCGGCTCGCGTACCTGCACCACGACCGGGCGCTCGCGCTGCGCGCGTCGCTCCTCGCGGCGCACCACGGCCTGGACCCCGCCACGCCCGAGCCGCCCGAGCTGCCGGTCGCCGCGGTGCCGGCCGGGCGGCTCGCGTGGTCCGTCGCGCTCACCGGGTCGACCGCGTTCCTCGTCGCGATCGCCATCGGGCTCGGCGTCGTGTTCAGCGTCTCGGAGAAGGCGGGCCTCGCGCTCGTGACGGCGGCGTTCGTGTACCTGCTCGGCCTCGTGACGGGCATCTGGCGGCGGTTCAACAGCCAGTACGGGTTCACGATCGCCCAAGCGCCCGACGGGATCCGCGTGCGCCGCGGACTGCTCGGCTCGGTCGCCGAGACCATCCCGGTGCGACGTGTCCAGGCGATCCGCCAGATCGAGCCGGTGCTGTGGCGCCCCCTCGGCTGGCGGCACCTGCAGGTCGACCTCGCCGGCATCGGCAAGCGCGACTCGGCGGCGGGGTCGGCGAGCCTCACCAAGACTCTCCTGCCCGTCGGTGCGCCCGAGGTCGCGACCGCGGTGCGCGCGATGGTGCTGGACGACCGGGGCGTGACGCTCACGCCGCCGCCGTCGAGGTCGAGGTGGAAGGCGCCGCTCAGCTTCCACAACCTGCGCGCGGGCCACGACGACGACGTCGTCATCGCCGTCACCGGGCGGCTCCGGCGGGTCACCTGCTGGGTGCCGATCGAGAAGGTGCAGAGCGTGCGCCGGGTGCAGGGCCCGCTGCAGCGGCGGCTGCGCGTCGCCACGGTCCACGTCGACGTCGCGGGCCGTCGCGTCGACGCGTCGTTCAAGGACCGCGACGAGGACGAGGCGGACCGGTTGGTCGACGAGCTCGCCGCGCTCGGCCGCGCCGCGCGCACGAGGGCCCTTCCCGGCCCGAGCGGCGCCACGGCGTGACGTGGGGGGAACGGTGGTCGGGACCGGCGTCGATCCGGTGACCTCGCGCTTTTCAGGCGCGCGCTCTGCCAACTGAGCTACCCGACCGGGTTCGGCGGCGGGCCGCCGAGCGGACCTGACGGGATTTGAACCCGCGGCCTCCGCCTTGACAGGGCGGCGTGCACTCCAGACTGCACCACAGGTCCTTGGGCACCGGTGCTGCACACCGTGTGGTCGGTGCAGCCTACACCGCGTCGAGCGGGCGACTCTTGGGAGCACGGCCGAGCGCGTGGCGGCGAACTCGTCTACCTTCGCCGTGCGGGGATCCGACAAGGAGGGCGTGCGATGAAGAAGGACGACTTCGCACCCGGCGAGGTGTGCTGGGTGGACTGCGGCACGGACGTCGACAAGGCGACGGCGTTCTACAAGGCGCTGTTCGGCTGGACCGTGGAGGACATGGGTGCGGAGTCCGGCGGCTACCGCATGGCGTCCAAGGGCGGCCGCGAGGTGGCGGGCCTCGGCCCCCAGCAGAGCCCCGGCCCCCCGTTCTGGAGCGTCTACTTCCGCGTCGACGACGTCGCGAAGACCGCCGAGCTCGTGACCGGGGGCGGCGGCTCCGTGCTGGTCGGGCCGATGGAGGTCCTCGAGGCGGGGCACATGGCGGTCTTCACGGACCCCGTGGGCGCGGCGTTCTCCGTCTGGCAGCCGAAGTCGCACAAGGGCTTCGGCCTCGTCGACGAGCCGGGGTCGTACTGCTGGGCGGAGCTCGTGACCACCGACGTCGCGGCGTCCAAGAAGTTCTACGGCGACGTCTTCGGCTTCACGGCGAAGGAGGGACCGGATCCCTCGATGCCGTACACCGAGCTGCAGCTCGACGATCGCAGCGTCGCCGGCATGATGCCGAAGCCCGCCGAGATGCCGGCCGAGGTCCCGCCGTACTGGGGGGTGTACTTCACGGTCGAGGCGGCCGACGCCGCGGTCGCCAGGATCGGCGAGCTCGGCGGGACGACCGTCTTCGGTCCGATGGACATCCCGTCGGTCGGTCGGTTCGCGAACTGCGTCGACACCGCCGGCGCGATGTTCAGCATCCTCGAGCCGCAGGGCTGAGCCCGTCGCTCCGGGGCGCGCGCTCGCTCGCCGCGCTCCGGGGCCCGGGCGCGGCGGTGCTCGGCTAGAGGGTGTCCACGAGCCCCTGGTACTCGCCGCGCAGCTCGTGGTAGCGGGCGTCGCGCTCCTCGGCGGCCGACTTGTCGCCGGCAAGGACGGCGTCGAGCGCCTCGAGGTGGGACTGCCACCCGGCGCCGAAGCCGGGGGCGTCCTCGGGCGAGGTCCCCATGTGCTCGAGCCGCAGCGTGCTGCCGTCGTCGCCCGGCTCGAGCTCGAAGCGCAGCAGCGACGTGCCGCTCGCCTCACGCCAGGAGTACTCGAGCTCGCGGTGCGGGACGAACTTGGTGACCGAGCCGTGCATCTCGCCCTGGCCAGGCCACACGAGGTGGACCTTGCCGCCCTCGGACGGCTCGAACTCCGCCTCGGCGAGCCAGCCCTCGATGAGGGTCGGGTCCGTGAGCGCCGCCCAGACCTCCTCGGGCGACGCGGACACCGTCCGCTCGAACCGCACGGTCACGGTCGGTCCGGTGGGCTCCAGCATCCCCGTCGCTCCCATGGGCCCTCCTCTCGGCGACCCGACGCTACCGGTGCGGGACCGAGCGCGCACCGCGACCGACCGTGCACGACGACGTACGTGCGCACCGTGCCGTCCACCTGGGCCGCCGCTCGCCGCACGGGCCTCCCTACACGACGCGGCGACGCCCCCGGTCAACCTTCGCTGGGCGCTCGCCCACCTGCTGGAGGAGACGGCTCGGCACGCCGGGCACGCCGACGTCCTCCGCGAGCTGCTCGACGGCGAGGCGGGCCGCTGACGCGCGTCGCACGTGCACCCCGTCCTCGCGCTCGGTGGGTTCTGTAGGGTCGCGCCGTGATCCCGGCGCCGACGGCACAAGGGCGCGTGCCGTTCCGCGACGGGGAGACCTGGTACCGCGTCAGCGGCGAGCTGGGCGCGGGGGCGGCGCCGCTCGTCGTGCTCCACGGCGGCCCGGGCGCGGCGCACGACTACGTGTCCTCGCTCGCGGACCTCGCCGACACCGGGCGCGCCGTCGTGCACTACGACCAGCTCGGCTGCGGGCGCTCGACGCACTTCTCGGACCGCGGGGCGGAGTTCTACGACGTCGCGCTCTTCTTGGACGAGCTCGCGAACCTCCTCTCGCACCTCGGCCTCGCCGAGCGCTACCACCTGCTCGGCCAGTCCTGGGGCGGGATGCTCGCCGCGGAGCACGCGATCCGACGCCCTGCGGGCCTCCGGTCCCTCGTCATCTCGAACTCCCCCGCGTCGATGGCGCTGTGGATGCAAGCGGCGGCTCGCCTGCGCCTCGACCTCCCCGCCGACGTGCGCGCGGCGCTCGACCGCCACGAGGCCGACGGCACGACCGAGCACCCCGACTACCTCGCGGCGACCCAGGTGTTCTACGACCGTCACGTCTGTCGCGTCGTGCCCAACCCTCCCGAGGTCACCGCGTCGTTCGACTCGATCGCCGCGGACCCGACCGTGTACTGGACGATGAACGGACCCACCGAGTTCCACTGCATCGGCACGCTGCGCGCCTGGAGCGTCGTCGACGAGGTGTCCGCGATCGAGGCGCCGACGCTCTTGTGCTCGGGCCGGTTCGACGAGGCGACGCCCGCGACCGTCCAGCCCTTCTTCGACGGGATCCCCGACGTGCGCTGGGAGCGCTTCGAGCAGTCGAGCCACATGCCCTTCGTCGAGGAGCCCGCCGCCTACCGGGCCGTCGTCGCCGGGTTCCTCGCCGCGCACGACTGACGGCGGCGCAGGCCCGGGCCCGGCTACTCGGTGAGCCCCCGGCAGAGCAGCACGATCGTGATGAAGTCGCGGTAGAGCGCGAGCGGGTCGTCGCCGACCAGCTGCGCCGTCGAGGGCCCGGTGCGCTCGCAGCCGGCGATGCGCGAGGCGAGCTCGGCGTAGTCGGTCGTCTTGAACCGGACGCGCACGGTCGCGGGCAGCGCGATGGCGACCGGCCGCGCCGAGGGCAGGGAGGCGAGCGCGAGGCACGCCTGCTCGCGGATCAGCTCGCGGGCCTGCTCGGGGTGCAGCGAGTCCGCCGCGAACCGCGACACCGAGGACTTCACGACGGCGGCGTGCACGCTCGGGCAGAAGGCACGGGTCTCCTCGGCGGTCGTGGCGTCGCCGGTCACGAGCACAACGGGCACGCCGTGGCCGAGCGCGGCCAGCGCGTTGACGCCCGACTCGCCCGCGACGACGCCGTTGATCGCGACCTCGGCGACGGCCTGGGTGAAGTAGGTGTGCGAGAGCACCGACGCGCTGCCCATCGAGCCGTGGTACGAGACGAAGAACACCGCGTCGAAGGACGCGTCGAGCCCCTGCATCATGTACAGGGGCTTGTGCCGTCCCGACAGGTACCGGGCGCGCCCCGCGAGCGCGTCCGGGCGGAGGTTCGACATCCTCGAGTGGGCGTCGTTGACCAAGAACTCGGTCGCGCCCGCGCGCGCCGCGCCCTCGATCGCCGCGTTGACCTCGCCGGTGAGCAGCTCGCAGAAGTACTCGTAGCGCGGCCCGCGGTCGTAGACCTGGTCCCAGTCGACGACGCCGGCGGTGCCCTCCATGTCCGAGCTGATGAAGACCTTCACGCGCGCACCGCCGGGAACGTCTCGACGGCGTCGCTCTTCGAGGTCATGACGCTGTAGGTCGCGCCGGCGGTGCGCGCGGCCGCGCCGTGGCGTCCGTCGGGTGTCAGGCACAGCGCGCGGACCTCCGAGGCGAACGGGTCGACGAGCGTCGCTGCCTCCTCGACCATCCGCCGGCACGCCGCCTCGGGCGAGAGCCCCGCCGCGATCCCGTCGACCACGGTCTTGGCCCCCACGACCCGCATCGTCATCTCACCGCGGCCGGTGCACGCGGCGGCGCCGACGCGCACGTCGCTGTAGAGGCCCGCGCCGGGCAGCGGCGAGTCACCGACCCGGCCGGGGTACTTCCACGGGAAGCCGCTCGTAGAGACGCCGGCGACGAGCTCGCCGGCGCCGTCGAGGGCGAGGACGTCGACGGTCCCCCACGGGCCGTGGTGGCGACCGAGTCGGGCCATGAGCGCCATCGCCGTCGACCGGTAGGCGTCGCTCTCCGGCGTCGCCGACGCCGTCGCGGCGTCGTCGACCCGCGGCACCAGCGCCTCGCCGTAGAGGCGCGCCGCCTCCTCGGTGAGCAGGTTCGCCCGCTCGAAGCCCTGCTCCTCGGCGAACAGCTCGGCGCCCTCGCCGACCAAGAGGCAGTGCTGCGGCAGGTGCTCGAGCACCGCGCGGGCGATGGAGATCGGGTGGGGGTAGCCCCGCACCGACGCCACGGCGCCGAAGGCGCGCGTCGACCCCACCATGAGGGCCGCGTCGAGCTCGACGACGCCGCGGGCGTTCGGCAGGCCGCCGGTGCCGACGTAGTGGTCGTCGACGTTGTCCTCGCAGCGCCGCATGGCCGCCTCGACGGCGTCCAGGGCGGACCTACCGTCGCGGAGGGCGGCCATGCCGAAGGGGAGCCCCACCTCGCTGCGCGCGCTCCCAACGATGATCGGCGCGCCAGCCACCACGTGCCTCCTGTCGTCGAGTCACGCGAGGCTATCGACGACGCGCGGTTGGGGCGGGCGTGGCGCGTGCTCGCCGTTCCCCGGTGGCACGATGGCGGCATCCCGCACAGCTACTTCGACGCTCGGATCGCGACGCGCTACGACGCCGACGCCGCCGTCATGTTTGATGCGGCGACCGTCGAGGCGACCGTGTCGTTCCTCGCGGCGCTCGCCGGCTCGCGACCGGCCCTCGAGCTCGGCGTCGGAACCGGCAGGATCGCGCTACCGCTGAGCGCCCGGGGTATCCGTGTCCACGGGATCGACCTCTCTGTGCCCATGGTGGAGGAGCTCCGGGCGAAGCCGGGGGCGGCGGCCGTCGCGGTCACGATCGGTGACTTCGCCACGACGAGGGTCGACGGCGCCTTCGGGCTCGCCTACCTCGTCTTCAACACGATCACCAACCTCACGACCCAAGACGAGCAGGTCGCCTGCTTCCAGAACGTCGCGCGCCACCTCGAACCGGGAGGGTGCTTCGTGATCGAGTGCTACATCCCCGAGCTGCGCCGCCTCCCGCCGGGAGAGACGATCCACGCCTTCGACGTGACCGCGACCCACCTCGGGTTCGAGGAGTACGACGTCGCGACCCAGATCGCCTACTCGCACCACTACTGGCTCGAGCACGGCACGCTCGAGACCTTCTCGGCGCCGTTCCGCTACGTGTGGCCGAGCGAGCTCGACCTCATGGCACGGCTCGCTGGGATGACCCTGCGCGAGCGGTGGGCCAGCTGGTCGCGCGACCCGTTCACCAGTGAGAGCCGGAGCCACGTGTCGGTGTGGGAGCTCGGGCCCTGAGCGCCCACCAAGGACCGCTTGACACCTGTCGCTGAGCGGTTATGATATATCGATATCGGTCGCACGATGGCTCTATCTGGGTACCGCGCGACCTCGGACGGACGAACGGAGCGACGATGGAACGAGGACACGACCACGGGGCGACCGCGCGGGGGCACAGCCGAGGCGGGCGGATGCGCTCGGCGGAGCTGTCCGGCGGGGGCTGGGGCGGCGGGCGCCGCCGGATGCGGCGGGGTGACGTCCGCACCGCGATCCTCCTCGCGCTCGGCGACGGGCCGGCCAACGGCTACGAGGTCATGGGTCGCCTCGAGGAGCGCAGCGGCGGGATCTGGCGGCCGAGCCCCGGCTCGGTCTACCCGACGCTCCAGATGCTGGAGGACGAGGGCCTCGTCCACTCGACGACGACCGAGGGGAGCCGGACCTTCGAGCGCACCGAGGCGGGCGGCGCCGCGGCGGCGGCCGCCCACGCGGCGCGCGCTGGTCGCGACCCATGGGACCAGGACGACGGGGCCGACGAGCGACTGCGCACCCTGCGCCGCTCGATGGGCCAGGCGTTCCTCGCCGCGAAGCAGGTTGCCAGCGCCGGCAGCGCCGCGCAGGTCGACCGGAGCATCGAGATCGTCCAGCGCGCGCGCCGAGAGCTGTACCAGATCCTGGCCGAGGACTGAGCAGCCGGCCAGTGCGCCTGGCCCGCAGATCAGCGCTGGGCCGACATCGGCGGGCTCGATCTGGGAGACTCTTCGGCGGCCATGAGGCCGTGAGACGAGGGAGTCACCGTGCGCAAGTCAGTTCTCTTCACCGGGGTGGGGGTCGTCGTGGCGTCGCTCGCCCTCACGGCGTGCGGCAGCAACAGCTCTCCATCGACGAAGAAGGCCGCCCTCAAGCAGTTCGTCGCGTCCCTCGGCGCGTCACCCGACGTCCAGGTGCACCTCACGGGGAGCTTCACGGGTGGGGGCAGCAGCGCGAAGGTCCAGACCGTCCTCAAGGGGACCTCGCTCGACGTCAACGTCTCGAATCCCTCGGGTGCCCCGCTCTCCCAGGCCGGCGCCTCCGCCAACACCGAGCTCATCTTCAACGCCGGCGGCAAGGCGTTCCTCGACGTCCGCGAGGTCGACGGCAACTTCTACCTGAAGGTCGACCTGACCGCGCTCTCGACGATCCCCGGGACCAAGTTCACCCCGGCCGAGATCGCCGCGGCGCAGGCCTTCTTGGGGGGACGCTGGTTCGAGCTGCCGAAGAGCCTCCTGCACACGCTCATCGGCCACTCCAAGGTGCCCAAGGCGCAGATCGCCTCCGACCAGCGGGTCGAGGCGAAGGTCCTCGGCGCCCTCGCGAACTTCATCGACACGGCCCACTACACGACCCTGTCGAACGGCTTCTCCGAGTCGGGAACGCTCAAGTCCGTGGTGACCGCCCTCACCCCAACGATCCAGCAGTTCGCCCACACGCACGCCACGTCGAAGCCGGTCAAGGGCACCTTCAAGCTGTCGATCACCACCTCGGGGTCGACGCTGACGGGCGGCTCGATCTCGATCACGGCGCCGAATGGGACGAAGGGCAACGCGACGGGCACCCTGACTGCGACGGTCGCGCACGCGGGCGTCAGCGTGACCGCACCCAGCAGCTCCACGCCGATCACCCCGCAGCTGCTCGCCTCGTTCGGGCTCTCCAAGGCCCTCGGCAAGGGCTGACGAACCGGTCCGGGTTGGGTCAGTTCAGCCCAGGACCAAACCGGAGGCTCCGCAGGATGACCGCCTGGCTCGTGGGCGTGGGCTGGTAGCCCCACGGGTTCATCCCGACCGGCACGGGCGGTTGGGCGAGCCGCTCGAACACGTCCCTCCGCGCGAGCGTCAGAGGCGCGGGCCACGGGCCGACCGAGAAGACGCGCAGGTGGCCGCCGCACGGCGGCGTCGGCCGGCTCAGGTCGCTGCCACGACCCGGCGCAGGATCCAGGCGTGCTTGCCGACCTGCCGTCCACGATGGAAGCCGAACGGCTCGAAGAGCTCGACGGTGGCGCTGAAGAGGAAGCGGCCCTGCGCGTCGCGACCCTCGGTCACCTCAGAGATTGTTCCGCTCGACGAGCTCGGCAAAGGCGTCCCACGTCGATGCGTCGAGCAACTTGAGCGTGTACGGCATCGTCGGACTCTCTGTGGCGCTCCCTGGATGCGATGGCACGACGCGGGTGTGCGCTCTCGGGGCGAAAGGCTCACCTACGCTCGGACGGTGTGGGCGACGAGCCGCAGACTCGTCCCTCGGACCAAGCGTTCGGCGATCCAACCCGGCGCACCTACCTCGCGGCCGAGCGGACCGTGCTGTCGTGGTGGCGCACCGCCTTTGCGACCGTCGGCGTCGCGCTCGCCGTGGGCAGGCTCCTCCCCGCGATCGCCCACCTCTCGAGAGGTCCCTTCGTGGCGCTCGGCGTGGGGTGGGGTGCGCTCGCCTGCGCATTCATCGTCTGCGGGTCGCTCCGGCAGCGACGCGGTGAGCAGGCGATGGAGACCGGCGGGTATCTCCGGCTGAACCCGGCCGTCGCGACGGCATTCACCGTCTACATGCTCGCGCTCACGATCGCCACGATCATCATTTCGCTGTGGGCCACCTGACCCAGTGCAACTCGCTCGACCCCGTGGGCGTCGACGACTCGAGACGCAGTTGAGCGAGCGCTCCCGTCCCGAGACCCTCCACCTGCGCACCACGACGAGCGCTCCGCAGTTGGTGACTGCCGTTGACACCCCTCGACGCCGGGCTTGACGCGGCCCTGACCGAGTTGGACGTCTATGGGGTGCGTCCGATGAAGGCGAGCAGCTTGGTCTGCACATCGGCGTCGTCAGGAACCTGGACGCGTGGCCCGTACTGGCCGCTCTGGCGGAGTATCTCGTCCATCGGCAACATGCCCTCGAGCATCGCGGCGCACTTGTCCGGATCGAGCGTCTCGTCCTGACCCGTGGCGCGGGCGAGATCCCAGCGGTGCAGGAAGACGTCGTTGGTGTAGATCATGTCGATCGCCTGCCCGAGCGGCATGCGACCGATGTGCGGGAGGTCGTGCACGCGATCGGCGCTGTCCGTGTCGTCGAGGAGCCGCTGCACGGCGTCGGTCTGGCTCCGCCAGGCGCCGAGCGGGTCGTCGTCGACCGACGGGCGCGCCGGCAGCACGATCCCCGCCCCTCCCTGGAGGAAGGCGGGGAGCCACTCGACGAGGTGCCGGACGACGTCGAGGGCAACCCAACCGTCCACCGGCGCGGGGTGCTCCCAGGCCTCGGGCGCGACGCCTTCGGCGGTCGTGGTGAACGCGCCCGCGATGCGACGGTGCTCGTCGGCCAGGCTGCTCATCGGAGCTCGGCGATCAGAGCGTCCAGCTTGGCGTAGCCCTCCTCGACGCCGGACGCCATGCCGCTGGCCAGCCACTGGTCGCGGCCCTCGAACGAGTCCACCAGCGATTGCGCGTGCAGGCGGGTGCGGCCGTCGCCGAGGTCCTCGAACCGCAGCGTCTCGAGGGCGACCCCGTCGGGCTGACCGTCGAAGGTGAAGGTCTGCACGATGCGGTCTTCGCCGACCTCGTGGAAGCAACCGTGGAAGCCGTACTCCTCGCCACCGCGCCCCGCGACGTAGCGCCAGCGGCCGCCGGTGGTCGCGTCCCAGTCGAGGATCTTTGTCTCCATCCCGATGGGCCCGACCCAGCGAGCGAACAATCCGGGATCGGTGTGGGCCTGCAGGACCTGCGCCGGGGTGGCGTCGAAGTCACGGGTGATGCGGATCATCGGCACGATGGGGTCGGCCACGATCGAGACCTGGTAGCGGTTGCTGGTGGCGTTCACGACGCTGCTCCTTGCTCTCGGATGCCGGGGTGGGTGGCTCGTTCGCCGTCGCGCATCTCGGCCAGGACGGCGTCGAGGCGGTCGTAGCGCTCCTGGGCCTGCTGGCGGTATCGCTCGATCCACTTCGTCACCAGGTCGAAGACCTCGGCCTCGAGATGACACCGCCGCCGTTGGGCGTCCTTGGTCTGGCTCACGAGGCCGGCGTCGGTCAGCACCTTGATGTGCTTGGACACCGCTTGGACGGAGACGTCGTAGGGGCCGGCCAGCTCCCCGACGGTGGCGTCGCCCACGGCCAGTCGGGCCACCATGTCGCGTCTCGTCGGATCGGCGAGGGTGGCGAAGACTCGCGACAGCTGGTCGGTGGCCACGGACGCCTCTTCCTCAACGGATTGGTTGAGTACAACCTACGCCGGGGGATCGCCGTTGTCAACCACACGGTTGAATAGGGGTTGCCCGGATGGTCCGCGAGCGGGTCAAGGCCAAACGGCGACAGCACCTTCCGGCGGCGGTTCAGCCGAGGCGCACCGGGTAGGGCACCGACACCTCGATCGTGCCGCCGGTTGCCGGCGGGCCGAGGACGACACGCGTCGAGCTCGTTGACGGGGTGTACCAGAGCAGTGAGGGGCCGCCGTGACAGGCGAGCGAGGCAGTGATCGCCAACGAGGAGCTCGTCGCGCCGACCACGTGGACGCTGTGCCCCGCGGGAACGCCCGGCACCTGCATCATGACCGGCGCCGCACCGACGAGCTTCGCAAGGTAGATGTACCCACATGCCGAGGCGACGTTCACGTACACGTGCCCCCCGACGCGCCATCCGGAGAGGTCGCCATAGTCAGGTGGGACGTTGTCGCGAGTGAGCGCCCTCGGTGCGCCGCCTGCGACAGGGAACTCGAAGAGCCGCGACTCGCTGTGCGGTCCGACCAGACAGTTGGCGAGCACGATCGTCGCCGACCACCAGCTCTGGGGCGTGCAGGACGAGGCGCCGTTGAGGTGCAACCCGGGCGACGCCGACCCGTCGTTCGCGACGATCGCGAGGCCGTGTTGGGCCCCGAGGGCGAGCTCGGTGCCGTCGGGCCGGTAGAGCCAGCCCCCGAGCTTGCCCACGGATGCGAGCGAGTAGGGGTAGGTGACCTGCGACTGTCCGCTCAGCGAGTAGCGGGTCAGCACCAGGTGCGTGGTGTAGGTGGCCACGACCAGCCCGAAGCCGTTCGGTCGGGTGAATCCGGCCGACTGAAAGTCATTGGTCTGTGATCTCGAGAGGTTGATGCTGTCAGTGACCGCCCCTGTGCGCAGACGCACAACGAGGAGCGATGACAACCCCCCCGGCCTGGTCTGCGTGTGGAACAGCGCGCGCTGTCCGTCACCCGACCAGTCGAGCAGCTGAGCGTGCCCATACGGTGCGCGCTCTTGCAGGACGATGTACCGCTGGCCAGCCACGCTCGTGAGGACGAGGTAGGTCGCGGCGGTCACACCGCCCTGCGCCGACGTCCACTGCGTCAGCACCCACCCGCTCCCGACCGATCCCCAGGGGATCTGCGCGGGGGTCCCGAACCCCCCGTGGCTCACCCGCGCGACGGTGGGCGTGGCCGAGCCAGCGAACGCCGGTGTGGCGACGGCACTCGCGGCGGCGAGCGCACACGCGCAGAGCACGGCGATCCGGATCCTCGTCACTCGATGCCCTTCGCTGGACCACTCCGTCAACCAGTGGCCCACCGTACTCACAACAGTGCCGCATCAGTAGGCGCTCGCGCGCCGCGTCTGGCAAGCAGGACGGGCCGTGCAGCGCCGTTCCTCGTCTGTCGGGCCGACCGCCTCGACTGCCTCGACCCGGCTCCGGGCACCTTGGATGACGAAGTCAGGCCGAGGCGTCGCTGGCGGGGACAACCTCGTCGATGTACAGCCGATAGCGAATGAGACGGTCCGTGTCATCCCAATCGTGAACGACAACGCCGTCGTACATGACGTTGGTGGGAGGGCCGCTCTCCACGTGAATCTCGATGGCAGCCGCTCGTCCACGCTCATAGGCGCGCAACGGCGTGACGACCACCTGTTGGTGGTCCTTCCAATCCAGCTCGTACTGCCGCCGAACGGCGGCAGCGCCCCGTAGTGGCGGGTCGCCGGCGCGTTTGAAGTCGATGTCCTCGCCGACCAGCTCGAGGAGTCCGTCGAGGTTGCCGTCGTTGTGGCGATCGATGTATCTGCGAGAGAGTTCAACCGGAGCGGCCACCTTCTTCTCCCTATCTCGAGTCTTCGCCAAGTGTGCCTGCTCAGGAGAGCGGCTGGAATCGACCTAGGCCGGTGACATCCGGAACCCAACCAGTACCGATTCGCCGGGAACTCCGGAGGAGCCGGCGGCCTGGTTGTCGATCACGGCGATCGAGATCCTGCTGCCCGCCGGAACCGACGCGGCATCGGTGCCGTCAGAACAAGTGGTCGATGCTGCAACCACGAGGCACGAAAACGCTGCCCCTCCGGCATCGTTGATGCTGACGCCAACCTGGAGCACGTTGTTGGTGCCGGGCGCCGAGGAGACTACGACGCTCAGGTCCCGAATCACCATCGCCCGGTCTGGCGACAGCGAATCCATTGTCGTCTGGGTCACGGACGACGTGCTGATGCCCGAGACGGCTCCGTAGTTGAGAGTGAGGCAATTGGCGGGACCAACGCAGGGGGTGGGCACGCTCGGCACGCCGTTGATCCTGGCTGACTCGACGGCCCCGAAGGCGCTGGCGGGGCTGCCCTGCAGCGCGTCCGCGTTGACGGCCGTCGAGTGGGAACCGAGGAAGGACGTCGCCGCCCTGCCCTGGAGGAGGCTCGCGTTCAGACGGGGGATCTGGATGGCGTTGCTCACGGCGAGGGCCGGCTTGCCGGCCGGCGAGGAGACGCTCAGGGCGGTGCCTCTGGGGTCGGAGAGCGACGTCAGCGACGTCGCGGTGTTGCTCCTCCCGAGGAGCAAGGAGCCCCCGGTCGCGGCATACGCCGTGCCCGAGAGTGCAACGACGAGCGAGACGACTGAGATGCCCGTGGCGGGTGACGGACGGTGCACGATGGGCCCCTTTCTCCAGTCCGTCCGGAACCCGACGGGCTCCTTGGGGACGGACCACGGAGCCGGCGCGCGCCGGCTCGATCGCACGAGATTCAACTACAGGCGCCACCGATTCGCTCGAGCGAGTTGCCCAACATGCTCACACTTTGAGTACGGAATCGAGAGCAGCAGCTCGCTGCCAACCGGTCGACTCGATGCACACGCGCCTCACAAACAGGGCGACATGATGTGACGAGGCACCAGGTGGTGGGACGCCTGACGTCGCGTTAGGCGTTCGTTGCCGTGCGATCGACCCTCGTCGTCGGACGCACTTGGCGATGAGGCACAGTGTGATTGCGTCCTCAGCGGAGATCCCGACGGCGTGGTCCGCAGCGCGACGCGCAATCCCAGACGGCGGCAACATCAAAAAACCCGATGGCGCATCCATTGCCAGGGTTCGCCAGCGTTGTGACCGCCCACGGCATCCTCCCGCGCGTCCAGTGCCATTTCTGTAGGGATCGAACCTTGGTACCCTCGCGCGATAGCAACCGTCGGGACCAGCAGGCAAGAGAGGTCACGCCTAGGGCGAGCGTTGGTCGCCGTCGCCGCGCTGGCCAGCGTCCTGATGGTGCCAGCCGCCGCGCTCGGGGCTGGGGCGCCAAGGATCTCCTCGCTCAGGGCCTCGCCCGCGACGTTGAGCGGCGCGGGCGGGACGGTCCACGTCACCGGCGACGTCTCGGGAGGCACGGCCGAGTGCAAGCTCACCGTGAGACCGTCGCTCGCGGGGTTCCCGCATAGGTTCACGTGTGGCAGGAAGCCGCTGTACCTCAACGTACGTGTCGGCGCGAATCCCGGTGCTCCCCGGGTGTACGCCCTCAGTCTCTCCGCGACCCGCGGCGCCAAGAGCGCATCGAAGACGATAGGAATCCGCCAGGCGCGCGCGGTGCCGAGGCTCTCGTGGAGCTCGACATCGGCCGATCCGCTGCACGGTCAGCCCCTCTCCGTCTCCTGCGGATCGCCGAGCTTCTGTATGGCGGCGGACAGCTTCGGGAACGTGTTGAGCTACAACGGGACGAGCTGGACCGGACCGACACAGCTGCTGAACCTCCCAGATGACGCGTACGCCAACTTCACCTCGATCTCGTGCCCGTCGTCGTCGTTCTGCCTCGCGGTCACCAACGGGGGCGAGTCCGTGGTCTATGACGGGACGTGGGGGACGCCGGATCAGGTCATCACCGCCGGGGGATTCGTCTCGGTGTCCTGCGCCGCGTCGACGTACTGCGTTGCCATCGACCGGAACGGCAACTATCGAGTATTCGACGGCACCGGATGGACCGCCCCGGTGAGCGTCGATGCAAACGAGTACCCATCATCCGTCGTGTGTCCGGCGGTCGATTCATGCCTGGCCGTCGACCAGCAGGGCTACTACACAACCTTCAACGGGACTTCCTGGACGCCACAGACCCACATTCCGAACGCCGGCGCCCTTTCGGGGCTTTCTTGCTCATCCGCGTCGTTCTGCGCGGCCGTGAGCTCCGGACAGCAGGTCGAGTTCTACGACGGCTCCTCGTGGAGCACGCCAGGAAACTTTGACAATGGCAACAGCGTCACGTCGGTGAGCTGCCCGGTCGCCGGCACGTGTGTCGCGGTGGACTCCGTTGGCAACGCGTTCAACTACTCCGCAGGCTCGTGGAGCAGCGCCACGGTGATCGACGCCGGAGAGTCGATCACTGCAGTGTCCTGTGCGACGTCGGGCAGCTCGTGCGTGGCCATCGACCCGTCTGGGAACCTGCTCGCCTTACGGAGTGGTACGTGGAGCACAGCGCACCTGGACCCAACCTCCGGTCCGCTCACGTCGGTCGCATGCGCTTCTGCTACGTACTGCACCGCCGTCGACGAGGTAGGCGCCGCTTTGACCTACAACGGAACCTCCTGGTCCAAGCCTGACGTGGTCGATCCCGGCGGCTACTTCGACGCGATCGCCTGCGGGTTGCCAGACTTCTGCGTCGCCGTGGACGGCGAAGGCAACGCATTCACGGTCCACGGCACAACTTGGGGCACCAAGGTGAACGTCGACACCACACGCCGGCTGCTCGCGATCTCGTGCACGACGGTTCAGTTCTGTGTGGCAGTGGATAACAACGGCAACGCCGCTGTCGACCGTGCAGGCTCCTGGCAACTCAGCGCGACCCCCGAGAATCTGCTCGGGAGTACCTTGACCACGATTTCGTGTGTCTCGCCCACCTTCTGTCTCGCCTCCAACGGCCTGGACGCACTGATCTTCAATGGCACGAGCTGGACCGAGCCCAAGGCGATCAGCACGACCGCTGGCAAGTACTTGATCAACCAGGTCGTGTGCGAGAGCAAGACGTGGTGCATCGCAGCCGGGTCCTTGGACAACGACCCCACCCACAACGACGCCCTCGACTTCCTGTACAACGGCACCCATTGGAGCGGACCGATGGAGGTGAAGGGGGCGAACAGTCTCGGCTTCTCGGCGATCTCGTGTCCCCAGGTCGACGCGTGCCGAGCGATCGACTCGTACACCGGGGGCGCCTTTACGTTCGACGGTGCAGCGTGGAGCTCCCCCACGCAAGTTGACACCACCTACGGACTGGTCGACGTCTCGTGTCCAACCCTCGTGTTCTGCGCGGGAGTCGACGATCTCGGCAACGCCTACATCGGCAAGTGACGGTGAGTCCTCGTCGTCCGCACGGCGCTTGGTGAGTTAGTCCAGCACCTGCAGCGCTCCCGGGTTGCTGACGAGAGGACCTCCACGAGCGCGTCGGGCGGCGACAGACCATCTCGGGCACCCCAACCGCGGTACACGGGCACCCCCAACGGGATTCGAACCCGTGTTACCGCCTTGAAAGGGCGGCGTCCTTGGCCGCTGGACGATGGGGGCTTTGCGGCGTCACGCTACCAACGCTCCCCGAAGGGGACCGCCACGGCCGAGAACTCGCGCTCGCACGCGTCACGCCGCCACGCACTCGTGCCCTGCTTCGGGTGCTTTGGATCCCGCCTGCCCTCGACGACGCTCGAGTCAAAGCGCGGTCTCCGAAGGAGGTGGGTGTGCCAGACCTCTGAACGAAGCGCGCGGAGACAGAGCGAGCATCGGCACGAACGGTCGGGTTCGTCCCACGGCGCACGACGCCGACCCAACAGATCCGCAATTCGCGCGCAACAGGGTTCCCACCCGGACACGAGCGTGAAAACCTGCGACCGACCCAGGGCTCGTCCGGTCACGCGCCGGCGGACCTGGCCAGGAGATGGATCCTTGACGAAGGTCGAGACACGAGCTGCAGGCAACGGACAGGTGGCGGTCGGCCGCACGGCCATCCGGAGACTCCCGGTCTCGCGCAAGGCGACGAACCCTCGTCTCACCCGCGTCGAGAGCGTCGTGCTGCTCGTCCTGCTCGTGGCGCTCTCCATCCTGGTCCTCGTGGGGGTGAGCGGCGCCACGCGCGCAGGGAGCGCCGCGGCCTGCAGCGCCAACGCGGCCGCCGTGGGGAACGGCCTGGCGGCGCTCAAGGCGGAGAACTCGGGGGGCCTTCCGACGTCGAGCGCAGGGTGGGAGCGCGCGCTCCTCTACCGAGGCCAGTTCATCGGTGGTCCGTTCCTCCGGTCGTGGCCCAGGAGCCCGGTCTACGCGATCCGCGTCGCTGGTGTCGGTGCCGCCGAGGACACCGGCGACGCCGTCGTCCCGGGCAATGGCGACGTCCTGGTCATCGTGCTGGCGAGCCACCTCGTCTACGACGCCACGACCCACGTCGCGGTGGCCTGCGCGGCGGTGTAGGTCGACGACAACGGCGGACGGCGTCTTCGACACCGACCAGGGCCGAGGGCGCGGGACGATGAGCGATGCGTCGGCCGCCGCGGCCCGGGGGTGGGCATCGCAACGTCGATAGGCTGGTGTGTCCACGCTTGCACGTGTCCCTACGTGCGAGGAGGTGCGCGATGCGGTTGAGAACGGTGACGTCGATCCTCCTCGCCGCGTTCGTGGTGCTCGGCGCGGCCGGCACCTCGAGCGGCGCGAACCCGCCGACCATCCTCAAGCTGACGCTGCCCGAAGCCCAGGCCTTCGCCATCCTCGGCCACGACTGCGGTGGCATCGTCCGGCAGTCCATCGCGACCGGCTTCGACGTGACCTCGGGCTTCCCGACCGCCGACGTCTTCATGAAGACGACGTGCTCCGCGGGTGGCAAGGGCGGGCACTCCGTCACCTACACCGCCTACGCGACGGCGGAGTGGGACTTCACCGGCGCGCTCGTGAGCGACGCCGCGCTCGCGGGAGCGCCATCGCCCGATCCCACGGCGACCGCGACGGACGGCAACGGCAACCAGACCTACTCGACGGCGACGCCGTCGACCTGCGCCACGCTGAACTGGACGTCGTGCACCTACGCCGCGTACCTCGCGCGCGCCGCGACCTTCGTGCCGGTCCCGCGCGTGACGGGGCTCTCGGTCACCGTCGGTGCCGCCGCAGGCGGTGAGTCCGTCACCATCTCGGGCACGGGCTTCACCGGCGCCACCGGCGTCGCCTTCGGCGCCAGGTCCGCCGCCAGCTTCACCGTCGTCGGCGACACGTCCATCACCGCGATCGTGCCCGCGATCCAGCCCGGCCCCGCCAAGGTCTCGGTCACCTCACCCGGCGGCACGAGCCTGAGCGCACCGGGTGACGTGATCACGTTCTACGACGTCCCGCAGGTCACGAACGTGAGCCCGCGCGCTGGCCCGGCGGGCGGGGTCAGCACCGTCACGATCACGGGCGCCCACCTCGCCGGTGCGACGTCGATCGACGCGGCGGGCGTCCCGATCGGCTTCACCCCCGTCAACGACACGACGATCAGTGCGACGGTGCCCCCGACCGACGAGGCCGACATCGTCCAGCTGACGGTGATCTCGCCGGGCGGCACGAGCGCCGTGGGCACCGCGGACCGCTTCGTGTACGCGCCGACCAGCTGCACGAGCGCGACCCCGTGCGAGTCGAGCGCGCACTGCGCCAAGCTCAGCGGCTCGGTGAGAGGATCGCTGACGCTGTCGGCCTGCTCGCCGCGCTCGTCGCGGTACGCCCACGCCAGGTTCACGCTCGCGGGCGCCACGCTGACGTGGTCGTCCAGCGCCAAGACGACGTCGGCGTTCCTCGGGAGCCCCACAGCGATGGGCCGCGGCGGGTGTGCGGCCGGCCACACCGAGGAGGACCTCTACGGCGTCGTCGACGGCGGGTCGGCCACGATCGCGACGTTCGGCGACGCGATCCACGCGCGCCTCTGCGTGAGCCCGAGCGGGAGGGCCGTGCTCGTCCCGCACACGACCTTCCACCTGTAGCCGCGCGCGAGGGGGGGAACCCTGCGGCAGGTCCAGGGGCGGCCCGACCGGTCTCCCGCGGCGCGCGTGGGTACGATCCGGCGGGTGCCTCGCCGAGCTGGCGGGAGGTGGCGATGGGGCGGGTTGTCCGGATCTCCCTGGTGGGCCTGGCCGCCACGACGATCGCGCTCCTGCCCGTCGCACCGGCGGCGAGCGTCGGACCGCCGATCAGGGCGGGCCAGCACTTCCTCGGCCTCGTCAACGGGAGCCACCGCGACCCGGTCGTGAAGACCGTCTGTCCTGGCCCCGTCTCGTCGACGAGGACCGGTCCTGTGGCGGGGAACCAGACGATGTCGGTCGTCCACGTGCGGAAGGGCCACGGCTACACCGGGCTGTTCGACTCGGTCTACGCGTGGTTCCAGCCTGCGACCGCCAAGGCGACCCCGACGCAGCTGCGCTTCCGGAACTACACGACGCCAAAGCTGATCCCGTCCTCGATCCGGGTGCCGTGCGGCGGGTCCGGGACGGTCGTCTTCAGCTCGTGTCCCTACCTCGCCCCGTGCGCGGCCGGATGGGTCACGACCAACGTCACGGTCAGGTTCGAGGACATCGCGGTCTGAGCTGCGGTTCACCGACGCCGACGGGCGTCACCCGAGCCGGACGAGCCACGGGTGCCCAGGGTGCACGCGGTCGAGAGACGAGCGCAGCCAGTCGCGCTGCGGCGCCGACAGCAGGGGCAGGACACCCTCGAGGTCGGCCTCGTCCTTGGCGCGTGCGGCCTTGGCCTTGAACAGCAGCGCGATCTCCGGGGCGAGGTAGGGGATCCCGTCGACCGAGGTGCGGACGACCTCGTCGTAGGGGCGTCGGATCGACATGTCGCGTCGGCACCACCATGTGTCGCCGTCGTGGGGGTCCCGGAAGACGTCGAGGTGGTAGACGCCGGTCGACGGCTCGCGGAACCAGCTCTGGAAGTGCTCGCCGAACGCCGCGCTGTCGAGCGGCCAGCGCCGGCCGACGCCGTCGTCATTCGACCCGACGACGTCGCACTCGTAGTCGGCGAGGGCGACCCGCACCTCGGCGAACCCCGCGGCGGGCACGCCGATCTCGATGTCCTCGTGCTCGCGGGTCTTCGCGCCGCGGAAGAGATCGAGCGCCCAGCCGGCCACCACGTACCAGCGGGTCCCGACACCCGCCAGCCGCTCGGCGACCTCCCGCGGCGTCCACGGCTGCCACGGCGGGTCAGGGGCCATCACCTCGCCGGGCTCGACGCGACCTCGCTCCACCAGACCAGCCTCGGCGACGGCCGTGGCGTGCTACAGCCGCACGAGCGGCGGCGACGCGGGCTCGGGGGCGACGGCGCGCTCGAGGCCGACCTCGCGGTCGCGCGCGACCTGGGCGAGCTGGAAGTGCAGCACGCCGATCGTGATCGACACCGCGCCGAGGACGTGGAGCTCGACGAGGAGGACGGGCAGGTGCGTCGCGTACTGGACCACGCCCACGATCCCCTGGGCGACGCCGACGACGAGCAGCCGCTTGGCGCCCGTCGTCACCCGCGACGCCGCGCCGGTGCGCGAGAGGACGAGGTAGGCGCCGGCCACGATCCCGAGGAACGCGACGGCGCACACCGAGTGCACCCACGCCGCGCTGTGCAGCGCAAACGGCAGGCGCCGGGCCACGTCCTGTCCCTGGCTCCCCCCAGAGTGTGGCCCCGAACCGGTCGTCGCCATGCCGGCGAGCAGCGTGGCCGCGAGTGCGATCCACAGCCACCTCGCGAGCGGCACGGTCCACGGGCAGCGCAGCTCGCGGCGCGCGTCGGGTCCGTAGCGGTGCACAGAGCGGTGGAAGAGCACGCCGGCGAGCACCACCATCGCGAGGCTCAGGGCCATGTGGCCCGAGACGAGCCACGGGTTGAGCTTCGTGTAGACGACGAGCGCACCGAGGAGTGCGTCGGCGACGACGCCGCCGACGAGGCCCGACGACAGCCAGGTCAGGTCGCGGCGGCGCGGCGAGCGGAGGAGCGCGGCGAGGAGCGTGACCACCGTGAGCACGACGAGGAGCACGGTGACGAGCCGGTTCGCGTCCTCGATCACCGGGTGGACCTGTCCGATGGGCGCGGTCAGCTGGTGCCGGAAGCAGTTCGGCCAGTCGGGGCAGCCGAGGCCCGAGCCCGTCAGCCGGACGGCGGCGCCCGTCGCGATGATGAGGACCATCGCGACGAAGTTGGCGAGCGCGAGCCTGCTGAAGGCGCGAGGCGAGAGCGCCACCCGGCGAGCCTACCGAGGCACCGAGAGGTGCCAGGAGGGCTCGGTAGGATGCGATGGATGGTGACCGAGGCAGCTGCGTCTCGCACGTCGCTGCGGCGCACCGTCGCGGCGTACGTCGCGCTCACCAAGCCGAGGATCATCGAGCTGCTGCTCGTGACGACGGTCCCGACGATGATCGTCGCGGCCAAGGGGGTGCCGCCGATCGGGCTGATCGCCGCGACCGTGGTCGGGGGCACGCTCGCGGCCGGCGGCGCGAACACCTTCAACATGGTGCTCGACCGCGACATCGACGCGGTGATGAAGCGCACCCAGCACCGACCCCTCGTCACCGGCGAGGTCACCCCGTTCGCCGCGACCGTGTTCGCCGTCGTCCTCGAGGCCGCGGCGTTCTGCCTCCTCGACCTCACGGTCAACACGCTCTCGGCCGTCCTCGCCGTGTCGGCGACCGCCTTCTACGTCCTCGTCTACACGATGTGGCTCAAGCGGCGCAGCAGCCAGAACATCGTGATCGGCGGTGCGGCGGGCGCCGCGCCCGTGCTCATCGGCTGGGCCGCGGTCACGGGCTCGCTCACCTGGACCCCCGTCGTGCTGTTCGCCATCATCTTCATCTGGACGCCCCCGCACTTCTGGGCGCTGGCGGTGCGCTACCGCGACGACTACGAGGCCGCCCACGTCCCGATGCTCCCCGTCGTCGCCTCGCTGCGCCGCACGACGCTCGAGATCCTCGTCTACACGGTGGTGCTCTGGGCGGCCACGATCCTCTTCGGCGCCGTCGGGTCGATGGGACCGCTCTACGGCGCCTCGGCGATCGTGCTCGGGGGGCTGTTCACCTGGCTCGCGGCCCGGCTCTACCGAGACGCGCGGGCGGACCGAGCGAGCGTGGCCAAGGCCATGCGGCTGTTCGGCTTCTCCATCACCTACCTCACGCTGCTCTTCGTGGCGATGGCCGCCGATGTCCTCGTCCGCTCCCACTGAGCCGAAGGGCGACCCGGTTCGGGCTTCTGGCGCGCGGCGCCCGCCGCAGCTGCCGATCCTGCTCGGCGTCGCCGCGATCCTGGCCGTCCTGCTCATCGTCGCGGCCGTCATCTCGCTCCTCGGCCAGGGCTCGCCCGCGACCAAGGGATTGCCCCCGTCGCGGCTCGTGGGCCAGCCCGTGCCCGCGGCCATGGTCGAGCACCTCCCGCTCGTCGGCAAGGACGGCTCGCTCGGGGTGCCGTGGGGCCACGGCCACGGCGCGGTCCTCCTCTTCTTCGCGAGGTGGTGCTCGGTGTGCCACGCCGAGGTCCACCGGCTCGCCCACGAGCTCGGCCTCGGCGACGTCGGCACGGTCCACGTCGTGGGCCTCGACGGCGACGGCGGGCCGAACGGGGCGAGCATCGCCGCGGGGTTCGTGGCGGCGAGCGGCGTCCGCTTCCCGGTCGCGCTCGACCTCAACCTGCAGGTCGCCTCCGCCCTCGTGCCGGACGGGTTCCCCGCGACGGTGTTCGTCCGCCCCTCGGGAAGGGTCGCGGCCGTCGACTACGGCGCGATCACGACGATGCAGCTGAGCGCGGGGCTCTCCCAGATCGGCCACGCCTGAGCGTGGACCGGGTGCGCTCGTTCAGCAGCGCCCGACGACGACCGGCGTGCGGGTGAGCGGCTGGGGCGTCGGGTGGGCGCCGTACTCGATGAACAGCGGGCCCTTGGGGTCGAGCTCGCGGCCGAGGGTCCGTCGGGCGATGGACGCGTTGAGGGCGTCGAGGCGGAGCAGTGCGTCGGCGTCGTGGAGGTCGGCGACCTCGAAGGACCCGCGCGCGAGGTCGAGCATCGCGCGGCCCCGGGGCGTGCGGACGAGGACGGTCGTCCACCCGTCGGGCGAGCCGACGGACCCGACCGACAGGTCCGCGGCGCGCCCGGCGAAGTCGGCGCACTCGTTGCAGCCCTTGAGCGCCGCGCCGAGGAACGCACGGACGGGCTCGTCGACGAGGCGGGTGCCGTGGACGTCGTCGACGGTGAACCGCCCGCGGGTGACGTCGATGCGCGCGATCTCCTCGAGCTGCACGCCCCGCGTGCGCGCGAGCTCGCGGACCACGAGCGCCTCGTAGTCGAAGGACTTCGTGCAGAAGAGCGCGATCGTGAGGGCGACCGCGTCGACGCGGTGCGCGCCGGTGGGCCACGGTCGCAGCTGCATCGCGCGCAGCCCCTGGACCTCGCACGGCGTGCCGACGACGGCGATCCGTGGGTCCGCGGGCAGGGCGACGCCCGCGAGGTCGAGCGCGGCGAGGGCCATCGTCTGGTTGTAGAAGGACCCGGCGGCCGCGCGCAGCGCCTCGACCGTGGTCGCGACCGTGGCCACGCCCTTCCACCGCTCGGCCGGGTCGTCCGACGGCTTGGCGACGAGGGCCCCGTCGATCGCGCCCGCCGTGAGGAGCGCGGCGAGGAGCGCCGTGACCGCCCCACCGTCCTGGGCGCCCGACGGCGGGTCGAGCGCGCGGACCGCGACCGCCTCGAGCACCTGGCCGAGCCCCTCGCCCGGGTCCGCCCCCGCGATGGACCACGTCGTCGCCGCGTCGCCCGCGCCGTCGTCGTCGGCGTCGAGCCAGGTGGACTCGTAGTGCAGCCCCGCGCGGGGGCAGAAGTCCCAGCACAGCGAGCACCCGGTGCACATCTTCACGAGCTCGGGCACGCCGCGGTCGGCGCTGATGCCGATCGAGTTCGAGGGGCAGACCGCGACGCAGGCGCCGCAGCCGACGCAGCGGTCGGCGTCGATCACCGCCTCGCCGAGCTCCCAGAACCACGTCTTGCGCGGCGGGTCGGCGATGGGGTTCATCGCCTCGCGGATGGGGTAGCGCTTCACGACGCGGGGCCCCGCACGAGATCGCCGAGCACGGCCGTGTCGTGGCGCCGCGCCCAGCGCGCGAACGACTCGCCGCCCGCCGCCGTGCGCTCGAAGGTCGACGCCACGCGGAGGATCGCCCCTTCGAGCTCGTCGACGGCGACCGCACCCTCGACCCACCGCCCGAACCCCGCCTCGGGGCCGAGCGCGCCCCCGATCCCGACGTCGTAGCCCTCCGAGAGGGCCGTCTCACCCTTGTGCACGGTGCCCCGGAGCCCCACGTCGGCGATCTGGGGCTGGGCGCACGACGCCGAGCAGCCCGAGACGTGCAGCCGCAGCGGCGCCGCGCGCAGTCGCGTGTCCTCGGGCAGCCCGGCGATCGCGGCGTCGAGCCGGCGCGCGAGCTCGACGGCCTGCTGCTTGGTCTCGGTCACCGCGTAGCGGCAGAACTCGTTGCCCGTGCACGCCGCGACGCCGCGCGTGAAAGGACCGGCGTCCGGGGAGAACGTCTGCAGCAGTGGCTCGTCGAGCAGGTCGCCGACGCGGTCCTCGTCGACGCCGGAGAGCACGAAGTTCTGGTCGACGCCGAGGCGGACCGTCCCGTCCCCGTATGTCGCCGCCAGCCGCGCGGCCTCGACGAGCTGGGCGCCGGTCAGGCGCCCGACGGGGACCGCGGCGCCCACGTACACGCGGCCGGGGTCGCGCTGGGCGTGCACGCCGACGTGGTCGCGGCGGTACGTCGTCGTGAGCGGGGTCGCGCCCGAGCCCGCCGCCGCATGGAGCCTCGCCGTGAGCTCGGCGCGGAACCCGTCCGGTCCGAGCTCCTGGACGAGGTAGCGCATGCGCGCGAGGCCCCGGTGCTCGCGGTTGCCGAGCTCGGCGTAGAGCTGGGCGACCGCCCGGCAGAGCTCGGCTGCGTCGCCGGGGGCGATGAACAGGTCGAGGTCGCTCGCGAGCCGCTCGCCGTCGGAGAGGCCGCCGCCCGCCAGCACCTCGAAGCCGACGACGTCGCCGAGCCGGGCGGGCCGCAGCGCCACGTCGTTGATCTCGCCGCGCGCGCAGTCCTCCGTGCAGCCGGTGACCGAGAGCTTGAACTTCCGCGGAAGGTTGGCGTAGGCGCGGTTGCCCGTGAAGAACGCCGAGATCGCCCGTGCGACGGGGAGCGCGTCGAGGACCTCGTGGCGATCGACGCCGCTCACCTGGCAGCTCGTCACGTTGCGCGCGCAGTCGCCGCACGCCTGCACCGACGTGAGCCCGACCGCCGCGAACCGGCGCCACACCTCGGGGATCGACGCCATCGTGAGCCAGTGCAGCTGGATCGCCTGGCGCGTGGTGAGGTCGCAGAAGTGGTTGCCGAAGAGCGGGTGGGTGGTCGGTCCCTCGCAGAACGCCTCGGCGACGAGGCCGATCTCGCGTGCCTGCGCCGCGTCCAGCACGCCGCCCGGGACCTTCACGCGGAGCATGAACGCGTCGCCGCCCTGTCGCTGGGGGTAGACGCCGACCCACTTGAGCCGCTCCACCTCCCCGGGGACCTCGAGCAGCGCCTCGACCCCGTCGCGCGAGTACCGCTCGAGGACCGCCTCGGCCACCTCGAAGGGGTGCCGGGCGAGCTTGTGGCGCTCGTGGTCGTTGAGGACGCCCCGCGTGCGGGTCGGGGTGAGGAACGGCGGGGCCGCCTCGCCCGTGACCAGGGCGGACGCGAGGTCGAAGGGGGTGGCGCCCGGGCCCCGCGCCGGGCCAGACGGGGCCTGCTCGCTCATGGTCGCGGTGCCGCCGGCCGGCGTCCCCTCATAGTTGACTAAGTTAGTCAACAATTCAGCGACCGTGACCGGGAGGTGCGATGGGGGCGCCGACGCTCGACCCGCCGAGGGTGCTCCCCGTGGCCCTCGTCCTCGAGGGCCGTCGTTGCCTCGTGGTCGGCGGGGGCCGCCGGGCCGCGCGACGGGTGGCGGAGCTGGCATCGGCCGGGGCGGACGTGCGCGTCGTCGCCCCGACGCTCGCCGACGAGGTCCGTGCGCTCGTCCGCACCGCACCGACGGTGGCCTGGCACGCGCGCCGCTTCGAGCCGGGCGACCTCGACGGCGTGCACCTCGTGGTCGCCGCGACGGGTGACCCCTCGGTCGACCAGCGCGTCTTCGAGCTGGCCGACGCCCGAGGGACCTGGGTGCACGCGCCCGACGACCCGGCTCGCTGCAGCGTCTATGCGATGGCGCTCGTGCGCCGCGGTCCGGTCACGGTCGCCGTCTCGACGGCCGGGACGTCGCCCGCGCTCGCGTCGTACCTCCGGGGCTGGCTCGACGCTCGCCTCGACGGCGCGCTCGGCGACGTGGCCGGGCTGCTCGCCGGGGTGCGACGCGAGCTCCTCGGCGCGGGCCGGTCGACCGAGGGACGCGCGTGGGGCGACGTCGTCGACGACGAGCTCGTCGCGATGGTCGCCGCGGGGTCGACCGAGGCGGCGACGGCACGCGTGCGCGACGCGGTCCTCCCCGTGCGGGCCGAGCCGTGACCGTCTACCTCGTGGGGGCCGGCCCGGGCGACCCTGACCTGCTCACCGTCCGCGCCGCCCGGCTCCTCGCGGCCGCCGACGTCGTCGTGGTCGACCGGCTGGTCGACCGGCGCGTCCTCGCCCTGGCGGCCCCGGCCGCGCTCGTGGTCGACGCCGGCAAGCACGTGGGCGACGACGCCGCGCGCGCGCAGGCGAGGCTCAACGCGCTGCTGGTCGACCACGGGCGGCGCGCCCGCACGGTCGTGCGGCTGAAGGGCGGCGACCCTTTCGTCTTCGGTCGCGGCAGCGAGGAGCTCGACGCGCTCCGCGCCGCGGGCGTCGACGTCGAGGTCGTCCCGGGTCTCAGCGCCGCGCTCGCCGTCCCCGCGCTCGCCGGCGTGCCCGTCACCGAGCGCGGCGTCGCGGCATCGGTCGTCGTCGCGTCGGGCCACGACGTGGTCGGCGCGGTCCGGGCACTGCTGGTCGCCCCATGCGACCAGACCGTCGTGCTGCTCATGGCCATCGCCACGCGCGCGGCGATCGCTGCCGGCGCGATCGCGGGCGGTCGGGCGGGGTCCACCCCGGTCGCGGTGATCGAGCGCGGCGCCACGCCCGCCGAGCGGCGGACGATCACGACGCTCGAGCACCTCGCCGCGCTCGCCGTGTCGGCGCCGGCCGTCCTCGTCGTCGGCGCGGTCGCCGCGCGGATGGCGGCGACGACGGCCGGTGCGGACGAGCCGACGTCGCGACCGCCGCCGCGCCCGCGCGCCGTCCGCACCGCCCTGCGCGTCTGACGGGCGGCGTCGGCGTCCGCGTGCCCTCGGTGGTGAGGGCGGTGCCCGCGTGCACACGCGAACGAGCCGGGCCGTCGGGGCGTGCGCGTACCATCACGGCGTGATCGACCTCACCCTCCTGCGGCGCGACCCGACCGCCGTCCGCGCCGCCCTCGCTCGCCGCGGCGTCGATCCGAGCGTGGTCGACGCCCTCTTCGAGCTGGACGCCGAGCACCGGCTCCGCCTCCAGCGTGCCGAGGAGCTCCGCTCGGAGGTGAAGGCGCTGTCGCGACAGGTCGCCCAGGCCCGCAAGGACGGCGACATCGCGCGCGCCGAGGAGCTCCAGCTCACGTCCCGCGCCCTCGGGCACGACGAGCGGATCGCGACCGCCGAGGCCGAGACCGTCGCCGACGAGGTGCGCCACCAGCTGCTGGTGCTCCCGAACCTCCCCGACGAGCAGGCGCCCGACGGGACGAGCGAGGCGGACAACGTCGAGGTCCGACGCTGGTGGCCGGGGATGGACGACGGCGCGGCGCCGCCCGAGTACGCCGAGCACCAGCGCGTGCCGCACTGGGAGATCGGCGAGGCGCTGCAGCTCCTCGACTTCGAGCGCGGCGCACGGCTCTCCGGCTCGATGTTCCCGCTGTACAAGGGGCTCGGCGCACGGCTGCTGCGCGCGCTCAGCTGGTACTCGCTCGACGCCCAGTCCCGCGACTACACCGAGGTGCGCCCGCCCACGCTCGTGCTCACCGAGGCGCTGACCGCCTCGGGGCACCTCCCCAAGTTCGTGGACGAGGCCTACGCCGTCGAGCGCGACGGGCTGTGGGCGATCCCGACGGCGGAGGTGCCCTTGACCTCGATGCACCGCGGCGAGCTGCTCGACGAGTCCCAGCTGCCGCTCCGGTACTGCGCGTCCACCCCGTGCTTCCGCCGCGAGGCCGGGGCCGCGGGCAAGGACACGCGCGGGCTGCTGCGCGTCCACGAGTTCGACAAGACCGAGCTGTTCGCGTACTGCACGGCGGCCCAGGCACCCGACGCCGTCCAGGACATCGTCGTCCGCGCCGAGGCCGTGCTCAAGGGCCTCGGCCTGCAGTACCGGGTGCTCGACCTGTGCGTCGGCGAGCTCGGCAACCAGAACGCGAGGACGTTCGACCTCGAGGCCTACGCCCCGGGGGTCGACCGCTGGCTCGAGGTGTCGTCGGTCAGCTGGTACCGCGACTACCAGGCGCGGCGCGCGAACGTGCGCTACCGCCCGGGCGGGGGCGGCGCGCCCGTGATGGCCCACACAGTCAACGGCTCGGTCCTCGGCTGGGCGCGCGTCTTCGCCGCGGTCCTCGAGACCCGCCGCCAGCCCGACGGTGCGATCGAGGTGCCCGAGGTCCTGGTCCCCTACGTCGGGACCGACACCATCGCCGCGTCGTAGCCACCGCGTCGGCGGCGCCGCGCCGTGGTCGGCGCGCGGTGGTCGGCGCGCGGTGTCGGCGCCGGCCCTCAGGGGTTGGCTCTCGGGGCCTCGAAGCGATAGCCGATGCCGCGCACCGTCGTGATGAGCGACGGCGCCTTCGGGTCGGGCTCGACGAGGGCGCGCAGGCGCTTGACGTGGACGTCCAGGGTCTTCGTGTCGCCCACGTAGTCCGAGCCCCACACCCGGTCGATCAGGACGTCGCGGGTGAGCACGAGGCCCGCGTTCGCGAGCAGCAGGTGCAACAGCTCGAACTCCTTGCGGCGCAGCCTGACCTCACTGCCGCGCACGTAGCACCGACGGGTGTCCGGCTCGAGCCGGATCCCACCGGCCTCGACGACGACGCCCCCGTCGACGCGCGGCTCCGCCGAGACGCGGCGTCGCTGCACGGCGCGCATGCGGGCCACGAGCTCGCGGAGGCGGTAGGGCTTCGTCACGTAGTCGTCCGCGCCCATCTCCAAGAGCAGGACGGTGTCGATCTCCTCGCTCTTCGCCGACACGACGATGATCGGGACCTCGCTGCGCTCGCGCAGCGCGCGGCACACGTCGATCCCGGAGAGCTTCGGCAGCATCAGGTCGAGGAGGATGAGGTCGGGCCGTGACGCCTCGAACGTCTCGACCGCCTGGGCGCCGTCGGTCGCGACCACGACGTCGAACCCCTCGCGGTCGAGCCCGATGCGCAGCGCGTCGATGAAGGACTCCTCGTCCTCGACGAGCAGGACGAGGGGGCGCACCTCCTCGGCGCGCTGGGCCTTGGACTTCGGCGTCACTGCGCGTGCAGCGGGAGGACGAGGGTGAAGGTCGAGCCCTCGCCTTCGCGGGACTCGACCTCGACGCGCCCGCCGTGGTTCTGGGCGACGTGCCGTGCGATCGAGAGGCCGAGCCCGGTGCCGCCGGTCTCGCGCGCACGACCGGGGTCGACGCGGTAGAAGCGCTCGAAGATCCGGTTGAGGTCCTTCGCGGGGATCCCGATCCCCTTGTCGGTGACGGCGATCCGCACGGTGCGCAGCACGATCGGCGGCGGCGCGGCGGGCCCCTGCGCGTCGTCGCCGCCAGCCTCGAGGTCGACGGCGACGTCAGGGGAGGTCCCGAGCGTCTCCTCGCTCGTGGTCGCGTGCAACGTGACGGTCCCGCCCTCGACCGAGTACGCGACGCCGTTCTCGAGGAGCGCGGACAGCGCCGAGACGAGCTGGCGTCGGTCCCCGAAGACGATGACGGTCGGCTCGGGCTCGTCGAAGACCAGCTCGATGCCGCGCTGGTCGGACGCCGAGCGGATGCGCTCGATCGACTCCGCCATGACGAGGACGGCGGGCACCGGCTCGCGCGAGGGCGTCGCCTCGGACTCGAGCCGCGACAGGTCGAGGAGGTCGTCGATGATCCGGCTCACCCGGAAGGCCTCGAGGTGGATCCGCTCGGCGAGCCGCGTGGCGACCGCTTGGTCGCGCTCGACGAGGAGCGTCTCGGCGAGGAGCCCGAGCGCGCCCATCGGGGTCTTGAGCTCGTGGCTGACGTTGGCGATGAAGTCGCGCCGGATCTCTTCGAGGCGCCGACGCTCCGAGACGTCCTCGATCATGGCGAGCACGCCGAGCTGGCGCCGGCCGTCGTCGATGAGCGCGGCGCGGATGTGCAGCGTGCGACGTGGCGGGCCGTAGAGGTCGACGACCCGCTCGGCGTCGCCGCCCTTCCAGGCCTCGATCAGGAGCTCGGTGACGGCCTGGGCGGCGATGGCGTCGCCGTAGCGGCTGGTCATCAGCCGGTCGGCGTGCTCGTTGCGGTACACGACCGTGCCGGACTCGTCGCAGAGCACGAGGCCGAGCGGCAGGGTGTCGAGTGAGCGGCGCAGCCGGATCGACTCGGCGCTCGTCTCCGAGACCGCCTCGGTGGCCGCCCCGGTCACCTGCTCGAGGTAGGTGAGGGCGGTCTCCACGCGGCCGTCGTCGGCGGGCGGGTGGTCGGCCCCTAGGCGCGCGCCGAGCGCGGAGAGGCGCAGCGCGATCGCACGGCGTCCCGAGCGGCGCCCGGCGAGGAAGCCGATCGCGAGGCCGACGAGGACGACGGCGACCCCGATGCCCCACAGCGCGGGCTGCGGCAACGTCGCCAGGTCGACCGCGCCGAGCACGGCCCCAGCATGGCAGAGATGTGTCGCGGGACCGCCGCGCGCCCCACCCGTTGTGGCGCCTCATCGACAAGGAGGCTCCGAATGTCCGGACCGCACGTCTCGCTCCACCCCACCATGGGCTTCCTGCCCGGCGGGGGCACGCTGCAGCAGCTCGCGAACGGCCTGGCGGGATGGGCGCTGCTCGGCGCGCTCGTCGCGCTCGTCGTGGGCGCGCTCGTCTGGGCGCTCGGCTCGCACGCGCACAACGTGCACCAGGCGATGTCGGGCCGCCGCGCCGTGCTCACCGCGGGGGCGGCCGCCCTCCTCATCGGAGCGGCGCCGATCGTCATCAACTTCTTCTTCCACGCCGGGAGCGCGCTGCACTGATGGCGCACGCCGTCGGGTGCCCCCTCCCGATCTCGGGGATCTGCAGCGTCGTCTCGCGGGGCGGCGCGTCGATCGGGTCCTCGATCGTGTCGGCCCTGCTCGCCGCGGTCGTTGGCTGGTGCGCCTCGACCGCCGCGTGGCTGCTCGGGCTCGTGGGCCACGCCCTCGAGGGCGCGACGGCGCCGCCGGTCACGACGTCGTGGTTCCTCGCACGAGAGCACCTCCTCTTCGGGGTCGCCGCGCCGGTCGCGCTGCTCGCCCTGGTCGCGGGCGTGCTGCGCGCGCTCGTGCACGGGGCGATGGGCGAGCTGTGGCGCACGGTGCTGCTCCGGCTCCCCGTCGCGGTCCTCCTCGGCGCGGCGGGGGCAGGGCTCGTCGGGCTCGCCCTGTCGGTGACCGACCGGCTCTCCGCGTCGCTCGCGCGCGGCTCGGGCGCCTCGCTGGACACCGCGCTCCGCGGGCTCGCCGAGGCCGTCGCGTCGTCGGTCACCGTCCCGGGGGCGATCGCGATCGTGGTCGCAGGGCTCGTCATCCTCGGCGCGCTGGTGCTCTTCGTCGAGCTCGTCGTCCGCGCGGCGGCGATCACGGTGGTGACGGCGGCCCTCCCTTTGGTGCTCGCCGCCACGCTCTGGCCGCCGGCGGTCGCGTGGGCACGGCGCCTCCTCGAGACCCTTGGCGCCCTCATCGTGTCCAAGGCGGTCATCGTGCTCGTGCTCTCGATCGCGCTCGACGCGATCGCGCACGCCACCGCGGGTCCGGCGACGGCCCTCACCGGTGGCGCGCTGCTCCTGCTCGCGACGTGCATGCCGTACGCGGTGCTGCGCCTGGTCCCGCTCGCCGACGCCGCCGGCATCGCGCACCTCGAGTCGGTCCGCCACCGCGCGACGGGGGCCACGCGACCGGCGACGGGGCGTGCGGTCTCGCTCGCCGTCGCGGCCATCGGCGGCGAGGGGCCGATGCCGAGCGTGGACCCCGTCGGCGCGGACCCGGTCGGCATGATGCCCGGCCTCGACGTCGACCTCGTCGCGGGGACCGCGCTCGATCCCGACGTGCGGGTCGTGAAGGGACCGCCGCCCGTGAAGGCCGTGCCCGCCTCGGCGGGCACCCACGTCTGGGAGCGCGACCACATCGGCCCGCGACTCGTCTGGAAGCCGCCGGGCCATGTCGAGTCCCGCTGACGCCCCCTACCACCTCGGGCGCGCCGAGCGCCGCGGCGCCGTCCTCGGCTGGCGACCCGGCCAGGCGCTCGCCGCGGCGGTGGGCGCGACGGCGCTCGTGGTCGGCCTCGGTGCGGGCGGCAGCGCCGCCGCGGTCCTGGGCGTGCTCGTGGCGCTCGCGGCGGTCGCGGTCGCCGCGGTGCCGGTCCGCGGTCGCGGCCTCGACGAGTGGGTCCCGGTCGCCGCGCTCCACCTCGCGCGCGTACGGGGCGGTGCCCTGTGCGCGGGTGCGGTCGTGCACCGCGGCGACGACGGGCTGGCCCACCTCCGCTGGCCCGACGGCACGGCGACGTCCGCCGCGCAGCTCGACCACCGCGGGCTGCGCGCCCTCGCCGACGAGCCGCGAGCGCTCGGCGAGGCGCTGTCGGGCTGGCTGCGCGGGCTCGGCGGGGTCGGCCAGCAGGTGCGGTCGGCCACCATCCTCACGGTCAGCGGTCCCGGGACGCTCGCGCGCCACGAGGCCCCGCTCGCACCGGTCGGGATCGCGACCCGCTCCTACGTCGCGATCTCGGCCGACGCCCCGCTCGACGTGGCGAGCACGCTGCGCGCCTCCGGCGTCGACGGGGCCGTGCGCTGCGACGTCGACGCCCTCGACGCGCTGCTCGCGGACCGTGTGGCGCCGGCGCTGGGCGCCATGCTCTCCATCGACGTCGTAGCCAGGTGGCACCACCTCGAGGGGCCGGCGTCGGTCCACGCCGCCTTCCTCGTCGAGGAGTGGCCGGCCGGTGACGTGGACGAGCAGGTGCTGACCCCACTGTGCGTGGCCGCGGACCGTCGCACCGTCGCGCTCAGCCTCCGCGTGGAGGAGCTCTCCCGCGCTCGCGGGCGCACCGCCAGGGTGCGCACGGCCGCCGCCGCCGACGCGGCGATCGCCGCTCGCGGCGGCTTCCTCGCGTCACCGGAGGCGACGCGCGACACCGCGCGGGACGCCGAGCGCGCCCAGGAGCTCGCCGCGGGGCACGGCTCGCTGCGGCTCGTGGGGGTCGTGGCCATCGACGCCGGTGACGTGCTCCAGCTCGAGGCCGCCGCCGCGAGGCTCCTCGCCGACGCCACGACCTGCGGCGTCCGCCTGCGGCGCTGCGACGGCGACCACCGCCGCGGCGTGCTCGCGACGGTCCCCGGCTGGTGCGTCCCCTGACCCGCCGCACGCCGACCGGCGCGCGCACCCAGCTGCTCACGACGCGCCACGCGCCCGCGCTCGCCCCGTGCCTCGACGACGGCGGCGGCCCACGACGCGGCGTCGTCGTCGGGACGTGCACGCTCGGCGCCGCCTTCCGGTTCGACCCGTTCGACGCGTACGCCGAGGGCTTGGTCACCAACCCCAACGTCTTGGTCGCGGGGCAGGTCGGGCGCGGGAAGAGCGCCCTCGTGAAGTGCCTCCTCGCCCGTGCGGTCGTCGCCGGGCGACGCTGCGTGGTCGTCGACCCGAAGGGCGAGTACGCCGCGTTCGCCGCCGCGCTCGGCGCCGACCCGATCTCGCTCGAGCCGGGTGGCGCGGTCCGGCTCAACCCGCTCGCCGGGGAGCGCGACGACCCCGCGCGCGCCACCCTCCTCGCCGCGCTCGTGGCCACGAGCCTCGAGCGACGCCTGGACCCCGTCGAGCGCGCCGCGCTCGAGGTCGCGCTGCGGGCCGCCGACGACGCGCCGCCCGCGACGCTCCGGGCCGTGCTCGGCCACCTCGTCGCCCCGAGCGCCACCGCGGCCGTCGCGCTCGGCACGACGACCGCCGCGCTCGCCGCGGAGGGGCGCGCCGTCGCGCTCGAGCTGCGTCGCCTGCTCACCGGCGAGCTGCGCGGCCTGTTCGACGGACCCGCGAGCTCGGGGTGCGAGCTCGACGGCGACGTGGTCGTCCTCGACGTGTCGGGCGCGGTGCGCGCCGGCGCGCTGCCCGTCGTCCTGTGCTGTGCGGCCGCCGCCCTGGAGGCGACGCGGCGAGCCCCTCGCACCGCGCGGACGATCCTCGTGCTCGACGAGGCGTGGTCACTCCTCGCCGACGAGGGCGCGGCGAGGTGGCTCCAGGCGGGGTTCAAGCTCGCCCGTGCCCGCGGCGTCGCCCACGTGCTGGTGCTGCACCGCCTGAGCGACCTCGCGGCCGCCGGACCGGACGGCTCGGTGACCGCCGCGATCGCCGCGGGACTCCTCCGCGACGTCGAGACGGCGGTTCTGTTCGGCCAGGCGCCGGCCGAGGCGACGGCGCTGGCGGACCTCCTCGGGCTCACCGCGGCGGAGCGCGACGTCGTCACCCGGCTCCCGAGGGGCTCGGCGCTCTGGCGGGTCGGCGCGGCGCGCTCCGTCGTCCGCCACGTCGTGTCGCCGGCGGAGCGCGCGCTCGTCGACACCGACGCCGCGATGCGGGGCTAGCCGTGCGCGCCCTCGCGTGCCTCGCGGTCCTGCTCGTGGTGGTCCTGCTCACGGGCGAGCGGACGCGCACCCACCCTGCGTCGCGGCGGCGCGGACCGACGGCGCGGTTCGGCGGGCCGTCCACCGCCGTGCGGCTGCGTGCGCGGGGTGAGGAGCACCTCGCGCTGGGCCGGTGGGCCACGACCCACTGGGCGCCCACGCCGCTGCGCCTCGGCGCACGCACGCCCGGGTCGGTGCTCGTCGTCGGACCGACCCAGTCCGGCAAGACGACGTCGCTCTGCGCACCCATCGTCGCGGGCTGGGCGGGCCCCGTGCTGGCCGCGAGCGTGAAGGGCGACCTGGCCGCGATGACCTCGGGGCACCGGGCGACCCTCGGGAGGGTCCAGGTCGTCGCACCGGAGCTCGCGGGGACCGCGGTCTTCGACCCCGTCGCCCTCGCCCACTCGCTCCCCGCCGCGAGGGCGCTCGCACGCGACCTCACCGTGGGCACGGGCGCGGGCAGCGCAGCGGGCGACCAGGCGTTCTGGGCCGCCCTGTCCGCCAAGCTGCTCGCCCCCCTCCTCTACGCGGCCAACCGGGCGGGCGGGTCGATCGAGACGGTGTCGGCCTGGGTCGACCGCCGCCAGCTGGACGACCCGCTGGCGTTCCTCGAGGACGACCCGGTGGCCGCCGACGCGCTCCTCGCGTCGTTCTCGCGCGACGACCGCACGCTCGGCTCGGTGCTTGCGACGACGGAGGCGGCGATCGAGTCGCTGCGCGCCGGGGACCCCGTCGATCCGTCGGCGCTGCTCTCGGGTTCGAACACCTGCTACCTGTCCGCGCCCCTGCACGACCAGCGCCGGTTCCGACCGATGTTCGCGGCGCTCGTCCGCCAGGTCCTCGAGGCGGCGGCGGTACGCGCGGGCGAGGGACGACCCTGCCGGCTGCTCGTGCTGCTCGACGAGGCGGCGTCGATCGCGCCCATCGACGAGCTCGACCAGGTGGCCGCGACGTGCCAGGGCCAGGGCGTCACGCTCGTCACGGTCTGGCAGGACCTCGCCCAGCTCGTCGCGCGGTACGGCCACAAGGCGAGGACCGTCGTCAACAACCACACGACGCGGGTCCTGCTCGGCGGCCTCGCGGACCCGACGCTCGCGGAGTGGCTGCCGACGCTCACCGGGCCCGCACGCGCCGACGCGCGACGGGCGACCGCGCTCGCCCCCGAGGAGCTCCGCCAGTGGCCGCGCGGCGCCGCGGTCCTGATCGCCGGGCGGTCGCCACCCGTGCGGCTCCGTCTCTTCGGTGCGCGGGCCGGCGGCCGTGGTGTGGTGCCCCACCGGCACCGCGCCCACCGACGCTCCGCGACGTGAGGGCGGTGTGACCAACGGCTACGGGCTCCGCGCACGTCGACGACGCGCGGTGTCGCGGCGGGAGCGGGTCCGGCCCGCTCGGTACGCTGCAGCCGATGCCCCGCCTCGACCACGCCGCCGCGTCGCGGCGCGCGGGGACGATCCTCTCCAGGCGCGTGCTCGAGTGGCCTGCCGTCACGATGGCGGCGCCATGAGACGGTCCACGGCGCCGCCCGGGCCGCTCACGGTCTGCGTGGACGTCGGCGCGACGTCGCTCAAGGCCGGTCTCGTCGACGTCAAGGGCGAGCTCGCCGGCGACCGGGTGAAGCTGCGCACGACGTGGCCCATGACGCCGCCGAAGCTCGTCGAGGAGGTCGCGCGCCTCGTCGTGCGCCTCCCCCACGCCGATCGATTGGCGCTCGGCTTCCCCGGGCCGGTCGTCGACGGCGTGGTGCAGAGCGGCGCCAACCTCGAGCGCGTGCGCGGCCCCGGCTCCGAGCGCACCGAGGCGCTGCGGGACGCCTGGCGCGGCTTCGAGCTGCAGCGCCGGCTCGCGGCCACCTTCGAGCTCGAGGCGCGCGTCGCCAACGACGCCGACGTCGCCGCGCTCGCCTGCTCGCGCCACAAGGGACTCGAGCTGACCGTCACGCTCGGCTCGGGCTTCGGCACCGGTCTCACGCTCGACGGCGTCCTCCAGCCGCACCTCGAGCTGTCGCAGACCCGATGGAGCCGCCGCGAGACCCTCGACGACGTGCTGGGTGAGCACGCGAGGAAGCGCGACGGCGAGGCGAAGTGGCACGCGCGAGTGATCGGGGCGCTCCTCCTGCTCGCCGACGTCGTCGGGTTCGACCAGCTGCACCTCTCGGGCGGCAACAGCCCGAGAGTGCGCCTCGCGGACCTGGGCGAGCTCGCGGTGACCACCACGACGTCGGGCACTCGCGCGGGCATCCTCGGCGGCGTCTACCTCTACGGGCCCCTGCGCTAGGTCAGTTTGAAGTGGACGCTTCGGCGAGCTCGACCGCGGCGAGGGTGAGGACCCGGGCGGCCACGGGGAGGCACCCCTCGTCGAGCGCGAACGTCGGGCTGTGGTGCGGCCCGCTCGTGCCGTCGGGACGCGCCGCGCCGACGAAGAAATAGCAGCCCGGGACGCGGTTGAGGAACTCGCTCACGTCGTCGCTCGGGGTCACCGGAGGGATGTCCACCACGAGCTCGTGGCCGATCGCGCCGCGCGCCACGCGACGAACGACGTCGGCGACCCTCGGGTCGTTCACGACGGCGGGCGCGTGCTCTTCCAGCGTGAGCTCGAGGTCGCAGCCGAACGCCGAGCCGATCGACGAGCACCGCGCGGCGAGCTCGTCGAGCGCCGCCACTGCCTGCTCGGGTGTGAACGTCCGGAGCGTCCCGCGCACGGTCGCGGAGGACGGTACGACGTTCGGCGCGGTGCCGGCCTCGAGCATGCCGGCGCTGCAGGCACAGGCGGTCCCGTCGTGGGAGAGCCCGTCGACCACCGCGCCCAGCTCCGAGGCCAGGCGAGCGATCGCGAGCAGGACGTTGCCGACCGCTCCCG
>DASZHS010000068.1:0-65497 GCA_035937595.1 Acidimicrobiales bacterium
AGAGACCCCCTGGATGTTCGCGCTCTGCGCGGCGATCGCCTGCTGTTCGAGCTGCGGGATCGCGGTCTGGTCGATGCTCTGGGACAGAGAGTTGCCCCCATCGTTGAGCGACCCGATGGTGACCCTCGTGAGGTGCGACCCGCTCACCGTGACGGAGACCGACATCGTGCCGTAGTAGTAGTTGACGCTCGCGCCGGCGGCGCTCCTCGTGGAGGTCGCCGGCTGCGTGGTCGTCGTGGCACCGCCCGCGGCCGGTGGAATCGTCGTCGGCAGCGGTGCGAGCGCCACCTTCACCGGCGTCGTGTGGAACGTGAGGAGTCCCGCGATCCCCGCCGCGGTCCCCGCGATCACCCAGGGCGCCCTGCGCATCAGAACGCGAACTCCTCGGCATGGATGCGACGCTCGGGCACGCCGGCGGCCGCCGCCGCGCGGGACACCGACTCGAGGAAGCCCTCCGGGCCGCATATGAAGACGTCGCTGCGCGCGATGTCCGGCACGAGGTGTCGCAGGGCGCGCGCGTCGAGTCGGACCTCGCTGCGGGTGCCGATCAGTTCGTGTAGCACGCCGCCGTGCCGCCGGATCAGGGCGGCAATCTCGTCGTGGTGCACGCGGTCCTCATCCGTCGATGCCCGCAGGATCGCCGTCACCTTGGTGCCGCTGGGCAGGTCCTCGGCAAGGGCGCGCAGCGGCGTGGTCCCGACGCCGGCGCCGATCAACGTCACCGCGTCAGTCTCCGTCGTGTGCTTGGTGAAGGTCCCGTAGGGACCCTCGACCAGGGCACGGGTGCCCGGGAGGAGCCGGGCGATCGCCCGCGACTGGTCGCCGACGGCCCGCACCGTCACCCGGAGGTACGGCGGGCGCGGGAGGGCGGACAGGGAGTACGGGTGCGAGTGCCACCACAGGCCTCTCGCCAGGAACCGCCACTGGAAGAACTGGCCCCCGGAGACCGCGAGTCGCGAGAGCTCGCGACCGCGGATAGTGACGGCGTAGACCGACGGCGCGATCTCTTCGACGCGCGACACGCGCAAGTGGTAGCGCTGGTTCCTCGCGAGCGGCAGCACGAGGCGTGAGCCGAAGAGCAGCGCGCCGACGAGAACCCACGCCGCGATCCACGCTGCGGTCGTCGCGGGATCGCCGAGGAACACCGCGCCGGTCGCAACCTGGTGAGCAAAGGAGAGCCCGAGGGCGAGGTAGATGTAGAGGTGCACCGCCCACCACGTTTCGTAGCGCATCCGACGACGCGCGATGCGAGCCGAGCTGATGCCGGCGACCAAGAGCAGGCAGAACGCGACCGCGGCAGCGAGGATGTCCGGGTAGTGGACGAGGAAGGTCCAGAGCTGGGAGAAGAAGCCCACCTTCGTGAGTGCGGCGTAGCCCAGCGTCACGGTGACGATGTGCAGCGTGATGAGGGCGATGGGCCAGCCGCCAAGGCGACGGTGCCACCGAACGAGGCGGTCCTGGCCGATCGTCCGCTCGAGCCAGGGCACCCTCGCGATGAGCACGACCATGACGAGCATCCCGTAGGTGCCGGTGAGCCCGGCGAGCCGCCCGATGGCGTCATACCACCCACCTGGCTGCGCGAGGCTCGAGGGCGTCTCCTGGGACAGGGCGAGTGCGACGCTCGCTGCGAGCCCGGCGACGAACGCTACCCACACGGCGGAGCCGATCCACGGGATCGGCTCCGGCCCGGGGCGCGAGCGATGCGCGCGAGCGCTCGCTCCGCGGGGAGGTGCCGGCGTCCTTACGGGGCTGGCCATGACCGCACGGTACGGACGGAACCTAAGAGCACCCGAAGGCGTCGCTAGGAGCTCCGTCGGAGTTGGCTGCCTGGCTAGGCGGAGGCCTCCCGAAGGGCGTCAAGGCGCGCGTCGAGCTCCTTCGTCTTGGCGTCCTCGTAGCGAACCCACAGCACCGCGGCGGGGATCATGGCGAGGAGCATCAGCAGGTCGCCGCCGATCCACATGATCGCCCCGCCGGTGTGGACGTCGGTGAGCACCGACGGTCCCCAGGTGCGCCGGACCGTGTCGTAGACGGGGAAGGGGTTGTGCGAGCTCATGGCGAGGGCGAGGCCGGTGAAGGTGTCGATGGGCACGGCGAGCATGACGAAGACCAAGCGGAGCCCCGGGTGCAGCGGGTGCGGCCCTCGCTCGAGGCCGAAGACGTGGCGGAAGAACAGGTAGCCGACGACGAGGAAGGCGAGCTGCTCCAGGTGGTGGAGCCACAGGTGCTCCATCGTGAGGTTCATGATCCCGCTCAGGTGGGTCACCGGGATGAAGGCGGCGTAGGCGAGGAAGCCGAACGCCGGGTGGAGGACCACGCCGCCCACCGGGCCGTCGATGAACCGGTCGACCCAGTGCTTCGGCGCGCCGCGCAGCGACGCCGAGGCGAGGTCGAGCGGCGCGGAGGCGGCGAACAGGGGGGCGGCCACCATGATGAGCAGGAGGTGCTGGACCATGTGGTCGGTGAACAGCACCATGTCGTAGACGCCGAGGACCGACTGGGTGGCGAGGAACGTGACCACGACGCCCGCGACGAACGAGGCGGTCCTCGCCGCGGACCACGAGGGCGTCCGCGAGACGCCGACGAGGTAGCACGCGAGCGCGCCCACGAGCAGGAGGCAGGGCAGCCACCCGAGGTGCCACAGCCACAGGTGGGTCCACTGGAACGGCGGCGGGAGCGGCCCCATGTCCATGCCCGGCACCCTCGCAAGGGTAGACGTCGTCACCGATCGCCTTGGTTGCTGCGTAGTGTCTCGAGCGTGCGGACGCGGTGGCTCTCCCCACGCAGCCTGGGGCTCCACGTCCTGCTCGTGACGTGGGTCGTCGGTTGCTCGCTCGCGGCGTGGTGGCAGGTCGGCCGGGCGATCGGGGGCAACCAGTTCAGCTACCTCTACGCCGTCGAGTGGCCCGTCTTCGCGATCGCCGGCGTCTTCGGGTGGTGGGCGCTGCTGCACACCGAGCCCGCGACCGCCGAGGCACGCGAGGCCCGCCGCGCGCACGAGGCCCAGCTCCGCGCCGCCGCCCAGGCCGACCGCCGCGACCGCGCGAACGAGGACCCCGAGCTCGCCGCGTACAACGACCACCTGGCCGAGCTCGCCTCGACGGCTCGCCGCAAAGGCTGGCGGCGCTGATGGAGGGCGCGCTCCTCCGCTACCGGATCATGTCGTTCGTGACGGGGACGGCGCTCATCGTGCTCGTCTTCGTCGCCGTCCCGCTCTCCTGGCACCACGAGCGCACACTCGGCGAGGTGCTCGGCGTCGCCCACGGCGTCTTCCTGTACCCCCTGTACCTGCTCACGGTCATCCAGCTCGCCTTCCTCACGAGGCTGCGGTGGTGGTGGTGGCTCTGCATGGCGCTCGCCGGCTTCGTCCCCTTCCTCGCCTTCGTGATGGAGCACTACGTGACGAGGGCGATTCGCGAGGGCGCGGCGCGCCGACCGCCGCTCGGCCGGACCGGCGCCGCACGGTGAGCAGCCCCTGGCTCGAGCGCCGCGTCATCGCCTACGCGCACCAGGGCGGTGCGTGGGAAGGCCCGTCGTCCACGCTCCACGCGATCGCCGGCGCCCTCGACCACGGCGCGACGGCCGTCGAGCTGGACGTCCACGCGACCAAGGACCGCCACCTCGTCGTCTGCCACGACGAGACCGTCGACCGGACCACGAACGGCGCGGGGCAGATCTGCGACCTCACCCTCGACGCGCTGCGCCGGCTCGACAACGCGTACTGGTGGGCGCCCGGCGCCGACGTGTCACCCGGGCTCGCCGAGGACGCCTACCCGCTGCGGGGCCGCGCGCCCGACGACGCGTCGCTGCGGATCGCGACGCTCGCCGAGGCGCTCGAGGCGCTCGCGGGCGTCGTCGTCAACCTCGACATCAAGCGCACCGCACCGGACGTCGAGCCCTACGAGGCGTTGCTCGCCGATGCGCTCCGCGCGCACGGCCGCGGGGACGACACGATCGTGGCGAGCTTCTCGGACCCGGCGATCGCGGCGTTCCGGCGCGTGGCGCCGGAGTTCTGCACCTCGCTCGCGACGCTCGAGACCGCCGAGTTCTACCGCGCGGCCCACGCCGGCGAGCCCGCGCCGCCGACCACCGGTGTCGCCCTGCAGGTGCCGGCGACCTTCGGGGAGGTCACCGTCGTCGACGAGCGGTTCGTCGACGCCGCGCACGCCGCCGGGCTCGCGGTGCACGTCTGGACCGTCAACGACGAGGACGAGATGCGCCGCCTGCTCGATCTCGGCGTCGACGGGATCATCTCGGACACGCCCACCGCGCTCGCCCGCGTGCTCTCAGCGTCGGGGAGCGCGTGGGGCGGGCTGCGCGCCGCCTAGGGGGAGCGGGTCAGCCGCGGCCGCAGTTCGGCTTCTTGCCGTGGTTGGCCTTCTTCTTTTTCCGCAGCTTGCGCTGCACGGTGCGCTTCGACATCAACCCGACGCTAGCGGGCCGGTAGGTTGAGGGCGTCCGACCACGGTGCGACGAGGAGGCCGATGGACTCGGGGTGGCTGCTCGCAGACGGCGAGGCCGTCGCGTCCACACAGCACGTGCGGACGTTCCGGGAGCGCCGTCGCGCCGCGCGGTCGGCCCGCCGCGGCGAGCTCGCCGTGGTCCTGCGCTCGCCCGCGGTCGTCCTCGGCCCGCTCGACGTCATCTGCGTCCGCGATGGCACCGCCGTCGCGGTGCGCGCCGCGGGGCGGCGGCCGGTGTGCGTCGTACGGCCCGGCACCATCGTCGTGATGGGCCCGGGCACCGCCGAGCGCCACGGCGTGCACCGGGGCTCCGCCGTCGAGCTCCGCTGGGCGACGTGACGGGCGCGCTCGTCGTCGTTTCGACCCCGATCGGGAACCTCGGCGACGTCTCGGCACGGGCCCGCGACGCGCTCGCCGCCGCCGACGTCATCTGCTGCGAGGACACCCGGCGCACCCGGACGCTGCTCAGCGCCCTCGGGATCCCCGCGCAGCGCCGCCTCGTGAGCGTCCACGCGCACAACGAGGCGACGAGGGCCGAGTGGGTGGCCGCGAGGGTCGCCGAGGGCGCGACGGTGGCCTACGTCACCGACGCGGGCACCCCGGGGGTCTCGGACCCCGGCACGCGGCTCGTCGCCGAGGTCGGCGCGAGGGGCTTGACGGTGACCGCCGTCCCGGGTCCCTCGGCCGCCCTGGTCGCGCTCGTCGTCTCGGGGCTCCCGACGGAGCGGTTCTGCGTCGAGGGGTTCCTGCCGAGGAAGGGGGCGGACCGCGCGGAGCGGCTCGCGGCGCTCCGCCTCGAGGCGCGAACGACGGTCGTGTTCGAGGCGGCCACGAGGCTCGCGGCCACGCTCCGCGACCTCGCGCGCGCGCTCGGTGACCGGCCGGCGGCGGTGTGCCGCGAGCTCACCAAGCTGCACGAAGAGGTGCAGCGCGGCTCGCTCGGCGACCTCGCCGAGGCCGCCGCCTCAGCGCCCCCGCCGCGCGGCGAGGTCGTGGTCGTCCTCGGAGGGGCGACGCCGCAGCGGGCAGGTGACGACGACGTCGCGCGCGCGGTCGCCGCCGAGCTCGAGGCGGGCGCGACGGTGCGCGACACCGCGAGCACCGTCGCGACGTCGCTCGGCGTGTCGAAGCGGCGCGCGTACGACGCGGCGCTGCGGGCGAGCCCGGGAGCGCACGAGTCGCACCGGTAGCCTGCGTCGGTGCCGCGGTTCTACCTGACGACGCCCATCTACTACGTCACGGACCCGCCGCACCTCGGCACCGCCTACAGCACGGTCAACGCCGACGCCATCGCCCGGTGGCACCGCCTCCTCGGGGAAGAGGTGCGGTTCCTCACCGGCACCGACGAGCACGGCCTCAAGGTCGCCGAGGCCGCCGCCGAGCACGGCGTGTCCCCGAAGGAGTGGGCCGACCGCACCTCGGCGCGGTTCGTGGAGGCCTGGGCCGGCCTCGACGTCGCCTACGACGACTTCCTCCGGACCACCGAGCACCGCCACACGGTGACGGTCCAGTCCTTCCTCTCCAAGGTCCACGACAACGGGTACATCTACAAGGGCACGTACCGCGGGCTGTACTGCGTGAGCTGCGAGGACTACTACACGCTCGACGAGCTGGTCGACGGCAGGTGCCCCATCCACGGGCGGCCGGTCATCGAGATGGCCGAGGAGAACTGGTTCTTCCAGCTGAGCGCCTTCCAGGACCGCCTCGTCGAGTGGTACGAGCGGGACCCCGACGCGGTCGCCCCGCCGACCAAGCGCAACGAGGCGCTCTCGTTCATCAAGGGCGGGCTCCACGACATCTCGATCACGCGCACGAGCCTGACGTGGGGCATCGAGGTGCCGTGGGACCCGGCGCAGGTCTTCTACGTCTGGTACGACGCGCTGATCAACTACCTGACCGCCGTCGGCTACGGCCGCGACGACGCCGAGGTGGCGCGGTGGTGGCCGGTCTCGCACCACCTCGTCGGCAAGGAGATCCTCCGCTTCCACTGCGTCTGGTGGCCCGCGATGTGCATGGCGGCGGGGATCGACCCGCCCGCGCACGTCCAGGTGCACGGCTGGCTGCTCGTGGGCGGCCAGAAGCTGAGCAAGACCATGGCCCCGGGCACCGAGGACCCCGTGAAGGTCACCGACATCACCCCGGCCTCGCTCACCGCGGAGTTCGGCGTCGACGCCGTGCGGTACCACCTGCTGCGCGAGGTGCCCCTCGGGGCCGACGGCGAGTTCTCCTTGGAGTCGCTCGTCGCGCGCTACAACGCGGACCTCGCCAACAACCTCGGGAACCTCGTCGCCCGGGTGGCGACCGTCGTCGGGTCCAAGTGCGCGGGCGTCGGCCCCGCCCCGGACCCCGACTCGGCGCTCGCGGCCGCTGCCCAGACCGCCCTCGAGACGGCCGCGGCGGCCTGGGCCGCCTTCGCGCCCCAGCGGGCGCTCGAGGCGACCTGGCAGCTCATCGGGGCGGCCAACGCCGCCCTCGAGGCCGCCGAGCCCTGGAAGCAGGACCCCGGCGAGGCGGTCGACCGGGTCCTCGGTGACGCCCTCGAGGTCCTGCGGATCGTCGCGGTGCTCGCCTCGCCGGCCATGCCGTCGACCGCGTCGGAGATCTGGCGGCGCATCGGGCTCGAGGGCACGCCGACCGACGAGGCGCTCCCGGACGCCGCGCGGTGGGGGAGGTACCCCGGCGCGCGGAGCGTCGTGAAGGGCGAGCCGCTCTTCCCGCGACGACGTGACTGACTCGGACGGTCGGGCGTCGTCGGTCGGCTGGACCGACTCGCACTGCCACCTCCAGGACACCTACCTCGGCGGCGACGCCCTGGGCGACGGCGACGGCGGCGGCGACGGCGACGGCGAGCGGCGGCTCCGAGCCGTGCTGGACCGCGCGGCGGGCGCCGGGGTCACCCGGGCGGTCTGCATCGGAACCGACGCCGCCTCCTCTCGGGAGGCCGTGCGCATCGCGAGCCTTCCGGACCTCCCGATCGAGGTCTTCGCGACCGTCGGGCTCCACCCCCACGAAGCCTCAACCTCAACTGCAGGGTTGGATGCCGTCCTCGACGCCCCCGGCGCGGAACGGGTCGTCGCGATCGGGGAGTGCGGCCTCGACTACTACTACGAGCACTCGCCGCGCGACGTCCAGCGCTCCGCGCTGCGCGAGCAGCTCGCGATGGCGCTCGCGCGCGACCTCGCGGTGGTCCTCCACGTCCGCGACGCCTTCGGCGACCTCTTCGGCGTGCTCGACGACGTCGGCGTGCCGGAGCGGACGATCGTGCACTGCTTCTCGGCGGGGCCGTCCGAGGCGCGCCGGTGCGTCGAGGCCGGGCTCTTCGTGTCGGTGGCCGGGATCATCACCTTCAAGAACGCCCAGCCCCTCCGCGACGCCCTCGCCGAGGTCCCGCTCGACCGGCTGCTCGTGGAGACGGACAGCCCCTTCCTCGCGCCGGTGCCGCATCGCGGCCAGCCGAACGAGCCCGCGTTCGTCGCGGACGTGGGCCACGCGGTCGCACAAACCCTCAACCTCGACCTCGGGGTGGTGCGCCGCGCCACAACTCTCAACGCATCGAGGGTCTTCCGGCTCCCGGACCCGTCCTGAACTGGGATGACGCGCCCCAAACTGGCCGGTAACCGAGAGTCTCCACTGGTTACTCAGGGTGATCTGGCGGTTCTCGGGACCGTTGGAGGTGCGACTTGCGTCGCCGAGAAGGCCGTCCGTAGGGTCCGCGGGTCCCTCGGCGGCTGGTCCGCCGGAGGTGCGATGTCCCCGGAGAAGGGTGGAGGATCTGAGGGCAACCCGCGCCAAGGGGCGGCTGGTCGTCGCCGCGCTCGCGGCGGTGACCATGCTCGCCGCCCCGCTCGCGCTGCTGCACAGCGGCGCCGCCTCAACGGCGGCGACCGCCACGCCGGCTCCGGCCGGCCACTCGGCGACGACGTCGCTCGGGTCCACCCAGCTCGTCTCGGCGGACACCCCCACGGCGGCGGCGACCCCCGCCGAGCTCGCCGCGCACCGCTCCGCCGTCCGCCACAACGCCCAGCTCGTCGGCGCGGACCGCCGGCGGGCGGCCTGGCGCCAAGCGGCGGCGGTCCGAGCCGCGGTCCGAGCGGCGAGCGCCGGGGCGGCTGCCGGCCGCGCTGAGCGCTGGGTCCTCGCCCACCACGCCCTGGCCGTCCGGCACAACGAGGCCCTCCAGGACGCGGCGCACCGGCGGGCCGCCCGGGGCGAGGCCCCCGTCATCCGCCGCCGGGCCACTCACTCGAGGGTGGGGGTGGCGACCTGGTACGCCTGGTACCCCGGGCAGTGCGCCAGCCCCTTCCTCCCGCACGGCACACTGCTCACCGTGACGGACCTCGCCACCCACAAGACGATCCAGTGCCTCGTGACCGACACGGAGGCCCACAACCCCGGCCGCGTCGTCGACCTCTCGGCGTCCTGCTTCGAGCAGCTCGGCGCGCTCTCCAAAGGCGTGATCCTGGTCCGCATCACCTGGTGACCCTCACGAGGACCCAGGTCACGGCGCTGCTCGCGTCGCACGGCCTCACCCCGTCCAAGGCGCTCGGCCAGCACTTCCTCATCGACCCCAACACGGCGCGGCGCATCGCCCGGCTGGCCGGGGTCGGCCCCTCGGACCGGGTCCTCGAGGTCGGCCCCGGCCTGGGCTCGCTCACCCTCGCGCTCCTCGAGACGGGCGCCGAGGTCACCGCCGTCGAGGTCGACCCACGACTCGCGGCGGTCGTCGCCGAGGTCACCGGGGGGCGCTGCGAGGTGGTCGTCGGCGACGCACGCGACGTGGACCTCTCCGTGCTCGGCGAGGGCCCGGTCCAGGTGGTCGCCAACCTCCCCTACAACGTGGCGGTGCCGATCGTCGTCCGCCTCCTGGAGGCGGCACCGGCCGTGCGCGCCCTGCTCGTCATGGTCCAGACCGAGGTCGCCGAGCGGCTGGCCGCGCCGCCGGGCTCGCGCACCTACGGCGCGGTCACGGTCAAGGTCGACTACTTCGCGAGCGCCAGGGTCGTGGGGCGGGTGCCGCGCAGCGTCTTTCTCCCCGAGCCCAACGTCGACTCGTCGCTCGTCGCCCTGACGCGGCGCGACGCCGTCGCGGTGGACCCCAACGCCGTCAGCGAGGAGCGGCTCTTCGAGGTCGTCCGCGCCGCCTTCGCGCACCGTCGCAAGATGCTGCGGCGCTCGCTCGACGGCGTGGTCGCCCCGGCGGCGTTCGCGCGCGCCGGCGTCGACCCGACGCAGCGCCCCGAGGAGCTGGACGTCCTCGCCTTCGGGCGGCTGGCCGCCACGCCGTGACCGCCCTCCCCGCGCCCGCCAAGCTCACCTGGTCGCTGCACGTCACGGGCACCCGGCCCGACGGCCTCCACCTGCTCGACGCCGAGATGGTCTCGCTCGAGCTCGCCGACACCGTCGAGCTCACCGAGACCGACGACGAGCCGCGCTTCGTGGCGGTGGCGGAGTACCCCGCCGCACCGCGCGACGCGGTCGTCGGCGACGACGACCTCGTCCGGCGAGCGCTGCGCTTCGTCGGCCGGCGTGCGCACGTCGCGCTCGTCAAGCGCATCCCGATCGGCGCGGGTCTCGGCGGGGGCTCCGCCGACGCCGCGGCGGTGCTGCGCTGGGCCGGGGTCACCGACCCCGCGCTCGCCGTCACGCTCGGGAGCGACGTGCCGTTCTGCGTGGCGGGCGGGCGCGCGAGGGTGCGCGGGGTCGGCGAGGTGGTCGAGCCGCTCGAGCCGCTCGTTCGCACCGTCACGCTCGCGCTCCCGGCCTTCGGGGTCGACACGGCGGCGTGCTACCGCGCGTTCGACGCGCTCGGACCGAGGGAGCGCCAGCACCCGCGCAACGACCTGTCGCACGCCGCCGAGCTGGTGGCGCCCGCGCTCGTCGAGGTGCGGCGGCTGCTCGAGGCCCGCACCGACGCGGGGTTCGTCCTCGCCGGGAGCGGCTCCACGCTCTACTGCGAGGGGGATCCGATAGGCCTCGGCGTGGGGTCGGGCGAGGTCGTGGAGACCAGGTGGGGGGCGGTGCGGCTGCTCGTCACGAGGACGCGCGGAGCGCCGGGCGCGTGAACTACTTGCCGGCCGCGCGGCGCTGCCAGCGGGTCTTCTTCAGCATCTTCTTGTGCTTCTTCTTGCGCATCCGCTTGCGGCGCTTCTTGATCAACGATCCCATGGCCTGTGCCACGCTAGTTGGCGCCGACGCGAGACCGCCAACCACGTCCCGCGCGTCGGGCGACGTCGACGAGGGAGGAGCCGCGCGATGAGGGTGCGACGGACGAGGGACGACACGTCGAGGCGCGTGGCGTCGTGAGCTCTCGTCTCGTCCGGCTCGACCACGTGCAGCTGGCGATGCCGGCTGGCCGAGAGGCGGACGCGGTCGCCTTCTACGCTGGCGTGCTCGGGCTCGTCGAGGTCGCCAAGCCGCCCGTGCTCGCCGCTCGCGGAGGGTGCTGGTTCGAGTCCGGCGCCGTCGTCGTGCACCTGGGCGTCGACGCGGCGTTCCGCCCGGCGACCAAGGCGCACCCTGCCTTCGTCGTCGACGACCTCGACGCCCTCCAGGCGACGCTCGCCGCGTCGGGGGTCGCCTTCACGAGCGACGACGCACTCGAGGGCGTGCGTCGGGGCTACGTCGCCGACCCGTTCGGCAACCGCATCGAGCTCATCGCCGCGACGTGAGCCGACGGAGGCGCCTCGGCGCGTGCGCGCCGCGGGAAAGAGGGTGACCGGCCGGCGACGGGCGATGGGGTAGCGCCCGTCGTCCGGCCAGTCGAGGTGCCCGTCGCACCGGGCCGAGCCGCGCCGGACCCCGCAGGGGTGTGGGGCATCGGCGCCAGGCCGGCCGCGGTGTGCGCGACGAGCCCGACCTGCGCAGCGCCGGTGTGCCGCGTCCCCGCGTCGCTCGCCCGGGTGGTGCGGCGGACTCGATCGGGTCGGTCGCTGCGGCGAGTGTCGCGGTGGCACGGTGCCACTCGGTGGTGCACGTGGACTCCCTGCGCTCTGGGGCTCCGGTTGACCGACACATCCTCGACGCCGGGCATAAGGCCGCTCGGTGGGCCGAATAAGAAAGCGCTGAGAACCCGGTCAGGCCTCGACGGGGAGCCGCAGCACCAGCCGCGCGCCGCCGGTCGCCTCGCTGCGGCCGGCCTCCACGGTGCCGCCGGCCTCGCTCGCGACCTGGGAGACGATGGCGAGCCCCAGCCCGGACCCGGGGAGCCCACGTGACCGCGCCGAGCGGTAGAAGCGGTCGAAGACCTTCGGGAGGTCCGCCTCGTCGATCCCGGGACCCTGGTCCTCCACGACGACCTCGCCGTCCTTGCACGAGACCGTGACCACGCCGCCGATCGGGCTGAACTTGATCGCGTTGTCGAGCAGGTTGCCGACGGCGCGGGCCAGCCGGTTGCGCTTCGCGTGCACCTGGCACGCGGTGACGTCGACCTCGAGCGTCACCTGCTTCGTCCGGGCGTGCGTTTCGGCGACCTCGGTGCACTCCGCCACGAGGTCGGCGAGGTCCAGGCTGCGGGCGTCCTCGACGGAGTGCTCGCCCTGGGTGAGCTCGGTGAGGTCGCCCACCAAGACGGTCAGCTCGTCGACCTGGGCCACCATGTCCTCGGAGAGCTGCGCGGCGTCGTCGTGGCCGAGCTCGCCGAGCCGGGCGAGGACCTGGGCGTTGGCACGCAGGCTCGTGAGCGGCGTGCGCAGCTCGTGGCTCGCGTCGAGGATCAGCTGGCGCTGCGAGTCCTGCGACTGCTCCACCCGGGCGAGCAGCGCGTTGAAGGCGCGTCGGAGACGCCCGAGCTCGTCGTCGGTGCCCTCTTCCACGCGGTGCGAGACGTCGAGGGTCGCCGCGACCGCCTCGATCTCCTTGGTCGTGCTCGCGAGCGGCACCAGGGCCGCCCGTGCGGCGAGCCAGCCGAAGAGGGCCGCCAGCAGCACGCCGAAGGCCGCGAGGAGGACGAGGTCCTCGCCCAGGGTCCGCAGCCGCGCCTGCACCCCCTGGAAGGGCTCGAAGATCACGAGCGCCGCCGACACGCCGAGCGGCTCGGCGCCGTGGTGGAAGTAGTCGATGAACACCGTGTCGGGTGGGACCGGTGCGATGAGCTCGCGGTAGGCGTTGCCGTTGAGGTCCGAGATCGTCCGGTACTGGACGGGCCCCGTGCCCTCCGCGGCCACCTTGAGGATCAGCGTGTCGATCGTGAGCTTGCCCGCGCCCGAGATGTACCGCTCGGCGCCGAGCGGACTGACGAGCAGCATGCCGACGCCGGCGGCGGGCTCGACGCGCGGGTCCAGGCCCGGCTCGGACGGGAAGTAGGTGGTCCGGTAGGCCTCGATCAGCGAGGCGTCCACCGAGCCGACGAGCGCGTCGCGCGCGGCCTTGTAGGCCGCGCCGCAGGCGAGCAGCACGGCGATCGCCACCACCACCGCGATCGCGGCGGCGACGCGCGTGCGGAAGGTCACGGCTCTCGAAGGACGTAGCCAACGCCGCGGACCGTCTGCAGCAGTCGTGGCTCGCCGCCCTCCTCGAGCTTGCGGCGCAGGTAGCCCACGTAGACCGCGAGGGAGTTGGTCCCGGTGTCGAAGTTGTAGCCCCAGACCCGATCCAAGATGACCTCGCGCGTGAGCACCTGGCGGGGGTGGCGCAGAAGCAGCTCGAGGAGGTCGAACTCGACCCGGGTGAGCGTGAAGGTCCGCTCGCCACGGTGGGCGTCCCTCGTCGCCAGGTCGAGCGACAGATCCTCGAAGCGAAGGACGTCGACCTCGCCCTCGGCGGGGCCGCGGCGGCGGAGCAGGGCGCGGAGCCGTGCGAACAGCTCAGCGAGGTCGAAGGGCTTGACGAGGTAGTCGTCGGCCCCGGCGTCGAGCCCCGCCACGCGGTCGTCGACGGCGTCGCGGGCGGTCACCATCAGGACGGGCGTCCGGTCGCCCGACGCCCGGATGCGCCGACAGATCTCGAGGCCGTCGACGTCGGGCAGCTGCAGGTCCAGCAGGATCGCGTCGGGGGCGGCCACCTGGAGCGAGCGGATCGCAGAACCGCCTTCATCGTGCAGCTCTGCCTCGTAGCCCTCCAGGCGCAGCGCGCGCGACAGTGAGTTGCGAACGGCGGGGTCGTCCTCGACGACGAGGACCTTCATGACCACCGCGCCGGCATCGCGGCGAGCCTACCGAGCGGCCTCCCTCGCTCAGGGACGGCAGGGGGCTCGGCGGCTGCTGCAATCGCACCGAGCGCACGGGTCGTTCCCTGGTGGGGTGTTGGTGGTGCGGTGTCCATCGAGCTCCTCATCGGCGATCGTCCCGGAGGGGCGTAAGCCTCGAGCGTGCGTGAGGTAAGAGGACACGAAGAAGGACTCGAGTCGTGGCGCGCACTCGGCGCGGCCGCGACGCAGGCCCGGGATACGGTGGGCCTCTCGAGCGGACCAAGAGCCACGGTGCGCGCGTCCGGTGGCGGGTAGTTCAACTGGCAGAACGACGGACTTTGGATCCGTAGGTTGGAGGTTCGAGCCCTCCCCCGCCAGCCAGGGTCACTCGCCAGCCAGAGCAGCCGTCCAGCGGCAAGCGGCAGCGAGGCGTGCGGAGCCGGACGACGCCTCGTTGGGCACGCACGGGGCGCGGCGAGCATCTCGCGGGCAGCGAGCGAGGGACGGCTCGGATCGGGTCACGGCGAGCGCCGCGCTCTCCAGCCCCGCCTTGAGCACTGACCCGAGCCCCTTTGTGAGCTGCGCGAGCTCGCCGTGAGAGCTCGCTACGAGAAGAGGACGTACGCACTCTGGCCGATCAGCCAGAACCCGAGCCCGAGCGCCCCGAAGAAGATCGCCTGGTCGGTGTGCGAGGTGATCCAGTTCCGGATGCTGGCGAGCATCGCGCTCGCCTTCTTCGGCCGGAAGATCGCGTACACCTCCATCGCGATGTACGAGCTCGTCCCGATCAGGCAGAACGCGAAGGTCGCGACGTAGTCCTGCCACGTCCCGAGGTGGGCGCCCGTGACGGTCGCGACGCCCGCAGCGACGAGCCCCCACGGTTGCAGCAGGGGTGCGAGACCGATCGCGAACCACGGCGACATGTTGTCGACGCCGCTCTGCCACTTCGGTGGCGGCTTCGGCTTCTTCGGCCGGCCTCGTCGTCGGCGCTGCCTTGCGGCAACCATGACGAGCCCGACGCCGATGAGGATCTTGACGGCGAGCATGGCGACGCTGGGGGCGGTGCTCGGCCTCGGCGGGTTGTTCCCGGTGGCCGCGACCGTGATCGCGACCACGGCGGCGAGCGAGCACAGCCATCCGAAGATGAAGGCCGCACCCTTGCGTGTGCCGCTCTTCGAGTCGAGCACCACGATGTAGGCGGTGAGCGGGAGGGGATCGAGGGCGACGACGATCCCGATCAGCACGAGATCGATGACCATCGCAGCCTCCCTGGAGCGGGCGTCCAACGCCGACGTCGTCCTAGCATGACCCGGCGTTCGCCTCTCCGTACAAGTCGCGTCCTCGGTGCTCGGCGGGCACAATGGTGGACAGGATGCGGGACGGGAGCAGCGTCGATGGGCGATGACAGGGGACAGAGCGAGATGCCGGCACGGCGTGCGCCGAAGATGCTGCCGCTGCAGGACGGCGAGGAGGTCGTCCTCACGGCGAGCCCCTCACGGGTGGCGAACTTCTACAAGTACGTGATCACGCTCGGCCTCTACGGCATCTGGCGAAAGCGCGACACCGCCGTGGTCACCAACCGTCGCCTGCTCATCTCACGGGGCGTCTTCCGCCGCGAGGAGCACTCGATCGCGATCGGCGACATCGACGGTGCCCGCTACACGCGCCGGTTCCTCAACTCCTACGCGCTGGTCACCATCGGGGGCCGCGCCCGGCGCCGGACCGAGGAGGTCGGCCCGCTGTCGGCCCGCATGGCCAGGCGGTTCGTCGGGGAGATCCTCAGCCGCAGGTGACGCAGGGCATGCGATCGTCACCGATGCGTGGGTGATCACGCGCGACCACGTCGCACCGAGCGACGCCGGCGCTGCGTCACCGCTCGGTCACCCGAGTCGACGGGGGAACTAGAACGAGTTTGTCGTTGCCGTGGTGGTGCGGCAGAGTGGCGCAAGATGCGTCACGTCACGCGATAATGCACACGTGATCGACGACGGCTACCGCGAGGCGGCGCGCCTCCTCAGGCAGCTGCAGGACGACCTCGAGGCGATCAAGGCCGCCCAGCCCGGGTCCGAGACGCATCGAAAGGCGATCACGGCGTACACCGCGACGTACGCGCGCCTCGGGCGCAGCTCCTACACGAAGCACGCGCCCTTCCCCCTCCCGCCAAACCAGGCCTTCGAGGACTGAGCGCAGCGCCGCACCGCGGCGGTGGCCGAGGGGTGCGAGCAGACGACCGGGACGCTCAGTTCGACGTCGCGCGCCCGGCGTCGAGGAACGCGGCGAGGACGTGCGCCAGCTCGACGGGCTGGTCGCCCTGGACGGAGTGTCCGGCACCCTCGACGTGCACGACGGTCGCGGAGGGCTGGCGCCGCCGCAGCTCGGCCTCGTCCGCGTCGTCGACGACCGAGCCTGGACCCATGGCCCGGACCAACAGCATCGGCACGGTCACCGACGAGACGGCGTCCCAGAGATCCGCGGGCTCGATGCGGGGCGCGATGCCGGCCGCGCCGTGACGCTGATGGCGCCACACCCACGTGCCGTCGTCGAGCTGGACCGCATTGTGCAGCACGCCACGTCGGAGTGACTGCTCAGAGCGCGTCGGGTTGTGCGCGACGGTGCGCGCGACGAGCTCGTCCAGGCTCGGAAACGTGCTCGGGCCGTTGACGAACTCGGTGATGTGCCGCGACTTGTCGGGCGTTACCCCAGGGGTGACGTCGATCAGGCCGAGCTTGGCCACGACCGCCGGCGTCTCGACGGCGATCTCGAGTGCGACCAGCCCGCCGAGCGACATGCCGACGACGGGGACGTGCGCGATGCCGAGCGCGCCGAGCAGCTTCGCGACGTCACGGGCGTGCCCGTCCACGTCGCCCATGCCGCCCGGGGCGGCGTCGGAGTGGCCGTGGCCCGGCAGATCGACGGCGAGCAACGGCCGATCGAGGGCGATGGCGACCGTGTCGAACGTGTGGGCGTTCTGCGCCCCGCCGTGAAGGAGGACGAGCTCAGGAGCGGTGTGACCCCACCGGAGCGCGCTCAGGTGCCGGCCGGGGTCGACGGCGGCCTGCACCCGCTCCACCACGGGGGCCGAGGCGAAGGGGAGCGCCCACTCTTCGGCGTTCTCGTGGAACATGGAAAACTCGTCGTAGGGGACCCTGGGCATGAGCCGAGGCTATGGCGTGCCGTGCTGCTAGAGAGGAGGCATGGCAAGGCTCAGTGCGATCGTGCTCGCCGCGGGCGAGGGCACGCGGATGCGCTCGCAGCGACCCAAGCCGCTCCACCACCTGTGCGGGCGACCGATGGTGCTCCACGTCATCGACGCGGTGAGCCAGCTCGACGTCGAACGCGTCGTGGTCGTGGTCGGCCACGAGGCCGAGTGGGTCATCAAGTCGCTCACGGACCGCTCCCCGGAGGGGCTCCGGATCGAGTTCGTCGAGCAGCCCGAGCAGCTCGGCACGGGCGACGCGGCGAGCGTCGGGCTCGCCGCGTTCGACGCCGCCGACGCCGAGGACGACGACGTGCTCATCGTGCCCGGTGACGCGCCGCTGCTGCGCAGCGAGATCCTCGAGACGCTCGTCCGCGCCCACGTCGGCGGGGGCAACGCGCTCACCGTGCTCACGACCGCGCGCACTGACCCGACGGGGCTCGGCCGGGTGATCCACGGCCGCGACGGCGCGGTCGCGAGGATCGTCGAGGAGCTCGACGCGAGCGCGGAGGAGCGCGCCGAGACCGAGGTCAACACGTCGATCTTCATGGTCAAGCGGGCGCTGCTCGGACCGGCCCTGCGGCGCCTGGACCGCTCGAACTCGCAGTCGGAGTACTACCTGACCGACGTCGTGAGCGTCCTGTACAACGCCGGCCACGTCACCCGCTCGGTCCTCACCGAGGACCACGCCGCGGTCGCCGGGGTGAACGACCGTGTCCAGCTGTCCGCGGCCGAGGCGGAGCTCCGGCGCCGGATCAACGAGCGCTGGATGCAGCGGGGCGTGACGATGTGGGACCCGGCGTCGACCTACGTGGACGCCGACGTCGAGCTCGCAGAGGACGTCTCGCTCCTGCCCGGCACGATCGTCAAGGGGTCGTGCCGGATCGACGCCGGCGCCCAGATCGGGCCGAACGCCCTCCTCGTCGACGTGATCGTCGGCGCGCGCGCCCAGCTGGGCACCGTCCACGCGACGGGGGCCATCGTCGGCGACGACGCCGAGGTGGGCTCCTTCAGCATCCTCGGGCCCGGCTCGAACGTGCCCTCGGGCGCACGCGTCGCCCCGCACTCCGCGCTCGGGCTGTAGCCGGCCAGCCGCGTGCGCCCCGGGGGTAGCCTGCGGCGCGTGGAGGTGATCTCCAAGCACCGCCTCGAGTTCGTCTCGGGCCGGTCGCACCCCGAGCTGGCCCGCGACATCGCGCGGCATCTCGAGGTACCGCTGTCGTCGCCCAACCTGCGCGAGTTCGCCAACGGCGAGATCCACTGCCGCTTCGAGGTGTCGCTGCGCGGCGCCGACGTCTTCATCCTCCAGACGCACTGCGGTCCGGTGAACGACTCGCTGATGGAGCAGCTGATCATGATCGACGCGGCCAAGCGCGCGTCGGCCAAGCAGGTGACCGCGGTGTGCCCGTACTACGGGTACTCGCGCCAGGACCGCAAGTCGACGGGGCGCGAGCCGATCACCGCCAAGCTCGTGGCCGACATGCTGCAGGCGGCCGGCGCGGACCGCGTGATGTCCGTCGACCTGCACTCCGGGCAGATCCAGGGGTTCTTCGACGTGCCGTTCGACCACCTCACCGCCACCCCGGTGCTCGAGGCCTACCTTCGGGCGCACGCGACGTCGGACCTCGTGGTCGTGACGCCGGACGCCGGCCGGGTGAAGGTCGCCGAGCGCTACAGCCAGCGGCTTGGCGCCGACCTCGCGCTCGTGCACAAGACGAGGCCGCGCAACGGCGCCCAGTCGGTCGAGGCCCGCCACGTCGTCGGCGAGGTCGAGGGGCGGCACTGCATCCTCATCGACGACATGATCGACACCGCGGGCACGATCTGCGCGGCCGCCGACCTGCTCGTCGAGGCCGGCGCGAAGGAGATCTGGGCGCTCGCCACGCACCCGGTGCTCTCGGACCCGGCGAGCGACCGGCTCAAGGCGTCGCCGATCTCGCGGGTCATCGTGACCGACACGCTCCCCGTGCCCCCCGAGCGGCACTTCGATGGCCTCGAGGTGCTGTCGGTGTCGCGCCTGCTCGCCGACACGATCGACGCCGTCTTCGAGTGCACCTCGGTGTCGGAGATCTTCGGCGGCGAGAACCTCGCCTGAGAGGAACGCCTTCTGACGCGCGGTAGGATGCTCGGCCTGCCGCGCCGCGCGCCGCTGGCACCCAGGATCGCCCGAGGAGACGGACATGCCCGAGATCACCCTTGAAGCCGAGGTCGGCCGCGCCATCGGCACGAGCGACACCAAGCGGCTCCGCCTGGAGGGCAAGATCCCCGGCGTCGTCTACGGCCACGGGATCGACGCGCTTGCCGTCGCCGTCGATGCGAAGGCCTTCCGACAGGCGCTCTCCGGCGAGCAGGGCCTGAACACGCTGCTCGACCTTGTCGCGGGCAAGAAGCACTTCCTCGTGCTCGCCCGAGAGATCCAGCGCCACCCGGTCCGCGGGACGGTGGCCCACGTCGACTTCCAGGTCGTGAGCCGGACCCAGGGCGTCGACGTCGAGGTCCCCCTCGAGATCATCGGCGACGCCGTCGAGGTCCGACACCATGACTGGGAGGTCGACCAGCAGCTCTTCAGCGTGCACGTGCGGGCCCAGCCGGACAAGATCCCGAGCGCCATCACCGTCGACATCTCCGAGCTGCAGGTTGGCGGCGCGATCCGCATCGGGGACCTCGAGCTCCCGGAGGGGGTCGAGGCGACCCAGGACCCCCAGACGACCGTCATCGGCACGCACGCCGCGCGCGTGGCCGTCGTCGCCGAGAAGCCCGAGGAAGGGGCCGTCGACGAGGAGGGCGCGCCGGTCGCAGCCGCACCCCCCGAGCCCGAAGAGTCCTAGGCGGTGTTCCGCCGTCGCAAGGACGGCGCCGAGCGGCGGGGGACGCCGTCGGAGTGGGTCATCGTCGGGCTCGGCAACCCCGGCGTCGAGTTCCGCGACACCCGGCACAACCTCGGTGCGGCCGTCGTCGAGGAGCTCGCCGCGCGCTACGGCGCGACACTCAAGGTCGAGCCCCGGCTGCGCGCGCGGCTCGCGGAGGTCGCCGTCGACGGGCACCGCGTGCTGCTCGCCGTGCCGACCACCTACGTGAACGAGTCCGCCGCGGCCGTCGTCCCGATCGTGCGGCGCGGGGGGCTCGAGGATCTCGGCCGGCTCCTCGTCGTCCACGACGAGCTGGACCTCGACGTGGGCCGCCTCCAGCTGAAGCTCGGCGGCGGCCTGGCCGGCCACAACGGGCTGCGCTCGATCGCCGGTGGCCTCGGGACCGAGTCCTTCGCCCGGCTGCGGCTCGGCATCGGCAAGCCGCCGTCCAAGGATCGCGGAGCGGACTGGGTCCTCTCGCGCCCGTCCCGGGCCGCGCGCGAGGCGCTCGACGCCGAGCTGCTCGCCGGCGCCGACGCGCTCGACGTGGTGGTGCACGACGGGTTCGAGGCCGCCGCGTCCCGGCTCAACGGCGCGACGCGTGGCTGACGTCGGGGGCACCCTCGGTGCCCTGACCGTCGCGCTCCGCGACGACCCCGCCGTCCTCGCCGCGTCGCCAGGGGCGACCGTCGCGGTGCCGATGGCAGGACAGGCACCCGTCCTCGCGGCGCTCGCCTCGGTGCGCGACGGCGCGACGCTGCTCGTCGTCACCCCGACGACGCTCGACGCCGAGCGGCTCGCGCGGGACCTCGGCTGCTTCCTCGGCGAGCCGTCCGAGGGGGCGGTCGGCGCGTGCGACGGGCCCGTGGCGGCGCTGCCCGCGTGGGACACCCTGCCCTTCGAGCGGGTGAGCCCCGAGGTGGCGGCGATGGGACACCGCCACGCGACGCGGTGGCGGCTGTCGCGCGGCGAGGGCCGCCCCCGCGTCGTGGTCGCGTCCGCGCGGGCGCTGATGCAGCGCCCGACGCCGCACCTGCCGGCGCCGCCCGTCGTCGTGCGCACCGGCGACGTGGTGGCGCGCGACGAGCTGCTCGCGTCGCTCGCCAACCACGGCTATCGCCGCGAGCACCGCGTCGAGCACCGCGGCGAGGTCGCCGTGCGCGGCGGGATCGTCGACGTCTGGGGTGCGACCGCCGAGGCGCCGGTGCGCATCGATCTGTACGGCGACGAGGTCGACCGGCTGTGCACGTTCGACCCCGGCGACCAGCGCCAGGCCGACGCGTGCGACGAGGTCTGGCTCTTCGCGTGCCGCGAGCTGGTCCTCGACGACGAGGACCGCGCGCGCGCCGACCGACTCGCGCTCGCCGAGCCCTGGGGGGCGACCCAGTTCACGAGGCTGGCCGACGGCGAGCTGTTCGACGGGATGGAGGGGTGGCTGTCCTGGCTCGAGCCGGGCGCGCCCCTCACCGCGTCGCTGCGTGCCGAGGACCTCGTCGTCGTCGTCGAGCCCGCGCGGACGGCGGACCGCGCCGCCGAGCTGCTCGATGAGGAGTCCGAGCTCCTGGGCGTGCTGGCCGTGAACTGGGGCGCGCCGCACGCGCCCTCGCCGCTGCACGCCCCGCTGGACGCGGTGCTCGGTGCGGCCCCGAGCGACGCCGTACGGCTCGTCCCGGTCCCCGAGGACCCCGCGACGTCGGTCTCGTCGGTGCGGCCCGCGCCTCCGCTGCACGGCGACCCCGCGCGCCTCGCCGCGCTGCTGGCGGCGCTCCCGAAGGGCACCACGTCGGTCGTGTGCGCCCAGACCCACGCCGCCGCGGCGCACCTCGCCGGCCAGCTCGCCCGCGAGGGCGCTTCTGCGATCGTCGCCGACGCGGTGGTGCCGGGGGCGACGTGCGTCGTCGTCGCCCCCCTGTCGGTGGGGTGCGCGGCGGCGTCGGCGGGCTTCGTCGTGTGGGCCGACGCCGACGTCACCGGCCGACGCACGGTCCACCGGCCGCCGCGGCCGCGGTCGCGTGCCGTCGAGGGGTTCTTCGACGACCTCGTCGTCGGGTCGTTCGTGGTGCACCGCCACCACGGCGTCGCGAGGTTCGGCGGGGTGACGACGCGCGAGATCGCCGGCACGTCGCGCGACTACCTCATCCTCGAGTTCCGCGGGACCGACCGGCTGTACCTGCCGACGGACCAGATCGAGGCGATCACGGCCTACTCGGGCGGCGAGACGCCGTCGCTGTCCAAGATGGGCGGCGCGGACTGGCAGCGCACGACCGCGCGCGCCAAGGCCGCGGCCGGTGAGATCGCGGCCGAGCTGGTCGCCCTCTACCGCACACGCGCCGCGACGGCCGGCCACGCGTTCAGTCCCGACACGCCGTGGCAGGCAGAGATCGAGGCGCTGTTCCCGTTCACCGAGACCGTCGACCAGCTCACGGCGATCGAGGACGTGACGGCCGACATGGAGGCGCCCCGGCCGATGGACCGGCTCGTCTGCGCCGACGTCGGGTTCGGCAAGACGGAGGTCGCGCTGCGCGCGGTGTTCAAGTGCGTCCAGGACGCCAAGCAGGCCGCGGTCCTCGTCCCGACGACCTTGCTCGCGAGCCAGCACTTCCAGACCTTCTCGGACCGCTACGCGGGCTACCCGGTGCGCGTGGAGCTGCTGAGCCGGTTCCTCACCGACGCCGAGGCGCGCGCGGTCGTCGACGGCGTGGCGGACGGCACGGTCGACGTCGTGATCGGGACGCACCGGCTCCTCGCCGAGCGCGTCGCGTTCAAGGACCTCGGGCTCCTGGTGGTCGACGAAGAGCAGCGGTTCGGGGTCACGCACAAAGAGGCCGTCAAGCGGCTCGCGACGGGCGTCGACGTCCTCACGCTCACGGCGAGCCCCATCCCGAGGACCCTCGAGATGGCGCTCACGGGCATCCGGGACCTCTCCATGATCCAGACGCCGCCGACGGACCGCCAGCCGATCCTCACCTACGTGGGCGAGTTCGACGAGCGTGCCGTGTCCGAGGCGCTGCGGCGCGAGCTCCTGCGCGAGGGCCAGGCGTTCTTCGTGCACAACCGCGTCCGCGATATCGAGGCGGTGGCTCGCCGCGTGCGCGAGCTCGTGCCCGAGGCACGGGTGGTGGTCGCGCACGGCCAGATGGACGAGGGGACCCTGGAGCGCGTCGTCTACGACTTCTGGGAGCGGCGCAGCGACGTGCTCGTCTGCACGACGATCATCGAGTCGGGCATCGACATGCCGACGGTGAACACGCTCGTCGTGGACCGCGCGGACCTGCTCGGGCTCGGCCAGCTCCACCAGCTCCGCGGGCGGGTCGGTCGCGGCGGCCAGCGCGCCTACGCGTACCTGTTCCACCCCGCCGGACGGGTCCTCACCGAGCAGGCCTACGAGCGGCTGCGCACCATCGGCGAGCACACCGAGCTCGGCAGCGGCTTCAAGATCGCGATGCGCGACCTCGAGATCCGAGGCGCCGGCAACCTGCTCGGGCGCGACCAGTCGGGCCACGTCGCCGCCGTCGGCTACGACCTGTACGTCCAGCTCGTCGCCGAGGCGATCGAGGAAGCCACGGGCGTGGTCCGTCCCGAGCTGCCGACGGTCTCGCTCGACGTCCCGGGCGACGCCCACCTGCCCGCCACGTACGTCACCGCCGAGGACGACCGGCTCGAGGCGTACCGCCGCCTCGCACAGGTGACGACCACGGCCGCGCTGCGTGACGTCGAGGCCGAGTGGGTCGACCGGTTCGGCCCCCTGCCCGAGCCCGCGCGCATCCTGCTCGCGCTCGCCGAGCTGCGGGTCGAGTGCCTGCGCTGCGGGGTGCGCGAGATCCAGGTGCTGCCGGCGCGCGGCGGGATCCGCCGCGACGCCGTCGCCCGGCTCTCGCCCCTCGTGCTCCCGCTGTCCGCCCAGGTCCGGCTGCGGCGCCTCCACGGCGAGGATGCCTACGAGCCGTCCTCGTCCACGGTGCGCGTGGTCCTCGACGCCGCCGACCCGTCCCCCCGCCAGCTCACCGAGCTCCTCCGCACGCTCGTCCCCGACGACGCGACGGGGTGATCACGGGGTCCCTCGCTAGCATCGGCCGGTGCGCCGGGTGCTCGTCGTGGTGGTCGTCGCCGCGGCAATCGCCGTCGGCGCCGGCCTGCAGATCCCCTCGAGCGCGATCACGGTGAACGCCGCCACGCTCAGCCAGTCCCAGCTCAACGACGAGCTCGCGGCGATCGCGAAGAGCCCCTCGTTCGGCTGCTTCCTTGAGGCGCGGGCCTACCTGAACGGCCTCAACGCCCCGACGCCGGTGCACGGCGTCTCGACGCCGACCTGGTACGCGACCCCGACGGTCGAGTGGGCGAACACGCGCACGACGGACCTCGCGATCGTCCCGTACATCCAGCAGCACTACCCCGCGGCGCTCACCCCCGCGGCCCTCGCCGCCGCCCGGGCCCAGCTCGTCGCCACGATCTCCGCCACGATCCAGGGCGCCTACGCCCAGGGGGCGGGGCGCGCCGGGGCGTTCTCGTGCCCCGGGCTCACCCAGCCCCCCGCGGGGACGAGCATCGGCGCCGTCGCGCTCGGCTCGATGCCGGTGTGGTTCCAGCGCGAGCAGGTCCAGGCCAACGCCGCGAACCTCGGCCTCCAGCACCTGATCCCATCGCCGCTCCCGACGACGGGCGCCGCCTTGGCGGCGTGGTACCACGGCCACGCCGGCTCGTTCGCGACGACCTGCCTCTCGTTCATCGAGGCGACGGACCTCCTCCAAGCAGAGATCGCGGCCGCCAAGATCGCCAGGGGGCTCTCCTTCGCCGACGCCGCGCGGCGGTACTCGCGTGACCCGACGACCAGGACCAAGGGCGGCGCGCTCGGCTGCTACTCGCCGCTCTCGCCGCAGTGGTCGACGGTCCAGCACTACGTCGGCGCCCTGCCGACCGGGCACGTGTCGCTGCCCACGCCCCTCCCGAACTCTGCGGCCTACCTCCTCTTCACCGTGACCAAGCGGACCCCCAACACGTTCGCCGCGGTGCGCGGCGCCGTCGCGAACGAGAACGAGACCGTCAACCGCACGCGCGCAGAGCTGTTCGCCGTCGAGATCCAGAGCGCCGCGCACGTCGCGGTGAGCCCGGCGATCGGGACGTGGCTGCCGTCGGAGTCGGGCGGGACGATCCTGCCGGCGACCCAGCCGCCGCCCTCGAGCGTGACCAACGCCTCGGCCAACGTGCCGTTGCCCTAGCCGTGCCCACCGTCGTCGCGGTGGGGCTCGGCCCGGCGGGCCCCGACCTCGTGAGCCCGGCGACCCGCGAGCGCCTGACCGAGGCGACCACGGCCCGGCTCCGGACGCGCCGTCACCCGGCCGCCGTCGCGTTCCCCGGCGTCGAGAGCTTCGACGACCTCTATGAGCGCGCCCCGGACTTCGAGACGCTCTACGGGTGGATCTGCGACGAGCTCGTGGCCCTCGCGGCGAGGGACCCGGACGGCACCGTCGTGTACGCCGTGCCGGGCTCCCCGAGCGTCGCGGAGCGGACGGTCGCGATGCTCGGTGCGCGCACCGACGTCGACGTCACGATCCTGCCCGCCGTGAGCTTCGTGGACCTCGCCTGCGCAGCGCTGCGGCTCGACCCCGTCGACGCGGGGCTCCGCCTCGGCGACGCGCTCGCCCTCCCCGAACGGCTGCGGGGGCCCGGTCCGCTCCTGCTCGCCCAGGCGCACTCGCCCGCGGTCCTGGCCGACGTGGCGCTCCGCGTGCCCGCCGACGTGGGCGGCGACCCCGTCCGAGCCGTCGTGCTGCACCACCTCGGGCTCGACGACGAGCATGTCGTGGCCATGCCGATCGAGTCGCTCGGCACGTTCCGCGAGGCCGACCACCTCACCTCGGTCTTCGTCCCCGCGCTGCGGACCGCGGGCGACGCGACCGAGGACCTGGTCGAGCTCATGGCGGAGCTCCGCGCACGGTGCCCGTGGGACCGCGTCCAGACCCACGGGTCGCTCGCGCGCTACCTCCTCGAGGAGGCCTATGAGGCGATCGACGCGATCGAGTCGCTGGCGACGGCGCTCGGGCGAGGCGCCGACGGCGACGACGCGTCGCACGCCACGGTGGACGCGGCCGCTCGACACGCAGAAGAGGAGCTCGGCGACCTGCTCTTCCAGGTCGTCTTCCACGCGCACCTCGCCGCCGAGGAGGGGCTCTTCGACCTCCGCGGTGTGGCCAACGCGGTGCGCGAGAAGCTCGTGGCGCGCCACCCCCACGTCTTCGGCGACGCCGTGGCGGCCACGCCCGACGCGGTGGCGTCGCGCTGGGAGGACCTCAAGCGAGCGGAGAAGGGACGCGCGTCGGTGATGGACGGCATCCCCGACGCGCTGCCCGCCCTGAGCCTCATGGCGAAGGTGCGGCGCAAGTCGCTCGCGGCGGGCCTCGCGATGCCGGGCCGCGGCGAGCTCGTGGCCGCCGTCACCGCGGCGCTCTCCGCGCTGCCGGCGTCGGGGCCGCTGCCCGACGACGCGACGATCGGTCACGACGCCGCGGCGACGTCGGCGATCGGCAGGGCGCTCGAGTCGATCTGCGATCTCGCGCGCCTGGTCGGCGTCGACCCCGAGCAGGCGCTGCGCGACCGCGCGCGATCGCTCTCGGCGCTCGTGCGCGCCACGGAGGACGCGAGTACCCCGATCTGACCAGGCGCGACAGGTAGCGTGGCCGGGTCGGAAGCACGCCGCAGCGGCAAGGAGCACGGGTGGGTCTCATCGAGTCCGTCGTCGGGCGCCAGGTGCTCGACTCGAGGGGGAACCCGACCGTCGAGGCGGAGGTCGTCTTGGAGTCCGGGGCGGCCGGGCGGGCGATCGCCCCGTCGGGGGCGTCCACCGGCGCCCGTGAGGCGCTCGAGCGCCGCGACGGCGCCGCGGCCTACGGCGGCAAGGGGGTCCTCGGCGCGGTCGCGTCGGTCAGCGGGGAGATCGCCCTCGCGCTCGAGGGCGTGGACGCCGGCGACCAGCGCTTCGTGGACCAGGCCCTCTGCGACCTCGACGGGACGCCCGACAAGGGCCGCCTCGGCGCCAACGCCATCCTCGCGGTGTCCCTCGCGGTCGCGAAGGCGGCCGCAGAGGAGTGCGGCCTCGCCCTGTACCGCTACCTCGGCGGCGCCAACGCCCACCTGTTGCCCCTCCCGCTGCTCAACGTCATCAACGGCGGCGCGCACGCGCTCAACTCCATCGACTTCCAGGAGTACATGGTCGTGCCGGTCGGCGCGCCGACGTTCGCCGAGGCCCTGCGCTACGGGGCGGAGACCTACCACGCGCTTCGCCGCGTGCTCGCCGACAAGGGCCTGTCGACGGGCGTCGGCGACGAGGGCGGCTTCGCGCCGGACCTGCCCGACAACGAGGCGGCCATCACCGTCCTGCTCGAGGCGATCGAGGCCGCCGGCTACGCGCCGGGCGACGACGTGGCCATCGCGCTCGACCCGGCCACCTCGGAGCTGTGGCGCGACGGCGGCTACGTGCTCGCGGGTGAGGGTCGGACGCTGTCGAGCACCGAGCTGGTCGAGTACTGGGCCGAGCTGTGCGCGCGGTACCCGATCGTCTCGATCGAAGACGGCATGGCCGAGGAGGACTGGGACGGCTGGCGCGCGCTCACCGAACGGCTCGGCGCGACGGTGCAGCTCGTCGGCGACGACGTCTTCGTGACCGACGCGCAGCTCCTGCAGCGCGGCATCGACGAGGGGGTCGCCAACGCGATCCTCATCAAGCTGAACCAGATCGGGACGCTGACCGAGACGCTCGAGACCATCGAGCTGGCGAGGGGCGCGGGCTACCGCACCGTCATCTCGCACCGCTCGGGCGAGACGGAGGACACGACCGTGGCCGACCTCGCCGTCGCGGTGAACGCGGGTCAGCTGAAGGCCGGCGCGCCGGCGCGGTCCGACCGCGTGGCCAAGTACAACCAGCTGCTCCGCATCGAAGAGGACCTCGGCGACGCCGCTCGGTTCCCCGTCCACGCCCTCCGTGCGAGGGGTGCCCGTGCGAGCTAGGGCGCCGGCGCGGGACGCGACGCGCGCCCCGGTGCGCGCCGCGGCGCCCGGACCGCTGTCGATGCGCGGCTGGCTCGTGATCGTCGGCGGTGCGCTGAGCGCGGTGATCATCCTCGTCGCGTGGCTGCCGGTGGGCGCCCTGCTCAACCAGCGGGCCCAGCTGTCGAGCACCGAGAGCCGCCTCGCCCAGCTCTCGAAGGAGGCGACCGCCCTCGCCGCGTCGTCCAGCCGACTCCGCTCGCCCCAGGCGCTCGACCAGCTCGCGCGCGCCGAGTACCAGCTCGTCGCGCCGGGACAGCGGCTGATCCAGGTGCTCACGCCGAGCTTCACGCCCTCGTCGAAGTCCTCGTCAGGCCCGTACCCCGGCGACCCCGGCTTCTCTGCGCTCGTCGACCCGATGGGCACGGGCACCCTCGGCCCCTCGGTGACGACCTCGCCCGCGACGGCGCCGACGACCGCGGCGTCGGGCGCGCCGGCAGCGGCGGCGTCGCGGGGGTTCCTCCCGTGGGTCGTCACGACGCTCGAGTTCTGGGGTTGACCAGAGGCGCCGGCGCCTCTGACGACGACGTCGCCGCGGTCACCCGACAGCTGGGTCGCGCACCGGCGGGCGAGTTCCGTGTCGTCGTGCGCCGACCCGACGGCGCGCCCGTGGTCATCGAGAACGCGCCGTGGCTCAAGGACGGCACGCCGATGCCGACGACGCTGTGGCTGGTGGACGAGGACCTCGTCCGCCAGGTCGCCACGCTCGAGTCCGAGGGCGGCGTGCGCCGCCTCGAGCGGGCGGTCGATCCCGACGCGCTCGCCACGGCCCACGCCGCCTACGCCGCGCGCCGCGACGCGCTCGGTGGCCCACGGGCGGGCCCGTCGCCGACCGGCGGGGTCGGCGGCACGCGGCAGGGCGTGAAGTGCCTGCACGCGCACCTCGCGAACCACCTGTGCGGCTTCGAGGACCCGGTCGGCGCGCTCGTCGTCGCCGAGGTCGACGTCGGCGACCTCGTGCCGTCCCTGCCGGTGCGTGACAGGCTCTCGGGGTGACCCCCGTGGCGGCGCTCGACTGCGGGACGAACTCCACGCGGCTGCTCATCGTCGACGACGGCGGCAAGCCGCTCGACCGGCGCATGCGGATCACGCGCCTCGGCCAGGGCGTCGACGCGACGGGGGTCCTCCGCGACGACGCGATCGAGCGCACCTTGGTCGTGCTCCGCGAGTACCGCGCGGCGATGGACGACCACGGCGTCACCGACGGACGGCTGGCGGCCACCTCCGCCGCTCGTGACGCGGCCAACGGGGCGTCGTTCCTCGAAGCGGCCGCCGCGGTCACCGGTCTCCGCGCCGAGCTGCTCTCCGGAGAAGAGGAGGGGCGGCTCTCCTTCGCGGGGGCGACCGGGGACCTCGACGGACCGCTCGGGTCCCTCGTGGTCGTCGACATCGGCGGCGGGTCGACCGAGCTCGTGACGTGCGTCGACGACGTCGTCACGGCGCACTCCATGCAGCTCGGCTGCGTGCGGCTGACCGAGCGGACCATGCCCGGCGATCCCCCCGACCGCGCGTCGCTCGCCGCGGCCGCCTCGGTCGTCGACCTGGCGATCGATGCGGCGTTCGAGGCGATCCCCACGCTCTCGGTCCCCGACGCGACGCGGCGCTGCGTCGGGCTCGCGGGCACCGTGTCCACGCTCGCGATGATCGACCTCGCGCTCGTGGACTACGACGAGGCGGCCGTCCACCACCACTGGCTCTCGCTCGAGGCGATCCGCGCCTGGCGCGACACGCTCGCGTCCGAGTCGATCGACGAGCGGCGCCGTCGCCCCGGCATGGTGCCGGGGCGCGAGGACGTGATCGTCGCCGGTGCGGTGATCCTCGAGCGCGTCGTCGACCGTCTGGGCGTGGCGGGGTGCCTCAGCTCGGAGCACGACATCTTGGACGGGCTCGCGCGGAGCGTGCTCGCGAGGTGACGTGCGACGACGGCGCCCGGCGGGCGCGCGGGCGGTGCCCAGACGGAGGGTGGGCGCGATGAAGGCGCGCATCCAGGCCGTCGACCCGGTGGTCCTGCGGGGGCGTCGGGTCGTGCTGCGCACCCTCACCGAGAACGACTTCGACGGCTGGTCCGAGGTCCGCACGCGATGCCACGACTGGCTCGTCCCCTGGGAGCCGCGCGTGGCCGGCACGCAGCTGCCCGCCGAGGACCTGCGGAACTTCGCGGCGCGGTGCTCTTTGCGCGAGCGCGAGCGACAGCTCGGGACCGGGTTCGGCTTCGGGATCTTCGTCGGCGGCCGCTTCGCGGGCGAGCTCACGCTGTCGTCGATCCAGCGCGGCCCGTTCCAGATGGCGTACGTCGGCTACTGGATCGACGAGGCGCTCGCCGGGAACGGCTACGTGCCCGAGGCCGTCGTCGCGTGCCTGCGCTTCGCGTTCACCGAGCTGGCGCTGCACCGCGTCGAGATCTCGATCATCCCGCGCAACGTTCCTTCGCGGCGGGTCGTCGAGAAGCTGGGGATCCGCTTCGAGGGCACGGCCGAGCGGCTCCTCTCGATCGACGGGGTGTGGGAGGACCACGCGCGGTACGCGATCACCGCAGAGGAGTGGGAGGACCGCGGCCCCGCGCTCATCGAAGCGTGGCTCGAGGGCTGACGGGCGACGGTCACCCGTCGTTCACGCCGCGGGCACCAGCTCGAACGGCGCGAGCGCGACGAGCTCGTCGAGGCTCGCCAACCGCGCGTGCCGGGGGGTGCCACCCATCGCACGCAGCTGGCCGAGCGCGGAGACCTCGCCGCACAGGAGCGTCGCCCGGCTGGCGTGCAGCACGACGGTGCCCGCCGGGGCGCCGTCGTGCGGTGCACCGTCCAGCTCGCGCACCGCGACGAACCGCGACCGACGTCGCGCGGCGACGAGGTCGAGCAGCATCCGCACGGAGTCCTTGACGACGCGCACCGAGCTCCCGGGCACGTCGAGCCAGGTGACCGGGACGACCTCGACGTCGAGCCCGAGACGCGACGCGAGCCACAGCAGCTCGACGTCGAACGCGTAGCCCTGCGTGGTCTGGAGCTGGGCGAGCAGCAGGGCGGGTCCGCGACGGAACCCCTTGAAGCCGCACTGGGTGTCGGCCAGGTGGACGCCCCCGATCGCGCGCACCGCGAGATTGAACGCACGGCCCGCGTCGGTCCGTAGTCGCGTGCCGTAGTCGACGTGGCCGTGCACCGCGCGCGAGCCCACCGCCACCGGGACCCGGTCGAGCGCCTCGAGGAGCGAAGGCAACAGCGACGGGTCGATGGCCATGTCGGCATCGGCGAAGGCGACCTTGTCGCCCGCGGCCGCGAGGATCCCCGCGCGCACCGCCGCACCCTTGCCCTGGTTCCGCGGGAAGGTCACGATGCGCGCCATCGGGAACTGTCCGATGAGTCGACGGGCCGCGGCGTGCGTGTCGTCGAGGGAGCCGTCGTCGACGACCAACAGCTCGGTCGTCGTGAGGTCGACCGCGCCCTCGGCGGCCGCGCCACGCAGCCGGTCGAGCCCATGGGCGAGGCGGTCCGCCTCGTTGAACGTGGGAACGACGAGGGTGAGTGACGGCGTCGTGGGCACGGTGCGGCGTCCCTTCGATCAGGGACGGGCGGCACCGATGAGGCCGAACGTGAACGCCGGCTGGAGCGCGATCGTGGTGCCGGTGTAGTCGGCGGCGATCGTCGTCTGGGTCCCCCACGGACCGCTGCCGCCGTACATCACGACGTGGTCGACGGCGTTGTCCCCGTCGAGGTTGTAGTAGAAGAGCAGGTCCCCTGGCTGGAGGGCGCGGAGCCCAACGTGGCGGAGCCCGTACCACTGGTCGGCCGCCGTCCTCGGGATCGTGACCCCCGCCTGCGCCCAGGCCCACTGCGTGAGTCCGGAGCAGTCGAAGCCGACGCCCGCCTGCTCGCCGCCCCAGACGTACGGCACGCCGATCTGGGTCTTCGCCGCGCTGAACGCCTTCATGCCGAGGGCGTTGCCGCTCGGGGCGCCGTTGATCGAGCCGGAGAAGCCCTGCAGGGCGGCGATCGTGCCCGCCACGCCCCCGAGCTGGCCGGCGACGCCCGCCGCGCCCGCGGCGGCGGCTCTCGCCGACGCGGCGGCGGCGCGTGCGGCGGCACGTGCGGCGGCGATCGCCGCCTCGAGGACGAGGTGGTGCAGCGTCTTGCCCATGGATCGGACGATGTGGTTCGTCCGAACGGCGATCGCGTGGTTCTCGGCGAGCAGCGCCGCGGCACGGCGGGCGACCTGGGCGACCTCGGTGTGCTGGGCGGTGAGGTTGCGCCGGTCCGCCGTCAGGACGAGGGACTGTCGCTGGTACGTGGCCTCGACCGCCGCCACGTTGCCGATCACGGTCTGCTGGTAGATCTTCGCCGCGTCGTTCTGGTTGGCGCTGTGGGTGAAGAGCGCGACGGTGTTGGCCTGCTCCGAGCCCCACACGTAGGCGAGGACGGCGTCGCCCTGCAGCTCCTTGGCCGTCGCTGCGAGCTTGACCTGGTTGACCCTGACCCGGTTGCGCGTTCGGTTCAGGCTGGTGTCGAGCAGCTGGAGGCGGGCCATGACGCCGTCGAAGTTCTGCGCCAGGGCCGCGCTGCGGCGCTCCTGGTTGGCGAGCACGGCCTCGAGGCGGTCGACGCGCACCCGCAGCGAGCCGATCGAGGGGGGCGACGCGCTGGCCACCGCGAGCGAGGTGCCGAGCAGCGCACCGCACGCGGCGCTGACGATGAGGAGTCGAGGTGCGGGGCGCAGGGCCCGACACCACCTGGGAGCCACCCCGCAACGCTACCGGAGGCGCTGGAGCGCCCTGTGCATGTTGCACCACGCACGCAGTGCGAACGGCTAGAACCTCCACATTGACGCGGCGATGGTGCGCGTTTGTGGGGGGACGTAGCCCAATTGGCAGAGGCAAGGCGCTTAAAACGCCTCGAGTGAGGGTTCGAGTCCCTCCGTCCCCACGCAGACCACCGTGCCGCGCACACAGCACGCCGCGTGCGCCACGTTCGCGCGCGCAGCACGCAGACCGAGCGTCGAACCGAGTGCGCGCACACCGACGTCGAGCGGCACGTGCGAGGTGACGAGATGACCTCCCGCGTCGATCCGTTGCGCCCGTGGCGTGCACGAGCCACGCGCCGTCGCGCGCGTTGCGACATCACCACGTCATGCGGCGCAGCGTCCGACATCGAGCCAACGCGGCGTCGCGGCGAGAGCGCGCGAGAGGTGGCGGCGCGCAAGACGAGGACCAGCCGTGTCCGCCGCGTGCCGTCGCGCCGCACCCGTCGACGACGATGACGGCGCGGACCACGTGGTCGGGGGGCCGAGCAAGGTGGCCGGTCCAGGCGGGACGCACCGACGTGCCGCACGCTTCACCGGACCGCGAGGGGCCGCTTCGAGCGGGCCGCGTCCGCGGCCAGGACGGGCGGTGGGGTGCTCCCGGGATCCACTGGAGCCGCGGCGACCATCGGTACGGTGGCGCGGGTGAGCGACGTGCCACCCGGCACCGCAGACGCGGTCGCCGCGTGGGGCGTCCCGTCGAAGGCGGAGTCGCGCGTGCCGGTGCTCTGCGCCGTCGTCGTCGCGATCTTCCTCCAGGTCATCCTGCCGGAGCGGTTGCTCGTCAACGGTGCGACCCGCATCCTGCTCCCCGCGCTCGAGTTCTTGCTGCTCATCGTCCTGCTCGTCTTCAACCCAACTCGCACGATCAACCCCGAGGAGCGGGTGCTGCGCGGCGTAGGGATCGCGCTCATCGCGCTCATCTCCATCGCGAACGCCGTCTCGTTGATCGAGCTCATCCACGCGCTCCTGTACGGCGCGAAGACGTCGGGCCGCCCGCTCGTCTACGCCTCGGTCCCGATATGGCTGACCAACGTGATCGCCTTCGGTCTGTGGTACTGGGAGCTCGACCGCGGGGGACCGGCGCAGCGGTGTCAGCCAACGCACCGACGGCCCGACTTCCTCTTCCCGCAGATGGGCGCGCGCGGCGCGGACCCCGGGTGGACGCCTGACTTCGGCGACTACCTGTACACCTCCTTCACGAACGCAACGGCCTTCAGCCCGACGGACACCATGCCCCTGACCGGGTGGGCGAAGCTGCTCATGGCGCTGCAGTCGATGGCGTCGCTCGTCACGGTCGCGGTCGTCATCTCTCGTGCGGTGAACATCCTGGGCTGACGTCTCGCGCGCCGCGAGTGCGTCGCACTGGTGCCGTCGCGGGTGATGGGCGGTGTGCCGCAGCGGCTAGCGTGGCGCCCCGTGACGTCGAGCAACACGGGCGGATGGGTCCGCAAGGTTGGTGCGTCGGGCGGGGGGCGCACGTACCGCCGCCGCCGGCCGATCAACTACTACGGCATCCTCGCCGTGATCTGCGTGCTCGGCTTCGCCTCGGTCGCGTACGCGCGATACGACTACCTGCATCCCGCCAGCGCCGCACCCCAGACGCCCCCGACGACGTCGGACACCTGGTACGCGGCCCTCGGCATCGCCACGTGCGGGCACCAGCAGCCGGCGCTCGCACCGAACCCGACGGCGCTGGCGAGCGGCTTCACCGCGATCGCCGGTGGCGTCATCCAGGTGCACCCCATCGCCACGACGCAGACCGGGGCGAACGCCACGCTCGAGCGGTTCGTCTCGGCGTACAGGGGGCTCGTGGTGAGGAAGACGGGCCTCGTCCTCCCGCCGTTGGCCGCGCACAAGAAGGCGACCCACTTGATCACGGGGACGAAGTGCCCGGCCGGGACGAAGGACGCCGGGAAGGTCGGCCACGTGGAGATCGCCTACTGGCAGAACCTGTCGTCGGCGACCGCCAAGACGACGACCAACCCCGCCGACGTGAAGTTCACGAACAACATGCTGATCACGATCGGGTTCGTGCCCGACGGCGTCGTGCCGGCCAAGCCGCCGAGCTCCGCGATCGCGGCGATGCTCCAAGCGCACGTCTCCGCCTCCACGACGACGACGCTGCCGGGCACGACGACGACGCTCCCGGGCACGACGACGACGCTCCCGGGCACCACGACGACGCTCCCGGGCACCACGACGACCACCAAGCCCTGACGTGTTGGCGGTCGTCCTCGTCGGCGGGCTGGGCACGCGGCTTCGGCCGCTCACCGAGACGATCCCCAAGCAGCTGCTGCCGGTCGCCGGCCTGCCGATGATCGAGCGCGTCCTCTCCCAGCTCGCGTCGCACGGCGTCGACCGCGCGGTGCTGTCGATGGGGTACCTGCCCGATCCGTTCGTCGAGGCGTACCCGTCGAAGCGCATCGGCGGCGTGTCGGTGTCGTTCGCGATCGAGTCCTATCCGCTCGGCACGGCCGGCGCGATCCGCTTCGCGGCGCTCGGGCACGGTGTCGACGAGACGTTCCTCGCGGTCAACGGCGACGTGCTCACGGACCTCGACGTCTCCGCGCTGGTCGCGCTGCACCGTGAGCGACGTGCCGAGGGCACGATCCATTTGACACCGGTCGTCGACCCCAGCCGCTTCGGCGTCGTCGTGACGGACCCGGACGGCCGGGTCCGCCAGTTCGTCGAGAAGCCCGACGCCGACGCGGCGCCGAGCAACGACATCAACGCCGGTACCTACGTGCTCGAGCCGTCGTTCCTGGACCTGATCGCGCCGGACGCACCGGCGTCCGTCGAGACCCAGATCTTCCCGCGGATGGTCGAGCGCGGCGTGCTCTTCGCCATGCACGACTCGTCGTACTGGCTGGACGCGGGCACCCCGCCGTCCTACCTCCAGGCGAACACTGACGTCCTGGACGGCGTGCGCCGCACCGCCAGCCCGGGCGTGCGCGTGGGCACCTCGCTCGTGATGGACGGCGCCAAGGTGGCCGAGTCCGCCAGCGTGGAGCGCTCCGTGCTCTCCGCCGGCGTCGTCGTCGAGGCGGACGCGGTGCTCCGCGCCGCCGTCGTCCTCGAGGGCGCGCACATCGAGGCGGGGGCGAAGGTCGCCGACTCGGTCGTGGGACCGGGGGCCGTCGTGGGGGCTGGCTCGATCCTCGTGGGCAACTGCCTGGTCGCGCGCGACGCCAGGGTGCCGGACGGCGCGCGCCTCGACGGGGTGCCCGTCGCGTCGTGAGAGCGCTCGTCACCGGCGGCGCTGGCTTCGTCGGCGGCGTGGTCGTCCAGGCGCTCCTCGAGCGTGGCGACGAGGTCGTCGTCGTCGACAACCTGCGCTCCTCAACCGCGGAGGAGGTGCCGAAGGGGGCCGCGCTCCACGAGCTGTCCGTCGGCGACGAGGCGGGCATGGCCGCGCTGCTGGCCGCGACGCCCTTCGACGCGTGTTTCCACTTCGCGGGTCGCATCGAGAGTGGCATCTCGATGGAGGTGCCCGAGGAGTTCTTCGTGGCGAACGTCGCCGAGACGCTCTCGCTGCTGCGGGCGCTGGTCGTCGCCGGTGTCGACCGCGTCGTGTTCTCGTCGTCGGCCGCGGTGTACGGGGAGCCGCAGTACACACCGATCGACGAGGCGCACCCCACCGTGGCGGTCAGCCCTTACGGGGCGACCAAGCTCCAGGTCGAGCAGGCGCTCGGCTGGCTCGCGCGGCTCGGCAGGCTCCGCTATGCGTCGCTCCGGTACTTCAACGCCGCCGGGGCGGTCCCCGGCCGTCCCGAACGGCATCGGCCCGAGTCGCACCTGATCCCACTCGCCCTGTCGGTCGCGGCGGGGGAGCGCGACGCCCTCGACCTGAACGGCGACGACTACCCGACCCCGGACGGCACGTGCGTCCGCGACTACGTCCACGTCGCGGACCTCGCGTCCGCCCACGTCGCCGCCGTGGACGTGCTGGCACAGCGCGACGCGCTCGTCTGCAACCTCGGCACCGGCACCGGGTCGAGCAACGCCGAGGTGATCCAGGCGGTGCGCGCCGTCACCGGCCGCCCGGTCGAGGTGCGGCACGCGCCCCGGCGCCCCGGCGACAGCGCCGTCCTCGTCGCGGCGAGCGAGGTCGCGCGATCGGTGCTCGGGTGGGTGCCCGCGCGCTCGTCGCTCGAGGTCGTCGTGGGCGACGCCTGGTCCGCGATGAACGGCTCGACGTCGGGTTAGCGGAAGAGGTCCTCGTCGTAGGGCCGGACGACCTCCTCGCCGACCGAGCCCTCCCGGAGCCACGCCGTCGGTGCCCCGCGCACGACGACCGCGGGGACGCCCGAGGCCTTGCCCATGACGACGTCGGCGGCCGCGGCGAGCTCGTCGACCACGCACACCTCGGTCGACTCGAGGATCCTGCCCGTCGCGTCGGGCGTGCCGCGCAGGTCGACGATCCCGGCGACGCCGGCGGAGCCGATCGCGACGTCGACGACGCCGCGACGCCAGGCCCGTCCGAACGTGTCGGAGACGATGACGCCCACGTCGACGTCGAGCCGCCGCCGCAGGTCCGCGCGGAGCCGGCGTGCGGAGCGGTCCGGGTCGACGGGCAGCAGCACCGCCGTGCCAGCCGCCACGTTGGAGAGGTCGACACCGGCGTTGGCGCACACGAAGCCATGCGTCGTCTCGGTGACACGGAGCTCGCCGCGCCGACGGAGCACCCGCACCGACTCGCGCTCGACGAGCGCCACCTTGGCCGCCGGGTCCCCGTCGTCGACCGCGACGAGGCGACCCTCGGCCTTGGACACCACCTTCGAGGTGACGACGAGGACGTCCCCCTCGTGCAGCCCGGGGCCGTCGGGCGCGAGCAGCGCGGCGGCGAGGGCATCGGCGAGCACGTCGCCCGGCTGGACCTCGCCCACCCCGCGCACCGCGAACAGCTGGAGCGCGGCCTCAACCATCGACGACCACCTTCGCCAGCGCCGCGGCGTGGGCACGGTCGGACATCAGCGTGTCCGTGACGACGCAGCGCAGCCCGAGCGCCTCGACGTCGACGCGCCGGGCCCCGTCGCGCTCGTCGAGGACGAACGTGCCCGCCAGGCCTGCGTAGTGGTGTGCGACGCCGACGGCGCTCGCCTCGTGGCCGAGCTCGCGGAGGAGCCGGTCGGCGGGGCCCTTGATGGCGCGGCCAGCCACGATCGGGGAGACCGCCACGACGTCGCCGCGCCGGGCGAGGATCGCGTCGCGCACGCCGGGCACCGCCAGGATCGGGTCGATCGAGACGAGCGGGTTCGAGGGAGCGACGACGACGCGCGTGGCGCGCGCGATGGCCTCGAGGATGCCGGGTGCCGGGTGCGCCGAGGACGCGCCGACGAACTCGATGCGCGCGACGGCGACGTCGTGGCGGCGCGCGACGAAGTACTCCTGGAACGCCAATCGCTCCCCGCCCACCGTGGTCAGCACCGTCGCGATCGGCTCGTCCGTGACGGGCACGACGTGCACACCGACGCCGCGGGCCGACGCGAGCTCCGCGGTCACCTGCGACAGGGTCGCGCCCTCGGCGAGCCGGCCGGAGCGGTAGAGGTGGGTCGCGAGGTCGCGATCGCCGAGCCGGAACCACGTCGGGCCACCGAGCTCGGCGAGCTCGTCCATGACCCGCCAGCTCTCCTGGTCGAGCCCCCAGCCCGTCGCCTCGTTGTGCAGCCCGGCCAGCGTGTAGAGCACGGTGTCGACGTCAGGCGCGACGTACAGCCCGTGCACGCGGAGGTCGTCGGCGACGTTCACGATGGCCGTGATCGTCGCGGGGTCCACGACGTCGACGAGCCCGGAGAGGAGCCGCGCGGCCCCGACGCCGCCGCACAGCACGGTGAGCACGCGCCGATCGTAGGAGCGTCGATAGCCTCGCCCGCAATGTGCCCGCTCGGGACCCTCGACCCCGTGCGTGCCGCGCGCCCCCGCCGCCCCGCACCGCTCCGCGTCGCGCCCAGGTCGTGAGCACGCCCCGCGACGCGCTGGCGCCGGCAGACGGCCTGCCGGCCCCATCGGTGCGGCGTGCGGCGATCGAGGTGTCGGCCCTGCGCGGCGGGTCGCACGCGGCCGCCGAGTTCGTCGCCTTCGCCCTCGCCGCGCTGCGCGACGCGACGGACCTGGAGCCGATCGAGTGGTCCGTCCGCGCGCTGCGCCGCTCGGACCTCGGCGGTGCGCGGGTCCGGCGCGCTGTGCCCGCCCGGCTCGGCGAGCGGGCCGCGTCGCTCGGGGTGCCCGTCACCACGAGGTGGGCGTCCCCGCCGTCCGACGTGGTCTTCCTCGCCGGCGGTCCGCTCGCGCTTCGAGCGGTGCCGCCGGGGGTCGTGACCGTGCTGCACCACGAGCCGGGCGACGCAGACCCTCGGGGACGGCGTCGCCTCGAGCGCCTCGGGCGCGCCGCGGCCGAGGGCACCGTCGTGCACGCGCCGACCCACGCGGCGGCCGACCTCCTCGCCGGCACCCTGCGGATCGAGCCGGCGTCGATCGCCGTCGCGGTGCCGGGCGTCCGTGCGGCAGGCCGTGCGGACACGACGGGGCCGCCGTCGGCAGGCGTGGTCGTCGTGCTCGACGGCGTGCACGCGGCGAGGGACCGAGCGGTGCTCGACGCGCTGCGGGCGGCCGGGGCGAGCGCTCAGCGCGCCTCCTCGCCGGCGGCGGTGCCGCACGCCGCGTGCTGCGTGCTCGCCTCGCCGTCGAGCACGTTCCCGATCGGCGCCCTCGAGGCGCTGACGGCAGGCATCGCCGTCGTGGCGGCCCGATCGCCGACGACGACCGAGCTGCTCGAGGGTGCGGCCACGCTCGTCGACGCCGCCGCGACCCAGGAGTTCGTGGACGCCGCGATGGGGCTGTGCGCGAACGAGCACGCACGCGCGATCGCCCTCGCCGCGGGTGCTGCGCGTGCGGCGGACTTCACCTGGGGTGCAAGAGCCGACGACCTGGTGGCCGTCGTGCGACGTGCGCTCCGCGACGACGGCCGTTAGAACAGAATCCCGGTTGCTAGGGTCGCCCCGTGCGGGCGGTCATCACCGGCGCGGCCGGGTTCGTGGGCCGGCACCTGTCCGCGCACCTCGCGAGCGAGGGGGACGAGGCGGTCGCGGTCGACCGCGACCTCGACATCAACGAGACCGAGGGGCTCGTCGAGACGTTCGCGGCCGCCCAGCCGGAGGCCATCTACCACCTCGCCGCCCTCTCGCACGTCGGCGCCTCGTGGGACGACCCGGCCGACGTGCTCCGCGTGAACGTGCTCGGCACGAACAGCGTGCTCTCGGCCGCGCGCCGCGCCGCGCCCCAGGCCACCGTCCTCGTCGTGAGCTCCGCCGAGGTCTACGGCGTGGTCGTGCCCGAAGAGCTGCCCCTGACCGAGCGCGCCGAGCTGCGCCCCGGGTCGCCGTACGCCGCGTCCAAGGCGGCGGCCGAGATCGTGGCGATCCAGGCCGCGACGGGGTTCGGCCAGCGCGTCGTTCTCGCGCGGCCCTTCAACCACATCGGCCCCGGCCAGTCCTCGTCGTTCTTCGTGCCGGCGATCGCCGGCCGTCTCGTCGAGGCGCGCCGCAACTCGACGCCGCACGTCACGATCGGCAACCTGCGAGCGCGCCGGGACTTCACCGACGTCCGCGACGTCGTCCGCGCGTACCGGCTGCTCGCCCGACACGGCACCTCGGGGATCGTCTACAACGTCTGCTCCGGCACCGACGTGTCCGTCGCCGAGGTCGCTGACGCGCTGCGCGCGCTGGTCTACCCGGAGGCCGAGTTCGTGGAGGACCCGTCCCTCGCGCGTCCCCTCGACATCCCCGTGCTCCGTGGGGACTCGACGCGCCTGCGGGAGGGGACCGGGTGGCGTCCGGAGATCGACCTCGCCACGACACTGCGCGACGTGGTCGCGGAAGCCGCCCAGCTCGCCTGACCTGCGGGCAGACGCACGACGACCCCGTCCGAGGACGGGGTCGTCGTTAGCGGTGTGGGAGACGCGGTCAGGCGGCGTCGGCGTCCGTCGCGCGCTTCGCCGGGGCCTTGGCGGGCGGCGGCGTCTCGAGCTCGCCGGCGACCTTCACGACCACCTTGGCGTGCAGCTCTCTGCCCGCGACCTTGACCTTCTGGACGGTCTCCTTCGCCGGCTGGGGGAGGCGCTCTTCGATCGGCGCGAACGCCTCCTCGATCCTCGCGATCGCGCCGCCGACGACCTCGTCGAACTTGCCGAACTGCTTGCGGGCCGCGGCCGTCGCATCCTTCGTCTTCGCGCGCAGCCGCTCGACGTCGAGCGTGCTCGACGCGTCGTCGCCCCGGAGCTGCTGGCTCGCCTGCTTGGTCGCCATCGTCGCGCGCTGCGCGCCCATGACCCCGAGGCCGACGAGGGTGTAGGCGGCGTCCTTCGCCTTCTGGGCGAGCTCGTTCGTCGCCATCGACTCGCGCACCTTGTCGGCGGTGTCGCGGCCCACCTGCGTCGCGGTGGTCTTGGTGTCGGCCATTGCTTCCTCCTTCGTCGCCGCGTCCGCGGCACTGATGCAAGTGTATCGGGTCTGCATAACAGTTGCAAGCACCTGGGGCGCCCGGTAACCGGCGGTAGCCTCGGAGCGCGATGGAGACCCGCGCCCCGGCGGTCGTCGCCGTCGTCGTGACGACGGGTCCCGCGCCCCTGCTGGGCACGACGCTCCTCTCCCTGGCCGCCCAGGACTACGGGCAGGTCAGCGTCCTGGTGCTCGCCAACGGGGACCCGACGGGGGTCGAGGCCCTGGTCGCCGGGGCCGTCCCGTCCGGCTTCGTCCGGGTCCTCGAGGACAACACGGGGTTCGCCGCGACCTGCAACGAGGTCCTCGGGATGGTCGAGGGGGCAGCCTTCCTCTGCTTCTGCCACGACGACGTGGAGCTCGCCCCCGACGCGATCCACCAGATGGTCGAGGAGGCCTACCGCTCCAACGCCGGCATCGTCACCCCGAAGTTCGTCCGTCCCGAGGACCACCACGTGCTCTTGCACGTCGGGCTCAACGCGGACCGCTTCGGGGCCACCACCGAGCGGGTCGAGCCGGGCGAGGTCGACCAGGGCCAGCAGGACTCCGCGCGCGACGTCTTCGTGGCCCCCGGCGGGGTCACGCTCGTGCGCGCCGACCTCTTCGAGACGCTCGGCGGGTTCGACCCATCGATCGTGGCGATGGGGGAGGACCTCGACCTCTGCTGGCGCGCCCAGGTCCTCGGCTCGCGCGTGGTCGTCGCGCACGCGGCGGTCGTCGTCCACCACGAGCTGCTGGCCAACGGCACCCGCCAGCTGGCCGCGTCGGTCAAGGGTCACGGCGGGCGGACGCTCCAGGCGCTGACGCGGCGGCACCGGCTCGCGACCATGCTCACCTGCTACGGGTGGCTCTACCTCATCGCCACGACGGCGGTCCTCGTGCTCTTGGAGCTCGCCGAGGTCCTCGTCGCGGCCTTCGGGCGCGACCGGGACCGGATCGGCGCGGTCGTCGGGTCGTGGCGGTGGTGCGTCTCGCGGCTGGGGACGCTGCGCCGGCGCCACCGCGCGCTCGCGCGCGCTCGGGGGCTCGACGACCGCGACGTCCGCCGCCTCCAGGTGGCGGGGGCGTCCCGGCTCCAGACCTTCGGCTCGCGGCTCGTCCACGAGGGCGTGGACGCCGCACGCGGGGCGCTCGTCCCCGCGGCGGTCGCCGCCGCGCAGGACGACGACGAGCACCTCGACCACACCGTCGGGTTCGGCGCCGCGTTCAGCGACGACGCGAGCTTCGACGAGCTCGACGACCTCGGCCGCCGCGAGAGCCGTCTCCACGTCGGGTTCCTCGCCACGTTCCCCACGCAGGTCGTCGTCGTCGGCGTCGCGGCGCTCGTCTTCGCGATCGGGGTGCGCAACCTGATCGCGTCGCACCTCCCGCTCGTCGGGCGGCTGGCGCCCCTCGACTCGTGGCGCTCTACGTGGGACCACTTCTTCGCCACGTGGTCCTCGACCGGCGTCGGCACCGGCGCCCCCGGGATGCCCGGCTTCGGGGTGCTCGGGCTCGCCGGGACGCTCGCCTTCGGTCGGATGGGCGTGCTCCCGCGCGCCGTGCTCGTCTTCGCGATCCCGCTCGGCGCGCTCGGGATGTGGCGCCTGCTTCGGGAGGTGGGCTCCAACCGCGCGCGGATCGTCGGTGCCGTCGCCTTCGTCGCCGTCGCGCTCGGCCCGAACCTGGTCGCCGGCGGCCGCGTGGACGCGCTCGCGGTTTTCGCCGTGCTGCCGTTCCTCACGCGGCGGCTCCTGGTCGTGGCCCGCGTCCCGCCGTTCTTCCAAGGGGACCCGGCCGCGCGGCCCGGCCACCTCGAGGTGTCGTCGCGGTCGCGGCGGCTCCGCCAGCTCGTGGGCCTCGGCGCGCTCGAGGCCGTCCTCGTCGCGGTCGATCCCGCCGCCGGCGTGGCGTTCGTCGCCGCCGCCCTCGGGCTCTCGGCCGGCGGGTGGCTGGTGGGGGACCGTCGTGCCGCCCACGTGCTCGGCCTCGCCCTCGGCGCGTCCATCGTCGCCGCGGCCCTCCTGCTCCCGCTCACCCTGGACACCCTGGGTGCGGGGAGCGCGGGGCTCAGCGTCTTCGGCGCGCCCTCCGGACCGTGGTCGCTGCCCGGTCTCGGCGGCCTCGTGCGGGGCGTGGTCGGGCCGTTCGGCGCGAGCCCGCTGTCGTGGCTGCTCCCGGGCGCGGCCCTCCTCGCGCTCGTCGTCGGGCGCGGCGAGCGCTTCGCCACGGCCGCCCGACTCGCCGGCATGGGGATCGCCTCGCTCGCCGTGGCCCTGCTCGTGGCCCGCCACCTCACCGGCCCGTTCGCGCCCGACGTCGCCACGCTCCTCGTGCCCTACGCGGTCGCCGTCGCGGGGCTCGTCGGCGTGGGCGTCGCCGCGTTCGAGCAGGACGTGGCGGCGGCCCAGTTCGGCTGGCGCCAGCTCGTCGCCGCGGTGACGATGCTCGTGATCGCCGTCGGCACGATCCCGTTCGTCGCCTCGGTCTCGACCGGCCGGTTCGACCTGCCCCAGCAGGGCTACGACGTCCAGCTCGGCAGCCTGCACCCGCCGACGACGGGGGGCTCGCGGACCCTGTGGCTCGGCGACCCCCGCTCGGTCCCGCTCGCGAGCTGGTCCATCGAGCCCGGTCTCGCCTACGCGACGGCGGCCAACGGGCTGCCGGGCGGCCAGACGGCCTTCGCGCCGCCCTCGAGCGGCGCGGCGGGCGTGCTGTCCGACGACGTCGTGACGGCGCTGCGCGGCCAGACGGTGCACCTCGGGCGGCTGCTCGCGACGGCCGGGATCGCCTACGTGGTCGTCGTGACCGCGACCGCGCCGTCCCTGCAGGGCAACCAGCACCCGATCGACACGCCGCCGCCGGCGGACCTGCTCCCGGCGCTGCGCCGCCAGCTCGACCTCGCCGCGGTCCCCCTCGCCGGCGGCGCCGCGGTGTTCGCCAACACGGCGTGGCGCGGCATCGTGGCGGAGCGCCCCCAGCCGCTCGACCCGGCCGCGGCGCCGGGCAGCGCCGCCGCCACGAAGGACTGGACGCCCGCCCTCGGCTCGACGTCGTGGACCGGGGCGGTCGCCAAGGGCACGCTGCTCGCGGGGCTCGCGCCGGCGGGCGACTTCACGGCGGTGCTGGGCGCGACGACGCTGCCGCGCAGCGACGCCTTCGGGTGGGCGTCGTCGTGGCGGGTCCCCGCCGCGGGGACCGCCCAGCTCACGCTCGACGCGTGGCCGCTCAACGGCGCGCTCGCGACCCTGGTCCTGGTCCTGTGGCTCGCGGCCGCCGCGCTCGTCGTCGGCCCCGAGCGCCTCGCGCGCGCGCGACGGGCCCTGCGCCCGCGCCGTGCCCCGACGCCCGACGCGGACCCCGTCGACCCGGGCGCGGCGCCGGTCGCCGCGATCGCGCCGGTCGCCGCCGAGGTGGCCGAGTGACCGCGGCGCCGCGGGCCACCCGCGTCCGCCGTGCGACGGCGCGCGCGGTGGTGCTGGTCCTCCTCGCGGGCGCGCTCGTGGTCCTCGCGGTGGTGTCCGCGTCGACGTCGCCGGCCGCGCCCGTCGCGGCCCCGTCGTCGGCCCAGACGGTGCGCGTGGGCACCGAGTCCTCGGCGTCGTTCTGCGGGGGGCTCGAGCACCGCCCGGGCATCGTCGCGAGCGAGGTCGCGATCGCGGACCTCGCGGGGGTGCCGCGCACCCTCGAGGTGACGACGTCGAACGAGCGCGGTCGCGCGTCGCGGCGCCTCATCGCGGTGCGCCCCGGCCACGTCCTGCACCTCGACCCCTCCAACCTGCTCGCCGGGTCGGTCGAGGCGATGACGATCGTCGCGGACGGCGGCGGCGTGGCGGCGACCGAGTCCATCTCGGGCGCCGGCGGCACGGCGGTCGCGCCCTGCGTCACCGTGGCGAGCCCGACCTGGGTCCTCACGGGCGGCTCGACCGAGGAGGGCCACAGCCTGTCGATCTCGGTGCTCAACCCCTATGCGACCACCGCGCAGGTCACGGTCTCGTTCCTCACGCCGGCGGGCTTCGTCGAGCCGACGGCGTACCGGGGGCTCGACCTCGCCCCGCACCAGCTCGACGTGCTCACCGTGAAGGACGTGGCCCCGAAGCAGGCGCCCATCACGACCGACGTCGTCACGACGTTCGGCAGCGTCGTCGCCTTCGCGGTCGGGCGGTCGACGAGCGGCGTGGCGTCGCTCTCGCTCCTGCCGGGCGCGCCCGCCCCGGCGCTCGCCGCCACCTTCCCGCTCACGCCGAATTTCGCGGGCGCGACCTCCCGGCTGGTGCTCGCGAACCTCGGCGCGACCACCGTGTCGGCGACCGTGCGCACCACGTGGTCGCCCGGGTGCGGCACCCACTGCGCGGCCCCCGACGCCGTCTCGGTCAGCCCCGGCGGGACCACCGCGCTGCAGGTGGCCCCGTCGAGCCGCGCGCCGACCGGGGTCGTCGTCGCGACCTCGCTCACCGCGTCGCCCCCCGGGCTCGTCGTCGTCCAGGACGTGGTGAGCCCGACGAGCGGCGGCCAGTCCGCCGCGCTCGACGACCCGAGCGGCGTGGGCGCGACGCGGCTCGTGCTCGTCGACCCCACCCCGTCGCGCTTCGAGCGCGTCGTCATGGCGAACAACGGCGACGTCGCCGTGACAGTCACCCTCGAGGCCGTCGGCCCGAACGGCGTGCGCGTCGGGCGGTCGGTGGGCGTGGCGCCGCACGCCGTGACGGTCGTGAACGGGCGACGGCTCCCCCGGCTGACCGGCGGGGTCCTCGAGCTGGTGGCGACGGGGCCGATCTTCGCGACGGGCGAGCTCAGAGGCGCCCTCCTCGGCTCGGACCTGCTGCCCGCCGCCCCGATCGCCTGAGGCTCAGCCCGCGGGGATGGTGGGCGGCGCCCAGCTCGGTGCGCCCGTCGGCGCGGCCACGCCGTTCTGGGGCACCTCGCCGTTGGTGGGGGCGTCGTCGTCCGCCGGGCGCGCGGCCGGCCGCAGCGAGGAGCCGACCGTGCGGCCGTCGGCGTAGACGGGGCGGCCGAACGCCTCGTCGACGAGCCGCCCGACGGTCTCGCCGTCGAGCGTCTCGCTCTCCAAGAGGGCGTGGGCGACCGCGTCGAGCCCGCGGCGGTGCTGGGTGAGCAGGTCGATCGCGCGCGCCTCCTGCTCGCGCAGGATGCGCTCGACCTCGTCGTCGATGACCTTGGACGTGTCGTCGGAGTAGTCCCTCGTGTGGATCAGGTCCTCGCCCAAGAAGACCTGGCCCTGCGAGCCCCACGCCATCGGGCCGATCTCCTTCGACATGCCCCACTCGCGGACCATGCGCCGCGCGAGCTCGGTGTTGCGGACGAGGTCGTCGGCCGCACCGGTCGACAGGTCGCCGTAGACGAGCAGCTCGGCCACGCGGCCGCCCATGCGCACGCACAGGTCGTCCTCGAGCTTCTCGCGCGAGTAGATGTGGCGGTCCTCTGCGGGGAGCTGCATCGTCACGCCGAGCGCGAGCCCCCTCGGGATGATCGTGATCTTGTGCAGGGGGTCCGCCTCGTGCAGCACGTAGGCGAGGAGGGCGTGGCCGCCCTCGTGGAAGGCGACGCGCTCGCGCTCGGCGGCGCCGAGGACGACCGAGTCGCGCTGCTGGCCCATGAGCACCCGGTCGCGCGCGTTCTCGAAGTCCTCCATCGAGATCTCCTTGGCGCCCCGCCGCACCGCGTGCAGGGCCGCCTCGTTGACCAGGTTGGCGAGGTCCGCGCCGCTCATGCCGGGCGTCCCGCGCGCGACCATGTCGAGGTCGACGTCGGGGCTCATCCGCTTGTTCTTCGAGTGGATCCGCAGGATCGGCAGCCGCTCGTCGAGGTCGGGGAGCGGGACGACGATCTGTCGGTCGAACCGGCCCGGGCGGAGCAGCGCCGTGTCGAGCACGTCAGGGCGGTTGGTCGCGCCGATCATGACGACGCCCTCGGCGGTGTCGAACCCGTCCATCTCGGACAGCATCTGGTTGAGCGTCTGCTCCCGCTCGTCGTGGCCGCCGCCCAGCCCCGCGCCGCGCTTGCGGCCGATGGAGTCGATCTCGTCGACGAAGATGATCGCGGGCGCCTCCTTGCGCGCGGTCTGGAACAGGTCGCGCACGCGGCTCGCGCCCACGCCGACGAACATCTCCATGAAGTCCGACCCGCTGACCGAGAGGAACGGCACGCCGGCCTCGCCGGCGACCGCGCGTGCGAGCATCGTCTTGCCCGTGCCCGGCGGACCGATCAGGAGCACCCCCTTCGGGATCTTCGCCCCGATCTCCTTGAAGCGGGTCGGGTTCTTCAGGAAGTCCACGACCTCGGAGATCTCCTGTTTGACCCCGTGGTAGCCCGCGACGTCCTCGAACGTCGTCGTCGGGCGGTCCTCGCTGAACAGCTTGGCCTTGGAGCGCCCGATCGACATGATCCCGGTCATCTGGGACCGGGTCTGGCGCCCGATCAGGATCACCATCAGGATCAGCAGCCCCGCGAGGAAGATGTAGGGGAGCAGCGTCCCGAGCAGCGAGCTGGACGGGTTGGCGTACTGGACCGAGACCCCCTCGCGCTGGAGGGTGGCCATGTCGTCCTGGTTGCTCGGGACGGGCCCCGTGGTCTGGTAGGCCACGCCGCCCTTGAGCTTGCCGGTGATCGTGCCGTCGGAGTTGTTCACGGTCGCGTTGACGATCTCGCCGGCCTTCGCGTCGCTCTTGAAGGACGAGTACGTGAGGGTCATGGCCTTCGGGTTGCCGACGCCGCGCGCCAGCAGGATGAACGCGAGGACGACGACCACCGCGCCGACGTACAGCCACCTGCGCCGCGGGTCCGTCGTCGGCGTCCGTGGCGCGCCGCCGTCGGGCACCGGGCGGGGTGCGTCATCGGGAGAGGGCATCGGCCCATGCTACGGGGCAGCCACACGCCACTGGACGCGAACCATGCGCAGGTAGCGTCGAGTCCGATGGCTGCGCCGCCGACGCTCCAGCCGGCGGACGCGCGCGATCGCCTCGGTCCAGCGACGAGCAGGGACGCGTGGCGCTGGCTCCTCGCCGCTGCCTTCGGCCTCGTGCTGGGCGCGGCGCTGTCGGCCGTGCTCGAGACTCTCGTCGCGTGGGTCGCCGGCACGCCCGGCGGGGCGCGCGCGCTCGCGGCCAGGACCAGCCCGCCCGTGTGGATCGTCTGCGCCGAGCTCCTCGGGCTGTGGGCCGGGTTCCTCGCCGCCGTCGTCGTGGTCACCCGGTCGGGCCGTCGTGTCGGCCTCGCCTTCTCGAACCACGACGTGTGGTTCCTCTTCTTGGGCATGGCGCTGCAGGCGATCGTCTCGCTCGCCTACCAAGGGGTCCGCGTGCCGTCGTCCAGCCGCGGGACCGACCAGCTCCTGGGCGGCGGCACCGGGTGGCTCCTGCTGATCCCCGCGTTCATGACCGTCGTGCTCGCCCCGCTTTTCGAGGAGCTGTACTTCCGAGGGGTGCTCCTCCGCGGCCTGCTGGGCGTCTGGCGGACGCGCCTGGCGATCGTCGGCGTCGCCGGCTCGGTGCTCGTCGACTCGGCGCTGTTCGGCGTGGCGCACCTGGGCTCGGACGCGTGGATCCAGCTGCCCGGGCTCGTGGCGCTCGGGGTGATCCTGTGCGTCCTCGCCATCCGCTCGGGGCGGCTCGGGCCGTCGATCCTCACCCACGCCGGGTTCAACCTGCTGGCCGTCGTGGTCTTCGCGGGGCAGCGGTGAGGGGGCGCGGCGTCGCGCTCACGACCTCGAGCCGCGACGCGGTCGGGGCCGTGCTCGCCATCGCGTGCGTGCTGCTCGTGACCCTGTGGGCGCTGCACCCCTCGCTCCTCGTCGCGAGCACGCTCACCGCCGGCGGCGACACCGGTGCGCACGTCGCCCTGCCGTGGTTCCTGCGGACCCAGCTGCTGTCCCACGGCCAGCTCACGGGGTGGTACCCGGGGTGGTTCGACGGCTTCCCGCTCTACACCTACTACTTCGTCCTCTCCGACCTCCTCGCCGCGCTCGGGTCCTACGTCCTGCCCTACACGATCGCCTTCAAGCTGACGACGATCCTCGGCTCGCTGCTGCTCCCGGGCTGCGCCTACGTCCTCGGCCGCTGCTTCAAGCTCCGCGCGCCGGTCCCGGCGTGCCTCGCCGCGGCCACGCTGCCGTTCCTCTTCGAGACGTCCTTCACGATCTCGGGCGGCAACCTGTTCTCGACCCTCGCCGGGGAGTACGCCTTCAGCCTCGCGCTCGCGATCTCGCTCGTGGCCATCGGCCTCTTCGCGCGGGGGCTGCGCACCGGCCGCGGGGTCGTCGTGAGCGCCGTCGCGCTCTCGGTCACCCTCGCGGCGCACGTGCTGCCCTGGCTCTGGGCGCTGGTCGGGATCGTGGTCCTCGTCGGGATCGACCTCCTGCCGGCACGCGTCGGGTTCGGTGACCCGGTGCCGGCCGACGCGGCGGCGCCGAGGTCCGTCGTCGTTCGCTTCGCGCTCGCCGCGGGGCTCCTGAGCGCGGCGCTGTCGGCGTGGTGGCTGCTGCCGTGGGTGACGAGCCAGTCCTACGCGACGTCCATGGGCTACGTGAACGACGGGGTCGGCGGCCAGCCGACCTTCGCCCACCAGCTGTTCCCGACGGGCGACCGCGCGATGCTCGCCGTCGCCCTCGTCGGGCTCGCCGTCGCCTGGGCGCAGCGGTCGCGGTTCGCCGTGTGGCTCACGACGCTGACGGCGCTCTCCGGGGCGGCCTACGTCCTCGACCCCCAGGGCTCCCTGTGGGACGAGCGGCTGCTCCCGTTCTGGTTCTTCGGGGGCTGGCTCACCTGCGGGTGGCTGTTCGGGGTGGCCGCCGCTGCCGCGCTGCGGCGCTACCGCCAGCGGGCCACGGAGCGCTGGATCGCCGACGTCCACGCGGGCCGGCGGCCGCGCCGGGTGCGCCGGCCGCTCCCCACCGGGTGGCCGGCCGCGATCAGCGGCGCGGTCGCCGCCGGGCTCCTCGCGATGGTCGTGGTGCTGCCGCCGATGACGTCGCTCGTGCCGCGGTCGGTGCTGAGCGCGATCGGCATCACCCCGGGCGCGAACGAGGTCCCCGTGTGGGCCGCCTACAACTACACGGGCTACCAGGGGGTCGCGGGCTGGGCGTCGTACGACAAGGACTGGCGCGAGTACCACGCCATCGTCCAGATGATGGCGCGCGCCGGCAGGGCGCACGGCTGCGGCCAGTCGATGTGGGAGTACGACCCGTCCGAGACGGACTTCGGGACCACCGAGTCGCTGATGCTGCTGCCGTACTGGACGGACAACTGCATCGGCTCGATGGAGGGCGGGCTGTTCGAGTCCTCGGCGACGACGCCCTACCACTTCCTCAACCAGGCCGAGCTGTCCGTGTCGCCCTCGGACCCGATGGTGGGCCTGCCCTACGGCCCGTTCGGCTCACCCGACGTCGCGCTCGGGCTGCGCCACCTCCAGCTGCTGGGGGTCCGCTACTTCCTCGCCTACACGCCCTCGATCGTGCGCGCCGCGCTCAAGAGCCACCTCGTGACCCCGATCGCGACGACCGGTCCGTGGACGTTCAAGCGCACGACGCGCACGTGGCACCTCTTCGTGGTCCGCGACGCGCCGGTCGTCACCGGGCTCGCCAACCTTCCGAACGTGGTCGAGGGGATCGGCTCACGCCTGGCCTGGCTGCACGCGAACGTCGCGTGGTGGGACACGCCGAGAGCCTGGGACGTCTACCTCGCCCAGAGCGGCCCGCCGACGTGGCCGCGCGTCGCCGCATCGTGCCCGACACGCCGGACCACCCGGTCCACCACGACCACCGTGTCGCCCCCGACGACGGGGCGGTCGTCGACCTCGACGACCCCCCCGTCGAGCGCGCCACCGGCGACGGCCGGCCCCGCCTCGACCACGTCGCTTCCCAACGCAACCGGCGTCACGTCCCACTGCGCGACGGTCCACGTCGCGATGCGGCCGGTGACCGTGCGCGACGTCCACGTCGGGGTGTCGCAGCTCAGCTTCCGAGTGAGCCGTGTGGGCGTGCCCGTCGTCGTCCGCGTGAGCTACTACCCGCGCTGGAAGGCGAGTGGCGCGACGGGGCCTTGGCGGGTGAGCCCCAACCTCATGGTCGTGGTCCCGACCTCGCACCTCGTGACGCTCCGCTACGGCACCTCGCTCGCGAACGAGCTCGGCGTCGACGTGACGCTCGGTGCGGTCGCCGTGGCGATCGGCTGCCTCGTGATCGGGCGACGACGAGCGGCAGGTCGCGCGAACGTAACCGCTGAATAACCTTCCGGCCCAATCGAGATCACTTGAAGTTCATCTGAGGGACACGGTGGGGTCGGGGCGAGTTCATCGGCCTTTCGTACCTTCGTGCCCGGTGGCGGAGTCAACGGAGAGATCCCCGGGGTCTGTTCCTGCGCGTCCGTGCCCGGAGACCACAGAGTTCCCACACCCACCCTCACGGAGGTAGACAGACACATGAGACTCACGTTCCGTCGTGCAGCCACGGCAACCGCCGTCGTTGGCGCGACCTTTGCGCTGGCCGCAGGGCCGGCGTTCGCTGCGGTGGCCGCCCACTCGGGCGACCCCTATCTGCCGACGGACACCACGTCCCCAGCGGCGACCATCAGCGGTGCGGGCTCGTCGTTCGCGGCCCCGCTCCAGAACACCGCAATTCCCGCCTACTCGGCACGCAACGGCAACGCGACGATCAACGCGTACCAGGCGGTCGGCTCGGGCACCGGTGAGGCCGACATCATCAAGGCCGGCAGCACGGGGATCAACTGGGGCGGCACGGACGTCCCGATGGGCACGGCGGACATCGCCAAGAACTGCAGCTCGGGCTGCCCGGCGATCACCGAGTTCGTGCAGGTCCCGATCGGCCTCGGCGGCGTGGGCATCAGCTACAACGTCCCCGGCGTGAAGACCGGGCTGCACCTCAACGCCACGATCCTGGCCGACATCTACAACGGCGTGATCACGAAGTGGAACGCCCCGCAGATCAAGAAGCTCAACCCCAAGTTCAAGCTCCCGGCCGCGAACATCATCCCGGTGTTCCGCTCTGACTCCTCGGGGACGTCGTACATCTTCACGAACTTCCTGCAGGTGGCGACGAAGAGCACCACGAGCTCCGGCGTGTGGCCCTATGCTCCGACGAAGAACGAGATCAACACCTACGCCCACACGCCCTCCTACGGCGTCGCGGCGGCCCACAACGGTGGTGTTGCCTCGGCGATCGCCAACACGAAGGACTCGATCGGCTACGTCGAGTACAGCTACATCCTGCTCAACAAGAAGCTGGCCGGCTCGGTCGCGGCTATCCAGAATGGCAAGGGGATCTACCAGTCCCCGACCGTCGGTGGGATCGCCGCGGACGCTGCGCTGTTCCCGCACGTGAACTCGACCACCTTCGCCATCGTCTTCGGGAAGGGCAAGACGGCGTACCCGATCTGCGGCTACACCTGGGCGGTCGTGTGGAGGCTGCAGAACGCTTCCCACACCAACACCGCGAACAACACCGTCGCGGCTGCCACGGGCACGCTGCTCGTCAAGTACCTCGACTGGCTGGCGCACTCCGGCACCTCCAGCACGGGCAAGGCAGGCCAGGACATCGCGGCGCTCGACGGGTACGTCCCGCTGCCGAAGAACATCCAGGCGCTCGCCACGCGAACGCTCGTGACGGTCGTCGGTTCCGCCAACCAGAAGCTGATCTAGGAACCGTGAGGAAGTAGTAGACAACGCGGCATGCCAGAGGCGATCGACACCGTCGAACCGACGGCTGCCGCAGCACCGAAGGACCGGGCGTCGGGGGCGAGACGAGCCCCCGTCGCCCGGTCCGATCGTGCGTACTGGGCCACGCTCTACGGGACGACGGCGATCTTCGTCGTCATCTGCGTGGCCTTCCTCGTCACGCTGATCTGGAACTCGGTCCCGGCGTGGCGCTTCTCGGGGCTCGGGCTGATCACCGGCACCAAGTGGGATCCGCAGAACAGCTCGTACGGCGGGCTCCCGCTCATCGTCGGCACGCTCGAGACGGCCGCCATCGCGCTCGTCCTCGCGGTCCCGATCGGCATCACCGCCGCGGTCTCGATCGTCCACCTCGTGCCGTCCCGGCTCCGCACCCCCCTCTCATCGTTCGTGGAGCTGCTCGCCGCCGTGCCGAGCGTCGTCTACGGGATGGTCGGTGTGCTCGTGATGGCGCCGAAGTTCCAGGGCGACGTGCTGCCGTGGCTCCAGCACGTGACGGGCAACTTCTTCTTGTTCTCGGGGACCGTCTCTGGCTACTCGGTCCTGCTCGCCGGCACGGTCCTCACGATCATGGTGCTGCCCACGATCGTCGCCCTCTCACGGGACGCGATCGCGACCGTGCCCCATGATCAGGTCGAGGGCGCGCTCTCGGTCGGCGCGACCAAGTGGCAGACCCTCCGCAAGGTGGTCGTGCCCGGGGCCAGGGTGGGGATCACCGGGGCGGTGACGCTGGCCGCGGCGCGTGCCCTCGGCGAGACGATCGCCGTCGCGATGGTGATCGGCGGCAACGTCCACCTGAGCCGGTCCCTCGCCCAGGGCGGCACCACGATCGCCGCGCAGATCGCCCAGTCGTTCGACGGTGCCACCGCGCTCACCATCTCGAACCTCTTCGCCCTCTCGGTCATCCTCATCGCGATCACCGCGTCGGTGAACCTCCTCGGGCGCCGGCTGCTGCACCGTGCGAATCGCGGGGCGATGCTGTGAGCGTCTCCACGCTGCCGGCCGACCCGATCCTCGAGCGCCGCGCCCTCGTCCAGTCCACCGCGCGCCGATCGTTCGCCCGGCGGACGCTCGTCTCAAAGGTGATGCTCGGCGTGTGCGGCGTGACGCTCGCGTTCTGCGTCGCCATCCTCGTCTGGATCATCTACCTCCTGATCTCGAACGGCGTGCAGTGGATCAGCGTCAACTACCTGACGCAGGACCCGTCGACGCCGACGGTGCTGCAGCCGAACAACGTCGGCGGCATCAAGAACGCGATCGTCGGCTCGATCGTGATCGACGGCCTCGCCATCGTGATGGCGGTCCCCATCGGCATCGTGGCGGGACTGCTGCTCGCCGAGGCCGACAACGCCTTCGTGAACGCGATCCGGACCACGACCGAGGTGATGACGGGGCTGCCGTCGATCCTGCTCGGCGTCTTCGTCTACGAGATCCTGGTCATCAAGTACAAGCTCGGCTTCTCGGGGATCGCCGGCAGCGTGGCCCTCGCGATCCTCATGATCCCCATCATCATGAAGGCGTCAGAGGTCGCCGTTCGCAGTGTGCCAAGCTCGCTCAAGGAGGCCGGGCTCTCGCTCGGTCTGTCAAAGGGGCGGGTCTCGCGGCGGATCGTCGTGCCGACGGCGACGCCGGGGCTCCTCACCGCGGCCCTCCTCGCCACCTCCCGCGCGGTCGGGGAGACCGCGCCGCTCCTCTGGCTGATCGGCGCCACCTACACGACGTCGTGGGACCCCTTCAAAGAGCAGTCGGCGCTCCCGATCTCGATCTACCAGGCGTTCCTCAACGGCATCTCACCGCAGCTCCAGCAGTCCGCGTGGGGAACGGCGCTCGTGCTCGTGACTGTCGTACTATTTCTGAATCTCGGAAGCCGCCTCGCCGCGGCCTACTCACAACGCGAAAGGCGGTAGCGGTGGACTCCGCGATCACGGTTCCGGCGCCAGACGGCGTGCTGACCGATGAGCCGATCGAGGACCCGAGGTCGGGACCGATCGCCATGCACCTCCGGGATGTGTCGGTCTCCTTCAACAACCGCCTTGCGGTGCGCGACGTCACCTTTGAGGTCCCCGACAACAAGGTCACGGCGCTCATCGGGCCCTCGGGCTCGGGCAAGACGACCCTGCTCCGCGCGCTCAACCGCCTGCACGACCTCACGAAGGGCGCCAAGGTGCAGGGCGAGATCCTGCTCGGCGACACCGACCTCTACGGCAAGGGGATGCACCCCACCCTGATCCGCACGCGCGTCGGGATGGTCTTCCAGCGGCCGAACCCGTTCCCGACGATGTCGATCTACGACAACGTGGTGTCGGGCCTGCGGTTCAACGGCATCCACAAGAAGAACGTCCTCAACGAGGCGGCCGAGTCCGCCCTGATCGGCGCCGCCCTGTGGGATCGGGTGAAGGACCGCCTGAAGGCGCACGCCTCCACCCTGTCGGGCGGCGAGCAGCAGCGGCTCTGCATCGCACGCGCGCTCGCCGTCGAGCCCGAGGTCCTCCTCATGGACGAGCCGACCTCCGCACTGGACCCGATCTCCACCCAGCGCATCGAGGAGCTCATGAGCGAGCTCAAGAACCGCGTCACGGTGATCATCGTCACCCACAACATGCAGCAGGCGGCGCGCGTCTCGGACCTCTGCGTGTTCCTGCTCATGGGCCAGGACGGGGCCGGCGAGCAGATCGAGGTGGCGCCGACACGCAAGCTGTTCACCGAGCCCGACGACCCGAGGACGCTCGACTACATCCACGGTCGCTTCGGCTAGAGACCGTGCTGGCGACCGAGCGGCGTCACGGCCTCCGCGCCGTCACCCCGAGGGTCTGGCGGACGGCGTCGATCAGCTGGGCCCCCGTGTCCTCGACGCTCTGCAGGTCCGTCGCGAGCACGAGGTCGGGCTTGGTCGGGGGCTCGTAGGGGTCGTCCACGCCGGTCATGTGCGCCAGACCGCCCTCGCGTGCGCGTCGGTAGAGCGCCTTCGGGTCGCGCTCCTCGCAGACCGCCAGCGGCGCGGCGACGTGCACCTCCAAGAAGCCGACCCCGCGGGTGCGGTGCCGTTGGCGCACCCCGTCACGTGCGGCACGACGCGGCGACACCAGGCTCACGATCACGACCTCACCCTGGCTCGCGAGCATCAGGGCGATCTCGCCGGCCCGGCGGACGTTCTCGTCCCGGTCCTCAGGGCCGAAGCCGAGGTCGGCGCTGATCCCGGCGCGGAGCACGTCGCCGTCGAGCGAGGTGGCCGACACACCCTCACGGAGCAGCGCGTCGAGCAGGAAGTTCCCCGACGTGGTCTTGCCGGATCCCGGCAGCCCCGTGAGCCAGACCGTCAGCCCTCGGCGCTGCTCGTCGGACACCCCGACATGATGCCACCTGCGCGTGCGCGCACCGCTCAATGTGCGGTTTGTCGGTGAGTAGCCTGCACGCCGTGGGCCGGCTCGACGCGATCTTCAAGGCCTACGACGTGCGCGGCACGGTGCCCGACCAGCTCGACGAGGCGACGTGCCGCGCGGTGGGGTCCGCGTTCGCGACGTTCGCCGAGGTCCCGCGGCTCGGCGTCGCGCGCGACATGCGACCCTCCGGCGAGGCCCTCGCCGCCGCCTTCGCCGACGGCGCGAGGGCCTGCGGGACCGAGGTCCTCGACCTGGGTCTGGGCTCCACCGACTTCCTCTACTTCGCCTCGGGCCACCTCGACTGTCCCGGCGCGATGTTCACCGCGTCGCACAACCCCGCGCAGTACAACGGGATCAAGCTGTGCCTCGCGGGCGCGCGGCCCGTCGGGCTCGAGAGCGGGCTGCGCGAGGTGCAGTCCCTCACCGTCGGCTACCTCGACGACCCGGCGGCCGGGACGCCGGCCCCGCTCGAGCACCTCGACCTCCTCGGCACGTGGGCGGACCACGTGCGGGGCTTCGTCGACGCCGCGGTGCTGCGCCCGATCCGGGTCGTGGCCGACACGGCGAACGGGATGGGCGGCCTCGTGGCGCCGCTCGTCTTCGATCCGTTGCCCTTCGAGGTCGAGTACCTCTACCGCGAGCTCGACGGGACGTTCCCCAACCACCCCGCCGACCCCATCCAGCCCGAGAACCTCGTCGACCTCCAGGCGCGGGTGCGCGCGACGGGGGCGGACGTCGGGCTCGCCTTCGACGGCGACGCGGACCGGGTGTTCCTCATCGACGAGCACGCCGACGGCGTCTCGGGCTCGCTCACGACGGCGCTCGTCGCCTCGTCGATGCTCGCCCGGTTCCCCGGCTCGACCGTGCTCTACAACCTCATCTGCTCGAAGGTCGTCCCCGAGACCGTGGCCGAGCTCGGCGGGGTGCCGGTCCGCACCCGCGTGGGCCACAGCTTCATCAAGCAGGTCATGGCCGAGACCGGCGCGGTCTTCGGAGGGGAGCACTCCGGGCACTACTACTACCGCGACAACTTCCGCGCGGACTCCGGCATCATCACCGCGCTGCTCGTCCTCGAGCTCATGAGCGCGAGCGATCGCCCGCTCTCCGAGCTCGTCGCGCCGTTCCGCCGTTACGCCGATTCGGGCGAGCGCAACACGGCCGTCGCCGACCCCGCGGGCACGGTCGAGCGGATGGCCGCCGCCCTCGAGGGCACCGGGCCCGCGCTCGACCGCCTCGACGGGCTCACCTGCGACTTCGGCGACTGGTGGTTCAACGTCCGGCCGTCCAACACCGAGCCGCTGCTGCGGCTCAACGTCGAGGCCCGCGACGCGCCGTCGCTCGCGGTGCACACCCAGACCGCGCTCGAGCTCATCGAGGCGAGCGCAGAGAGGACCTGACGATGCCGCTCCAGCCGCTCCTGCTCGAGGTGCTCGCCGACCCCGTCGACCACGGGTCGCTCCTCTACTTCGAGGACCGCGACCTGCTCTACAACTCGCGGCGTCGCGTCGCCTACGCCGTCGAGGGCGCGATCCCGGTCATGCTGCCCGACGAGGCGCGCGAGGTCGGCGACGACGAGCACGCCCAGCTCCTCGCCGCCGCCCCGAGCGCGACCGAGACGGGCACGAGGCGCGCCGCCGGCTGACGCCGTCGGCTGACGGAGACCCGGGCCACGGCTCAGCGCAGCCGCTCGACCACCATGGCCATGCCCTGGCCGCCGCCGACGCACATCGACTCGAGGCCGATCGTCGTGTCGGTGTCCTCGAGCGCGTTGAGCAAGGTCGTCATGATGCGCGCGCCGGTCTGACCGAAGGGGTGGCCGAGGGCGATCGCGCCGCCCTTGACGTTGAGCTTGTCCCAGTCGACGCCGAGGTGTCGCGCCGACGGGATGACCTGGGCCGCGAACGCCTCGTTGATCTCGACCAGGTCCACGTCGTCGATCGTGAGCCTGGCCCGGCGCAGCGCCTGGCGGCACGCCTCGACGGGGCCGAGGCCCATGATCTCGGGGTCGAGGGCCGAGACGCCCGAGGCGACGATCCTCGCGAGCGGGGTGATGCCGAGCTCGCGCGCCTTGGTGTCGGACATGACGACGACGGCGGCGGCGCCGTCGTTGAGCGGGCACGCGTTGCCCGCCGTCACCCGGCCGCCCTCACGGAACGCCGGCTTCAGCTGGGCGAGCCCCTCGAGTGTCGTGTTCGGCCGCGGGCCGTCGTCGGTGGTGACGACGGTCCCGTCGGGGAGGGTCACGGGGATGATCTCGCGCTCGAAGAACCCGTTCCGCTGGCTCTCGACCGCCCGGGTCTGGGAGAGCAGCGCGAACTCGTCCATCTCCTCGCGCGTCACCTTCTCGAGCTCGGCGACGTTCTCCGCCGTCTGGCCCATCGCGATGTAGACGTCGGGGAGCCCGCCCTCGAACGGGGTCCACGGGTCGGTCACCGCGGGGTTGCGCGCCTCGGTGCGCGCGCCCGACGCGGCGAAGGCCTCGTTGTGCGAGCCGGTGTCCGCCGCGCCGTAGCGGTAGCGCGAGACGGCCTCGACGCCCGCGGCGACGAAGACGTCGCCCTCGCCCGCGCGGATGGCGTGGGCCGCCATGCGGATCGTCTGCAGCGAGCTCGAGCAGTAGCGGTTGACGGTCACGCCCGGGACGCTCTCGAGCCCCGCGAGGAGCGCCGCCACCCTCGCGATGTTGAAGCCGGCCTCGCCGCCGGGCTGGCCGTTGCCCATGAGGACGTCCTCGACGTCGGCGGGGTCGAGCTCGGGGATCTGGGCGAGCACGTGTCGGATGGCGAGGGCGGCGAGGTCGTCGGGACGGCAGTCCACGAGCGAGCCCTTGTTCGCCCTGCCGATCGGCGTGCGTCCCGTCGCGACGATGACTGCCTCTGCCATGGGTCCTCCTCTGGGTCGCGGCGAGCCTATTAGCGGTGACCACGGGGGCGCCCCTCGACGAGGGGTCCGTGGCGGGCCGTGTCTAGATTGGCGGGGCCGACGCGCGCCCCCACGACCCACGATGCGAACCGACGAGCCGCCGCGGCGCCGAGACTCGGCGCGGGTCATCGTGCTCGACCGCGCCGGCCGGGTCCTGCTGCTCGAGACCTATGACGACCACGACGACCGGCCGGCCTTCTGGCTGACGCCGGGCGGCGGGGTCGAGCTCGGCGAGTCGATCGCCGGGACCGCCGCGCGCGAGCTCGCCGAGGAGACCGGGATCCACGTCCCACCCGACGCGCTCGGCCCGCCCGTCGCGGTCGCGCGGGGGGAGTGGACGTTCCACTCGACGCGGCTCGTCGGCGAGGACACGTTCTTCGTGCTCGTGACCGACGGGGTCACCGTCCGCACCGACGGGTGGACGCCGCTCGAGCACGAGGTCCACCGCGGGTGGCGGTGGTGGACCCTCGACGAGCTCGACGCGACCGACGCGGTCGTCGTGCCGGCCGGGCTCGCGGGACTGGCGCGACGCCTCGCGGGCGGCTGGCGACCCGAGGACGGCCACACCCCGCTCGGGTGGCTCGCCTTCTGAGGGCGTCAGCCCTCCCCGCGCAGCCAGGCGGCCATCTCGTCGCGGTGCCGTGCGTAGTCCATCTTCCCCGCCGGCGTCCGCCCGATCGAGTCGACGACGCGGACCCGGTGCGGCGCCTTGTAGTGCGCCAGGCGGTCCTTCACGTGCGCGATCAGCTCGGCCTCGTCGGGGACCACCCCGTCGTGGGGCTCGACGACGGCCATGACGACCTCGCCCCAGCGGTCGTCCTTCACGCCGAGCACGCACGCGTCGTCGATGGCAGGGTGCGTCTTGAGCGCCTCTTCCACCTCCTCGGGGAAGACCTTCTCGCCCGCGGTGTTGATGCACTGCGAGCCCCGGCCGAGGAGCAGGATCGTCCCGTCCTCGCGCACCTTGGCCCAGTCGCCCGGCACCGAGTAGCGCTTGCCGTCGATCGTCCGGAACGTCGCGTCGGTCTTGGCCGGGTCCTTGTAGTAGCCGAGGGGGAGGCGCCCGCCGAGCGCGAGCATCCCGGGCACGTCGCTGCCGGCGACCACCTCGGTGCCGTCCTCGGCCAGCACGCGGACGTCCTCGCCGAGCGTGAACTCCGCGGTGCGTCGCGTGAGCCCCGCGCCCATGACCGACGCGCCCATGCCGAGGGCCTCCGACGAGCTGAACCCGTCGATCAGCAGCATGCCGGGGTTGACCTCGAGGAGTCCGCGCTTGACCTCCTCGGACCACATCGCCCCCGACGAGATGATCCCCCGCAGCGAGGCGATGCGGTCGGTCCGCCCGCCCGAGCGCAGGGCCTCGAGCATGGGTCGGGCGAAGGGGTCGCCGACGATGACCACGACGTCGGCGGCCGTCTCGGCGACGGTGTCGACGAGCTCGGTCGCGTCGAAGCGCCGCGACGCGAGCAGCACGACGGTGCCCGCCTCGATCAGGGTCTCGAGCGTGCTGAACAGCCCGGTCCCGTGCATGAGCGGGCACGCCACGACGACGGTGGGCCCCGTGCCCTCGCGCTCGAGCGCCGCGGCGAGCTCGCCGAGCCCGGCCCCGTGGTCGTAGCGGCGCGTGCCGCCCGCGTTCAGCCGGCGGAACAGGTCGTCCTGCGGCCACATCACGCCCTTCGGCATGCCGGTCGTGCCGCCGGTGTAGAGCAGCACGAGGTCGTCCCCGGACCGCTCGCGGCTCGTCGGCGCCCCAAGGGGTGCGGCGAGCGCGTCGAACGGCTCGGCCCACGCAGGGCACGGGTCCGTGCCGTCGTCGACGTGCACCCAGGTCGCCACCCGAGGGCAGCGGCCGCGCAGCCGCGCGGTCCGCTCCGCGAACGCGCCGTGGAAGACGACCGCCGCGCAGTCGGCGTTGTCCCACAGGTAGGCGAGCTCGTCGTCGCCGTAGCGGTAGTTGGTGTTGACCGGCACGAGCCGGGCGTGCAGCGCGGCCACGGTGGCGATCGCGTACTCGGGGGCGTTGTACAGGTAGATGCCGACCTTGTCCTGGAGCCCCGCGCCCCGCTCGACGAGGCGCTGGCCGAGGGCGTCGGCGCGGGCGAGCAGCTCGCCGTAGGTGAGCTCGCGCTCCCCGTGGCGCACCGCGACGGCGTCGGGGTGGATGCGCGACACCACCTCGAGGACGTCGGCGTAGTTCCAGCTGGTCACGTGGGCTCCCCGGGTCACGAGCGATCGGACCTGGCTCATTGTGCCCGCTCGGCGGACCACGGTGCGGCGCCGGGCCCCGCCATGGGTAGCCTCGGTCGCGTCATGCGCGCCACCGACCTCCGCGGCGCTGCGGTGCACGGCGAGGGCTGGTCGACGTGACGACGGCGGTGGGGCGCGACGCGACGGCGGCGCTCCGTCACGAGGTGCGCGCGTGGCTGGCGGCGAACCCGCACCCGAGCGGCGTGCAGCTCGCCGAGCGGGGGCTCGTCGCACCGCACTGGCCCGTGCCGTGGGGGCTCGGCGCGGACGCCGCGTCGCAGCTCGCGATCGACGAGGAGCTCGGTCGCGCCGGCGTGCGCCGACCGATCAACCCGATCGGGATCGGCTGGGCGGGCCCGACGCTGCTCGAGGGCGGGACGGCCGCCCAGCAGGCGCGGTGGCTGCCGGGGATCCTCTCGGGCGCACAGCTCTGGTGCCAGCTGTTCAGCGAGCCGGACGCCGGCAGCGACCTCGCGTCGCTGCGCACGCGGGCCGTGCGCGACGGGGACGAGTGGGTGGTCAATGGCGCCAAGATCTGGACGAGCCTCGCCCACGTCGCGAGCTTCGGGATCCTGCTCGCGCGCACCGACGCCGACGCCGAGCCCCACCAGGGGATCTCCTACTTCGTCTGCCCGATGGACCTCGACGGCATCGAGGTCCGCCCGATCGTCGACATGACCGGTGACCACGCGTTCAACGAGGTCTTCTTCGACGACGTCCGCATCCCCGCCGACCACCTCGTCGGCGAGGTGCACCGCGGCTGGCGCCTCGCCAAGGTCACCCTCGGCAACGAGCGGGTGTCGCTGTCGGGCGAGGGCGCGCTGTGGGGGAGGGGTCCGACGGCGGCGCACCTCGTCGAGCGATCGAGGGGCCATGCCCTCAGCGCCCTGCAGCGCGACGCGCTCGTCCGCGTGTGGTCCGAGGGCAAGGTTCTCTCGCTGCTGCGCGACCGACTCGTGGCCGCCGCCCTGCGCGGCGAGCCACCCGGCCCCGAGGCCTCGGTGCGCAAGGCGCTCGCCGACGACCACGGCCAGCACGTGATGGGGCTCGCGAAGGACCTGGCGGGCACCGCCGGCGTGCTCGTCGGCACCGGCCCGTTCGGCCAGGGAGGGCAGGGCGGCGCGGAGTGGTCGCACGGGTTCCTCTACGCCCAGGCGCTGACCATCGGCGGCGGGACGGCGGCGGTGCAGCGCAACATCGTCGCCGAGCGAGTGCTCGGGCTGCCGAGGGACCCCGCCCCGTGAGACTCAGGTGCCGAGCGCGTGCACCCGTCGGACGGGGCCCAGCCGCCGGGCCGCGTTGATGGGGGTGACGTCCACGACGTAGTGGTGGTGCGGCACCACGCGGTAGAGCCGGCACGTGTTCGTCACGGTCACGCAGCTGATCGTCGTCTCGTGGGGACTCCTCGCGACCACGAGGAAGGTCGCGATGGGTGAGCCGCCGAACACCGTCGGCCCGTACCAGGTGACGTCGAAGCGGTGGTGGCCGACCGTCACGGCGACCCTCGACACCGCGCCGGGCCGCGTCCCTCGGCTGAACGGCTGGGCGACCGTCGAGAACGGGTAGACGCCCTCGACCGACGGCGCCCTCGGCGTCGTCGTCCCGACGGCCTCGCAGAAGCGCGGCGAGGTGCACGCGATCGCGGTGAGGACCCCCCCGGCCGAGACCGAGCCGTGCGACCGCGGCGTCGCGGCGAGCGCCGGGTCGGTCCAGACCCCGTCGGTCTGCGTGAAGACGACCGGGACCGAGCCGCTCACGCCGGGGGCCGTCTTGGGGTTCGCGCGGTCGAGCCGGCCGACGGCGAGGCACCGCCGCGCCTGCGGGCACGACACGCCGGCGAGCGCGCCGCCGTAGGTCCCCGGCGCGAAGAACTTCCACGGCAGCAGCATCTCGTGGGTCCACGACCCCGCCTTGTACCGGACCGAGAACGGCGCGATCCTCCCGTTGGCCGTGAGGGTCGGTCCCGCCGAGCCGACGGCGAGGCACGACGTCGCCGTCGGACACGCGACGGCGTTGAGCGAGACCCTCGTCGAGGCGTACGGGGTGATCACCGTCGGCGTCCACGTCCCGTGGTCGTCCACCGCCGTGTAGCCGTACGTCGCGCTGGGCGACGCGGTGCCGCCGACGGCGCCCACGACGACGCAGTCCGTCGTCGTGGTGCACGCGATGGCCTTCGGCGTGACGACGACCGAGCCGTGCAGCTTCGTGCTCGTCGGGTCCGGCAGGAGGACCGAGGGCTGCCACACGCCGCCGACCAGGGCGTCGACGAAGGCGTGGTGCGCCGAGGCGGTGCCCCGCCACGACGCGCCCACGACGACGCAGGCGCCCGCGCGGGTGCACCAGATGGCGTCGAGCGCCGCCATCGTGGCGCCGCCCGGCAGCGGGACCGCGCTCGTCGCCGGCCCCCAGACGCCCGCGACCTCGCCCGCGAGCATCGGCCGCACCGGCGCCCCGGTCCCCGACGCCACGTAGGACCCGACGGCGAGGCAGCTCCCCTGGGTGGGACACGCGATCGAGCGGAAGCCGACGCTCGTCGTCTGGGTCCCCGCCCCCGCCGGGAGCGCGATCGTGGTCGGGCTCGCCCACCCGCCGCCGCGCTGTGTGTCGACGGCGGGGTGCGGGACCGAGGCCCCGTCGAGGTAGGACCCGATCGTCGTGCAGCTGCCGACGTTCCCGCAGGCGATCGAGACGTACGTGAGCACGGTCGGTGGGCCCGAGGACGGCACGGTCGGCATCGGCCGCGTGCGCGTCGTGCCCGGGACCGCGCCCGCCGGGGCGCACAGCACCGCGAGGCTGACGGCGCCGACGGACGCTGCGGCGGGCCAGCGCCAGCCACGACGAGCTCGTCGCACGATCCCTCCTCCCGCCGGCGCCACCCGACCATCGCCGGATCGCACGAGCGTACGCGAGCCACCTCGTCGGATTCGTCGCAGCGTCGGCGTCGGCGCGCCAGCAACCAGTGGTCGAGCGACGGCGTCGTCGTGCGCGCGGCGTGGCCGACGCACGTGTCGGGGCGTGCACGAGCGCGTCGCGACGGGGCGAACCGACGTGCGGCGACGGTGTGGCGCGACGGCGCTGCGGCCCAGCTACGAGAGGAGCGGACCGGCGTCGCCGAAGCCCTGGCGGGCGCCGGTCCCCGCGCGACGCGCGAGCTGGTCCGGCTCGAAGAGCAGCCAGTAGGCGTTGCGGGCGTGCTTGCGGCAGCGGTCCTCGAAGACCGCCGCGAGCACCTCGGGGTCGTCGGCCTCGTCCTCGTGGACGAACACCTCGAGGATCGGCGTCGAGGTGAGCAGCTGGGCGAGCATGATCCCCTGGCTCGCCTCGTGGGCGCACGCCTTGTCGATCGGGGCGCTCCCCGGCATCCCGAGGGCGAGCACGAGGTCGCAGCCCTCGCGCTCGATGAGGACCTTGGCGGCGACGGCGAGGTCCTTGAAGCCCGGCACCGTGCGCGACACCACCTCGAACGCCGTGCCGAAGCCCGGGCACGTCGCGAGCTCCCTGCGTGCGGCGTCGCCCATGTCGTAGCGCGCGAAGGTCGTGTCCACGACCCCGATGCGCCTCGCCACCCCGTTGCCCGACGTCACGGGCACAGTCTCGCGGATTCCCGCGTCGGTGGTGTCACCGACCGTGCGCGAGCGATCCGACGCCGATCGACGCCGCGCCGCGCCCCCGCACGGGGCGCCGGACCGACCACCGCGTCGACGCCGTCGCCGGCGCGGTGCTACGCATGGGGCGAGACAAGGAGCTGCCATGGCCTGGGACTTCGAGACCGAGCCCGAGTTCGAGGACCAGCTCGCGTGGATGCGCGAGTTCACCCGCGAGGAGATCTTCCCGATCGAGACCCTCGAGCTCGCCTACGACGACGTCGTGACGCTGATCCGTCCGCTGCAGGAAGAGGTGCGGCGCCGGGGGCTCTGGGCGGCGCACCTCCCGCCCGAGCTCGGCGGCATGGGGTTCGGACAGGTGCGCCTCGGGCTGATGCACGAGGTGCTCGGCCAGTCGCCCTACGGCCCGCTCGTCTTCGGCAACAACGCGCCCGACTCGGGCAACGCCGAGCTGCTGGCCATCGGCATGGAGATGACCGACCGCGAGGACATCCGCGAGCGGTGGCTCGAGCCCCTGCTCGCCGGCACGATGCGATCGGGGTTCTCCATGACCGAGCCGCACACCGCGGGCAGCGATCCCAAGCTGCTCGAGACGCGAGCCGTGCGCGACGGCGAGGAGTGGGTCATCAACGGCCGCAAGTGGTACACGTCGAACGGGTCGGTTGCCGACATCCTCATCGTGATGGCCGTGACGAACCCC
>DASZHS010000069.1:0-8999 GCA_035937595.1 Acidimicrobiales bacterium
CGTCTCGGTGTACTGGCCCGTGTCGGGCTCACCGACGCCCACGTGCCAGTAGATGCCCTTGGCGACGTCCCCCGCCGCGCCGGCGTACCAGATCGCCCCCGAGCCCGCATCGAGGATGAGCGGGCTCGCGACGGCGGCGTCCGGGTGCTGGTCCATGCCGTCGACCAGCTCCGCGAGGCACGTCGGCTCGACGTAGGCGTCCGGGTTGACGAACAGGTAGTGGGTGGGTTCGCTCGCCGCCGCGCCGGTCATGCCGAGGTTGCACGCCGCGGCGAAGCCGAGGTTCTGCCCGTTCGGGATCACCGTGACCTCGGGGAACCCCGTGGACAGCACCTCCCTCGTCGGGTCGGTCGAGGCGTTGTCGACGACGACGATGCTCGACGGGACGCTCGCGCCCCGCAGCGACCGGAGGCATCGCTCGATGGTCCCTGCGCTGTTGTAGGTGACCACGATCGTGGCGACGGCGGGCTCGCTCGTCATCGGTCCGGGACGCGTGACGTCACGGGCGACGCGACACGGACGCGCCCGGCGGCGTCGTGCCGCGTCCACGGGGTGGCTCGCCGCGGTCCGAGGTGCGTGCGTGCGCAGCGGCGCGGCGACATGCGCCCATCATTGCAAGCGCAGGTCCGGTACCCGTCGTCCGGCGCGGAGCGACGTCATCGTCGTGTCCGGTCGATCGACCGAGGTGTGGCAAGACGGCGTCACCGTGGGGCGAGCCAGCGAGGTCGACGGCGGCTTGGTGCGCCAGTCCTCGACGAACGCGGGCAAGCCGTACGATGCGCGCGTGCTGGAGCTCGCCCGGGGGATCGCCGGTGTCTACCGCGAGCCCCGGCGCGCCGACCCGGGCGAGCCCACGACGGTCGGGTTCCGGTGCACGGTGTGCGGCTCGGCGGCGTTCGCCCTCGCCCCGGTCCCCACCGAGTGGAGGGAGATCTTCGCGAACCTCGAGCCCGACCCCGGCGAGCTCGAGGCCCTGCATCGCCGTGAGCACCTCGCGTGCGTGCGGTGCAGGGCCAACCTCCGCATCGTGGCGCTCACCAAGGCGCTGCTCGCGGCGGCGCACTGGCCCGCGCGTCGCCCGGCACCGGCGTTCACCCTCGTCACGCTGCTCGCGACGAGGCCGTGGCTCGGGCTCCTCGAGGTCAACGACTCGTACGTGGTCGGCACGCTGCTCCGGCGCCTCCCGCGGCACGTCGCCGCCGACTACCCCGACGTCGACGTCCAGAACCTCCCCCACCCGGACGGCTCGTTCCGCCTCGTCGTCCACTCCGACACCCTGGAGCACGTCCCGGACCCTGCGGCCGCGCTTCGCGAGTGCCACCGGGTGCTGCGCCCCGGCGGCCGGATGGTGTTCACCGTTCCGGTGCGTCCGGGGCGCCGCACCACGAGCCGGAACGGCCTGCCGCCCGTGTACCACGGGGACACGAAGCCGCCCTACCGCTCGCTCGTGCACACCGACTTCGGCGACGACCTGTCGTCGGTCGTGCTGGCGGCGGGGTTCGACGAGCTGTCGGTCGTCGTCGTCGAGCGACCCGCCGGTGTGGCGTACGTCGCGAGGAAGGCGCGGTAGCGAGCGGACGGCGCGCTGCGCCGCGGAGCGCCACTGACCCATTAAGTACCCTGCAGCCGGTGGCCGGGCTGCGGGTGTCGTACGTGCTCCCGAAGCTCATCGATCACCCGGTCGGCGGCTACAAGGTGCACTACCAGTACGCGGACGGCCTCGCACGCCGTGGCCACAGGGTCACGCTCGTCCACCCGGTCACCGAGGGCGCACGGGCGGGCCTCCGAGCGCACCTCGCGTGCTGGCGTGCGCGCGCGCGACAGCGTCGGACGAGCCGCCCGCCCATCTCGTGGTTCGAGTTCGACGCGAGCGTGCGGTCGCGGATCGTGCCCACGCTGCGCGCGGACCGACTCCCCGCGGCGGACGTGACGGTCCTCACGGCGTGGCAGACCGCCGAGCGGACCCCCTCGCCTCCGAGGGCCGCAGGCGTCGTCGTCCAGGTCGTCTACGACTACGAGTTCTGGATGACCCAGCCGGAGCGTCGGGCGGCCATCGAGCGCGCGCTCGGTCGCAGCGACGTCGCCCACGTCGCCACCTCCGGCGTGGTCGCGCGCATGCTCCACGAGATCGGCGTGGTGCCGGTCGCCACGATCCCCGCCGGCCTCGCCGACGGCGAGTTCGGCCTGGACGTCCCGCCCGAGCACCGCGACCGGGTCGTCGGCTTCGCCCGTCGCTACCAGCCGAGCAAGGATCCCGAGACGGCGCGCTCGGCCATCGAGTCCATCCACACCGAGGCGCCCGAGGCCACGCTGGTCTGCTTCGGCGACGCCCCCGACGCCGAGCTCCCCGCCTGGGTGGAGCGGCTCGGCGCCGTGTCGGCGACGGAGCTGCGCGCGTTCTACAACCGCTGCAGCGTGTTCCTCCTCACGAGCAGGGTCGAGGGATGGGGCCTCCCGGCGCTCGAGGCGATGGCGTGCGGTGCGGTGGTCGTCTCGACGGCGAGCGGCGGCGTCGAGGACTTCCTCACGAACGACGAGAACGGGGTCGTCGTGCCGGTCGGCGACGCCACGGCCATGGCGGCGGCCACCGTCGAGCTGCTGGGGGACCCGGCGCGGCACGCCCGTCTGGCACGGCGGGGGTTCGACGTCGCGCGCACGATGACGGTGGCGCGCAGCCTCGATCAGCTGGAGGCGCTCTTGGTCGAGCGCGCGGCTGACGGTTAGGTTCACCGCCGGGAGGTAGCCATGTCGGAGCTGGCCGCGACCGTCGACGCCCTCGCCGTCGGGCTCGACCCGGGTCGGCTCGAGCGGATCGCGACGCACTTCGACACGCACGTGAAGGAGGGGCGACTCCCGGGGTGGCTGTGCGTGGTGGGGCGCGACGGCGAGGTCGCCTGGGTCGGCAGCGGCGGGCACCGCAACGTCGAGCTCGCCCTCCCCGTCGAGCCCGACACGGTGTGGCGGATCGCCTCGATGACCAAGCCGGTGACGTCGCTCGCCGCGATGACCTTGCACGAAGAGGGCCGGTTCGACCTCAACGACGAGGTCGCCAGGTGGCTGCCGGAGTTCGCCGACCCCCGGGTCTACGTGCAGGGGCCGCCGGAGGACCCGGTGACGCGGCCAGCCGCAGAGCCCATCCGCGTGTGGCACCTCCTCACGCACACCGCCGGGCTCTCGTACGGGTTCCAGCGCAGCCACACGGTGGACGCGATCTACCGGCACCGCGGGTTCGAGTGGGGCACGCCCCCCGACATGGACCTCGCCACGGCCGTCGGCGCGTTCGCGGCCATGCCGCTGCTCTTCGACCCCGGCGCGGCGTGGAACTACTCGGTCGCCACCGACGTCGTCGGGCGCCTCCTCGAGGTCTGGTCCGAGCAGCCGCTCGACGAGTGCCTGACCGAGCGCGTCCTCGGGCCGGCCGGCATGGACGAGACCGGCTTTTGGTGTCCCGAGGAGCGCCAGGCGCGGCTCGCGTCGCTGTACCTGTACGTCCCGGGCAACACCTTCCGCCCGTCGGGAGCGATGGGTGCCGCCGCGACCCGCCGCCCGTCGCTGCTCTCGGGCGGCGGCGGGCTCGTCTCGACGGCCCGCGACTACCACCGCTTCGCGACGCTGCTGCTCGGAGGCGGTGCGATCGGCGGGACGAGGCTCGTCGCGCCGAGCACCGTCGCGCTCATGGGGCGCAACTTCCTGCCCGGCGGTGCCGACCTCCAGTCGGTGGCGCGGGGGCTGTTCGCGGAGGTCTCCATGGCGGGCATGGGCTTCGGGCTCGGCCTCAGCTGCGTGCTCGACCAGGCGAGGCTCCACCTGCCCACGTCGGAGGGCACCCTCTCGTGGGGCGGGGCCGCGTCCACGACCTTCTGGGTGGACCCCCAAGAGGACCTCACGTGCGTGTTCTTCACCCAGCTCCTGCCGTCCACGTCGTACCCGATCCGCCGCGAGCTCCAGCGCCTCGTGTACCAGGCCGTCATCGACTGACGACCATCCGTCCGGACCTCGGCGGACGTTCCTACGCTCGTGCGAGCCGCTCGGGGGATGCGGCACCAGGGGGGTGCGCCGTGGCTCACGTCCAGAAGACACCGACCTCTGACTACGAGCGGCTCGGCGCTCGCCGGCTCGGCCTCGCCGACGTGGTCGCCCAGTCCGTGGGCTTCCTCGGCCCCGTGTTCTCGGCCGCGTTCCTCGTGCCCCTCGTCGTCGGGATCATCAGCGCGACCGGCAAGGGCGGGGGCGGGGCCGCGCCACTCTCGGTCATCATCGCGGCGGTCGGCGTCGTCGCCCTCGGGTGGCTGGTCTCGAGGTACGCCCGCCAGGTCCACGCCGCCGGCGGGCTCTACGACTACGTCTCGCGCGGCCTCGGCGAGCGGGCCGGCGTCGCCGCCGGCATCCTGTACTACGCGGGGATCCTGCTCCTGAGCGTCGGGCTCATTGTGCTCGTCGGCGGCTACGTCCACGACACGGTCCTCTCGGAGTTCAACAAGACGCCGCTGCCGATCTGGGCGTGGTCCGCGATCCTGATCGCGCTGGTGCTCGGCGTGCTCTACACGGGCGTGCGCATCTCGACGCGCGCGCAGCTCGTCCTCGCGCTGGTCTCGCTCCTCGTGGTCACCGGGTTCTTCGTGATGGTCATCGTCAAGCTCGGCCACCAGAACAGCTGGTCGCCCTTCAAGCCGTCCTCGTCGGCGCAGGGGTGGTCGGGGATCTTCTTCGGCGTGCTCTACGGCGTCCTGCTCTTCGTGGGGTTCGAGACCGCCGCGAACCTCGGCGAGGAGGCGAAGGAGCCCAAGCGCATGATCCCGATCGCGGTCATCGCCACGGCGCTGATCGCGGCGGCGTTCTACGTGCTCGCGACCTACGCCCAGCTGGCCGGCTTCCACTTCAACCTCACGGCCATGGGCGCCAACGCGGGCGGCCCGCTGTTCGCGCTCGGCGGGCCCGGACCGCTCGGGTACGGCAGCGTCTGGATCCGTCGCCTCTTGGAGCTGGTCGTCCTCTTCGACATGGTCGCCGTCGCGCTCGGCACCGGCGTCGCCTCGACCCGGGGGATCTTCGCGCTCGCGCGCGACCGCCGGCTCCCCGCCCCGCTCGCGAGCGTCTCGCGACGGCGCGGCACCCCGGTCGGGGCCATCGTGGTGCTCGGCGTCCTCGCGGCCGCGAACGTCGTCATCGCGTCGGACTGGACCCGGCTGTTCGCGCTTCCCAACACCCCGCACTACTTCGCGATCTTCGCGTGGGACTCGACGTTCGGCGGGTTCGCGCTCGTGGTCGTGTACCTGCTCATGTGCGTCGGCTCGATCCGGAGCTTCCTCCCCGCCCCCGGGCGCCTCCTCGCGATGCTGGCCGCGCTCGTCGGGATCGCGATCACGGGCGGGGCGATCTACGCGTCGTTCTACAAGGTCGCGAAGCCCACGATCTACGCCCCGTACGCCGCGCTCGGCGTGCTCGTCGTCGGCATCGTGATCGCCGTCGCGACGAAGGGCCGCACCCCCGCGGCCATGCACCTCGAGGACCTCGCCGTCAACCCCGAGCTCGCCCGCCTGGAGCCCCTCACGGTCGCGACGCCCCAGTCACCGGGCCACCTGATCGGCTCGACCGAACCCGCGCCGCCCGGGGAGGGCCTGCTGCCCGGGCGGCTGCCCGACTAGCCACCCGACCGTGCGGGCGTTCGTCGCGTTCTACCCGGACGAGGTCGCGCGCGGCGAGCTCGTCGAGGTGGCCCCCGAGGACGCCGACGACGTCCGCGTCACCGACATGGCGGACTGGCACGTGACGGTCCGGTTCCTCGGCGAGGTCGCCGAGTCGCGCACGGACGACGTGACGACGGCCGCGGCGGCCGCGATCGCGACGGTCGCGCCGTTCACCGCCCGCCTCGGGCCGCTCACGGCCTTGGGGACCGGGGCGCGGGTGCTCTTCGTCCCCGTGCACGGCGCGGAGCACCTGGCGGGGGCGCTCGACGCCGCGCTCGACCCGCTCGTCGAGCCCCGCGACGGCCCGTACCGCGGGCACCTCACCTTGGCCCGCGCCCGGGGCCGCGGCCGGCTCCCGAGCACCCTGTCGGGGCTCCCGGTCTCGGTGAGCTTCCCGGTGAGCGAGGCCGCGCTCGTCGCCTCGAGCCTCGAGCCGGACCGGGCGGTCCACCGGATCGTCGCCCGATTCCCCCTGGCGCCGGGGTGATCCCTGGTGGCGAACATGTGTTCGTCTAGGGTGGGCCCCGACCGGCCGGACCGATGTGACGGCACCTCCGTAGGGTGCCCGAGAGACCCACAAGGAGCACGGACACGATGGCGACGGACGACCAGAACAAGGCCCTCGACAGCGCGCTGACGGCGATCGAGAAGCAGTTCGGCAAGGGCTCGATCATGCGGCTGGGGGAGAACGTCCACATGCAGATCGACTCGATCCCGACCGGTGCCCTCGCCCTCGATCTGGCCCTCGGGATCGGCGGGCTGCCCCGCGGCCGCATCGTCGAGATCTACGGCCCCGAGTCCTCGGGCAAGTCCACGCTCGCGACCCACGTCGTCGCCGAGGCGCAGCGCAACGGGGGCATCTGCGCCTACATCGACGCCGAGCACGCCATGGACCCCGTCTACGCCGCGGCGATCGGCGTCAACGTCGACGACCTGCTCATCTCCCAGCCCGACACCGGCGAGCAGGCCCTCGAGATCGCCGACATGCTGATCCGATCGGGCGCCCTCGACGTGCTCGTCATCGACTCGGTCGCCGCGCTCACCCCGCGCGCCGAGATCGAGGGCGAGATGGGCGACGCGCACGTCGGGCTCCAGGCGAGGCTCATGAGCCAGGCGCTGCGCAAGATCACGGCGAACCTGTCGAAGTCGAGCACGGTCGCGATCTTCATCAACCAGCTCCGCGAGAAGATCGGCGTCATCTACGGCTCGCCCGAGGTCACCCCTGGCGGTCGCGCGCTCAAGTTCTACGCCTCGATCCGCATCGACATCCGTCGGATCGAGTCGATCAAGGACGGCGTCGAGATCGTCGGCAACCGCACGCGCGCGAAGGTCGTGAAGAACAAGTGCGGTGCGCCGTTCCGCCAGGCGGAGTTCGACATCATGTACGGCCAGGGCATCAGCCGCGAGGGCTCCCTGCTCGACGTCGCCGTCGAGCTCGGGTTCATCAAGAAGTCCGGCGCGTGGTTCACCTACGAGGGCGAGCAGCTCGGCCAGGGCCGCGAGAACGTGAAGACCTACTTGAAAGAGAGCCCCCAGCTGATGGCGGAGATCGACGAGCGGGTTCGCGCCCACCTCGCGCCGCCGGCGACCGACGACGCGGTCGAGGCGTCGAGCGACGCCGACGACGTCCCGCTGTCCATCGACTGACGGGTCGGTCGTGCGGGCGCGACGCCGCACGACGCGGTAGGCTGGAGGCCCCACGGAGAGGAGGTGGCGCAATGACCGTGCAGTCCGCAGTCCCGCCCATCTTCGTGGCGCGCCGCTGACCCACCCGTCGAGGGGTGCGCCGCCCGTCTGAGGGAGCCCCCCTTGTCCGTCCGTCCTACCGCCTCGCTCGAGGCGATCGGCCTCGACGACGCGCGTCGCGCCGAGGTCGCCGCCCTGGGCACCGAGCACACACCCGGCCGCGTCACGCGGATCGATCGCGGCGCCGCGCAGCTCTGCACGTCCACCGGCGACGCCCGAGTGGCGACGTCGCCGGACCTCGACCTCGCCGTCGGCGACTTCGTCGCGCTCGGCCCGACCGGCGCGATCGACCGCGTGCTCGAGCGCCGCGGCACGGTCACGCGCCTCGTCGGGCACCGGCACGACACCGTCCAGGTCGTCGCCGCGAACGTGGACCTGGTCCTCGTCGTCCGACCGCTCGACCTGTCGACGTCGCCCGCACGGATCCAGGCGCTCCTCACGCTCGCCTACGACTCGGGTGCCATGCCGGTCATCGTGCTCAGCAAGGCCGACCTCGCCGGCGACCTGGACGCCGAGGTCGCGGCCGTCGCCGACGTCGCCCCCGGCATCGAGGTCATCGTCGTGAGCGTGGTCACCGGGGAGGGCCTCGAGCGGCTTCGCCAGGTCGTCGCGGGGCGGACCGTCGTCTTTCTCGGGGAGTCCGGGGGCGGCAAGTCGACGCTCACGAACCTCCTCGTCGGCGCCGAGGTCCTCGCCGTCGGCGCGACCCGAGCCGACGGGCAGGGCCGGCACACCACGTCGCACCGCGAGCTCGTCGCGCTGCCCGACGGCGGTGCGATCATCGACACGCCGGGGGTGCGTGAGGTGGTCGCCGCGATCACGCGCGAGCAGGTCGACGAGGGGTTCGCCGACATCACGAGCCTCGCGCAGCGCTGCCGGTTCTCCGACTGCGCGCACACGACCGAGCCCGGCTGTGCGATCGCCGAGGCGCTCGCGGACGGCAGCCTCACCTCGAGCCGAGTGTCGGCCTACGCCGCGGCGCAGCGCGACGCCATCTGGAACGAGCGCCGCGCCGACAAGGCGGCGCGCGCCGCACAGCGAAAGTCGTGGCGAGCGCTCGAGCGCGCGCGCCGGACCGACGCGTGGTGAGGTCGCCCGCCCTCGCACGGCGACCCGCGTAGGCACGGGCTGGCGCATTCCTGGCGGTGCGCCCGGCGGCGGACCGGGCGTTACAGTGGCGCCGTCGCCGGGTCGCGGCACCGCACACCGTCATCACAACCCGCAAGGTTCTCCTGCATGTCCCTTCGGAAGAGGTGGGTCACCGGTCCGCTCGCGGCGTTCGTCGCTGTGGCCGGGCTCAGCACCCAGGGCGTCGTCCCCCGCGGGCCGGTGAGACCGGGCACGCCCTCCCAGGTCGCCACGCTCGTCGCGCGGTCGAGCCACGTCACGAAGCTGCCGGGTGCCGCGGTCACCCAGCTCGAGATGAGCAGCCACGACACCACGTTCCGGCTCTACCCGTCGGCGCAGCCGTGCTCGGGGTCGCTGTCGGGGTGCGTCTTCGGCGACGCCGCCTCGCAGAAGGTCGTCGTCCTGTTCGGCGACTCGCACGTGCTGATGTGGCTCCCA
>DASZHS010000070.1:0-20475 GCA_035937595.1 Acidimicrobiales bacterium
CGGTGGCGGGCGTCGCCGCCGACGGCACGCGGACCACCGGCAGGTCGACGTGCAGCTGGTCCGTGTCGAGCTGCGCGTCCGCCTGGGCGATCGATCGGTTCGCGTCCGCACGATCGCGGGCGAGCAGCGCCGTGTAGTGCCGGAGCGCCCGCTGCGCACGGAGGTCCGCCGGGTGCGCCCAGAGCGACTCGACCGCCTCGACCGCCCCGAGCGCGTCGACGGTGACCCAGGTCGTCACGGTCGCGACCATCTGGCCGATCGGCTGGGCCGCGGTGGTCTCGGGGCTCTCGAGGCTCGTGAGGTCCGTGACCGAGGGATCGATGTAGGAGCAGGCGACGGCGTCGTCGCTCAAGAGGGTGGGCACGCTCGCGCGGTCCTTGGCGCTCAGCGAGCCGTTGAGCTGGTCCTGGCGGAACGCGTAGGCCTCCTGGAGCGCGAAGCCGCAGGCCCGCAGGTCGGTGTTGACCTCCTTCACGAAGGCCGCCGCCGACGCGAGGTCGGCCGCGTGCGAGGTCGGCGTCGGGAGGTCCGTCACGACGGCGATCGCGACCACCACCGCGATGCCGCCGCCCAGCAGGACGGGGCGGCGTCGGTACCACCGCGGCGCGGTGGCCGCCGGCGCGCCTGGCCGCGCGCCGTCGCCCGCGGCGGTCTGGGTGCTCACCGGCCCGTCGCGAGCAGCCGGGCGACCGACGTCGCGAGCGCGCGTCCGGCGATGCGCTCGAGCCCCGGCGGCAGGCTGTAGGTGCCGCGCCGCGACTCGTCGGAGAACGGCGAGCCGCGCTCGACGAGCCGGCCGGCCGGGTCGATCAGGTAGAGCACGTCGTTGTGCACGACCACCTTGGTGTCGACGTAGACCGAGATCGAGACGCCGAAGTCGCGCCAGACCCGGTCGAGGACCGGGAGCGGGCCGGTGAGGAAGTGCCAGTTGGGCAGGGAGGCGAGCCCGGTCGCGGTCACCGCGGGCGGCGGGGGCGAGGTCGCGCGCTCGAGGGGGTCCGTGTTGACGGTGAGGAAGACGACGCGCGAGCGGAGCTTGCCGAGGTCGCCGGCGGCGTGGCGCAGCTCCGCGGCGAGCACGGGGCACGCATCGGCGCAGGAGGCGTTGAAGAACGTGAGCACGACCACCTTGTGCGCCGCCGCGGCGAGCGAGACGCGGCGGCCGAGCTGGTCGGTGAGGACGAGGCGTGGCGCGCGAACCGCCGGGAGCCGGACGAAGGAGAGGAGCGCGCTCGCGGGCGACGGCCCGCCCCCCGGTGGGTCCGTGCTCGTCGTGACCGTGGGCGTGTCGCTCGGGTTGAGCCCGACGGCCGAGACGAGGCGCTCCCCGAGCGTCCCGCCGAGGGCGAGGAGCGCCGCGACGACGAACCCGGCGACCACCACGCGCCGCGGCACCTTCGGGGCGCCGGCGGCGAGGGCGGCCGTGCGCTCCTCGTCGGTGACGCGCACCTCGCGCGGCGCGTCGTCGAGGGCATCCTCGTCGATCCCGCCGACCCGGGCGTCGGCGCCGTCAGGCTCGACCACGGGCCATCGCCATCGCGGCGACGCTAGCCCCGAGCGCGCGTCGCGCACGTGGTTGCGCGCCGGCGCCGGCGCGCACCGCTGGTCCTCGTTCACCGCCCCCTACGGGACGCTGCGGTAGGGGTCCTCGAGCGTCTCCCACTCGTTGGTGCGCTCCTTGCGCGCGCGGTAGCGCTCGGGGTCCTCGTGGATGAGGTGCCACCAGCCGGCGAGCGCGAGGATGGCGAAGGCCGGCCACTCGAGCGAGTAGAACCAGCTGAGCCCGTTGCCCGAGAGCGCACGCGTCACCTGCCACCACGCCGCGACCCCGCACGCGAGCACGATCAGCACGAGGCGGACGTGGAGGCTGACCGCCCGCCTGGAGAGCCACCGGCCCCGCACGATGGCAGCGTAGGTCGCCGCCGCGGGCGCACGGGGACCCGAGGGTGCGCCCGGGTCGAGTACAACCTGGCTGTGGAGCTGAAGGCGACGACCTACGCCGTGGCGGACCGCGTGGCGACGATCACCCTCAACCGCCCCGAGCGGCTCAACGCCTGGACGGGTCGGATGCACACCGAGTACCGCTGGTGCCTCGCGCAGGCGGCCCGGGACGCGACGGTGCGGGTGATCGTCGTCACCGGCGCCGGTCGCGGGTTCTGCGCCGGCGCGGACGCCGAGGCGCTCGCCGGGCACGTGGACAAGGGGGGCTACGACGCGGGCGTCGCCGCGGACCTCGCCACGCCGGGCTACGGGACCGACCCGCGCTTCGACGCGGAGTTCGCCTACCACTTCGGGATCCCGAAGCCCATCCTCGCCGCGATCAACGGGCCCGCCGCCGGCGTCGGCCTCGCGCTCGCGTGCTACTGCGACGTGCGGCTCGCGGCGGCGGGCGCGAAGCTGACGACGGCGCACGGACGGCTGGGGCTGCCCGCCGAGTTCGGCCTCTCGTGGCTGCTCCCGCGACTCGTCGGCGCGGCGCGTGCGGCGGACCTCTTGCTGTCGAGCCGGGTGTTCTACGCCGAGGAGGCCCACGCGATGGGGCTCGTGGCCCAGGTCGTCGCGCCCGAGGCCCTCGGCGACGCGGTCGCGGCGTACGCCCGCGAGCTCGCCACCCGCGTGGCGCCGTCGTCGCTCGCCGCCACCAAGCGCCAGCTGTACCTCGACCTGCACCGTGGCGCGGTCGAGTCGATCGACGAGGCGGACCGCCTGCTCCGCGAGATGGTGCCGAGCGCGGAGTTCCAAGAGGGCGTCGCCGCGCTGCGCGAGCGGCGCCCGCCGTCGTTCTGACCCGCCGCGCCGGCGGGGGAGCGCCGTCGAGACCCCTGGGCCCCGGTACACTCGGCGCGGTCGTGAAGCGGGTCCGGAGAGGCCCGCACGACGAGGAGGAGCAGTGGCGGCTACCGAGGGGCGGCGGACGCGCCCGGGCGGAGCCGTCTTCCGGTCCCGCACCCGCCTGCTGAGCGCCGACGACGTCGGTCGGGCGCTGCGCCGGATGGCCCACGAGATCGTCGAGCGCAACAGCGGGGCCGCCGACGTGGTCCTCGTCGGGCTGCAGCGCGGCGGCGTGCCGTTCGCCGAGGCGCTGGCGGCGAACCTCGCGGCGATCGAGGGGACGACGGTGCCGGTCGGCGCCCTCGACGTCGCCTTCTACCGCGACGACGTGGCCACCCGCCCCGTGCTGCCCGAGGCCTCGAGCTCGATCCCAGTCGACCTCAGCGGACGGACGGTCGTGCTCGTCGACGACGTGCTCTTCACCGGGCGGACGATCCGAGCGGCCCTCCACGCGCTGTCGGAGTTCGGCCGCCCCGGACGCGTCCAGCTCGCCGTCCTCGTCGACCGCGGCCACCGCGAGCTGCCGATCCGCCCGGACTTCGTCGGGAAGAACCTGCCGACCTCCCTCGACGAGTCGCTGCTCGCCACCCTCGACGGCGTCGAGCTCGGCACGATGGTGGCGACGTGAGCGGCGCCGCGGACACCCTGCTCGGCCAGGACCTCCTCTCGATGGCGCAGCTCTCCAAGGCGGGCGTCGTCGAGGTGCTGGAGGTGGCCGAGGCGTTCGCCGAGGTCTCGCGCCGCTCGGTGCCCAAGGTGCCGACGCTGCGGGGACGGCTCGTGACCTCGCTGTTCTACGAGGAGTCGACGAGGACCCGGCTCAGCTTCGAGACGGCCGCGCGGCGCCTGAGCGCCGACGTCGCGAGCCTCGCCGTCGCGTCGAGCTCGGTGAAGAAGGGCGAGAGCCTGCGTGACACCGTCGAGACCGTCGAGGCGCTCGGCGCCGACGTCGTCGTCGTGCGCCACCAGGCCTCGGGCGCGCCGGCGCAGGTCGCGCGGTGGCTGCACCACGCGAGGGTGGTGAACGCCGGCGACGGCTGGCACGAGCACCCGAGCCAGGCACTGCTGGACGCGTTCTCGGTGCGCGAGGCGGTCTGCGCGCAGCGGGGGATGCCGTCGGAGGGCTCGGGTGCCTCGGTGTTCGACGGGCTGCGGGTCCTCATCGTCGGCGACGTCCGGCACTCCCGCGTGGCACGCAGCCAGGTGCTCGCCTACCGGACCCTCGGCGCGCACGTGACCCTCTGCGCGCCTGCGACGCTGCTCCCGCGCGACGCGGACGGCTGGGGCGTCGACGTCGCGCCCAGCCTGGACGACGCGCTCGGCGAGGCCGACGTGGTCTCGCTGCTGCGGCTCCAGACCGAGCGCGGCAGCGTGTCGCACGTGCCGTCGCCCGCCGAGTACACCGCGACCCACGGGCTCACCGAGCGGCGTGCCGCGCTGCTCAAGCCGCACGCGCTCGTCACCCACCCCGGTCCGATGACGCGCGGCATCGAGATCGCCTCGTCGGTCGCCGACGCCCCGCACGCGCTCGTCACGCGCCAGGTGGCCAACGGCGTGGTCGTGCGCATGGCGATCCTGTTCCTCGTCCTCGGCGGGGAGCCCTCGCTGGTCTCGGTGGCGCCGTGAGCCGCGCCGCGCTGCTCCTCGCGGGTGGGCGGGTGGTCGAGCCGAGCGGGACGCGCCGCGCCGACGTGCTCGTCGTCGACGGCCGGATCGCGGCCGTCGAGGACCGTGTCGCGCCACCGGTCGGCGCGCTCGTGCTCGACGCCACGGGGTGCTGCGTCGGCCCCGGCCTCGTCGACCTGCACGCGCACCTGCGCGAGCCGGGGGACGAGGAGGCAGAGACGATCGCGACCGGGGCGAGGGCGGCCGCCCTCGGCGGCTACACCGCCGTCGTCGCGATGCCCAACACGACGCCGACCTGCGACGCGGCGTCGGTCGTCGCCCAGGTGCTCGCGGCGGCGCGGGGCACGAGCTGCGAGGTCGCGGTCGCCGGCGCCCTCACCGTCGGGCGGCGGGGCGACGCGCTCGCCCCGATGGCCGAGCTCGCGGCCGCGGGGGTGACCCTGTTCACCGACGACGGCGCGTGCGTGGGCGACGGCGACCTCATGCGCCGCGCGCTGGAGTACGCCCGCGGGCTCGACGTCACGTGCGCGCAGCACTGCGAGGACCACGCGCTCGCCGCGGGCGGCGTGATGCACGAGGGGGCGTGGTCCTCGAGCCTCGGGCTCCGCGGCCAGCCGGCGCTCGCCGAGACCGCGATCGTCGCGCGCGACCTCGGGCTCGTCGCGCTCACCGGCGCGCCCCTGCACTTCTTGCACCTGTCCGCGCCGGCCTCGGTGCGGCTCGTCGCGAAGGGGCGCGCCGAGGGGCTGCCCGTCACCTGCGAGGTCGCCCCGCACCACCTCGCCCTCGACGACGGGTGCTGCTCGGGCTACGACCCCGCCTTCAAGGTCAACCCGCCCCTGCGCTCGGCCGAGCTGCGCGACGAGCTGGTCGCCCTCCTGCGCGAGGGCGCCATCGACGCGGTGGCGACCGACCACGCCCCGCACCCGCCCGAGGCGAAGGACCGACCGTTCGCCGACGCCGCGTTCGGGATGCTCGGGCTCCAGCACGCGCTCGGCCTCACCGTCGAGGCGCTCGGCGGACCGGATGGCGCGGACCTCGTCGCGCTGTTCGCGCTCCTGTCGCGACGACCCGCGGCGATCGCCCGGCTGCGCGCCGAGGACCCGAGGCTCGCCGGGCACACGGCGCACGGCGGGGACCTCGCCGTCGGGACCGACGCCAACCTGTGCGTCGTCGACCTCGCGACGCCGCACATCGTGTCGCTCGAGGCGCTGGCCAGCCGCGCGCGCAACACGCCCTACCTCGGCCGCACCCTCCCGGTCACCGTGCGCCACACCGTGCTGCGCGGCGAGCCCATGGTCCGCGACGGGGTGGCGACGCGGTGAACCCGCCGGCGCTCCTCGCCCTGGCCGACGGGACCGTGCTGCGCGGCAAGGCCACGGGGTTCCTCCCCGACTCGGGTGTCGCGACGGGCGAGCTCGTCTTCAACACGGCGATGAGCGGCTATCAAGAGGTGCTCACCGACCCGAGCTACGCCGGCCAAGTGGTCGCCTTCACCGCGCCGCACATCGGCAACTACGGGGTCACGCCCCTCGACGAGGAGTCGCCCCGCCCCGCGTGCGCCGGGCTCGTCGTGCGCGACCTGAGCGCGCACCCCTCGAGCTGGCGGGCCGTCGGCCCGCTCGAGGGGTTCCTGGTCCAGCACCGGATCCCCGCGATCACCGGCGTCGACACGCGACGGCTCACGCGTCGCGTCCGCGCGGCGGGGGCGATGGGGTGTGCCTTCGGCACCGCGCCCGAGGCGGCGCTCCTCGCCGCGGCGGCGGCCGCGCCCACGACCGACGGCTGCGACCTCGTGACCGGGGTCAGCTGCACCGCCCCCTACACGGTGGGGGAGGGCCCGCGGCGGGTGGTCGCCCTCGACTACGGGATCAAAGCGACGATCGTCCGCCACCTCGCAGCGCAGAGCTGCGTGACCGTCGTCCCTTCGTCGACCTCGGCCGCCGAGATCCGGTCCCTCGCACCCAGCGGCGTGTTCCTCTCCAACGGGCCGGGCGACCCCGCCGCCCTCGCGGCGCCGCGCGACACGATCGCGGCCCTCCTCGGCGACGTCCCGATCTTCGGGATCTGCCTCGGCCAGCAGGTGCTGGCCGAGGCACTCGGTGCGACGACCTACAAGCTCGCGTTCGGGCACCACGGCTCCAACCACCCGGTGCGCCACGTCGCCTCGGGGCGCGTCGAGGTGACCGCGCAGAACCACAACTACGCCGTGGCGCGCGAGACGCTCGGCGGTGCCCGCGTCACGCACGAGAACCTCAACGACGGCGTCGTCGAGGGGTTCTGCGTGCCGGAGGCGCGCGCGTTCTGCGTCCAGTACCACCCCGAGGCCGGTCCCGGGCCCCACGACGCGAGGTACCTGTTCGACGTGTTCGTCGCCTTGTGCGACGGCGGCGGGCTGGACGGGCTCTGATGCCCCGCCGCGACGACCTCGACTCGATCCTCGTCATCGGCTCCGGCCCGATCGTGATCGGCCAGGCCTGCGAGTTCGACTACTCGGGCACCCAGGCGTGCCGCGTGCTGCGCGAGGAGGGCTACCGGGTCGTCCTCGTCAACTCCAACCCCGCGACGATCATGACGGACCCGGCCACCGCCGACGCCACCTACATCGAGCCGCTCGTGGCCGACGTCGTCCGCGCGATCATCGAGCGCGAGCGCCCCGACGCGCTCCTCCCGACGCTCGGCGGCCAGACCGCGCTCAACCTCACGATGGAGCTCGTCGCCAAGGGCGCGCTCGACGCGCTCGGCGTCGAGGTGATCGGCGCGCGTCCCGAGGCCATCGCGACGGCCGAGGACCGCGAGCGGTTCCGCGAGGCGATGCGCGAGATCGGCCTCGCCACCCCCGAGGCCGGCTTCGCGCGCACCCTCGACCAGGCGATGGCGACGGCGACACGGATCGGCTTCCCCGTGATGATCCGCCCGAGCTTCATCCTCGGCGGGCTCGGCACCGGGCTCGCCGACGACGTCGACACGTTCGTCCGCATGGCCCGCGAGGGGCTCGCGGCGAGCCCCATCGGCGAGATCCTCGTCGAGCGGTCGGTGGCCGGATGGAAGGAGTACGAGCTCGAGGTGATGCGCGACGTCGCCGACAACTGCGTCGTCGTGTGCTCGATCGAGAACTTCGACCCGATGGGCGTGCACACGGGCGACTCGATCACCGTGGCACCGGCGATGACGCTGTCGGACCCCGAGTACCAGGCGATGCGCGACGACGCCTTCGCGGTGCTGCGCCGCGTCGGGGTCGAGACCGGCGGCTCGAACGTCCAGTTCGCCGTCGACCCCGCGAGCGGGGAGCGCCTCGTCATCGAGATGAACCCCCGCGTGTCGCGCTCGTCCGCCCTCGCCTCCAAGGCGACGGGGTTCCCGATCGCGAAGATCGCGACCCGCCTCGCGGTCGGCTACCGCCTCGACGAGATCGCGAACGACATCACGAGGGCCACCCCGGCCAGCTTCGAGCCGGTCATCGACTACGTCGTCGTGAAGGTCCCGCGCTGGCAGTTCGAGAAGCTGCCGGGCGCCGAGCCGCGGCTCGGCACCCGGATGCAGTCGGTCGGCGAGGTGATGGCGATCGGCCGCACCTTCGCCGAGAGCCTGCAGAAGGCGCTGCGCTCCTTGGAGCAGGGCCGCGACGGGCTGAACGCCGACGGCGGCGAGGCGTCGTTCGAGGCCCTCGCGACCCCAGAGCTCCTCGAGCGCGTCGGGGTCGCCTCGCCCGACCGCGTCTTCGAGCTCGAGGTGCTCCTCCGGCGCGGGGTCGCCGTCGAGACGCTCGCCGCGGCCACGGGGATCGACCCGTGGTTCCTCCACCAGCTCGCGACGATCGCGGCCGCCCGCACCGAGCTCGAGGCGCACGCGGACGACCCCGACCCGCTCGGGTCCCTCGGGGCCACGGGGCTGCGTGACGCCAAGCGGCTCGGGTTCGCCGACGCCCAGCTCGCGCGCCTGCTCGGGGTGCCCGAGGTCGCGGTGCGCGACGTCCGCCTCGCACTCGGCGTGCGGCCGACGTTCAAGACCGTGGACACCTGCGCCGCCGAGTTCGAGGCGCACACGCCCTACCACTACTCGACCTACGAGGACGAGGACGAGGTCGCGCCGTCTGCCCGGGACCGCGTCGTGATCCTCGGGTCCGGGCCCAACCGGATCGGCCAGGGCATCGAGTTCGACTACTGCTGCGTGCACGCCGCGCGCACACTGCACGACGCGGGCTACGAGACGATCATGGTCAACTGCAACCCCGAGACGGTGTCGACCGACTACGACACCGCCGACCGGCTCTACTTCGAGCCGGTCACCGTCGAGGACGTGACGAACGTCCTCGACGCCGAGCGTGCCGCGAGCCGTGGTGACGGGCGCCTCGTGGGCGTCGTCGTGACCCTCGGCGGGCAGACGCCGCTCAAGCTGGCCCACGCCATCGACCCGGCGCTGGTACTCGGGACGCCGCCCGACGCCATCGACCTCGCCGAGGACCGCGAGCGCTGGAGCGCGCTGTGCACCGCGATCGGGCTGCGCCAGCCCCCCGGCGGGACGGCCAGCACCCAGGCGGGCGCCCGCGCGGTCGCCCGCGAGGTCGGCTACCCCGTGCTGGTCCGGCCGAGCTACGTGCTGGGGGGCCGCGACATGCAGCTCGTCTACGACGACGACGGGCTCAAGCGCTGCCTCACCTCGATGCTCGGCACCGGCGCGCTCGGGGGCTCGCTCGACCGAGAGGGCGGCGTCACCAAGGAGCGCCCGGTGCTGATCGACCGGTTCTTGGAGGACGCCATCGAGGTCGACGTCGACGCGCTGCGGGACCGCCTCGGCGACGTGTTCATCGCCGGGATCATGGAGCACGTCGAGGAGGCGGGCGTGCACTCGGGGGACTCGGCGTGCGCGCTGCCGCCCCAGACGCTGCACGCGACGGTGCTCGCCGTGCTCGCCGAGCAGACGACGGCGATCGCGAACGCCCTCGGCGTCGTCGGCCCGTGCAACGTGCAGTTCGCCGTGAAGGACGGCGACGTCTACGTGCTCGAGGCGAACCCCCGCGCCTCGCGGACCGTCCCGTTCGTGGCCAAGGCGACCGGCGTGCCCGTGGCCGCCGCGGCGGCGCGGCTCCTCGTGGGTGCGACGCTCGCCGAGCTGCGCGACGAGGGGCTCGTGCCGGCTGCGACGCCGGTGCCCCGCGAGGTGAGCGTGAAGGAGGCGGTCCTTCCGTTCAGCCGGTTCCCCGGCGTCGACACGCTCCTCGGTCCCGAGATGCGCTCGACGGGTGAGGTCATGGGGACCGGGCCGACCTTCGGCGTGGCGTTCGACAAGTGCCAGCTCGCCGCCGGCGTCGCGCTCCCCGACGAGGGCTGCGTCTTCTTCTCGCTCGCCGACCGTGACAAGCCCGCAGGGGCGGACCTCGCCGCGTCCTACGCCGCGCTCGGCTTCTCGCTCGCCGCCACGATCGGCACGGCCGGGTTCCTCCGCGACAAGGGGATCGAGGTCCACACGCTCGTCGGCAAGGTGGGGCTCCGCGAGATGGCGCGCGACGCCGTCGAGCTGCTCGAGGCCGGCGCGGTCCAGCTGGTCGTGAACACCCCGTCCGGTCGCGGCGCGCGCGCCGACGGCGGGCTCATCCGCGCGGCGTGCGTCGCGAGGAAGGTGCCGTGCCTCACGACCCTCGCCGCGGCGCGGGCGGGCGCCCAGGGGATCGCCGACAGGCGCGCCCACGCCCCGAGCGTCCGCACCCTCCAGGAGCGCCACGCGTGAGGCCGGCGGCCGTCGACCTCTCGACGTCGGTCGGCGCCGTGGCGCTGCGCAGCCACGTCCTCACCGCGTCGGGCACCTCGGGGCACGACGACGAGCTCGCCGCCTACGGGGACCTCGCCGAGCTCGGCGCCGTGGTCGTCAAGTCCCTGGCCGCCGGTCCCTGGCCCGGGAACCCCGCCCCGAGGGTGGCGCCCGCCGGGGAGGGCATGGTGAACGCCGTGGGGCTCCAGGGCCCCGGCGTCGGCGCGTGGCGGGCCGACGGGCTGCCGCGCCTCCTCGCGCGCGGCGCCACGGTCGTCGCGTCGATCTGGGGGCGCACGACCGACGAGTTCGCGCACGCCGCCGAGGCCCTCCGCGACGCCGAGCTGGCCGCCGTGGAGGTGAACGTGAGCTGTCCGAACCTGCACGACGGCTCGGCGATGTTCGCGCACTCGCCGTCGGCGACGGCGGCGGCGGTCACCGCGGCGATGCGAAGCGGCCTGCCGTGCTGGGCGAAGCTCAGCCCGACGACCGAGCGGCTCGTCGACGTCGCACGCGCGGCCGTCGACGCGGGTGCGAGCGCGCTCGTGGTCGGCAACACGGTGCGCGCGCTCGTCGTCGACGTCGAGCGGCGCCGCAGCGTGCTCGGCGCGGGACCGGGCGGACTGTCGGGACCGCCGCTGCACGCCGTCGCCGCGTACTGGGTCGCCGCGTGTCGCGCCGCGCTGCCGACGACGCCGATCGTCGGCGTGGGCGGCGTGCGCTCCGCGCGCGAGGTCGTCGCCTTCGTCCTCGCCGGCGCCGACGCCGTCGAGGTCGGGACCGCCTCGCTCGCGGACCCCCGAGCGCCGTGGAAGGTGCAACGCGCGACGCGGCGGTGGTGCGCGCGACACGGCGTCGCGCGACTGGCCGACCTGAAAGGACAGCTCGATGGCTGACACGTTCTACGAGCGGCTCACCGCGATGGTGGCCTCGCACGGTCCGATGTGCGTCGGGCTCGACCCGTCCGCCGCGCTGCTCGAGCGCTGGGGCCTCGCCGACGACGCGGCGGGTGCGGAGTCCCTGGCGAGGGCGACCGTCGAATCGGTGGCGGGGATCGCGGGGATCGTGAAGTGCCAGGTGGCGTTCTTCGAGCGCCACGGCGCAGCGGGCTACGCCGCCCTCGAGCGCGTCCTCGTCGACGCCCGCGCAGCGGGGATGCTCGTCATCGGCGACGCGAAGCGCGGCGACATCGCCTCGACGAACGAGGGCTACGCGGACGCCTGGCTGCGCGACGAGAGCCCGCTGTGCGTCGACGCGATGACGGTCTCGTGCTACCTCGGCGCGGCCGCGCTCGCCCCGGTCTTCGCCCTCGCGCACGCGGGCGGCCGCGGGGTGTTCGCCGTGGTCGCGAGCTCGAACGACGAGGGCCGAGCGCTGCAGACCGCGCGCGATGCCGCCGGCCGCACGGTCGAGGATGGGCTGCTCGACGAGCTCACCGCGATCTCGTCGGACCTCGACGGCGAGGGACCCACGTCGCGCTGCCTCGGCGCGGTGATCGGCGCCCAGCGGCGCCCGCTCGGGCTGGCGCGCTTCGGTGGCCCGGTCCTCGTCACGGGCATGGGCGCCCAGGGGTCCGACGCGAAGGACGTCGCGTCGCTGCGCGCGACGCTGACGCACGACGCCGTGGCGGTCAACGTGTCGCGCAGCGTCCTCGGCGCCGGCCCGGCGCGCGACGGCGTCGCCGCGGCGGCGGCGCGGATCGCCGACGAGCTGCGATGAGCCCGACGTGCGGTCACACGACCGTTGGTAGGGTGCGCCGATGGGGACGCCCCCGGCGCTCACCGACGAGCAGCGGCGGCTCGCGCTGCAGAAGGCCGTGGCCAATCGCCGACGGCGCGCCGAGGTGAAGCGCGCCCTCAAGGACGGGCACATGTCGCTCGCCGACGCGCTCGCGCTCGCCGGCCGCGACGAGGCGATCGCGCGCATGCGCGCCGTCGAGCTCGTCGAGTCGCTCCCGGCCCTCGGCAAGGTGAAGGCGCAGCGCGTGATGCACGCGGTCGGCATCGCCGACAGCCGCCGCGTCCAAGGGCTGGGCGCCCACCAGCGCGCCGACCTGCTCCGTGCCGTCGTCCGCTGAGCCGGCGCTCCTCGTCCTCATCGGACCGGGGGGCGTCGGGAAGGGGACGCTCGCGCGGCACCTCGTCGAGGCGGACCCACACCTGTGGCTGAGCCGCTCGTGGACGACCCGGTCGCGGCGCCCCGGTGAGGCGCTCGACGCCTACGAGTTCGTCGACGACGCCACGTTCCGCTCGAGGATCGACGCCGGCGGGTTCCTCGAGTGGGCAGAGTTCCTCGGCAACCTCTACGGCACACCGACCCCGACCCCACCCCGAGGCGACGACGTCCTCTTGGAGATCGACCTCGAGGGCGCGCGCCAGGTGCTCAAGGTCCGGCCCGACGCCCGGGTGATCCTCGTCGTGCCCCCGAGCGAGGCGCACCAGATCGAGCGGCTCCGGCGGCGTGGCGACACCGAGGCGCACGTCCAGGCACGCGTGGCGCGAGGTCGCGACGAGATCGCCGCCGGGCGCGAGGTCGCGCACTTCGTGGTGGTCAACGACGACGTGGCGACCTCGGCCGCCGAGCTCCTCTCTATACTCGAGGGGCTGCGCGAGGCACGGGCGGCGACGAAGGACGAGGCCACGTGACGATCCAGCGACCCACCCTGATGGACCCACCGATCGAGCAGCTGCTCGACACGGTCGACTCGAAGTTCACGCTCGTCGCCCTCGGCGCGCTGCGCGCGCGCCAGATCAACTCGTACTACAACAGCCTGGGCCAGGGCATCGGTGCGATCGTCCCGCCGCAGGTCACGTCGGTCTCGAACAAGTCGCTCTCGATCGCGTTCCAAGAGATCGCAGAGGACCGCGCGACCTACCACCGCCCGACCCTCGAGGAGCTGGCGGCCGAGCAGGCCGACGCAGAGGCGCCCACCGAGGTCGACGACGTGCTCGCCGACCCGTTCGCGACCGCGGACTCCGGGCCCCCGGACGCCGGCTGAGCGCACCGGTGCCCCCCCGCGTGGTGCTGGGGGTGGCCGGCGGCATCGCCGCCTACAAGGCCGTCGAGGTCTGCCGGCGGCTGACCGACGCGGGCTGTGAGGTCGCCCCGGTCCTCACCGAGGCGGCCACGGCGTTCGTGGCGCCGCTCACGTTCAGCGCCCTCGCGGCACGGCCCGCCAAGACGTCGCTCTTCGGCGACCCGGACGACCCGATCCCGCACACGCGGCTCGGGCGCTGGGCCGACGTCGTGGTCGTGGCCCCGGCGACCGCCGACCTGCTCGCGCGCTACGCCGCGGGCATGGCGAACGACCTGCTCACCGCGACCCTGCTCGCCACGGCGGCACCGGTCGTGGTCTGCCCGGCGATGCACGCCGAGATGTGGGAGCACCCGAGCGTGGCGGACAACCTCGAGGTCCTGCGCGGCCGCGGCGTGCACGTCGTCGAGCCCGAGGCGGGCCGCCTCGCCGGCGGCGACGAGGGTCCGGGCCGCCTCGCCACCCCCGAGCGCATCGTCGGTGCCGTCCTCGCGAGGGTCGAGGCGCCCCAAGGCCCGCTCGCGGGCCGGACCGTGGTCGTGACCGCCGGCGGGACGCGGGAGCCGATCGACCCGGTGCGCGTGCTCACCAACCGCTCCTCGGGCCGCCAGGGCCACGCCGTCGCGGAGGTCGCCGCGCGCCGCGGCGCGCGCGTCGTCCTCGTCACGGCTTCGCCGCTCCCCCTCGACCCGGCGGCCGCGTCGCGGATCGAGCGTCGCGACGTGGAGACCGCGCGCGAGATGCTCGACGTCGTGCTCGACCACGCGCGCGACGCCGACGTCGTCGTCATGGCCGCCGCCGTGTCGGACTTCCGACCGGTGGCGCCGACGGCGGGCAAGCTGCGCCGCGACGACGGCGTGCCGCACCTCGTCTTGGAGGCGACCGACGACGTGCTCGCCGCGGTCGTGGCGAAGCGCGCGGCCGGTCAGGTCGTCGTCGGCTTCGCCGCCGAGACCGACGACGCCGTCGCGCGCGGGCGCGAGAAGCTCGCGCGCAAGGGGTGCGACCTGCTCGTCGTGAACGACGTGTCGAAGCCCCGCGTGGGGTTCGACCACGAGACCAACGAGGTCGTCATCCTGGGCGACGACGGCAGCGAGGTCCACGTCGGGCTCACCTCCAAGCAGGAGGTCGCCGCGGCGCTCTTGGATAGTGTGGGCCGGCGACTGGCCCAAGGAGCCCGATGAGCGTCCGCAGCGTCTTCACGTCCGAGTCCGTCACCGAGGGCCACCCCGACAAGGTCGCCGACCAGGTGTCCGACGCCGTCTTGGACGCGGTGCTCACCGAGGACCCCTACGGCCGGGTGGCCTGCGAGACCCTGCTCACGACCGGGCTGTGCGTCGTCGCGGGCGAGATCACGACGACCGCCCGGCTGGACGTGCCCGCCCTCGTCCGCGAGACGATCGTCGACATCGGCTACGACGACGACACGGCGGGGTTCAACGGCCACAGCTGTGCGGTCATGGTCTCCCTCGACCGCCAGAGCCCCGAGATCGCGGCCGGCGTCGACGCCGCCTTCGAGCACCGCACCGGGGCGGGCGGCGAGGACGTCCGCAACGCCCAGGGGGCCGGCGACCAGGGGATGATGTTCGGCTACGCCTGCGACGAGACCGACGACCTGCTCCCGATGCCCATCTGGCTCGCGCACCGCCTCAGCATGCGGCTCGCCCAGGTGCGGCGGACGGGCCAGCTCAAGTACCTGCGCCCCGACGGCAAGACGCAGGTCTCCGTCGCCTACGACGGCGCGCGCGCGGTCGCGATCGAGACGATCGTCGTCTCGGCCCAGCACGCCGACGGGATGAGCCAGGACGTCATCCGCGACGACCTGCGCGCCCACGTGATCGAGCCCGTGCTGCCGGGGGACCTCGACACCGGCTCGCTCGTCGTGCACACGAACCCGTCGGGCGCCTTCGTCTTCGGGGGGCCGAGCGCCGACACGGGGCTCACGGGCCGCAAGATCATCGTCGACACCTACGGGGGCATGGCGCGCCACGGCGGCGGCGCGTTCTCGGGCAAGGACCCCTCCAAGGTCGACCGCTCCGGCGCCTACGCGGCGCGGTGGGTCGCCAAGCACGTGGTCGCCTCGGGTGCCGCGCGGCGCTGCGAGGTCCGGGTGGCCTACGCGATCGGCGTCGCCCGCCCGGTGTCCGTCGAGCTCGAGCTGTTCGACACCGCGGCGGCCGATCCCACCAAGATCACCGACTCGGTGACCGAGCTGTTCGACCTGCGGCCCGCCGCGATCATCGACGAGCTCGAGCTGCGACGGCCGATGTACCGCAAGACCGCGTCGTACGGGCACTTCGGCCGCCCCGAGCGCGAGTTCACCTGGGAGCAGACCCCGAAGGCCGACGAGCTGCGCCGCACCCTCGGCCTCTGACGTTGCCCGCCGCGGTCGCGAGGGTCCTCGTCGACGTCCCCGCGGTCGACCGGCCCTTCGACTACGACGCGACGGGCCACGACCCGCCCCTCGAGGTCGGCGACCGGGTGCGCGTGGGCCTCCACGGCCGCAGCGTCCGCGGCTGGGTCACCTCGCTCTCGGACCGCACCGAGCACGGCGAGCTCAAGCCCATCGTGCGCCGGCTCGGGCTCGGGCCGCCCGAGAGCGTCGTGGCCCTGTGCGAGTGGGCGGCGTGGCGCTGGGCCGGGCCGTGGTCGAGGCTGCTCGCGACGGCGTCGCCCGCCCGCCTCGTCACGGACCTGCCCCAGGTGCCCGCCCGGGTGGCGCTGCCCGTGGTGCACAACCAGCTCCGCGTCTCGGGGCTCCGGCTCGTGCGGGGCGGCGCGGCCACGCTCGTGCGCGTGGGCCCGTGCACCGACCCGCTGGACCTCGTCCTCGGCGTCCTGCACGGTGTCGACGAGGCGCAGGCGCCGGGCTCGGTCGTCGTCACCACGCCGACGACGGCGTGGGCGGACCGCCTCGCCGAGCGGCTCCGACGCCGCGGGGTGGCGGCGGCCGGCCCCGACCGCTGGGCCGAGGCGAGGGCCGGGTTCCCGGTCGTCGTCGGGGCGAGGGCCGCCGCCCTCGCGCCGGTGCCCCGGCTCGCCGGCGCGGTCGTCCTCGACGCCCACGACGACGCCTACCGCCAGACCCAGACGCCGTGCTGGAGCGCCGTCGGGCTCCTCGCCGAGCGCTGCCGCCGCGACCAGGCGGCGCTCGTCGCCACGAGCTGGTGCCCGGACCCGTCGCTCCTCGCGCTCGTCTCGCGGACCGAGGCGATCGAGCACGAGTCGCGGATGTGGCCGCGACTCGTCGTCGCGGACCTGCGCGCGACCGACCCGCGCGAGCGGCTCCTCACCGCCCAGCTGGCCGCCCAGGCGCATCGGGCGCTCGACGAGCCGGGCGCCGGGGTGCGCGTGGTCGTCGTCCTGCAGCGCCTCGGCGGCGTGCGGCTGCTCGCGTGCCGCCGCTGCGGCTCGCTGGCGGTGTGCGAGGCCCACGGCCTCGCGCTGCACGACGTGGGCGACGGGCTCGGCTGCGCGCAGGGCTGCACGGGGCACCCGAGGGTCTGCGTCGCGTGCGGCGCGCCCGCGCTGCGCGCGGTCCGCGAGGGCATCTCGTCGCTCACGACGCGCGTCGCGGCGTTGCTGGGCGTGGACGCGGTCGAGGTGTCGGCGGCGACGGCCGAGATCCCCGAGGGTGCGCGGGTCGTCGTCGGGACCGAGGCGGTGCTCTCGCGCGTGCGCCGCGCCGAGCTCGTGTGCTTCGCGGACCTCGACGACTACCTGTGTGCGCCGCGCGCCCACGGCGGGCTCGAGGCGCTGCGCGCGATCGGGCTCGCCGGCCGCCTCGTCGGCGCGCGCGGCGGCGCCGAACCGGGCCACGTGCTCGTCCAGACCCGCCAGCCCGACCACGCCGCGGTCGTCGCGGCGGTCCGCGGCGACCCGGGCGCGCTCGTAGCGAGCGAGCAGGAGGTGGCCGCCGCGCTCTCGCTCCCCCCGCACGTCGCCGTGGCGGCGCTCCGCGGCCAGGGCGCGGCGTCGCTCGCCGCGTCGCTGCTCGCGCACGGCGTCGGGGTGACCGAGGACCGCGGCGCGTTCCTCGCCGTCGCCGCCTCGCACCGCGAGCTGTGCGACGCGCTCGCCGCCGTGCCGCGCCCCACCGCGTCGGTGCGCGTCGAGGTCGATCCGCCCGGGACGTGAGCGCCGGTACCCTTGTGCGGGTGGGCGAGCTGCAGATCCGTACCTACGGGGACCCGGTCCTGCGCCAGGCGACGCGCGACGTCGAGGAGATCGACGGGCGCGTCGCGGCGCTCGCCGCGACGATGATCGAGACGATGCGCGCCGCGCCCGGCGTAGGCCTCGCCGCCAACCCGGTGGGGGTCTCGCGCCGGGTGTTCGTCTACGACGCGGGGGACGGCCCCGCGACGGTGATCAACCCCCGCCTGGTCGAGGCCGACGGGGAGTTCACGTACCTCGAGGGGTGCCTGTCGGTGCCCGGCTACGCCTGGGAGATCACCCGGCCGAACCGGGTCCACCTCGTCGGGCTCGACCTCGACGGCCACGAGCTGTCGCTCGAGGCCGAGGCGTACGAGGGGCGGATCTTCCAGCACGAGCTCGACCACCTCGACGGGGTGCTGCTCGTCGAGCGCCTCGACCCCGACCAGCGCAAGGAGGCACGGGCGATGCTGCGCGCCGAGTTCTCGGCGAGGCACCGCGACCCTGACGGGCTCGCGTCGCTGCTCGAGCTCTGATGCGCCTGGGGTTCTTGGGGTCCCCGGCCTTCGCCGTCCACGTCCTCGACGCGCTCGTGGCGGACGGCCACGACGTCGCGCTCGTGGTCACCCGGCCCGACCGGCGGCGCGGGCGCGGCGGGACCCCGTCGCCGACGCCGGTCGGGTCCGCCGCGCAGCGCCACGGGATCGCGACGACGACCGCGGTCGCGGACCTGCTCGAGGCCGACGTCGAGCTCGGTGTCGTCGTCGCCTACGGGGCGCTCGTGCCGGCTCTGGTCCTCGACGCCGTCCCCATGCTCAACCTGCACTTCTCGCTGCTCCCGCGCTGGCGCGGGGCCGCCCCCCTCGAGCGCGCCATCCTCGCGGGCGACGCGCGCACCGGGGTGTGCGTCATGGGCCTCGAGGCGACCCTCGACACCGGCCCCGTGTACGCGCGCGCCGAGACCGACGTCGACGACAAGGACCTCGCGACGCTGCGCGCCGAGCTCGTCGTGGCGGGGACCGGGCTCCTCGGCCGGCTGCTCGCGCACGGCCGTGACGGGCTCCCCGTCCCGGTGCCCCAGGCGGGGGCGCCGACCTACGCGAAGAAGCTGACCGACGCAGAGCTCGAGCTCGACTTCACCCGGCCCGCGTCCGAGCTCGCGCGGGTCGTGCGGCTCGGCCGCGCCCGCACCTGGGCGGGCACCCGACGCCTCGCCGTGCGCCGCGCCGAGGTCGTGGCGACCGTCGACGGCGCGCCGGGGGAGCTCGTTGGCGACGTCGTCACGTGCGGCACCGGGGGCCTCCGGCTCCTCGAGGTCGTGCCCGAGGGCCGTCGGCCGATGAGCGTCGCGGCGTGGCGGCGCGGGCTGCGCCAACCGGTCGCGCGACTCGGCGCGAGCGCACCGGACGGTCCGGCCGAGCCGGTCCGTCAGCCGAGGTAGGGCGTCGCGGCGCTCACCGCGTGCGCGCCGCAGCCGTGGGCGCCCGGGAGGCCGAGCCCGTCCCTGCCGAGCGTGTCGCGCGTGCAGGTCTGCCAGAAGTACCAGTAGCTGTAGGTCGGCTCTTGGTAGACGATCGTGAGGACGTAGCGCAGGTCGTGCCCGGTCACCCTCGGGCCCTGCACGGCGGCGGCCACGAGCGTGTAGGTCGTCGGCGTCGGTTGGACGTTGCTCGGAGAGCGCACGAGGTCGAGGTAGGTGAACTGGTGCTTGTGCCGCTCGACCGGGATCGTCGTGCTCGGGAACACCGAGGTCAGGTGCACCGTGAGGGTGCAGCTCGTCCCGTTGCAGGTCTCGGCGTTCGAGCCCGTGCCCCAGGCCGCGGCGTAGACCGTGACGACGGGCGAGGCGCCCTCGGGCGTCGTGTCCGACGCGGTCGCGAACACCTCCACCTCGTAGCGCGTGGCGACCTGCGGGGTGACCGTGAAGCGCAACGGCGCGGCGCTGCCCTGGACCACCAGCGCGGCCGACGCGATGACCCGCGACGGCGCCCGGAACGGGAAGGACCGGGCGTAGAGCCGGGCGACCGCCCCCGGCGCCACGCCGCTCGCCGAGCCCCGCAGCGTCGCCTGGGTCCAGCCCCCCCGGCCGTAGGTGACCCAGGTTTCGCCCGTCACCACCGGGTTTCTCGACGAGGCCGTGAGGCTCGCCGTCGTCGAGCTCGCACCGGCGTCGAGCGGCGGCAGCGTCGCCGCGAGCCCGCCGAGCACCGCGAGCCCGCCGAGCGCACCGAGCACCGTCGTTCGAAACCGTCCCATGCGCCCCCCTCGTCACCCGCCGCCTCGGGCGGGGCGCGCCGATGATACGAGTCGGGTCCTGCCCGCGCTCGACGTCGAGCCCGTGCGGACGCGTCGCGGCGCCTGCCGCGCCGAGCGGCGCGCCGTGCCACCATCGTTAGGCTCGTCGCGTGGCTCGGCAGCCGACCGCTCGCATCGGCACGCTGCAGATCGCCCCCTCGATCCTCTCGGCGGACTTCGCCGACCTCGCCGGGGCGCTGCGCGCCGTGGACGCAGAGACCGACCGGGTCCACATCGACGTCATGGACGGGCACTTCGTGCCGAACCTGACCGTCGGTCCGGCCGTGGTGGCCTCGGTGCGGCCCCACTCGCAGCGGTACTTCGAGTGCCACCTGATGCTCACGGACCCCGGCCCCTACCTCGCGCCGTTCGCCGAGGCCGGGGCGGACGGCTGCATCGTGCACGTGGAGGTGGGCGGCACCCAGGCGCTGGTGGACGCCGCGCGGGCGCTCGGGCTCTCGATCGGGCTCGCCGTGAGCCCCGAGACCCCGGTGGAGGCCACCTTCGAGTGGCTCGACGCCGTCGACCTGGTGCTCGTCATGACGGTGCACCCCGGGTTCGGCGGCCAGGCCTTCATGGGCCAGGAGCTGGACAAGGTGCGTGCGGTGCGCGCCGAGCTCGAGCGCCGCGGCCGCCACCTCGACGTGGAGGTCGACGGCGGGATCGACCACGCGACCGCGCCCGCCGCGGTCGCGGCGGGGGCGAACGTGCTCGTCGCGGGCAACGCGATCTACGGGGCCGCCGACCCGCTGGCGGCGGCCGCGGACCTGCGCGCGGTCGCGGGCGCG
>DASZHS010000071.1:0-32653 GCA_035937595.1 Acidimicrobiales bacterium
GGGGGCGTTCCACGGCGTGATCACCACCGCGGGGCCGGCCGGGCGGCGGAGCACCCGGTTGGCGGTGCCGCCCGACGACCAGACGCGTCCGCGGTGGGCGGCGGCCAGGTCGGCGTAGGCCCGGAAGTTGCGGGCACCGCGCGCGATCACCCGTGCCCGCAGAGAGCGCAGGAGCATCGCCATGTCCAGGCACTCGACGATCGCGAGCTCCTCGGTGCGCGCGTCGATGAGGTCGGCCAGCCGCCGCAGGATCGCGCCGCGCCCGGAGGTGCCGAGCGCCGCCCACCCGGCGGCCGCGGCCGCCGCGGCGCCGACGGCCGCCGCCGCGGTCTCGGCGTCACCCCGCGCGACGTCGCCGAGCAACAGGGACCAGTCGATGGGGGATCGGTCCTCGAAGGTCGTGGCCGAGCCCGCGCGGTCGCCGCCGATGTAGTGGTCCAGGGCGACGTCCACGCCGCCGACGGACGCGGTCCTGCGCGCGCTCACGACTCGAACCTAGGGCGCACCTTGGGATAGGTGAGCTGGTCGCGCGTCGTCGCCACCGGCGGCCGCTCGCCGCGATGCTCCCAGTCGCCACCGAGCGCCGTCGAGCGAACCTCCTCGGTCTCGGTGGGCTGGGCACCGACCTCGTCGCTCACGGGGACCGGTCCCTCGACGATCCGGCTCTCGAGGGTCCCGAGGCCCTCGACGGCGACCTCCACCACGTCGCCGGGGACGACGGGTCGAGAGTTCGCGGGCGTGCCCGAGAGGATCACGTCGCCCGGCACGAGCGTGATGAGCCGCGCGAGGTCCGCGACGAGGTAGTGCATGTCCCAGGCCATCTCGTCGGTAGAGCCGTCCTGGACCACCGTGCCGTTCACCTTTGTCTGGATGGCCTTGTGCTCGAAGGACCAGTCGGTGACGAGGCCCGGACCGAGCGGGCACAGCGTGTCGGCGCCCTTCACCCGGAGCATCGAGCCGGCGTCGGTGTCACGGAAGTCGTGGAGGCCGAAGTCGTTGGCGATCGTGTACCCCGCGATGTGCGCACCCGCCTCGGCCACGGTCACGTCGCGCGTGACGGCGCCGATGACGATCGCGACCTCGCCCTCGAGGTTGAGCCACCGACAGTTCGACGGGCGCACGACGTCCCCGCGGTGCGCGGTGAGCGCGGAGATCGGCTTGTGGAAGTACGTCGGCGCCGGGGGCAGCTGGATCTGGAACTCCCGGACGCGCGAGACGTGGTTCAGGTGGCAGCACAGGATCTTGGTCGGCTCGACCGGCGGGAGGTGGATCGCAGCGTCGGTGCGCACCGAGCGGCCGTCAGGGGCGCGGAGCCAGTCGCCGTCGCGCTCGACGACGACGGGCGCACCACCGAGCAGCACGCGTCGCAGCTCCACCGGACACCTCCGTGACGGGACGACAGGACGCGGCGATCCTGCCACAGCCCCTCGCGCGCACCGAGGTTCGACCAGGTGCGTCGAGGGGCCCGTGGTACCTTGCGCGACGCTCGCCATCGGCGATCGAGAGGAGCTGCCCGTGCCCGCCGAACGCGTCCGCGTGCTGTGGCCCGACCACCTCGGCCTGCCTCGCGGCAAGTACATCCCCTCGCGCTTCGCCGACCACGGCGTGCGCCACTGCCGGGGGACCTGGGCGCTCGGCTTCGACCGCGTGATGACGCCGTACACGACGGGGTCTGGCTGGGAGGACGGCCTCCCCGACATGGAGGCCCGCTACGAGGCTGCCGACATCCGTCCGGGCTGGGAGGACGGGACGCGGGTCGTCGTGGCGGACCTCACGATCGACGGCGAGCCGGTGTCGGTCTCCCCGCGCGCCGCCCTGCGACGGGCGATCGCGGCCTGGGAGCACAAGGGCCTCACGGCGAACGCCGGGATCGAGCTCGAGGCCTTCCTTCTCGAGCCGGACGGCCAGGGCGGGTTCAGGCCGATCGACACGCCCGGGGCGTTCGTCTACGGGACCGGGACCGCCGTTGACCCCAACGGTGTCATCGACGACATCTGGCGGGCCGCAGAGGCGTCGGAGCTCGTCTTGGAGTCGGTCAACTCCGAGTACGACAACGGCCAGTTCGAGCTCACGCTGCGCTATGCCGACGCGCTGCGCGCTGCCGATGACGCCTTCCTCTTCAAGGTCCTCGCCCGCGAGGTGGCGGCCAAGCGCGGCTATCTCCTCACGTTCCTCGGTCGCCCGTTCGCGGACCGCGGCGGCTCGGGCCTGCACCTCAACCTGAGCTGGAATGACGAGTCCGGCCACAACGTCGTCAACGACGAGTCGACCGACGACGGCCTCAGCGAGCTGGCCAAGCACGCCATCGGGGGCATGCTGGAGCACCATCGTGCGCTCGCCGGGCTGTGCGCGCCGACGGTCAACGCCTACAAGCGGCTCAAGCCCGCCCAGCTGTCGGGGTACTGGCGCAACTGGGGCTACGACCACCGCGGCGCGACGATCCGGGTCTCGCCCGAGCGCGGCGCCGGCGCGCGGCTCGAGCACCGGCTGAGCGACGGGGCGGCACCGGTCCACGTCGCCCTCGCCGCGGTCCTGCAGGCCAGCTTGCTCGGCGTCGAGCAGAAGACCGACCCCGGCCCCCCGGAAGGCGGCAACGGCCTCGACGTCACCGAGGCGACCGTGGGCACGCCGGCCACCCTCGCCGAGGCGCTCGACGAGCTCGAGGCGGACACGTCGCTCGTCGAGGCGATCGGCGCGGAGCTCGTCGCCCAGCACGTCGCGGTCAAGCGCACCGAGTGGCACCGGTTCGCCGAGGCCGTGACGGACTGGGAGCTCAGCGAGTACCTGCCGTTCCTCTGACGACGGACCCGCCCCTGCGGGTCGCCGGCGCCGCACTGCGCTGACCGCGCACCAAGACGACGCCCGAGGCTCTGCAACCACTGGTTTGCCCACGACCGTGAACGCGGGCGCCGGTTGTCGGGTACTCGCAGGGGGAGCAAGCCGTGTCGGAACGTCCGGCGGCGCGAAGGGGGCAATCGAATGCAGAGGAACAACTACACGGTCACGCGATCATCGCGGCGAATCCGTGGCGTCAGGATTGGTGCGGCCGTCGCGGCGGTCGTGGGGGCATCGGGCATCGGGACCCTCGCGATGGCAACTACGTCATCGGCGAGCATCCAGGACTTCAACGAGCCCGGGAACATCCTCATCGCCGACCAATTCAACAACCGGATCGTCGAGGTCGACGGGCACCAGGTCGTCTGGTCGTTCGGCGACGGATCGAGCGTCGCTGGACCACACTCGGTCGTCGGGCCCAACGATGTCCAACGGGTAGGCAACTTCACGTTGATCGCCGGTACGGGGACGCCCGCGGGCGCGGACCCGTCGTGCACGAACCCGTCGGGCTGCGTGGACAACCGGGTGTTGCTCGTCAACAAGTGGGGAAAGATCGTCTGGCAGTACGGCCAGGCCGGCGTCACGGGGAGCGGTTTCGACCAGCTGAGCGCTCCCGTGCAGTCGACGTGGCTGCCGCACGGCGACGTCCTCATCACCGATCAGGGCAACAGCCGCGTCATCGAGGTCAACCGTGCCCACCACATCGTCTGGCAGTACGGCATCACCGGCTCACCCGGCGCTGGCTTCAACCAGCTGAACAATCCGAACAGCGCGGAGCTTTTGTGGAACGGTCACATCCTCATCGCCGATGAGAACAACAACCGGGTCATCGAGGTCACGAGGAGCCACCAGATCGTCTGGCAGTACGGCTCACCATCCGACACGACCACACTCAACGGCGCCGCATTCGCGAGTCGGCTCCCGAACGGTGACACGCTCATCACGGACTCCCTCAACAACCGGGTAGTGGAGGTCTCGAAGGCTAAGGCCGTCGTGTGGACCTACGTGACGAACCTGCGCACGGGAAGCATGGCCAACCCGAACCCGACGCGAGCGATCCGCCTCGAGAACGGTCTCACGGTGATCAGCGACCAGTACAACGACCAGGTCATCGTGGTCAACCACAATGGCCAGATCGTCTTCCAGATCGGCCAGATCCAGGTCGACGGGAACGGCTTCAACCAGCTGAACGCCCCCTACGACGCCAAGGTCGTCGGCGACTACACCGGTCTCACGCCGCCGTTCGGGTGGGGGGACTAGTCAGTCCGGCGAGCGCATCGTCCCCGACTCGGCGATCGAGTCGGGGACCGGCGAGCGTGCACGCTCGTCGTCCGGCACGCGTGGCCCGGCCCTCCCCACAGGGCCGGGCCACGCCCCTGCCGTAGCATCGACTGGTGACCGAGACGCTGCCCGCCGCGTGGTACCACGGGTCCGGGCAGCACGCGCGCGAGCGCCGGGGGGCGTTCGCCACCGCGTGGCTCTACGCGGCGCACGCCGCAGAGCTGCCCGCCGCGGGCGCCTACGTCGCACGCGAGTGCGCGGGCTACCCCATCTTGCTTACGCGGGCGCCGGACGGGGCCGTCCAGGGGTTCCACAACGTCTGCCCGCACCGCGCGGGGCCGCTCGTCCACGACGGCAGCGGCACCGCCACGTCCTTCGTCTGCCGCTACCACGGGTGGGTCTTCGAGACCGATGGCGCGCTCCGCTCCGCCCGGGACTTCGGCGAGCCCGGTCCCGCGGAGGACTGCGCGCTGTGGGGGCTCCGCGCCGAGGTGTGGCGCGGTCTGATCTTCGTGAACGTCAGCGGGTTCGCTCCGCCGCTCCTCGAGGCGCTCGGGGGGTTCGCGGACCAGACCGAGGGGTTCGACTTCGAGTCGTTCATGCCGGCGGGGGAGTGGCACCACGATCTCGCGTGCAACTGGAAGACCTACGCAGAGAACTACCTCGAGGGCTACCACATCCCCATCGTGCACCGAGAGCTCGCCCGCTCGATCGAGGTCCGCAGCTACGAGGTGGTCGCCCGCGAGGACTGGTGCCTGCACCGCGCGCCCGCCAGGGACGGGACCGTGCTCGACGGCCGCTGGCTGTGGCGGTGGCCGAACCTCGCGCTCAACCTCTACCGCGACTCGATGAACCTCGAGCAGTTCGTGCCGCTGGGTCCCGACGTGACCCGCGTCGCCTATCGCTACTTCTCGCGGGACGGGACGCTCGACGAGGAGGTCTCGAGGCTCTCCAAGCTGCTGCTGGCGGAAGACGCGGCGATCTGCGAGGCCGTCCAGCGCAACCTCGACGCGGGCATCTACGAGCGCGGCGTGCTGAGCGCGCGCCACGAGCAGGGGGTCGCGCTCTTCCAGCGGTTGCTCCGCGCCGCGGTGGTGAGCGACGCCTGAGGCCGAGTCGGCTCGCCGCGCGTCTCGACGAGGGCGACACGCCGCGTGGTCATCTGTTGTTCGCGGCCCGTACCGACCAGGTCTGGACGTTCACCGACGTGCCCCAGAACCCGGCGCCCCAGGGTCCGCTCCCGTAGCAGCCGTTGATCGCCCCGCTCGCACACCCCGGCTTCACGTCGTTGTACACCACGTCGGCCTGCACGATGGCGTTGGTCTGGCACGAAGAGAACGTCGACGAGTTGGCGACGAGGCAGGCGTCGAACTCGACGACGCGTCCGTAGAACCCCGGGGGCACGCCCATCGAGCACTCGACGACGTAGCCGTGGCCGTCGACGGCGATCGAGGTGGCGGGCGACTTGGGGAACGTGGGGCAGGACGAGCCGGGCGCCTGGTAGCGGATCGCCTGGATCGCGCCCTCGACCGCGGCATCCGCGCCGTACTCGAGGTTGCGCTGCTTCTGGAGGCCCGACGTGTCGGTCAGGTTGGTCCCGACGAGCGTCATCAACCCGCCGAGGGTCAACCCCACCGTGATCATGAACATTAGCGCGAGCACCATCACGGCGCCGGCGTCGGGCTGCGGCGCTCGACGGGCCCGTGTCGCGCGGCGGGGGCTCACGACGGGGTCCTGACGCCGAGCTCGATGAGCTGGGACCCGTTGTGGGGGTCGGTGGCCTTCAGGATCAAGAGCTGGAAGCCCGACTGGTCCTGCGGGTTGGCCTGGCACGCCGCCGACGACACACTGTCGAACTGGCTCGTCGTGCTGTTCCAGTACTCGATCCCCTTGATCGCCACGGTGTAGCCGGTCGGCGGCGTGTACGCGACGGTGGCGCCCTGGTAGGTCGTGGCCGTCACCTGGGCGCACTGGGCGAACAGGGGCGGTGGGTTCGTCTGCAGCTCGACCTGCGACTTCATGGTCTCCGCGTAGCTCTTGAGGACGGTGTCGATCGTGGAGAGGCTCCGGTGGGTCGAGGAGCCGCTGATGGACGTCAGCAGACCGGTCATGAGCGCGACGACGCACACCGCGATGATGACGAGCGCGAGCAGGACCTCGATGAGGGTGTCGCCGGCGTCGGGATCGCGCGTGGCCCGTGTCATGTCATCGTGATGGTGGCGGTCGCGGTCGCGGTGACGCCCTGGCTGTCGGTCGCTCGGACGTCGACCTCGTAGCTGCCGGCCGTGAAGTTGCTCGCCTGCCACGCCTGGGTCCAGTTCGGAAGGGCGAGCGGCGAGACCGTCACCCAGTTGTTGCACGTCGCGGTGTACTTCGAGGTCACCGCGCTCCAGCACTTCCCGCTGGACGCCTGCTTGACGTTGAACTCCACCTTCGTCACGGTGCCCCCGACGTCCGTGGCGGTCCCGCAGATCGCCCCCGAACCGCACGGGTCGCTCTTGTTCCAGCTCCCCTTGGCGCTGCCGGCGATGACGTAGCTGGCGCCGTTCACCGGGAACGTGAGCTGGATCGAGGGTCCCTCGACGAGGACGCACTCCCCGAGCGAGGTGTCGGACGACGCGCCGTAGTTGGGGTCACCGTTGAAGTAGGAGCCGAAGCACCAGTAGCCAGGTTGGGTCGGCTGGAACGAGGCCGAGGTCGCCGTCGAGGTGTTGTTGGCGCCAGCGACGAGCGGGACCGCGGCGCCGACCTGCGTGCTCTTCGATCCGCACGACGTGGCGACCGCCGTCGGGCCGCAGACGTAGAAGCTGACCGTGCCGTCGGGGGCGCCCCTCCCAGGGGCTCCCACCACCGACACCGTGTCCGTCGTCGATGCGCCGAGGTTGATGGTGCCGCTCGACGGCGTCGAGCTCACGACCGCGAAGCCGACGGCGAACCCCCCGTTCCCACCGCAGGCGAGGGTCTTGGCGACGATGCTGCCCGCCGCGACCGAGCCGTTGCCCATGGACGAGATGGTCGCGCCCGCCGCGTAGATGACCCCGCCGTAGGTGCTGTTCGACCCGTTGCCGGCGACCTGGAGCGCGTTGGTGTCCGTCCGAGCCTGGAAGATGGAGAGGCCGGCGTAGTACCCCGAGGTCGGCGCGGCGATCGTCACGCCGCCGTTCCCCGAGACGGAGTAGGTCGCGTCCTGCGGCGTCCCGGGGGCTGCGTTCGGGATGCCGATGAAGAGCATCACGTTGGTTCCGCTCACCTGGCCGGTCACCGAGAGGCCGTGCTCGAACACGTAGATCCCCGACGGCAGCGTCTGGGTCCCCGAGATGGAGATGCCACCCGGGTTGGTGTAGACGCCCGGACCCTGCAGCGACGTGCCGTTGTAGGTCGGGCTGATGCTGGGATCGACGAGCGAGGCGTAGGGGTCCGGGAACGGCGGTCCCTCCACGTAGGGGCCCGAGTACGCCGACGGCGGGTTGACCGGCACGGACGCGCCGCTCGTCGACGGGTCCTGGGTGTAGATCTCGCTCGCGACGATGCCGTTGTTGTTGCCGAAGGCCAGCGAGCCCGCGGCGGGCGAGTTGATCGCCGCCGCGCCGTTCACGGTCACCGGGCCGCCGTGGCCCGAGCCGATGCAGCTGAGGACGCTCGTGCCCGTGCCCAGCAACACGAGCGGGGGGCCGGCGCTGCCCGGCGGCTGGTAGCCGGGGGCCTGCTGGTTCCGCGGGGACGCCGTGAGGCTGTAGGTGTAGCCGCTGGGGTACTCGGTGATCCGGATCGAGACGCTCGACACGCCCGGCGCCGACGAGCTCGGGTAGGTGGGGATCGAGCCGGCGTTCGCGCAGCTCGTGGTGCCGTCCTGACAGCGCACCGTCACGGTCGCGTTGGTCTTGCCGCCGCTCGTCGCGCAGGACGAGCCGCTCGACGGGCAGGTGTGCGAGTACGTCGGGGCCGCAAGGCCAGAGAAGAGCCCGGTGGACAGCGGCACCACGACCGGTGACGAGGCGCCCTGGCAGTACCGTCGGACCAGGTAGGGGGAGGACGTCCCGCTCGAGAAGCCGTACGACACCGTGACGGTGCCGCTGGCCGTCGTCCAGCTCAGCCCCAGCAGTTGCGTGCCGCTTCCTGACGGGCAGAGCGAGGTCGTCGTCGACGTCGACACGGACGTCGCCGTCTGGACGTCGCGGGCGAAGTAGGCAGAGGTGATCTGGGCGTCGTGCGAGTCGGCGAGCCGAGCGGAGACCGCGATCTGGCTCCGGAAGCTGGAGATCGTGGCGACGGCGATCCCGCCGATGACGATGGGGAGGATCGAGATGACGATCAGCAGCTCGAGCAGGGTGAAGCCGTCCTCTGCGTGCCGCTTGCGTTCGGTGGGGCCGCGCCCGCACCTTCGTGCCGTGCCCAATGGATCCTCCAGAGACAACCGTCTATAGACACCATAGGGCAACCGCAACGTGCTGACAATAGCAGGCAATTAAACATCAATTACATCACAATGGCATACCAGTATTTGATCGATGCGGTGTGTCAAAGTGGGACAGGGGGCCAGCCGAGGACGCGCCGCCCGTTGCGTGGGCAGGGCCGCTTTGGGTGAGCAGGCGCGTGGGGGCCGACTTCCGCGCCCCGGCCCCTGGGCGGCGAGTCCAGAGGACCCGCTCCGCACGCTCTTGATGTGCTGGACCGGTGCTGTTCCCGTGCCGACTGTCCGACCAGCAAGGGCGGTCTCTAGGTGTTCCGCCAGCTCGCCCCGACCTCGAGCCGTTTGAGCCCGGAGATGAAGTTCGATCGGAGGCGTTCTGGTGGCTCGGCCACCTCGATCGAGCGGAGCATGGGCACGAGCTCCTCGAAGAGCACGCGCATCTCGAGGCGGGCGAGGTGCGCGCCGAGGCAGAGATGCGGGCTGTGGAGCCCGAAGGCGACGTGGTCGTTCGGCGACCGGAGGGCGTCGAAGTGGAAGGGGTCCGAGAACTGCTCGTCGTCGAAGTCAGCGGAGACGTACCAGACCACGACCTTGTCGCCGGCACGGATGTTCGTGCCACGGAGCTCGGTGTCCTGTGTCGCGGTGCGCCGGAAGTGCATCGTCGTCGAGCTCCACCGCAACATCTCGTCGACCGTCGTGCGGATGGCCGCCGGATCCTCCTGCAGCGTCGTGAGCAGCGCCGGCCGCTCGGCGAGCGCCTTGAGACCTGCCGCCATCGAGTACCTGGTCGTGTCGTTGCCCGCCGCCACCATCAAGGTGAAGAAGTTCTTGAGCTGATCGTCGTCCAGCAGGTCGCCGTCGACGGTCGGCTGGAGGAGCGAGGTGAGGACGTCGTTGGTCGGCTTCGCACGGCGCGCGGCCAGCGCGACCTCGGCGAACTCGAAGAGCTCGAGGGAGACGGGACTGCGGAAGGGGAGCAGCCGGTAGTCGGTGGTGTCCACCTGATCGACGACGAAGTCCGTGAAGTCCGCGTCGGTGTTGCCGATCAGCGCGTCGCCGCGATCCACAAGCCAGTTGAGGTCCTCGTCGGGCAGCCCGAGCAGCCGGCCCAGCATCTTCATCGGGAGCTGGCGGGCGACCCTCGAGACGAACTCGAACCGCGCCTCGCCACGGACCTCGGCCAGGACCTCGCGGGCGAGGTCGCGGACGGACGTCTCGTACTCGGCGACGGCGCGGGGCGAGAAGGGCCGGGAGACGAGGCGGCGGTAGCGCGAGTGCTGCGGCGGGTCCATCTCCATGATCGTACGGCGCGCCTCGCACTCCTCGTCGTCCATGTCCTCGAGTCGGATGCCTCTTGCCGAGCTGAACAGCTCGGTGTGCCGGCTCACGTAGAGGACGTCCTCGTAGCGCGTCACGGACCAAAAGCCACGGCCGTCGGCCTCCTCGGTGAAGCTGACGGGATCCTCCTTTCGGAGGCGCAGGAACGTGGCGTGCGGGACGCCGCGGGTGTAGACGTCGTGGTCGGTGATGTCGGCGTGCGCGTCGCCGAGGTCGAGCTCGGTCGCCAGTGCCACGGGGCCTCCTCGTCGCGGGCAACCCTACGCTTCGGGTGGCGTCGCCCTGCCGCGGCATGGTGCCCACGTAGCATGGAGCGATGGAGGCGCCGCTGATCGGTCTCTCGGGGCGTCGCTGGCCTGCGCGACTCCTGGGCGAGGCGGTGCCGCCCGCGATGCACGGCGTCGAGTTCGACCTGCACTTCGCGGACTACCCGAAGGCGATCGCAGCGTGCGGCGGCCTGCCCGTCGAGCTCACGCGCGACGCCGACGTGGACGCCGTCGTCGCCCGTCTCGACGGCCTCGTCCTTACCGGCGGCGCCGACGTGGACCCTGCGGCCTACGGCCAGGCGCCGGACCCCGATCTCGGCGCCGTCGAGCCCGACCGCGACGCCTGGGAGCTGGCCCTCCTCGAGGCGGCGACGACGAGGGACCTCCCCGTGCTCTGCGTGTGCCGCGGCGTCCAGCTGCTGAACGTCGCCCGGGGAGGCACGCTGCGCCAGCACGTCGCGGCAGAAGAAGGCGACGGGCACCCCCGCTTCGCCGACGACGGCCACGAGCCCGCCCACGGGGTCGACCTCGCGGACGGGTCGCTCGCCGCGACGCTCCTCGGGTCCCACCTCGAGGTCAACTCGCTGCACCACCAGGTGATCGACCGGGTGGGGGAGGGCCTCACGGTCACCGGACGCTCGCCGGACGGGACGGCGGAGGTGCTCGAGCTCGAGGGCCGCGACGTGCTCGGCGTCCAGTGGCACCCCGAGCTCCTCGCGCGTCCCGACCCGACCTTCGCCTGGCTGGTGCAAGCAGCGCGACGCCGGCTCTCCGCGCCGGTCTGACGCGCTCGGGCACCGAAGCGTGACGACGTCGAGCGTCACGAAGACGGGGTCAGCCGCGGTCCTCGCGCTGCTCGCCTCGGCCCAGTTCCTGATGACGCTCGACACGTCGGTCATGAACGTGTCGATCGCCTCGGTGGCCGCTGATCTGCACACCACGACCGTCGGGATCCAGACGGCCATCACGCTCTACACCCTCGTCATGGCGTCGCTCATGCTGACGGGGGGCAAGATCGGCGCCAAGGTGGGCCGGCGCCGCGCCTTCTCGATCGGACTCGTCGTCTACGCCGCTGGCTCGCTCACGACGGCGCTCGCCCCCAACCTGGGCGTGCTCATCGTCGGGTGGTCGATCCTCGAGGGCATCGGGGCGGCGCTGATCCTGCCGTCGATCGTCGCGCTCGTCGCGAGCAACTTCGGCAGGGAGCGGCGCTCGGCTGCCTACGGCATGATCGCCGCGGCAGGCGCGGTCGCCGTCACGGTGGGACCGATCCTCGGTGGCGCGGTCACCACCTACGGGTCGTGGCGGTACGTCTTCGTGGGCGAGGTCGTCATCGCCGCGGGCATCCTGCTCATGACCCGCACGATCGCGGACCCGCCGATCGTCACCTCGGGACGGTTCGATCTCCGCGGAGCGCTCCTCAGCGCCGTCGGTCTCTGCGGCGTCGTCCTCGGGGTGCTCAAGTCCTCGACGTGGGGCTTCGTCCGGCCCAAGCCGAGCGCGCCGTCGCTCCTCGGGCTCTCGCCGGTCGTCTTCCTCATCGCCGCCGGCGTCGGCCTGCTCATCCTCTTCGCCCGCCACGAGCGCGCCCTCGCCGCGAGGAAGGGCGACCCGCTTGTCCCGCCCGGGCTCGCGAGGATCCCCCAGGTGAGCTCCGGGCTCCTCGGCTTCATGTGCCAGTTCTTCGTGCAAGCGGGGCTCTTCTTCGTCGTGCCGGTGTACCTGTCGATCGTGTGCGGGCTGAGCGCCTTTGAGACCGGGTTGCGACTGATCCCCCTGTCGGTCTCGCTCCTGCTGACCGCGACGCTCATCCCGAGGCTCCTGCCGCGAGCCAGCCCGAGACGCATCGTGCAGTTCGGATTCGGCTGCACGTTCGTGGGCACCGTGATCTTCGTGCTGGGCCTCGATCCCAAGTCCGGTCCCGAGATCGTCGGCCTCCCGATGTTCGTGATCGGCCTCGGGATCGGGGCGCTCGCCTCCCAGCTCGGTGCCGTCACGGTGTCGGGCGCCCCCGACGAGCAGGCGGGGGAGGTCGGCGGCCTGCAGAACACGATGACCAACCTCGGCGCGAGCCTCGGCACCGCGCTCTGCGGCGCGGTCCTCTTCAGCGCCCTCGCCTCCCAGCTCCTGCTGGGCGTCAACGGCTCGTCGGCCCTCTCCGCGGAGGTCAAGCAGCAGGCCGCCGTCCAGATCTCCCAGGGCGTGGCCATCGTGAGCGACGCGGACCTCCAAAGGGCGCTCAGCCAGACGACCCTCTCGAGCTCCGAGCAGGCAGCGATCCTCTCGGTGAACGAGACGGCACGCGCCAACGCGGTGCGCGACTCGATGATCGCGCTCGCCGTCGTCGAGCTCGGCGCGGTCCTCCTCATGCGGCGCTTCCCGAGGCGCCCGGTCGGTGCATCGACCTGAGGCAGCGGCACGGCGCCTCGCGCCACGGCGACGCTCGATCGTTCTGGCTCGTCGTGGCACCCGAGACACAGCGGACGCCGCTGCGACTCGATCGAACAGCGCCGTCGCCAGTTGATGAGCCTCGGCTGGGTCGGCGCCGTTGGCAAGCGTGTGTGATCCCTGACAGATGCCGTGGTGCGCCGGTCGCTGCCCGCAGAGTCGATGCATCTGTGGGGATTACCCGTGCAGGGTCACCGGCCCCGTCGGTTCAGGGGACTTCGAACGCGCACGAACCGAGCAATCTCGGATCAAGTCTCTGACAACGTCTCCGAGACCGAGAGGTGGACTGCGACACTGGCGGCAACCGCAACGAGGGAGCAGGCCGTACGTGCGTACCCAACCGAGAACCCTCCGACGACCGCGAGCCGTTCGACTCGTCGTCCCTGCCGTCCTCGCGGCTGGCGCGCTCCTGGTCGCGACCAGCGCACCTTCGCTCGCCGCGACGCACGGACGCTCGGCGTTGGCGTCGCGAGCCACGAAGCACGTCCACTACGACTTCGGCTCACCCGACGCCATCGCCGCGAGCACCGGCTTCGTCTGGGTCGTGAACCCCTCCACCAGCTCGGTCACGGAGTTCTCGGCCTCGACGGACCGGCTGGTGCGGGTCGTCAGGGGGGCGCAGTACCACTTCAACTACCCGGACAGCATCGCGGTCGACGGGTCACACGTCTGGGTCGCGAACCTGTACGGCGACTCGGTCACGGAGTTCTCGAAGGCGACCGGGCGACTCGTCCGGGTCGTCACCGGGGGACGGTACCGGTTCAGCCTCCCGAGCGGCGTGGTCTCGGACGGCTCACGCGTCTGGGTCGCGAGCGGCAGCGGCAACATGGTCACCGAGCTCGCGGCGTCGAACGGCGGACTGATCAGGGTGATGGTGGGGGAGTCCTACGGCTTCACGCATCCTTCCGCGCTCGCGTTGGATGGCGCCCACCTCTGGGTGGCGAACTCCTACGGCAGCGCGCTGATCGAGATCAACGCCTCGACGGGCGCGCTCATCGGCACCATCAAGGGCGCAGCGTTCGGGTTCAGCTTCCCCAGCGGCGTGTTCGTCAGCGGACGGCACCTCTGGGTGACGAGCAGTGCCTACCGCTCCTCGGTCACCGAGCTCACGAACTCGACGGGCCACCTGGTCCGGGTGATCAGCGGGCCGAAGGTTGGACTCAGCTACGCCGAGGCCATCACCTCGGACGGACGCCACCTCTGGGTCGCCAACGCTGGCAGCAGCAAGTCCGGTTGGGTGACCGAGCTCTCGGTGGCAAAGGGCGAACGGGTGCGCGTGATCAAGGGCCCTGCGTTCGGCTTCCGTCTTCCGGACGCGATCGCGTCGGTCGGCGGCCTCGTCTTTGTGGCGAATCACTCCGCCAACTCGGTGACCGAGTTCAGTGCATCAACGGGTCAGCTGGTCCGAGTCCTCCGCAACTGAGGCCTCCCCGCAGAAGGCCACGCGACATCGGCGGTCTCGCCACTCGCCGACCGAGGCCCGTTCCCTCAGCTCGTGGGTCGCCCGCTCGAATGCCGGTGTCCGGGCAACCGTCCAGGGTCCCGTGGCGAACGGCCCGCGGCCGGCTGCGGCTCAGGGCGCGGGGGTTGCCGCGTGGCGGCGGGCACGGACGACCACGTAGGTGACGAGCACGAGCATCGCGAACTCGATGGCCACCACGACGGGGAGCGCGTCCCACGGGACGCCACCGTGGGTCTCTGCCTCGACGCGCAGCGTGTACGACGTGGGGATCGGCGCGACGCCGACGGTGTCGATCGAGACGGTGCGCGGCCCGTAGAGCCCGACGAGCTCCTCCACCTGGGAGAGCGTCGGGTTGATCACCTCGATGTGCTCGGTGCTCGTCGTCACGTCAGGGCTGAAGCCGACGATGTCGATGCCCTGGGCCTGCAGGTTGATCCAGTTCACGCTGAGGTCGCGGTGGATCGTGAGGAGGGTGGCGAGCGTGTGCGAGCTGTGCTCGAAGGCCACGGAGCCTGCCGGTGCGACGGCGTCGACGACGTGGGCGAGCCCCTTGGGCATCTGGGTCATGTAGACGGCGATCTTCGCGCCGTTGTCCTCGAGCGAGAGGCCGCCGTAGGCGTCGGGGTAGTCCGACGACAGCACCTCCCCGAGCCGCTGGGACGCGTCCACCAGCGCCACGCTGGGGACGACGTGGGTCGCGGGGAGCGCCTGTGAGGACGGCGGGTCGACGCCGCGTGGGATCAGGGCCGCCGCGAGTGCCACACCGGACGACGCGAGCGCGAGGCCGCCCGCGGCGACGACGGCGACGATGACGAACCGGCCGAGGGCCGGTGAGGATCGCCGCTGCGACTCCAGACCCCCTGCTTCCGCCCCGCCCGAGGTGAAACGCAGTCTCAAGGTGGTCGGCAGCGTAGCGAGCACGGGTGCGTCAAAGGAAATCGGTACCCGTCGGTTGAAGGGGGCATGGGTGGCTGTCAGGATCGCTCGGCGGTGATCGCCGCGGTGTACGGGGCGCCGCCCGGGGGAGTCGGCCCGGTGCGTCAGGTGGTGACGCGACGACCGACGAGCTTGGGTGGTCGGCCGAGGGGGTGACGTGGGAGCGACGAACGAGCGGGAGCGACCGTGACCAGCCCCGGCGCACGCGCACCGTCGAGGAACCTCGTGCTCGCGGCGATGATCTTCGCCGTCGCGATGACGTTCATCGACCAGACGATCGTCTCCATCGCGGTGCCCCAGATCCAGCACCAGCTCGGACTCTCGAGCACGGGCGTGCAGTGGGCCGTCAACGCCTACCTGCTCGCCCTGGCGGCCTTCTTCGCGTTCGGCGGCCGGCTCGCCGACACGCGGGGGCACCGACAGATGGTGACGCTCGGCGTCGTCGTCTTCGCCGTGGCGTCGGCGATGTGCGGCCTCACCCCGAAGGGGGGACTCGCCGAGGCGTGGCTCGTCGGCTTTCGCGCCCTGCAAGGGGTCGGCGGGGCGATCATGTTCCCCGCGGCGCTCGCCATCGTCGTCCAGACCTTCGAGCTGCGCGAGCGTGGCCGTGCGCTCGCGCTCTTCTTCGGCATCGCCGGCGGCCTGACGTCGATCGGGCCCCTCCTCGGCGGCTACCTGACCGAGTGGACGTGGCGGGCCATCTTCTGGGTCAACATCCCCGTTGCGATCGTCGCCTTGGTGCTGATCCAAGTCTCTAAGCCGGTCACCGCGTTCGAGCGGGCGCCGATGGACTACCGGGGGCTCGCCCTCATCGTGAGCGGGGTCGGGCTCAGCGTCTTCGGCTTCCAGCAGTCCGCGATCTGGGGCTGGGGCAACCCCGGCACGGGGGCGTGCGTGGCGATCGGCGCGGCGCTGCTCGTCGTCTTCTACTTCGTGGAGCGCCGGACAGAGTTCCCGCTCATGGAGGTCCGCATCTTCAACATCCGAGCGTTCTCCGTCGAGAACCTCGTCCTCTTCCTCGCGATGCTGGCTTTCGTCCCCCTCTTCTTCTTCGCGAGCGAGTACGCCCAGATCTCGCTCGGCAAGACCGCGCAGAACGCCGGGCTGGTGCTGCTCTACTTCTTCCTCGGGTTCGTCGTCGCGTCGCAGATCGGGGGACGGGTCCTCGACCGCCGCGGGGCCAAGCGGCCGGTGCTGGTCGGCTGTCTGGTCGCGGCGGCCGGCTTCTGGCTGTGGGCGGCCCGGATGCCACAGCTGAACTTCTCGGCGCAGGTCTGGTGCATCGTCATGGCGGGCTTCGGCATGGGCCTCATCGTGACGCCGGCCAGCACCGATGCCGTCAACCGGGCGTCACGCCTCTCCTACGGCGAGGCGACCGGCATCACCCAGACGATCCGGAACTACGCGGCGAGCCTCGGTCTCGCCATCCTCGGCACGATCTCGGTCAACCAGCTGCGATCCCACGTGACGACGTCGCTGATCGTGCAGGGTGTCGCACCCCAGGCCGCCGCCGCCGAGGCGGGGAAGATCGCCCAGTCCCAGGGCAGCCACGGCGGCGCCGTGTCGTCGATCCCGCACTTCATCCGCCTGGACTTCGCCTACGCGACGCGAGCCGTCTTCTACGTCATGGCCGCGGTGATGGCCGTGGCGGCCGCCGTCGCGCTGGTGGGCCTGCAGTGGGGCCGACAGGAGGACCTGGCAGCGCCACCGGCGAGCGCGGAGGGCGCCGATCCCGGGGGCGGCGACCCCGCCGGGGCAAGGGCAAGCCTCGAGACCTAACTTGACATAAGAAACATTATCGGCGGTTGCCCTGACCAAAGGGCAACTACACCATGCCGATGCAAAAAGGGGTCAAGGAGTTCGGCTCGTTCCTCCGTGGCGCGCTCATGGGGATCGAGGTCAAGGGCAACAGGACGCAGCTGAGGGTGCGCACGGTGGACTCAGAGGCCGGTTGGACGGACCGGATCGGGTACCGCCGGTTCGACTCGCTGACCGGCGAGAAGCAGCTGCCGGACGGGCTGCGGGTGGGCGACCTGGTCGAGTGCAAGGTCTTCACGAAGGCGCGTCGCTACCGGGCCGACGATGGCACCCAGGCGGCGTTCGTGACGTACGACCTGATCTCACTGGAGGTTCTCGTGGCCGCGCCGGTGACGGCCGAGCTGGTGGAAGTGCCGGCGGTGGCGAGCGCCTAGATGGACACGGAAGCCGTGAGGCTCTGCGTGCTGATCGGCGCGATGGTGTTCGGCGCGTTCTTCGAGCGGCTGGTGCTCGGGTGACGAACGCCGGCCAGGTGCTCGGTGACGTGCTGCAGCTCGGGGGCGCGCTGCTCGTGCCGGCGGCCCTGGTGCTCTACGTCGTGCACCGGATCTGGGGGTTCCTGTGAGCGGCGCCGTGGCCGGCGCTTTCATGGGTGGGTTCGTGCTGGCGCTCGTGGGGACGATCGTCCGTCGATCGCTCCGCGGGTAGCCGGTCTAGGTGCGTGTGAGGGGGTGATTTTCTTGCACAACACACTCGTCAAGGCAAAGGCCGCAGCGGTGAGCCACAAGCGCTCGCTGATGGGCGGCACGGCCGCGTTCGTGGTGGCGTCGGTCGTGGCCGTCGCGTCGGGGATCGCATCCGCGACGCCGTACGACCCGACGACGCCGCTCACGACGTTCGCGTCGAGCGTCACGTCCACCGCGGCGCCGATCATCCTGGCGCTCGCGGGGGCGCTGATCGCGCTGGCGGTCGTCTTCTGGGGCGTGCGGTGGGTCTTCGGATTCCTGCGCGGCCGCGGAGGCGCTCGCTAGGGCTCGCGGGTGCCCCTCCCCCACGGCTCGGGGGCGGGGGGCCTGCGAGGGGTCATCGAGCGGATGCGCACCCTGCTCGGTGGCCCCTCGGAGGTCGTGCCGTGGAGCTGCTGCTGGTGGTGCCCCTGGGGGTGCTGGTGTTCGTGATGCGTCGTCGCGCGGTGCGCCGGCGTGAGGTGTCGCGCGTTGCGGCGTCAGAGGTGTGGGCGGTGGGCCACGACGCCAGGTTCCCGCGGTTCCCGCGCGGCGGGCGCGCTCGGTCGAGTAGGGGCCTTCGGTGACGGGTCTGGTCGACCTGGTCGCAGGGTTCCTGTGCTGTTGCATCGGCGCGGCGTTGTTGCTCTCGGCGTTCTTCCCGAGGCCGGGGCGTGATGGGTGATCTTCTTGTCGTCCTTCGAGCTCTACGTGAGCGACGTGGCGCTCTGCGCGTTCCTGGTGGTCGGGCTCGGCTGGCTGTTCAGGCGCTGGTTGTCGCCGCTGTTGTCGTCGCTGACGTGGCCGGAGGTGCGGCGGTTCGTCGTGTGGGAGTTCGCGGTGTGCCTGCTGGCGCTGGTGGGCTTCAAGGCGCTGGTGCTGGCGTCCTTCGAGCACGCCGAGGCAAGCCAGGCGTTGACGGGCAAGCACGGATCGCTGCAGTTTTCCGCGACGGCCGAGGTGGTGGGTGCGCTGTGTGTGGTGGTCGGTGCTTTGCGCTGCGGCCGCTGGCTGTGGCGCTGGGCGAGGGGTCGTCGTGAAGAAGCTGGGTGACGTGCTTCTGGCGGTGCTGTCGGTCGCAGCGCTGGGCGTGGGCGTGTGGTCGATCTGCGGCGTGGACGCGGCGGGCGCGTCGGGGCCGACGTGCACCGCGAACCAGTCCGGCGGCGAGGACTGGGCGCACGTCGTGACGCTGAGCTGCACGGGCGCGGGCACGTCGGCGACGTACCAGGTGCACGGGGAGCAGCAGTCGAACGACTCGGGGCCCGACGACGTGTCGTTCACCGTGATGATGGACAACAACGACGATCCGACCTACACGGCCTCGGGGACGCTGACGTCGCCGCTGCCGGACAGCTTCACCGCGACGTGGGACGGCTCGGCGATGGGCAACGGCAACTGCGTCGCGTCCTACGGGGCAGCGGTGGGGGGTCGCTGCCACGACGACGGGACGTATCTGATCGCGGTGTCGAACGGCGGCGTGGGTGACGGGACGACGCCGCTCGACGGGCACGCGGCGGATCTCTCGACGGTGACGGTGACGTTCGCGTTCGTGGACGCGACGAGCTACCTGCTGTCGTCGTTCAACAACTTCACGGCACAGGCGGTCGCGTTCGCGCCGGCGATCATCGCCGTGGGGACCGGGCTGATCGGCCTGGTGGTGACGGGGCTCGGCGTCGCGTGGGTGTTCCGCAACCTGCGGCGGTTCTTCGGTGGCTAACTCGATCCGCGCGTTCGTTGGCTACAACGGTGGTGGCAAGACCTTGGCCGCGATGGTGCTGGAGGTGCAGCCCGCGCTCGACGAGGGTCGCGAGGTCGTGGCGACGTGCGCGATCGCGGACTCGCGCGCGCGGCTGTTGGAGTCTTGGCGCGAGATGACGTCGCTGCGAGGGTGCCTGCTGCTGCTGGACGACATCTCGTCGCAGTTGCCGTCGCGTGGGGCCATGCAGGCGCCCGCGCAGCTGGTCCGGGCGTCGAACCAGCTGCGCAAGCAAGACGTCCGGCTGGTCTGGACGGCGCCGAACTGGGCGCGTGCGGACGTGATGCTGCGCGAGGTGACCCAGGAGGTCACGGTGTGCAAGGGCTACGTGGCGGATCGGTACCTTCGCGAGGCCGTGGTGCCGTCGTGGCGTCGGCCGTGGGCGCGTGCGCTGCGTGGGGAGGACGGCCAGAAGCTGCGGAGCAATCCGCGGTGGCCGCCGAACTCGCTGTTTCGGTGGACGTCCTACCGCGCGGACGCGTTCGACGAGTTCACGCTCCACGCGGTGCGCGACGTCCGCCCGGTGCAGCGGCTCTGGTACTGGCGCCCGTGGCACGGGGCGCAGTTCTTGTACAACACCGAAGACGTGGTCGAGCTGCTGGACCACGTGGACGAGGTTGGGGTGTGCATCGCGTGCGGCGGCACGCGGCGCCGGCCGGCCTGCTCCTGCTCAGACGAGGACAGGGGGGCGGCCCGGCTGCTGGCCGCGGTAGCGGCGCAGCCGGGTCGACCTGGGCGTCATGTGAGAGCGGGGGGGCCGGGTGCGTAGCCGCGTGCCGCGGTGCATCGCCCTCGCTGGCGTGGTCGTGCTGGCGGTCGCCGTGGTGTCGCTGCCCGCCGGTGCGGCCGTGACGAACGCGCTGCCCTGGCCGGCCGACGACCTCTTCTCCCCTGGCGCGCTGCATCCGAACGGTGAGTGTGCCCTCAACTACGTGGTGCCGGGTGTGCTTATCGACACGTCGAGCTCAGGGATCGGCGGGCTGCGCATCCAAGAGGCGTGCCAGGGCGTGGTGCCGAGCTCTGGCGTGGACCAGCTGGGGGTCTATCCCCCGGCCCCTCGCTCGGGCTGGCAGTACTGGAACGTTGGCGCGAGCAACTGGTCTGGGGCCGGTGGCAACGACGTCGAGCCGGTGTCGCAGGGCGCGTCGGGGTTCGGGACCGCGGGGGGCTCGGTGCCGACGGTGGAGTCGGGGTCGGGCTCGTGCACGGCGCTGGACGCGCTGATCTTCCACTCCGCGGTGGACGGCTCGGTCTACTGCGTGCCGCAGAGCTCCGAAGAGCCGGGGGTGTGGTCGTTCGCGCCCGGTGGGCTCACCGGTGGCGCGGAGTGCTGGGACTGGGTGAGCCAGCGCGTGTCGCAGTCGGTCGGAGCGGGCTACACGGGCACGGACGGCTACGGCTACAAAGCCATCAGCTTCGAAGAGCTCTGGACCATGAATAACGAGATGTCGTGCTTCGGCAATAACGCGGCGGCGGGCAAGCCCTTGCAGGAGCTCCAGGACGCAGCGTTAGAGGTCGTGAACCACACGATCGACAGCAATGAGACGGCGTGCCCGTTCACGGGTTCGATGGGGCCGAGCGGGAACAACTTCGACGGCGTCACGTACGCGACGGCGGACTGGTGGGGGGATTCGTTTTATACGTCGTCGAGCTCGTCGACGCTGGCGAGCTACAGCGCGCACTCTCCGCCCTGGACGTCCTCGGGGTATGAGATCTCGGCGGTGAGCTGCACGAACACGTGGACCGTGGGTGCCGACGTGTGGTTCGCGCAGATGCCGCCGACCTTCGCGACGGGTGGGACGGCGGCGGGTGCCTCGCGGGCGTGCTCGGTGGTCTCCACGAGTCTTCCGGCGGGCGACACCAACTATCAGGAGAACAAGTCGTACACGTTCGCGGTCACGCTCGGTGGTCAGCCTGCGGCGACGGAGCTCGTGGTGGACCCGGCGGACGACCCGACCGAGAACCTCTCTCCCGGGTTGCCGGGTGACCCGTCGCTGGGGACGGTGACGTCGGGTTCCGCGGTTGCGGCGGACGTGCGCGCCGGTGGCGCGATCTTCGGTCGCGACGCAGCGGTCGGGCACGTGAGCTCATCGACGGGTGAGGCGTCGGTGGCCTTCTCCCCCACCTACGGCGCGGGCAACCTCCCCCAGGTGTTCTGCGTCGCCGGTGGCGTGGCGTACTACCTGGGCAACTCGATCGCGCTGGGCGCGGGCGGCCAGGGCGCGCAGTACCCGCCGAACGCGGGGTCGCTGTGTCTCGACAAGACCGCGCTCGATCTGTTCAACCCGTCCACGTGGGTGCCGGCGATCGCGTCGGACGTCGGGTGCAATCTGCAGACGCTCTTCCAGCCCAACTGGTGCCAGGACTACGCGCCGAACACGAACTTTCCGGTGCCACCAGGTGGCTGCTTCGACTCGGGTGCGATTCCGGCGGCGTTCACGTCGCACGTGCCGGGCGCGTGGATCACCGATGCGTACAACTCGGTGACGACGTTCTCGGGCGGTCTCTCGACCGCGATGACCGCGTCGGCGTGTGACGCGCCGAACCTCGGCCACCCGTTCGCGTCGTTGTCGGGGATCGCGGGGCCGCGAGCGTCCACGTTCACGGCGACGTTGCCGGTGCCCGCGTCCCTCGGATGTTCGGGTGCGTACTCGGGCTCGCTCGGTGAGCTGTTCGGCTACCGGGTGCTGTTCAGGGACCTCGAGGTGGTCGGGATCTGGCTGGCGACGGTCGCGATCGTGTGGCGCATGCTGCCGATCTCGCGCAGCGGTGACGGGGTCGAGCTGATCGGCGAGAACGTGCCGGGCCTCGGGTGGACGTGGTTCGATCGCAAGACGGGCGCCGAGGTGGACCAGTGATCACGACGGCGGTGCTCAACTTCTTCCAGGGGATCGTGACGGGGCTGCTGTCCTTCCTGCCGGCGAGCTCGGGGCTGGGGCTGGCGAGCAAGGCGTCGTCGATCGTGTCGGACGGGCTGTTCCAGCACGTGGGCTGGTTGAACGACTACGTGCCGGTGGACCAGTTCCTGCTGGCGCTGGCGGTGGTGCTCGGGACGATCGGGGTCATGCTCTCGATCCGCGCGGCGTTGTGGTTCCTGCGCGCGGTGCACGTGCTCTCGGGGTCTGACGGGTGAGCAGGTCTTGGCGCGCGACGCGTCGGTCGTTGGAGCGGGCGGTGCTGCGGGGTGGTCGGGCCCGCGGTGAGGCGTACCGGGAGCGGTTGGCCGTGGTGGCTGCGTGCCCGCACCTGTGGGCACCGGTGCCGGGTCGGTCTGAGTTTGAGCGGTGCGAGCGCTGTCGGTCGTGTCGGAGGGCGTCGTGAGGTACCGGTTCCGGTGGTGGCACTTCATCGCGCTGGTCGTGGTGTCCGCCGTGGTTCGTTCGTTCGTGTACGGGCACGTGCCCTGGGGGCACTGAGGTGGTGACGCTGCTCGTGGCGTGGTGCGGGCTGGTCTGTCACGACGCCGCGAGCAGCAAGGCGGTGGGTCGGACCAGCCCGCACCACGCGGTGAGCCCGCTGGCGGGCGTCGGCGGGTCGCTCGGGCACGTGGCCGGCTCGCTGTTCCACGCGCTGTCGGGCGTGCTGCTGCTCGGGGGTGGTGTCGCAGTCGTGGGCGGGGCGCTGTTCGCCCTGGTGTTCGTGGTGAGGCTCCGAAGGGGTCCGTAGAGCTCGTGTCCCAGGTCGGCCGTCGGGCCGAGCAAGTGCGGTCGAGGTTGAGGGCGATGGGTGGTCGATCTTCTCCCGTCAGTAGCAGAGTCGTTCGCGGGCGGGGTGCTGCCGCCGCGGGGCGCGCCGTGGCCGGAAGCGTCGTTCGGTCCGGAGGGACTGATCCGCGGCCCCTGGGTGGCCCCGGCGGTGCGGGGTCGTTCGTACACCGTGGCGACGGCGGGTCAGGTCGTCGAGCTCCGGACGCGGTTCTTCGGTGAGTCGGCTCCTGGTGGTGGTGCGCGTGGGTGCGTGCACGGGTTCAGCGACAAGTCGCGGCGTCGGCTCTTCCGGACGTGCTCGGCGTTGCCCTGGGAGGTCTTCGGTCAGTCGCTGTTCGTGACGTTGACGTACCCGAAGCGCTTTCCGGTGGACGGGCGCCAGGTGAAGCGCAACCTGCACGCGTTCAGGTCGGCCTGGGTGCGCCAGTACGGGTCGGTGCAGGCGGTCTGGAAGCTGGAGTTTCAGCGGCGGGGTGCGCCGCACTTCCACCTGGCGGTGGTCATGAACGGCGACGTGGCGGAGTGCCGGCGGTGGGTCAGCCAGACGTGGTTCCGGATCGTGAGCTCGGGGGACGCGAGGCACCTTCGCGCGGGCACGCAGGTCCAGGTCGCTCGCTCAAATCTCGCGGCGTACTTCGCGGGCTATGTGGGGAGTCACGCGAAGTCGAAGGCGTACCAGCACCGGGTGCCGGAGGGCTTTGAAGAGGTGGGGCGCTTTTGGGGTTTGTGGGGAATGCGGCCGCAGTGGAGCGTCGAGCTCGTGGGGGCTCGAGAGTGGATCGAGCTCCGGCGGATGCTGTACTCGCTGGGTCGGTCGAAGGCGCGCGCGGAGGGCCGGTGCGTGCGACGTCGGCGCGGTCGGGTCCAGGGCGAGTGGCACCGCTACGACGGTGTGTCAGCGACGTTGCTGATCGCGCAGCTGCGGCGGGCGCCGGGGGTTGCGGTGCTGCGCAGCTGAGGGCACACTGGTGCGCGTGTCGGTGAGTCGGTGGTTCGCCCTGGCGTACGTCGTGGGTGCCGGCGCGGTGTTCTTCTGGATGCTCGCCGGTGTGAGCGCGTTGCTCGACGCGCGTCGTCCGGTGGCGCAACGACAGGTGATCGCGCCGGCGCTCTTCGCCGGTGTGGGCGTGGTGCTTTTCCTAGTCGCGGCCATCGCGGGGTTCGTCGGGTGGTCGCACGTCGCACATCTCTGAGCGGCTCGGCAGTACCGGAGAGAGCGACGGTCGCGCGCGTGGTGCAGCGCGCGATGCCGTGGTGTCTGGCTCCGCCCCTCTCTCTCTGAGCGCTCCTGGGTGCGTGTGGAGGGCGTCGCGTGAGGCCCACGGGCTCCGAAGGGCCGATTTCGCCAGGGGGCGCCTGACCGGGCTTGTCTCTGGGACATAACTGCACGCGTGTAGTTCCACCCCTGTGACTCGCGGTGTGCTACGGTCACAACGACACACCAACAGGCAACCGCCGCAGACTCCAATGGTGACACCGGTGGTGTCACTAAAAGAAACATTATCGGCGTTTACCCACGCCGAAGGACGCTGCCCCGCGCGGCCGCCCGCCACGGTGGGGTTCGGCCCTCTCCCACCCGCTCGAGCCGGCCACGGCGGTCGCGGCCCGGCGTGCGACAGGATGACCCGATGGCGGCCGTCGTCGACCTCCGGGGCTGCGCCGCGGGCACCTGGACCGCACGGAGATCGACGTGAGCGCCGCCGTCGCGCGCGCACGCGGGCGGGGCGCGGTCGCGTGCCTGGTGGTCCTCCTCGGCCTGGGCACGGCCGTCGTCGCGGGAGGGGCCGCTGCCTCCCGGGCGGCGGCGACGCCGCGCCTCGCGCTCCTGCTCGGTGACTCGCTCACGACCGAGTCCGAGCCGGTCTTCGCCCCGCCGCCCGGGTGGGGGCTCAAGTTCGACGCGTGGCCGGGCATGGCTCCGTGCGACTGGCTGGCGGGGGTGCACCCGAACTTCTTCGACGATATGAAGCGGCACCCGGCCGCGGTCGTCATCGAGACGGCGGGCAATGACGAGACGAGGTGCATGAAGGTGAACGGCGCGCTCCCTGCGGTCGGCTCCCCCGCCTTCCTCGGCCGCTACGAGAGCGCGCTCGCGACGATCATCTCCGTCGCGCACGCCGACGGGGCCGCCGTGATCCTGCTCGCGCCGCCCCCGATGATCGAGCCCCGCGTCGACACGGCGATCAAGGCGGTCCTCGCCTGGGCGCAGCAGACCCAGCACGTCGAGGTCGCCTGGACGCCGCGCCTCGCCGTGGCGCTGTTCGGCACGTTCACCGAGGTCCTCCCCTGCATGCACTTCGAGACGGCGAAGCTCGGCTGCTCCAAGGGCTGGATCCCCGTGCGGACGCTCAACACCAAGTACCACGTGCACTTCTGCCCCGCCGCCTACGAGTTCACGGCGCGGTTCACCTGCTCGGTGTACTCGAGCGGCGAGACGCGCTGGGCCCGGGCGACGATGCGGCTCCTGCGCCACCTCCCCTGACCGAGGAGGAGGCCGCCGGTGTGTACCCGTGCGGTGCGTGAAGGTCCGGCGCACCGCCGTCGCGCGGTGACCTGGGCGCACTCGGTATGGAACACTGTCGCCCGACACTGACCGGGACGACGGGCTGAGCGAGGTGGCGGTGCGATCGAGGACGCGGGGCCGATTCGTGCGACGCGCTGGTGTCTCGGCCGTCGTCGCGGCCAGCTGCCTGCTCGCGGCGGGGCTCGCGGGCGCGAACGGTCGGCCGAGGCCCGGGACGGCCGCGCAGGTCGCGCACCTCGTCGCCGTCTCCCACGAGATCACCCAGGTGAGCCCGAGCGTCGCGGCGCAGCTGAGCGGACCGAGCGACGTCCCGCAGCGCTACTACCCCGCCGTCGCGAACGGCTGCAGCACGGTGACCCGGTGCGTCTTCGGGGACGTGAGGGGCAAGCGGACGATCGTCGTCTTCGGTGACTCCCACGCGATGATGTGGGTCCCCGCCCTCGACCCGATCGCGCGCCGGGCCGGCGACCGCCTCGTCGTCCTGTGGGCGCCGGCGTGCCCGGCGTCGATGGTGACCGGCTACGCCTACGTGGAGGAGGTGGTCACGACCAACGCCGAGTGCGCGTCGTGGAAGGCCACGCAGATCCACTCGATCCACGCGCTGCGCCCGACACTCGTCCTCATCGGGGAGCGCACGGGCGCGATCGTGCACGCCGCGACCCACGCGAGGTTCACGACGGCCCAGTGGGAGGCGGGGCTCAAGGCCACTGTCACCCAGCTCAAGGCCGGGTTGCCGATGACGAAGGTCGCGGTGCTCGAGGACCTCGTCTTCTTCGACGCGGACGTCCCGGTGTGCCTCTCGGCGTACCCGTCGGCCGTCCAGAAGTGCTCGGTCCCAAACCCGAACCCGAAGTACCCCGGCCAGCAGGCGGCGGAGAGCGAGGTCGCGAGGGCGACCGGCGCCACCTTCGTGCGGACGCGGCAGTGGTTCTGCACGACGCACTGCTCCCCCATCGTCGGGAGCATCGTCACCTACTACAACGAGGGCCACGTCTCGGCCACGTACGCCGAGTTCCTCTCCGGCGTGCTCGGGACCGCGCTCGCACCGCTGCTGCACTGAGCCACGCTCGCAGGAGCCCACGACCACGGCGCCCCAACGACACCGCCGGCAGGCGCGCTCGAGCGCACCCGACCGCCACGGCGTGCCCAACTCTCCTCCAATCGCGTGCACGCACCCAGCGGCGGCAGTACGTTCCGTGCATCGGCCCGCGTCGGTGACCTCAGGTCCTCCGGCGCGCGGCCGCTCCATCGACCAGTCCAGCTGCGCGAGCGCCGAGGAGCGGTGATCCCAGAGCCCGTGGTGCACCGCTCGAGTGAGGTCCCTGACGACGCGGCGGCGCCGAGCGCAGCGGCGCCCGGCGAGGACCCCGCGGACCGCGGGCCGTGGAGCTGGGCGGTGACCTGGGGCGTGCTCGCGCGCCCCGGCTTCGTGGTCGAGCACGTGGTCGCCTTCGATGCCGACGAGGCCCTCGTCCTCGCCGCGCAACGGCGCCCCGAGCTCGAGCGCCCGCAGGTCGCCTTCGTCGTGACGGCTCGCTGAGCGTCCCCGCCGCCGTCGCGCGGTAGACCCTCGCGAGCGGGTGGCGGGCTGCAACACTGGTCACGTGGCACGTCTCGGCGGCCGTCTCGCCCCGGTGCTCTCGGTGCGCGAGCCCGCGAGGAGCGCGGCGTGGTACGTCGAGGTGTTCGGCTTCGAGGTCCGGCGCGAGTTCTCCGGCCCCGACGGCCGCGTGCTCGACGTCTGCATGGTCCACCCCGGCACCGGCATCGAGCTGTGCCTCGTCGGGCACCGGTCGAACGCCGGCGAGCCCTTCAGCGAGTCGCGCACCGGCCTCGACCACCTGGAGTTCCTCGTCGACGACCGGGTCGATCTCGACGAGTGGGCCGCGCGCCTCGACGAGCTGGACGTGGCACATTCCGGCGTGAAGGTCGCGCCCGCCTCGAGGAACGCGATGGTGACGTTCCGCGATCCCGACAACATCCAGCTCGAGCTGTTCTGGCACGCCCCGGACGCGCACCGAGCGACCGGCGGCCACGCGCACGGCTCCAACGGCACCGAGGTGCGCTGAGCCGACCGACGGCGTCGGTCGCCGCGCCTACAGTCGGGCCTCGACCAAGGAGGCGTCGTGGGCGACCTGTTCTCGATCCGTGGCAAGACCGCACTCGTGACCGGCGGCAGCCGGGGCATCGGCGAGATGATCGTGCGCGGCTTCGTGGACGCGGGCGTCAAGGTCTACATCTCGTCTCGGAAGGCGGACGTCTGCGAGGCGCTCGCCGAGGAGCTGCGCGACCAGGGCGGCGACGCGACCGCCCTGCCCGCGGACCTGTCGACCGAGCCGGCGTGCGCGGCGCTCGCCGGCGAGCTCGAGGGCCGAGAGGCCGCGCTCGACATCCTCGTGAACAACGCGGGGGCCACCTGGGGCGCCCCCCTCGAGGAGTTCGACGAGGCCGCGTGGGAGCGGGTCCTCTCGCTCAACGTGAAGGGCGTGTTCTTCACGACGCGGTACCTGCTGCCGCTGCTCGAGGCGGCGTCGCGACCCGACGAGCCCGCGAGGGTGATCAACATCGGGTCCATCGACGGCGTCCGCGCGCCGACGCTCGAGACGTACTCCTACTCGGCGTCCAAGGCCGCCGTGCACATGCTCACGCGACACCTCGCCAAGCGCCTCGCGCCGAGGGTCACGGTCAACGCGATCGCACCGGGACCCTTCCCGTCGAAGATGATGCGCTCGACGCTCGAGGCGTTCGGTGACCAGATCGCCGCCGCGGCCCCCATGAAGCGGATCGGCCGGGCGCCCGACATGGCGGGCGCGGCGATCTACCTCGCCTCGCCCGCCGCGTCGTACGTCACCGGTGCGGTCCTGCCCGTCGACGGCGGGATCGCGACGCTCAGCTGACCGTCTGGGTCCGTCAGGTCGCCGGGTGCGCGGTGACCGTGACCTGGAACGTCAGGTGCTGGGAGCCGCGCACGATCCCGACCGGGATCGTCGAGCCCGGCTTGATGCCCGCCAGCACCGTCGCGACGTCCTTGGTGCCCGTGATGAGCGTGCCTTTGATGGACACGATCACGTCACCGGCCCGGATCCCCGCCTTGGCCGCCGGGTACCCCGTGACGACGCGCTGGACGTACGCGCCCGAGGCGAGGGACAGGCCGTGCCGCTGCCCTTGGTTCACGGTCACGATGAACACGCCCAGGTAGCTGCCCTTGGCCACCGTGGCGGGGTGCGTCGGGTGGTTGAGCGTGGGGAGCAGCTGCTCGATCGTCGAGGACGGGATCGCGAAGCCGATGTTCTGCGAGTTGGACCCGTCCGCCGTGGTGCCCGCGACGGCGGTGTTCATCCCGATCACGTGGCCGTTCGAGTCGAGGAGCGGGCCACCTGAGTTGCCGGGGTTGATCGCGGCGTCGGTCTGGATCATGTTGTGCAGCGTCTCGGTCGTGTTCGAGGCGGCGTTGCCGGCGGTGACGGTGCGACCGAGCGCAGAGACGATCCCCTGGGTCACCGTGGGGGTGCCCGCGGCGAGGCCGAGCGCGTTGCCGATCGCGACCACGCCGTCGCCGACCTGGAGCAGCCTCGAGGAGCCGAAGGTGATCGTCGGCAGGTTCGTCGCCCCTTGGATCTTGAGGAGCGCGACGTCATCGGTCGTGTTGGTCCCGAGCAGCGTCGCGTTCAGCACCGTGCTCGTGCCGGTCCGCGTGACCGTGATCACGCCGCCGTTGGCCGCCGCGGCGATGACGTGGTTGTTGGTCACGACGTAGCCGTTGTGCGTGATGATCATCCCGGTCCCCTGGTCCTCTCCTGAGGGGCTCTGGACGTCGATCGAGACGACGGCGGGCGAGACCGCGCGAACGAGCTTGGGGATGGACGTGACATTGCCGATGAACAGCCCCGCGGGTCGGATCTGGCTCTGTTCGATCGTGAGCGAGGACGTCGGTGTCGAGGACTTCGTGAGCCACCCGCCGATGACCCCGCCGACGAGCGCGGCGACCACGGCGACGGCAGCGATGCCGAGCCACGGCCGACGCCGGAGCGTGTCGCCGCTGCGTGCGGCCCCGGTGGGCGGGAGGCCGGTTGGCGGCGCACCCGTCGGAGGAGGGCTGGCGGTCGGAGGCTCGACGGTCGGCCACACGACCGACGGCTCGTCACCGAACCCGGTGTTCGACGGTGTCGGACCGACGCGCGGCGTGGGCGCGCCGGAGAGAGGCGTGTCGGGCGTTGGCGCACCGGCGGGGGTACCCGGTGTGGTGTCGCGCCACGACCACCACGCGGTCGCGTCGCGCGGCACCTCGGTGGCGTCAGCGGCTTCTGACCCGGTGAACTCCGTCATCGTTCCTCCTGCACCGCCGTCCCACCCGAGCAGGCCCCACTCCTGCCGCTTCGAGCATGGTAGGGGTCGTCGGGAACCGGGCTGCGCGCGCTCACGAACTTCTTAGCCGAGGTACTAAGTTTCGCCGCGTGACGCGGCGGATCGAGATCGAGCTCACGAGCAAGCTCGACGACGGTCGCTACACCTGGCGCGCCGCTGGTGCGCGCGAGCCGCGCGGCACGGTCGGTGCGGATCTCGTGGGGCCGTCGGTCAAGCTCGGCGAGGTGCTGCGCGCCGAGGTCGAGACGGGCATCGACGGTGTCGACGTGCTCTCGATCGTGCCGCGCAAAGAGCCTTCACCGCTCGATCTGCGCGGTGCGCCGATCGAGATGATCGGACCCGCGCGACCCGAGCCCGGCGTGCAGGTGACGCTCGCGTCCAAGTCGCGCGGCCGCGGCCGTGACGGCGAGCGCGGTTCGGACCGCGACGAGCGCGGTCCCCGCGGTCCGCGCGGCCCTCGAGCTCCGAAGGACCGCGAGCGCAGCGCGCCGCGCCCGTCGGGCCCACGTGGCGAGCGCGCGCCCGCCGGGGGTTCCGCGCCGCGCGGCGAGCGCCCGTCGGGACGCACCCCGCCGGGGCGCGGCGAGCGTGGGGGCGCCGACCGCGGCCGGTCGCCGAGGGAGCCCTCGCGTGGCACGGACGACCGTCGCGGTGGCCCGCCGAGGCGCGACGCGCGCCGCCAGCCCGAGCTCACGGTCTCGACCGTCCACCGCAACGAGCTGCTCGCGACGCTGCGCCCCGAGCAGCTGCCGATCGCCGAGCAGCTGCTCCGCGGGGGGCTTCCCGCCGTCCGACAGGCGATCGACGAGCAGAACCGCGCCGCGCTGGCCCAGGGCCGCCCGACGGTCGCGCCGGAGACGATCCTGACCATCGCCGACGACTTGCTCCCGCTCACCTCGCTCGCGGCGTGGAAGGATCGCGCGTCCGCCGTGCAGGCGGCGGGGCCGTCCGTCCGCCTTCGCGACCTGCGGCCCGTCGTCACCTCGGCGCGCACCGTCACGCTCGACGAGGAGGCACGCTCGGTCCTGAAGGAGCTGCAGGGCCAGCTGCACGCGAAGCTCGAGGAGCTGCGCACCCAGTGGGTGGCCAAGGTCCAGTCCCTCCTCGACCGCGGCGAGGTCGTCGAGGCGCTCCGGGTCGTCGCCCGCCCGCCGGACGCCGGCACGCGCTGCCCCGCGGAGCTCGCGACGGCGCTCACCGACGCCGCCGGCGCGGCGCTCGACGCCGACCTCACGGCGACGGCGTGGATCGCGGTCCTCGACGCCGTCGTCGCGTCGCCGATGCGCCGCTCGGTGCACCCGGCCGGCATCCCGGCGTTCGAGGAGGCCCAGGCCGCCGCGGTGCGCGCCGCCGGGCACGTGCCGGCGCTCGCCAAGCTCCTCGGGATGCGCATCCCGCCCCCGCCGCCGCCCACGTCGGCCAAGCGGCCGGCGCTCAGCGGTCGGCGCTCATCCTGAGCAGCCGCGCGCGGAACCCCGCTGCCTCGAGCAGCGACTTCACGGTCTGATCCCCCGGCAGCGCCAGGGCCTCGAACCGCTCGTCGGACGCGCCCGCCAGCGCCCTCGCCGCCTCGAGGAGGGTCGTGCCGATCCGTCGGCGTCGCAGCGATCGCGCGGTGTGGACCCCGACGAGCTCGATGCCGTCCGCCGCTCGCAACAGGACCGCGATGCCGACGGCCTCGCCCTCGAGCGTCGCGACCAGCGTCGAGGTGCCGAGGAGGGTCCCCTCGCACAGGGCGGCCGAGAGCGCGGCCGCGTCGATCGCCGGTGGCACGCCTAGGAGCTCGAGGAGAGCCGGTCCGCCCCGCAGGGTGCCCAGACGGCCGAGCGCGTCGGCGAGGAGGGGCTCGACCCCGGGTGCGTCGTCGATCGAGGCCGGTCGGACCTCGAGGTCAGCCACCGGTCCCTGCGAGCTGGTCGATCCGGCGCAGGATCGTCTGGCGTCCGCGAGCCGCACGCTCGTAGGCCGCGACCCGCGCCCGCTCGGCCGGCGTGAGCCCGGTCAGCATCGGGACGATCTGGGACGCCGAGAGGGCGTCGTAGTCGGCGATCACGTCGTCGGGGGCCGGACCCGCCCCCGGATGCCGTACGGCCGACGCGGGTGTCGCCGCCTTGTCCGCGTCACCCGCACCCCCCGAGCGCCGCTGCAGCTCTCGCTGGCCGAAGCGCACCGACAGCTCGCCGAGCGCACGTGCCTGGCGCAGCGCCTGGTCGACGCGCGCCCGTCCACGGATGGCGGAGCCTCGCGGGTCGCGCAGCAACGCGAACGCGGCGTCGATGGGTCCGAACACGAGGACGTCGAGCAGGGTCGGCTCCTCGTCGGTCGCCGGCGGCTCGTCGTCAGCGCCGGGGGCGCCGTGCGCGTCACGGTCATCGTGCTCGTCGTGCTCGTCGTGCTCGTCGTGCTCGTCGTGAGCACGCTCGCCCTCGTGGGCGTCAGACACAGTCTCGACACAGCTGGCGTCGCGGGTCGGCCAGCTGGCTCGTCTTTTTGATCAGGAAGCAGTTCGAGCAGCGGAACTCGTCGGCCTGCTTCGGAAGGACCGTGTCTGGCTTCTCCGTGCGGTCCTCCACGTCCACGCCCTCATCGTCCTCCGGCTCGTCCTCGACCACCATCCGGGACTTCAGGATCTCGTCGAGCGACTCCTCGACGTCGTCCTCGCTGACGATCTCGATGTCGTCGTCCTCGGTCTCGACGACGCGGCCCTTGACCGCCTCGGCCTCGTCGACCTCGGCCTCCGCCTCCTCTTCCCCCTCGACGATGACGGCGTCGTCCTCGTCGTCGTCGGCGAGGACCGCGACGTCCTCGACGTCGAGCTCGTCCTCGTCGAGCTCCGCG
>DASZHS010000072.1:0-29608 GCA_035937595.1 Acidimicrobiales bacterium
GCACCCGTGCCGCGCTGCTCGCCGACGCGCAGCGGGAGGCGGACGCGGCGCGCCGTCAGTCCGAGCAGGCGTGTGCGGCCCTCCTCGCCGAGACGCGCACCCAGTGCGAGGGCCTCCTCAAGGCGGCACGACGTGAGGCCAAGTCGATGCGTCGCGACGCGAAGAAGCTCCGTCGCGACGCGGCACGCGCGCTCGCGGAGGTTCCGCGGGGCACCGAGTCCACGCCTCGACGCGACGAGCGCGTCACCGACGTGCTGAGCGGCGCACGACGCACGGCCGACGAGCTCCTCCACGACGCACGTCGCGCCGCCGACGACCTGCTCCGTGACGCCGCGAGGCTGCGCCAGCAGCTGCTCGACGACGCCTCCCGCCGCACCGCCGACCTCCAGGTCGAGCACCGCATCGCGAGCCCGGCCTCGTCGTTCGACTCGGCGCCGGCGTCCGAGGGTGCTGCGACGGACGCGGTCGCCACCCCGGCGGCCGGCGCGACGGACGAAGAGGCGCGCCTCGCCGCGCTCGCGCTGCTCAACGCCGCCGCCGAGTCCGTCGCGACGATGTCCTCGCTCCTCGGCCGCCTCGGTGCCGAGCGACCGGGCTCGACCGCATCCGGCGATCCCAAGAAGGACCTGCCCGGGCTCTACTTCGGCGCCTGACCCGCTCCACGACCACCCACGGGATCGCGCGGCCCGCGGCAGCCGTGCGCGATCGGTGCACGCCTGGGGCCGACCAACGCGGCACCGAGCGACGTAACCGTGGCGACGTGCGGCGGCACCAGCCTCCCGCCGTCAACACCTCGTCGGCGACAGACGTTGTCGCACGCCACGGACCGACCGATCGCACCGCTTCCTGTCACGCGTTGGCGACGCCCCGCTGGGCAACCCGAGACGTCGAGCGCGGCGACACGTCCTTCGTCACTCGACTGGGTGCACAAGACAGTGCCCACGACGGAGCACCCGAACCCGGGACCGGGGGTGCCCAACCTCCTACTCGTCGCGCCCGGCCGGTGCGTTGGGGCTGGCGGACCACCTCGCGAGGACGGTGCCGTCGATGGAGACCAGCTCGAGACACTCGAGGTCGTCGCCGAGCACGGCACGGACCTTGGGCACGAGCTCCTCGAGCTCGCGGTCGCTCGGTCCGTCGGCGGTGCGATCCGTCGACGCGTCGCTCGCGGCCGGTGCCGGCACACGCCGTCGCGGCGGGGCGTCCGGCGCCTCGACGTCCACCGGCGGGGTGCTCGGCGGCGTGCCGACCGGACCCGCGGCGACCGTGACGGGCGCGCGCTCGGCGTCGGGGGGCGGCGACGCGGGGGCACGCGAGGACCGCGTCGTCCTCGCGTGCCCGCCGGCCACCCACCGGCGCAGCTCGAGGAGGGCCGGGTCGGCGGTCGGCTCCCACTTGCTGCGGGCCACGGCGGCCGCGAGCGCGTCCAGGACGTCGGCGTCCTGCTCGGACTCGAGCAGCTCGCACAGCAGCGGCGCGTTGTAGACGAGCGCGTCGTCGCCGAGCCCGTCGAGCGCGCCACGCCGGACCGCCGGCGAGGGGTCGGCGAGCTGCGTCCACAGCGTCCGTGCGCCGCGCTCCGCCCGCGCGTTGCGCCACACGAGGATCGCGACGCCGATCGCGAGCACCATCGGGATCGCCGCGACGAGGTAGATCCAGTGGCCGCCGAACCCCGAGGCGGCGCCGAGCGCGCTCATCGGGGTGTGCCGGTCCGCCGGGCGCGCGCGAGCCGCGAGGTCGCAGGTGCGCTCCAGGGTCTCGTGGTCTGCACGTTCGCTCCCCCGGGGCCGGTGCCCGCCCGAGTCGCGCGCGGCCGCGGGTGCCGCGAGCCCGCCCGGTCCGAAGTGTACCGATCAGCGCGCTCGAGCCCGGTCTCCACTGGTGCGGGCGCGCCCGCGCGATCCGTGCTTGCATGTGGTTTCGCCCCGTGATCGACGGGACAAGGCTCGGCGTTCGTCGAGCGTGGCCCGCCTCCTCGCCCTTGCGGGGCGCGGCCACGCCCGTGGCTTACCCGAAGGTGAAGTCGTAGGCGCGCACGCCGCGCGACACGTCCAGCGTCACCGTGCCCGAGGTGAGCGCCCTCGAGGCGACCAGCGTGTAGAGGTCCGGGTAGCCCTTCACGTGGACCGTCATGGGCGCCGTGCCGGGGAGCGTCACGCGGACCGTGCCGTGCCCGCCGAGCACGAGGTAGACGTCGTGGGCCTCGAAGTGCAGCTGGAGCACCGCGCCCGCCCCCGCGGTCGCCTCCTCCTGGTGCACCGCCCAGCGCCCGCCGAAGGCGAGGGCGCTCAGCGGGACGCTCGACGGCAGCTGGTAGCTCGTCATCGCGTCGTCGGTGATCGAGTTCATCGCGTTGCTGAGCCGCGAGTAGCCGAGGTAGCTCTCCGGGGTCACCGGCACGGTCGGCACGGTGTTGGGCACGTCGGTGGCCCTCGGCAGGTGGTGCGCGCCGCCCGCCAGGAGCAGCATGCGGATGTCGGACTCGGTGGTCGCGTAGTCGCCCTCCCCGAAGGCGGTGTGGCGCACGTCGCCGTTCTGGTCGATTAGGTACTCGGCCGGCCAGTACTGGTTGTTGTACGCGTCCCAGGTGCCGTAGCTGTTGTCGATGGCGACCGGGTACCGCACCCCGAGGCTCCCCGTCGCCGCCGCGACGTTGCCCACGTCGTGCTCGAAGGCGAACTCGGGCGTGTGCACCCCGACCACGACGAACCCGTCCTTGTGGTACGAGCGGTACCAGGCCTCCACGTGCGGGAGCGAGCGGCGGCAGTTGATGCACGAGTACGTCCAGAAGTCCACGAGCACGACCTTGCCGCGCAGCTGGGCGAGGGTGAGGGGGCGGTTGCCGGGCGTGTTGAGCCACGCCGTGACGCCGGTGAAGTCCGGGGCCGCGCCCAGGTTCGGGATCGCCGAGGCGAGGTTCTTCTTCTGGGCGTCGGCGAACTTGTTCGCGTGCTCGCCGTCGATGCGCTGCAGCTCGGCCTGGATCGACGGCGAGACGAGGACCGTCGAGGCGTAGCTCGGGACCTCCGTCGCGAGCGTGGTCGCCGCACCCGTGGCGACGAGGGCGGCCATCGCCAGGATGAAGACGCCTGACGCGCGGCGCACCGCCGGGGCGTGGGCGCGGATGGCCCCCCAGCGCGTGGCGAGGCGCTGGGAGCCGAGGGCGACGACGAGGAGCGGGACCGCCACGCCGACGGCGAACGCGGCGGTGAGCGCGACGGCGCTCCACGAGACCCGCTGCTTGGAGCCGGCCAGAGCGATCGCGGCGAAGACGGGTCCCGCGCACGGGGCGAAGACGAGCCCGAGCCCGGCCCCCAGCAGCACCCCGCTCGAGGTCCCGGCCCCCACGCGCGGCGTGGACGAGAGCCGCGCGAAGGGGCGCTCCAAGAGGCGTCCCACCGGGTCGAGCACGAGGCCGAGCCCGAGCAGCACCAGCAGCGCGATGCCGAGGTCGTTGAGGAGGGCCGCGGGGAGGTGGAGGGCCGACAGGAGCGTCACGCCGAAGAGCGTGACGAGCGAGAAGGTGGCGACGAGGCCGACGACGATCGCGACGGAGCGGCGCCGGCTGCCAGTCGTCCCGCCGGCGAAGATGATCGGGAGCACCGGCAGGATGCACGGGGAGAACACCGTCACCACGCCGGCGACGAACCCGATCGCGTACAGGCCCACCATGGTCCCGGTGTAGTCCCTCGGCGCGCCGCGTCGTTACATCCGGACGCGGGCGGTCGTGCTAGGCGCCGAACCCCGCGAAGTGGCCCTTGGCGCGCAGCTCGGCGTAGAACGCCGGCTCGTAGGCGTCCTCGGGGTCCTCACGCACCATCTGGTCGATGGCGACGGCGTCCTCGCCGACGAGGATCCGCCACCGGTCCTCGCGGACCCCGTCGAGGATCGTGGTCGCCGCCTCGGCGGCGGTGAGCGGTGCGGTGTCGCGGAACCCCTCGCCGAGGGCCTGCAGTCCCTTTCGGAGGTCCTCGTCGGTGACGCCGTCGACGGGCATCCCGAACCCCGCCAGCTGGCGGCGCACGCCCACGAGCGCCTCTGCGTCGAGCGTGGCCGGCTCGCGGTCGTGGGCCTTGGCCGAGTTGAGGACGATCGAGGTGCCGACGTGGCCGGGGTGCACGACGTGGGCGTGCAGGTGCGGGGCGTTGACCTTGAAGTCGGTGAGGAGCGCCTCGGTGAACCCCTTCACGGCGAACTTCGCCGCGCTGTAGGCGGTGTGCGGCAGCAGCGGGCCGATGGACGCCCAGATGCCGTTGATGCTGGACGTGTTGACGACGTGGCCCTCGTCGGCGGCCAAGAGCAGCGGCAGGAACGTGCGCGTCGCGAAGTAGACGCCGTAGAAGTCGACGTTGAACGTCTTCTCCCACTCGGCACGGTCGTCGACGACGAAGGAGCCGCCGCCCGCGATCCCGGCGTTGTTGAAGAGCAGGTGGAGACGGTCGGCCGAGAGCGCGGCGACCATCGCGTCCCGGAACGCGACCAGCTGGGACTCGTCGGCGACGTCGGCGACGAAGGTGCACACCTTGGTGCCCGCGGGCGCGTGCTCTCTTGCGAGCGCCTCGGTCTCTGCGAGCGGCTCGGCGAACACGTCGCAGGTGGCCACGTGGCAGCCCTCGGCGGCGAGCTGGCGCACGAGCTCGCGTCCCATCCCCGTGCCGCCGCCCGTGACGACGGCGATGCGTCCGGCGAAGCTGTCCATCGCTGCGGCTCCTCGTGCTGGCGGCGCTCGTGGTCGAGCGCCGCGCCGGCGACCGGCCCGCTCACGGTACTGGGGACGGCGCGTGCTCGCTCAGCGCGCGACGCGCGCCGCGATCGCCGTCGCCAGCCGGTGCGCGGCGTCGGGGTCCTCGCCGAGGAACAGGAACGGCTCGATCAGCTCGACCTCGATCACCGCGGGACCGCTCGCGAGCGCGACGAGGTCGACCCTCGCGTAGCAGAGCGGCGCGTCGAAGGGCAGCGCGGAGAGCACCTGGTCGACGAGCTGGCGCTGGGCCGCGTCGGGGTCGACGACGGCGACCCGAGTGGGGCCGGTGGGCTCGTCGGTCGCCTCGAGCCCGATCGGCGCGTGCTTGACGACGGCGTGGCTCACCGAACCGTCGATGACGACGACGTCGGTCTCGCCGTCGGCCGCGACGGACGCGACGAGCGGCTGGACCATCGCCTCGAGGTCGAGCGCGGCCAGGGCGTCGACGTGCGCGCGGGCACGGTCGTGGTCGTGGCCGTCGAACCGCGCCGCGCCCCGAGAGCCGCCCGCGACCGTGGGCTTGACCACGACGGGGCCCGCCGGGAGCACCGCGTCGGCGCCCGAGGTGGCGTAGGTCGTCGGGATCGTGGGGACGCCGGCCGCCGCGAGCTCGGCGAGGTAGCGCTTGTCCGAGTTCCAGGTGACGACGTCGGCCGGGTTCACGAGGTTGGGCACGCGGCTCGCCCAGGCCAGGAACCGCGCGTGGGCCATCGGGTAGTCCCAGGTCGAGCGGATGACCGTCGCGTCGAACCTGGCCCAGTCGACGGTGTCGTCGGCCCAGGCGACCGTGGTCGCCTCGATCCGAAGGGCACCGAGCGCGGCGAGGAGCAAGGGCGCGTCGGGGTCGTCGACGACGTCGGTCGCGGCGAGCGCGACGGCCGTCACGGCGTGACGAGCATCGTCGCGTGCGACGCGAGCGCGGCGAGCGGGCCGGCCCAGATCCCGAGGACGACGGTCGGGACGACGCACATGACGAGGACCGCCGTGGTCGCCGCGGGCACCGCGATGCGGTCCGCACCATCGCCGTCCGGGATCGCCGCCCCGGTCGCCGTCGCCGTCGCGGCGGTCAGGGCCGCCGCTGCGCCGTGCTCCTCTTCGGGGCCGTCGCGGTCGTCTTCGACGAGGATGCCCGCGCCCACGGCGGCGAGCCGTGCGACGGCGCGCGCGTCCGAGGACGCCGGTGCCGCCGGCGACGCGGTGGTCGCCGGCGCGGCCGGCGCGTGGGGCGCGGCGTAGGTGAGGACGACGACGCGCAGGTAGAAGTAGCCGCCGATCGCCGTCGCGAGCATGGCGAGCACGCCGAGGGTCACCCCCGCGGCCCCGAGCTGGCCGATCGCCGCCTCGAGGACGGCCAGCTTCGCGAGGAACCCCGTCGTGAACGGGACACCCGCCTGGGCGAGCAGCAGCACCGTGAAGGCCGCGGCGAGCCAGGGGTGGCGCTGGCCGAGGCCCCGGTAGTCGTCGAGGTCCTCGCGACCGTCGGCCGAGACGACCGTGACGACGGCGAACGAGCCGATGACGAGGAGCGCGTAGACGCTGAGGTAGTAGAGGGCCGCGGCGATGCCCTGCGCGGTCGCGGCCCACAGCGCCATGAGCACGAAGCCGGCGTGGCTGATCGACGAGTACGCGAGCAGCCGCTTCACGTTGCGCTGCACCACCGCCAGGGCGGCGCCCACGAGCATCGAGAGGGCGGCGAGCGCCCAGACCATCGGGCGCCACCCGGCCTGCTGGGTCACGAGCGCCGAGGCGAGGACGCGCAGCACCGCGGCGAACGCGCCGACCTTGACGACGGCGGCCATGTAGCCCGCGATCGGCGTCGGCGAGCCCTCGTAGACGTCGGGCGACCAGACGTGGAACGGGACGGCGGCGACCTTGAAGGCGAACCCGACGAGCACGAGCGCGGTCCCGGCGAGCAGGAGCCCGTCGGACTTGAGCACGTTCAGAGAGAGGAACGAGGCGAGCTGGCCGAGCTGGGTCGTCCCCGTCGCGCCGTAGATGAGGGCGATGCCGTAGACGAAGATCGCCGACGAGAACCCGCCCAGCAGGAAGTACTTGAGCCCCGCCTCGCCCGAGCGCCGCGAGCGCCGGTCGAACGCGGCGAGCACGTACAGCCCGATGGACAGGATCTCGAGGCCCAGGAAGATCACGACGAGGTCGTTCGCCTGGGCCATGAGGACCGCCCCGGTCGCCGAGGAGAGCGCGAGGATGTGCAGCTCGACGCCACCGACGCGCTCGCGCGCGAGCCAGCCGTCGCAGACGAGGATCGAGAGCCCGAGCGAGACGGCGATGACGCCGGTCGCCACGATCGCGAAGCCGTCCTCGGTGAGCGCGTGGGCGAGCGTCGTGGACGCCCCGTGCCGCGAGACGTCGATCCACTGGACGACGCAGTCCGCGAGCACGCCGAGGCTGGCGGCGACCACGACGGCGGTGCCGACGGCGCGGCGGAGCCGCCCGCGGACGAGCGACGTGGCGATGAGGAGCGCGAGGGCGGCCCCCGCGAGGAGGAACGCGGGGAGCGCGACGACCCAGTGGATCGAGGGGGCGGCGATGGTGGTCATCGCACGAGCAGCGCCGGGTTGAGGTGGGCGAGGAGGTGGATGACCGAGGGCTGGATGCGGTCGACGACGAGCTTCGGGTAGACGCCGAGGACGACCATGAGCGCGACGAGCGGGGCGAGCACGGCGCGCTCGCGCAGCCCGAGGTCCGCGATCGTCGCGGTGCGCCCGATGGCGGGCCCCTGGAAGACCTGCTGGTAGGCCCAGAGCAGGTAGATCGCCGCGAGCACGACGCCGAGCGTCGGGAGCACCGCCCACCACCCGTGCGCGCCGAAGAACCCGAGCAGCACCAGGAACTCGCCGACGAACCCGTTCAGCCCCGGCAGCCCGATCGAGGCGAGCATGGCGACGGTGAACAGCGCGGCGAGCACCGGGGCGGGTCCCTGCAGCCCGCGCAGCGCGGCGGCCTGGGTCGTGGCGGTGCGCTCGGCGAGGAAGCCGACGAGCAAGAACAGGGCCGCGATGATGATCCCGTGGTTGAACATGGCGAGGACCGCCCCGGTCACGCCGGTCGAGTTGAGCGACGCGGTGCCGAGCACGATGAACCCCATCTGGGCGAGCGAGGAGTAGGCGAGCAGCCGCTTCAGCTCGCCGGTCCCGCACGCGACGACCGCCCCGTAGAGGATCGAGGCGACGGCGAGCCCGAGGAGCCAGGGGGCCGCCGTCGCGAAGGCGTGCCCGAACAGGGTGATGTCGAAGCGCAGGATGCCGTAGGTGCCGAGCTTGGCGAGGAGCGCGGCCAGCACCACGGAGCCGGCGACGGGCGCCTCGGCGTAGGCGTCCGGTGACCAGGTGTGGAACGGGAAGATCGGCGCCTTGACGGCGAACGCCACCGTGAAGGCGCACAGCAGCAGCACCCCGGTGGTCCCGCTCAGGTGGGTGTTGGCGAGGTCGGTGATCGAGAACGTGAGCGCCCCGCCCGCCTGGGACTTGTGCAGGAACCCGATGGCCAGGATCCCGACGAACAGGAACGCCGAGCCCGCGAGGGTGTAGACGAAGAACTTCATGGCGGCCGCCGGTCCCCGCGCGCGGTCGCCCCAGCGCGCGATGAGGAAGTAGGCGGGCACCAAGGACAGCTCGAAGAACAAGAAGAACACGAGCACGTCGAGGCTGGCGAAGGACCCGACGGTCGCGGACTGCAGCAGCAGGAGCCAGCCGAGCGCGGCCCTCGTGCCCAGCCGCTCGGTCGCACCCAGGATGGCGAGCGGCACGATGATCGCCGTGAGGACGATGAGCAGCATCGAGATCCCGTCGATGCCGCTGCGCCACACGAGGCCGAACGACGGCGCGATCGGCTGGGTCGCGGTGTCCTGGTAGACGGCGCCGTTCGGGGCGTAGCCGACGGCGAGGACGAGCGCGCCGGCGAGCTCGGCGAGCGCGATCCCGGACGCCACCCACACCGCCGTGGCCCGATCGAGCCCCCGCCAGGCGGCGAGCACGAGCGCGCCGAGCGCGGGCAGGCCGACGAGGACCACCAAGAGGACCGAGGAGTGCACCGCTAGAAGGTCCTCGCGAGCAGGTACGCGACGAGGAGGGCGACGCCGACGGCGATCGTGAGCGCGTAGCTGCGCACCTGGCCGTTCTGCAGCCGCCGCAGCTCCCGCGCGCCCCGGCGGACCCCGACCGCGGTGCCCATGACGGCGCCGTCGATGACGACCGGGTCGACGACCTCGGCCGAGGCCCGGGCGAGGGCGGTCCCCGGGCGGCCGAGCACGGCGTCGTAGAGGTCGTCCCAGTACCACACGCGCCGCAGGAACCGGGGGGTGAGCGCGGGTCGCTCGACGCGACCGCGCCACAGCGCCCAGGCGAGCGCGATGCCGAGGACGGCGATCACGCCGTCGACCACGCCGAGGGTGGTCGACACCGACGAGGCGACGCCCGTCGACGGCGCGTTCGCGAAGACCGGCGCGAGGTAGCGGTCGAGCGGCGAGCCGAGGAGGCCCGCGAGCGCGGCGCACGCGGCGAGGACGACGAGCGGCGCGCGCATGACCCAGGGCGCCTCGTGCGGCGCGGGCAGCGCGGGGCGGCCGCCGGCCGCGGCCAGGAAGCGCGGGTCCCCGGTGAAGGCGAGGACGAAGAGCCGCGTCATGTAGTAGGCGGTGAGCAGGGCCGCGGCCACCCCGACCGCCCACAGGGGCTTCGAGTACGCCCAGGCGCCCTTCAGCACGTCGCCCTTGGCGAAGAACGCCGAGAACGGCGGCACGCCGGCGATCGTCAGCCACCCGACGAGGAACGTCGCGTAGGTCCAGACCATCAGCCGTCGCAGCCCGCCCATCCGCGAGAGCTCCTGCTCGCCGTCGAGGCCGTGGATCACCGAGCCGGCGCCGAGGAACAGGAGGCCCTTGTAGAAGGCGTGGGCCACCATCAAGAAGATCGCCGCGGCGTACGCGCCCGAGCCGACGGCGAGGACCATGAAGCCGATCTGGGAGACCGTCGAGAAGGCGAGCACCTTCTTGATGTCGTGCTGGGACGTGGCGATCGTGGCGGCGACGAAGGCGGTCGCGGCGCCGATCGCCGCGATCGTGGCGCGCCCCGACGCGCTCAGGTCCAGCACCTGGTTCATCCGGCAGAGCAGGTAGACGCCGGCGGTCACCATGGTCGCCGCGTGGATGAGTGCGGACACCGGGGTGGGGCCCTCCATGGCGTCGGGCAGCCAGTTGAACAGCGGGATCTGGGCGGACTTCCCGGTCGCGGCGAGCAGGAGCAGCAGGACCACCAGGGTCACGTCGGTCGACGACAGCGTCGCGGCCCCCTGGGCGATGCCGAGGTACGTGAGGGTGTGGAGGTGGGTGAACAGGAAGAACATCGCCACCAAGAACCCGACGTCGCCGACCCGGTTGTAGAGGAACGCCTTCTTGCCCGCCGACGCCGCGGCGTCCCGGTCGAAGTAGTACGAGACCAGCCAGTACGAGCAGACGCCCACTCCCTCCCAGCCGATGAAGGTGATGAGGAGGTTGTCCGCGAGCACCAGCAGGAGCATCGAGAACACGAACAGGTTGAGGTAGACGAAGAACTTCGTGTAGTCGCGCTCGCCGTGCATGTAGCCGATCGAGTAGAGGTGGATCAGCGCCGAGACGCCGGTCACGAAGAGGCACATCGTCGTCGACAGCGGGTCGACGAGGAGCGCCACCTTCACCTGGGAGCCCGCGAGCGGGAGCCAGTCGAACAGCGTGATCGTCACCGTCCGGTCGCTCCGGGCGAGCAGCCCGAGCCAGGTCACGACGGCGCACACGAACGCCCCCGCGATCGCGGCGGTCCCGAGCCAGCCGGCGACCGGCTCGCCGAGGCGGCGCCCCGCGGCGAGCAGCACCACGAACCCGCCGAGGGCGAAGGCGAGCATCCAGGGGGCGGCGGCGACCATCAGCCCTGCATCTCTGCGACGTCGTCGACGATGGCGCTGCTGCGGCTGCGGAAGATGGCGACGACGATGCCGAGGCCGACCGTCACCTCCGCGGCGGCGACCACGAGCACGAAGAAGACCGTCGCCTGCCCGCCCACGTCGTGGAGCACCCTCGAGAACGTCACGAGGGCGAGGTTGGCCGCGTTCAGCATCAGCTCGATGCACATGAAGATGACGAGGGCGTTGCGCCGCGTGAGGACACCGAGGGCGCCGATGCCGAACAGCAGCGCCGACACGACGAGGTACCAGGCCGCAGGGATCGTCACGGGGCGGACTCTTCGGTCACCGTCTCCACGGGTCCAGGGAGACCGCCGCCGCCCGCGGGCGGGTCGGCGGGCGCCTCGGCGTCGGCGAGCGGGCGCCGCGCAAGCAGGACGGCACCCACGACCGCGATGATGAGCAGCAGGGCCGTCGCCTCGAACGCGAAGAGGTAGGTGGTGAAGATCGTCCTGCCGAGCACCCCGACGTCGTTGGTGGGGTCGGTCGGGGCGACGACGGACCGAGCGCCCGAGTACCACCCGCCCGCGGCCATGAGCGCGATCAGCCCCCCGGTCACCACGGCGACGGCGGCGACGGCCATGGGTCGCTGTCCGGCGAGGGGCTCGACGCGGAGCTGCTCGTTGCGGTCGACGCCGAGGAACATGATGACGAAGAGGAACAGGATCACGATCGCGCCGGCGTAGACGATGATCTGGACCGCCGCGAGGAAGTGCGCCTGCTGCTCGACGAAGGCGAGGGCGACGCCGAGGAGCGTCGCGATGAGGTTGATCGCCGAGTGCACGGGGTTCTTCGCGAGCACGACGCCCACCGCGCCGCCCAGGATGACGGCGGCCGAGGCGATGAAGACGAGGACGTCCGGGAGCGCCCGTGTGCTCGCCAGCACCCCCGTCACCTCTGCCCGCGGCTGCGGCGCCGCTCGCGACGCCGGTCCTCGGGACGCAGGTGGGCCTCGAGCACCTCGGCGACCGCGAGCGTCCCGGTCGCGGCGTCGTCACGGGTGTCCGACTGGCCGCCCTCGGCCGGCCGCACGCCGTAGCCGAGCTCGGCCGACCACTGCGGGACGCCCTCGAAGGCCGCCGCGCCCGACGGCGAGGTCGCGCGCATCCACCCCGAGGTGTGCGCGTCCTCGCCCTCGCGCCAGTCCTCCCACGGGAGCCGGATCGGGTGGCCGTCGTCGTCGACGAGGAGCTCGCGCTTCGTGTAGATCGCGTCGGCCCGGTTGGTGAAGGAGAACTCGAAGAGCTTCGTCTCGGTGATCGCCTCGGTGGGGCACGCCTCGACGCACAGGTCGCAGTGGATGCAGCGCAGGTAGTTGATCTCGTAGACGTAGCCGTAGCGCTCGCCGGGCGACACGGGGTGGTCCGGCGGGTTGTCGAGGCCACGCACGTAGATGCAGTCGGCGGGGCACACCCCGGCGCACAGCTCGCAGCCGATGCACTTCTCCATGCCGTCCTCGTAGCGGTTGAGGACGTGGCGGCCGTGCTGGCGGGGCTGCTTCGGCCGCTTGACCTCGGGGTAGCTGCGCGTGACGCGTGGCCGGCCGAGGTGGCGGAACGTGAGCGAGAACCCCCGGAAGAACCCGAAGTCGTTGCGCGTCGAGGGCTGGTCGCTCACGACGGCGCCTCCTCGTCGGTCAGCCGACGCAGCACCCAGGGCGGCACGGGCCGCTCGGCGACGGGATCGAGGATCGCGTCGTCGCCGTGCTCGCGCGCGTCCCCGAGCTCGAAGGCACGGCTGAGCAGCGCGACCGCGACGAGGACCAGGACGCCGAGGAAGATCCCCCACCGCCAGCTGATCTCGATCGCCGCGACCAAGAGCAGCCACCCGAACGAGATGGGGATCAGCTGCTTCCACCCGAGCGACATCAGCTGGTCGTAGCGGAAGCGCGGCAGCGCGCCGCGGAACCAGACGTAGCAGAAGCAGAAGATCGCGGTCTTGAGGGTGAACCACAGGATCGGGAACAGCCAGTTGAGGGCGTGGATGTCCGGGTGCCACCCCTGGGGGCCGCCGAAGAACAGCGTGACCATGATCGCCGACATCGTGATCGTGTTCATGAACTCCGCGAGGAAGAACAGCGCGAAGCGGATGGAGGAGTACTCGGTGTGGAACCCGCCCACGAGCTCGGACTCGGCCTCGACGGTGTCGAAGGGCGGCCGGTTCACCTCGGCGGTGATCGCGACGAGGAAGACGACGAAGGGGACGATGCCGAGCCGGATGACGTTCCAGTGCCAGAAGCCGTGTCCCTGGGCCGCGACGATGCCGTTCGTGGACAGCGTCCCGGCGACCAGCACCACCGTCGCGGTCGACAGCCCGAGGGCGGCCTCGTAGGAGATCATCTGCGCGCTCGCGCGGACCGAGCTCATGAGCGGGTACTTGGAGCCCGAGCCCCATCCCGCGAGGATCACGCCGTAGACGCTGATGCCCGACATCGCGAGCAACAGCAGGATCCCGATCGGCGGGTCCGCCACCTGGAGGTAGAAGGTGTGCCCGGCGACGGTGACCTGCCCGCCGACCGGCACGATGCAGAACGTGAGCAGGGCCGGGATGAGCACCAGGTACGGCGCCAGCTTGAAGACGAAGCGGTTGGCGTCCCTCGGGACGAGGTCCTCCTTGAAGAACAGCTTGATGCCGTCGGCGAGGGTCTGGAGGATCCCGAAGGGCCCCCAGCGCTGCGGACCGATCCGGCTCTGCATGTCGCTGATGGCCTTGCGCTCGAACCAGATCATGAGCATGACGGCGACCATGAGGACCGCGAAGGCGACGAGCACCTTGATCGCCACGATCGCGAGCACGGCCCAGTGCACGCCCCCGGCGAAGAGCGGGTCCCCGGTCGCAAGGAGCGTCGTCACAGCGACTCCATCCTGACCTCGGACACGACCGCCTCGGGATCGATGAGCCGCGCGGCCACGCGGTCGGCGACCCCGGGGGCGTCGAGGTTGAGCCCCACGCACACCGTCCCCTTGGTGACGGCCGGGTCGGCGGCGCAGGGCAGCGCCACCGCGAGGCGCGGCGTGCGGATCAGGACCGCGGCGCCGTCGGGGGCACCGATCCGGTCGAGGTCGTAGGGGTTGACCCGCACGGTGGCGGTCTCGACGAGGGGGCGGAGGCTGGGCGACGCCTCGACGGCGGCCCCCCGGTCGTAGAGGTGGCGGACGGCGACGAGTCGCAGCGAGTACGCGTCGTGGGCGGGGACGTCCACGTCGACGACGTCGAGGACGTCGTCGAGCCCTACCGGCGCGGGCGCGCCCGTCACCGGCGCGGGGTCGTCGGGCTCGGCGAACACGCCCGCGGGCGCGCGCAGGCCGTCGAGGGCCGGCGACTGCACGCCGGGGAACGCGATGGGGTCGAGCGCGGCGCGGTTGGGCGCAGGCCCGCGCCCGATGACGATCCCGTCCTCGGTGCGCCGCAGCGCCCTCGCGGTGACGCCCGCGTGGGTCGCACACGTCCTCGCGATCTCGTCGGTGACGGCGTCCACCCCCGCGTCCACGGTGCCGCCCCCGAGCGCCGCGATGAGCTCGGCGGCGACGTCGGTGTCGGCCCAGGCGAGGCCGGGCGCGACGAGCTTCTGGCCGACGCGCGCGACCCGGCCCTCGAGGTTCGTCGTGGTGCCCTCTCGCTCGTGGGCCACGCTGACGGGCAGGACCACCGTCGCGACCTCGAGCGTCGGGCCGCCGTGGCCGCCGACGACGATGACGGCGTGCGCCGCGCGCAGCGCCGCCTCGGCCAGCGTCGGATCCGGCGCGTCGGTGAGCGGGTCGCTCCCGAGCAGCACGACGGCGCGCTGCGCCCCGGTGGCGAGCGCACCCAATTGGGCGAGCGCGTCGCGCCCCGTCCGTGCCGGCACGCCGCCCCAGCGGTCCGTGAACCACGCCCGCCCCTCGTCGAGGCGCACCCGTCCGGGCAGGAGCCCCGGCACGAGGCCGAGGTCGATGGCGCCCGCGACGTTGGCACGCCGCAGGCCGACGAGGAACCGCGCCTTGGGCAGCCCGCGGACGAGGCGCCGGATGGCGGCCTCGAGGACGCCCGACGCCTCGGCGACGTTCGGACGACCGACGACGACGACGAGGCCGTCCCCGTCGCTCGGGATGGCCGAGCGCGCGAGGTCGAGCTGGACCCCGTCGGCGGCAGCGCCCTCGGGGTGCGCGCGGAGCCGGCTCGCCGCCGCGCCGTCGCCGAGGAGGGCCGCGACGGTGTCGGGCGCGTCGCCCGGCCGCACGCGCACCGAGGCGTGGGCGACCTCCCCCAGCCGCGACGCCGCCGTCACGAGCTCGACGATCGTCGTCGACTTGGCGAGCGCCGCCTGGCGCAGCCGCAGGAACAAGACGGGCAGCTCGGTCTCGAGGTCGCCCGCGAGCGTGAGCACGCAGCGCGCCGAGGCGGCGTCGTCGATCGTCGCCCTCGGCAGCGCGCTCACGAGCATTGGGTCGAGCCCGTCACCCAGCTGCGCGTCGACGCTGTCGGTGCGCACGACGCCCTTCAGCAGCCGCGCCCAGAGGTACTGACCCTCGTTCGTGAGCGCCGCACCGCCGATCGCGCCGAGGGCGTCGGGCCCGGCCGCCCTCGCGTCGTCGATGGCGCGCGCCGCCTCGGCGAGCGCCACGCCCCAGGTCACCTCGACGAGGACGCCGTCGCGGCGCACCATCGGGGCCTCGAGGCGGCGGCGCGGCGAGCCGAGCGCGACCAGCCCCTCGTCGAGGGGGCCGTTCGTCGCCTCGTAGGCGAAGCGCCCCTTGTCGCACAGCCACCCGTGGTTCACGGGATCGGCGTCGACGCCGAGGAGCCGCGTGATGCGGTTGGCGGAGGACTGCACCGCGATGCGGCAGCCGACGGCGCACGTCGTGCAGGTCGACTCCACCTGGTCGAGGTCCCAGGGGCGGGCGGTGAACCGGTAGGGCGTGGCGGTGAGGGCGCCGACGGGGCAGATCTGCACCGTGTTGCCGGAGAAGTGCGACGTGAAGGGCTCGCTCGGGAACGCCGCCACCTCCACCAGCTCGCCGCGCCCGGCGAAGTCGATCTGCGCCTCGCCGGCGACCTCTGCGGCGAACCGCGTGCAGCGGCTGCACTGGATGCACCGCTCGCGGTCGAGTAGCACGAGGTCCGACAGCGGGATCGGCTTCTCGAAGTGGCGCTTCTCCTCGACGAAGCGCGTGTCTTCGGACCCGTGGGCGAGCGCCTGGTCCTGCAGCGGGCACTCCCCGCCCTTGTCGCAGACGGGACAGTCGAGCGGGTGGTTGACCAGCAGGAACTCCAAGACGCCGTCCTGGGCCTTCTTCACCTTGTCCGAGTCGGTGACGACCGTCATGTGCTCGGTCACCGCGACGAAGCAGGCGGGCTGCAGGGTGGGCCCGCGCGGACCGTCGATCTCGACGAGGCACATGCGGCACACGCCGACCGGCGTCATCCGCGGGTGGTAGCAGAACCGCGGGATGTAGGTGCCGTGGCGCTCGGCGGCGGCGATCACGACCTCGCCGGGGCGCGCGGTCGCCGCGCGCCCGTCGAGGGTGAAGGCGACCTCGGCCGGTCCGTCAGGCACTGGGGCACCGCCCCTCGTCGACGTGGGCGGCGAACTCGGCCTTGCACATCGAGATCGCCGAGACGATCGAGGACGGGATCGACGGACCGAGCGGGCAGATCGTGGTCTGCTGCGCCGGCCACCCGAGCCCGGGCGCGATGTTGTCGCAGACGTCGAGCAGGAGGTCCACGTCCTCGTGGCGGCCGGCCCCCTGCTCGATGCGGCGCAGGATCCGCTCGAGCCACCCCGCACCCTCCCGGCACGGCGTGCACTGCCCGCACGACTCGCGCTGGAAGAACTTCGTGATCCGCCACGCCGCGCGCACGGCGCAGTCGTGCGCCCCGATGACGACCACGGACCCCGAGCCGAGCATGGAGTGGTGCTCGGCGACCTCGTCCTGGCCGAGGGGGACGTCCAAGAGGTCCGTGCCGAACCACGGCGAGGAGACCCCGCCGGGGATGATCGCCTTGATCGCGACGTCGTCGGTGGTGCCGCCGCCCAGGGCGGGGTCGAAGATGAGGTCCCGGAAGGTGTTGTGCACCATCTCGAGCTCGTAGACGCCGGGGCGCCGCACGCGGCCGGAGAGCGCGAACAGCCGGGTGCCCGTGGATCGGCCCTGGCCGAGCGCGGCGAACGCGCGGCCCCCGTTCGCCACGATCCACGGGACGTTGGAGAGGGTCTCGACGTTGTTGACGACGGTCGGCTCGCCGTAGAGGCCCATGACCGCGGGGAAGAAGGGCGGCTTGATCCTCGGGAACCCGCGCTTGCCCTCCAAGGACTCCAGCAGCCCCGTCTCGTCCCCGCAGATGTACGCGCCCGCGCCGGGGTGCACGACCAGGTCGAGGCTGAACCCCGAGCCGAAGATGTCACGGCCGAGCGCGCCGTGGGCGTAGGCGTCGTTGACGGCCTGGGTGACGCGCTCGAGGCCGAGGGCGAACTCGCCGCGCACGTAGACGAACGCCATCGTGACCTGCAGCGCCCAGGCCGAGATCACGATGCCCTCGACGAGCTGGTGGGGGTCGCGCTCCATCAGCAGGCGGTCCTTGAACGTCGCCGGCTCGGACTCGTCGCCGTTCACGACGAGGTAGGCGAGGTCCGCCTTGCGGAGCATCGACCACTTGCGACCGGCGGGGAACCCCGCGCCGCCGCGGCCGAGCAGCGAGGCCGCGTCGACCTCGGCGGCGACGTCGGCCGGCGACATCCCGAGCGCGGTGCGCAGCGACTGGTAGCCGCCCGTCGCGAGGTAGCGCGACAGGGTGTGGCCGTCCTCGAGGTCGCGTCGGGACGTGACGATGCGCGGCGCGTCGAGCTTGGCCATCAGCTGGACGACCCGTTCGGCGGGGCCGTGGCCAGGCGGACCCTCGTGCGCTCGGCGGCGACCTGGTCGCGCGGGACGGCGAGCCCGCCGGACCGTCGCACGCGCGACAGCGTCCCGAACCTCGGGATCTCGGCCGTCCGTCCTCCGTCGCGCAGCTCGGCGAGGAGCCCGTCGAGCGCCGCGGGCGTCGTGGTGCGCACGAAGCGGCCGTTGACCTGGACGCACGGCGCGACGTCGCAGTCACCGAGGCACTCGCACTCCTCCAGGGTGAACGTCCCGTCGGGCGTCGTCGAGCCGACGGGCACCCCGAGCGCGCCGGCCGCGTGCGCCAAGAGCTCGAGCCCGCCCGCGAGCAGGCACGCGATGTTCGTGCACACCCCGACCACGTAGGCGCCGACCGGCTGGAGGTGGAGCAGGTCGTAGAAGGAGGCCGTGCCGAACACCTCGGCGGGCGTGGTCCCGGTGAGCTCGGCGATCTCGAGCATCGCGTCCTCGGTGAGGTAGCCGTCCTGCTCCTGGGCGAGGTGGCAGAGCGGCACCGTCGCCGAGCGCGGCTTCGGGTACAGCGCCACGATCTCCTCGGCGCGCTGGCGCAGCTCGGGGCGCAGGTGGCTCACCGGTCGACCTCGCCCATCACGGGGTCGACCGTCGAGATGACCGTCACGGTGTCGGACATCAGCCCGCCGCGCATGAGGAGCGGCACGGCCTGGAGGTTGACGAAGCTCGGCCCCCGCACGTGCAGGCGGAAGGGCTTGGCCGAGTCGTCCGACACGAGGTACATGCCGAGCTCGCCGCGCGGCGACTCGACGGCCTGGTAGACCTCGCCGGTCGGGACGCGGAACCCCTCGGTGAACAGCTTGAAGTGGTGGATGAGCGCCTCCATCGAGGCGTCGATCCGACCCCTCGGCGGCGGCGTCACCTTCGCGTCCTGCGCGCGGTAGTCGCCCGGCGGCATCTTGCGCACCACCTGGCGGATGATGCGGATGGACTCGCGGATCTCGTTGAGCCGGATGGCGTAGCGGTCGAAGTTGTCCCCGTAGGTGCCCACGATGACGTCGAAGGCCACCTGGTCGTAGTGCAGGTAGGGCATCGTGCGGCGGAGGTCCCACGGCACGCCGGTCGATCGCAGCAGCGGCCCGGTCACGCTGAGGGCGAGCGCCTCCTCGGCGGTGAGCCCGCCCACGCCCTCCATGCGCTGGTGGAAGATCGGCTGGCCGGTGAGCAGCTCGTCGTACTCGTAGGTCCTCGCGTCGATCGTGTCGCAGATGACGGCGACGTCGTCCTCCCATCCGTCGGGGAGGTCGGCGGCGACGCCGCCGGGCCGCACGTAGTTGAGGTTCATGCGGAGCCCGGCGGTCTTCTCGTAGAAGGCGAGGATCATCTCGCGCTCGCGCAGCCCGTAGATCATCATCGTCGTGGACCCGACGTCCATGCCGTTCGTCGCCATCCACACGAGGTGCGAGCTGATGCGGTTGAGCTCGCTCATGAGCATCCGGATCCACACCGCGCGGTCCGGGACCTCGACGCCGAGCAGCGCCTCGACGGCCATCGAGAAGCACAGCTCGTTGGTGACCGGGCTCAGGTAGTCCATGCGGGTCACGTTGGTCGCGCCCTGGACGTAGGTGAGCTCCTCGGCGGTCTTCTCCATGCCCGTGTGCAGATAGCCGATGACCGGCTTGGTCCGCAGCACGAACTCGCCGTCGAGCTCGAGCATGAGGCGCAGCACGCCGTGGGTCGAGGGGTGCTGCGGCCCCATGTTGATGATCATCGTCTCGTCCTCTGCGCGCTCGACGTCGATGGACCTCGGGTCGAGGACGTGGCCCTCGGGCAGCCGGAGGACCGCCCCGACCTCGCGGCCGAGCTCGTCCGTCGCGGTGTCGCGCCGCCGGTGCAGCTCCTGGCCGGCCTCGCCGGTCTGGGCCGTCAGCCGGTCCTCGGCGCCGATCCGGACGACGTCGGCGGTGTCGCGCACGCCCGAGGTCATCTCGGCCCCGGCGCTTCCTTGAACTGCACGGGCACGCGCCCCACCCCGTAGTCCTTGCGCAGCGGGTGGCCCTCCCAGTCCTCGGGCATGAGGATGCGCGTGAGGTCCGGGTGGCCCGAAAAGACGATGCCCATGAGGTCGTAGGCCTCCCGCTCCATCGCTTCGGTGCCCGGGTACAGCTCGAACAGCGAGTCGACGACGCAGTCGTGCTCGGGGACCTGCACGCGGAAGCGCGTCCGCTCCTTCTTCGACAGGCTGAGGAGGTTCACCACCACCTCGAAGCGCTCGGCGGCGACGCCCTCGGGCAGCGCGCGCCCGGGGTGGCCGAGGTAGTCGACGGCGCAGACGTCCGCGCACAGCTCGTAGCCGTCGTCCTTCAGCGCCGCGATGGCCGCGCGGTACTCGCCGCGCGCGACGTACCCCACCGTCTCGCCCCCCACCCCGACCGTCGTCGGGTAGGCGGGGGCGGCCGCCACGGTCACGTGGGGGTCCCGAGCCGGACGGTCTCGGTCACCTCGGGCGTCCAGGGGCTGTCCTGCGCGGGCGCCGCCGGCGGGGCGACGGCGGGCCGACGCAGGATCGCGCCGGTCCGGATCTGCTCGTGCAGCGTGAGGATCGCGTGCATCAGGGTCTCCGGCGAGGGCGGGCAGCCCGGGGCGTAGACGTCCACGGGGACCAGCTGGTCGACGCCCTGGACGATCGCGTAGTTGTTGAACATCCCCCCGGTCGACGCGCACACGCCCATCGAGATGACCCACTTGGGCTCCATCATCTGGTCGTAGACGTTGCGAAGCACCGGGGCCATCTTCTGGCTGACGCGCCCGGCGACGATCATGAGGTCGGCCTGGCGCGGCGAGTTGCGGAAGACCTCCATCCCGAAGCGCGAGAGGTCGAAGTCCGCCCCACCCGTCGCCATCATCTCGATGGCGCAGCACGCGAGGCCGAAGGACGCGGGCCACACCGACGCGCGGCGCGCCCAGCGGACGAGGTCCTCGAGGCGCCCGGTGAGGAAGTTGTGGGAGAGGTCCTCGAGCGCCATGGCCGCTACGCCGCGCGGTCGGCGGACTCCGCGGTGATCCGCGCGATCGTCGAGCTCGACGTCCTCGCCGGCGTGCCCTTGGTGAGGCGCTTGACCGGACCCCACGACAGCGCTCCCTCGGCGACCAAGAACAGGAGCGCGGCGAACACGACGACGGAGAACAGCACGATCTCGATGAGCCCGAACTTGCCGAGCGCCTTGAACTCGACGGCGAAGGGGTAGAGGAAGACGATCTCGATGTCGAAGATCACGAAGATCATCGCCACGAGGTAGAAGCGCACCGGGAACCGCGGGGGCGTGTCGACCTCCGGGACGATCCCGCACTCGTACGGCGCGAGCTTGGCGTCCGACGGGCGGCGGTGCGGGGCAAGCAGCGACGAGGCGACGAACGACGCGGAGGCGAAGAGACCACCGAGGACGAGCATGCCCAGCAATGGCAGGTACTGATCCACGATGGACCTTTCTACCAGACCCCCTGCGCACCAAAATCCGCACGGCGGCCCGTCATTAGGATCGTGCTCGTGCCCGACGACATGCTCGACGACGTCGCGTCATCGGTGCACGACGTCGTCGTCGTGGGCGGCGGCCCGAGCGGCGCGAGCTGCGCGTTCTGGCTCGCCGACGCCGGCTGGGACGTGGTCGTGGTGGAGAAGAAGACCCTCCCGCGCGAGAAGACCTGCGGCGACGGGCTGACGCCGCGGGCGGTGCGCCAGCTCGCCGACATGGGGGTCGAGCCGCTCGTCGCCGCGTCCGGGCACCGCTACGACGGGCTGCGCGCGGTCGGCTTCGGCCGCGAGATGGAGCTCCGGTGGCCCGAGCACCCCCACTTCCCCTCCTACGGCTACACGATCACGCGGTTCGACCTCGACGCGGTGGTGGCGGACCACGCGCGGGGGCGCGGGGCCGCCGTGTGCTTCGGGGCCGAGGCCGTCGACCCGTTCGAGGCGATGCCGCCCCTGCGCGAGGGGCGGCTCGGCTCGGCGAGCGGGGTCACCGTCGCCGACACCGCGACCGGTCGAACCGCCGAGGTGCGCGCCCGCTACGTCGTCGTCGCCGACGGCGCGAACTCCCGCCTCGGGCGCTCGCTCGGTGCCGCGCGGCGCCGCGACTGGCCGCTCGGCATGGCACTGCGCGGGTACTGGCGCTCGCCGCGGCACGACGACCGCTACATCGAGAGCCACATCGACATCCGTGACGCCAAGGGCGACGTGGTGCCGGGCTACGGGTGGATCTTCCCACTGGGCGACGGCCGCGTGAACGTGGGCGTCGGGCTCCTGTCGACGGACCGGACGTGGCGGGGCGTGAACACCACGCGGCTCATGGAGGCGTTCTTGGCGCAGGCGGCGCCCTCCTGGGAGCTGTCGAAGTCGACCTGCCTCGGCCCGGCGACCGGCGGGAAGCTGCCGATGGGCATGTCGGTCGGGCCGTGGATCGGGGACAACGTCGTCGTCGTCGGCGACGCCGCGGGGGCGATCAACCCGTTCAACGGCGAGGGCATCGCCTACGGCTACGAGACCGGCCGCCTCGCGGCGGCCTCGGTCGCGGCCGCCCTCGACCAGGGCGACGCGGCGGCGCTCGACGAGTACGCCGCGCGGCTCCAGGCCTCCTACGGCGACTACTTCCGCGTCGCCCGCGGCTTCGTACGGCTGATCTCGGAGCCGAGGGTGATGCAGGCGTGCGTCGGGGTGGGGATGCGCTCGGACTGGCTCATGGCGCGGCTGCTCTCGATCATGGCCAACCTGCTGCGGCCGGACGACCTCGGGGCCGCCGAGCTCGGCTACCGCGCGCTCCGCGCCATCGCCGACCGCGTGCCCGACGGGGCGCTCGACGCCGTCCTCGGCGCCCTCGAGGACAAGGTGCCCGCCGTCGCGTCATCGCCCGCCTGAGCGGGCTCGGGTAGACCGGGCGGATGTCGCTGCGCTTCGAGCAGGTCACCGACGCCGAGGGCGCGAGGCGCTGGCAGGCGCTCGAGGCCCGCGCCGTGCCGCTCGACCACCCCGGGCTCGTCGCCGAGCCGCTCGCCGAGATCGAGTCGATGGTGACCGGCGAGAGCCGCGCGGAGCGCCCCGTGCTCTTCGTGGCGAGCGACGGCGGCGGCGACGTCGCGAACGCGGTCGTGTGGCTGCCGCTGCTCGACAACCTGGAGAACGCGTCGGTGTTCTTCTCGGTGGACCCAGAGCACCGGGGTCGCGGCATCGGGGCGGCCTTCGCCGACGCGCTGATCGAGTTCGCACGCGCGGAGGGCCGTGGCAACGTGATCTTCTTCACCGTCGCACCGCTTGACGGCCGCGACGCGCCGGGCGACCTGCTCGCGAGGAAGCTCGGCGCCGAGCTCGCGTTCGTCGGGCTCCGCCGCCAGCTCGACGTCGCGGGCGTCGACGACGCCGAGCTCGAGGCGCTGCTCAGGGAGCACGTGGGCTCCCACGCCGACGGCTACGAGCTCGTCACGTGGATCGATCGGCTGCCGGACCGTCTCGTGGACGACGGCGCGCGCCTCATGGGAAGGATGGTGACCGACGCGCCGATGGGCGACCTCGACTGGGAGCCCGAGGTCTGGGACGCCAAGCGCTACCGCGACAAGGAGGACGAGGCCATCGCCCGCCACCGCCGTCGCGTGGCGGCGGGTGCGGTCGAGCGTGCGACGGGGCGCCTCGTCGCCTACACGGACATCGGCGTCTCGACGATCGATCCGACCGTCGCGTACCAGTGGGACACGATCGTCGATCCCGAGCACCGCGGGCACCGGCTCGGGCTGCTGGTCAAGGTCGCCAACCTCCGCCAGCTGCGACAGGACTCGCCGGCGACCCTGACGATGCAGACGTGGAACGCCGAGTCCAACGCGCACATGGTGGCGATCAACGACCTGTTGGGGTTCCGCCCGATGGAGTTCTCGAGGCAGTACCAGCTCGGGGTCTGACACCGCGCGTCGCACGCCGCGACGGAGCCCGGCGCGTCGAGGTGCACCGGCCAGAATGGCGCGATGGCTGCTCGTCGCGGTGCGTCCGCACGACTGGACGTCGCCGCGGTCGCCGTCATCTGCGCCTTCGGCGCGGCGATCCGCCTTCCGGGGCTGACGTCGCGGGACCTCTGGTTCGACGACGCCTGGGCGGCGCTGCCCGCGCACGTCCCCCTCTCGAGCGCGGTGCGTATGGTGGTCACGACGCCGCTCTACTCCCTCGCGATCCGCTCCTGGATCACCCTCGGGCCCCGCGACACCTGGTGGGCCCAGCTGCCGGCGCTCGTGCTCGGGGTCCTCGGCATCGCCGCCGTGTACGCCCTCGTGCGCGCCCACCGCTACCCGCGACTCGGGGCCCTCGTCGCCGCCGCCGTGGTCGCCGCCGGGCCCGTCACGGTCACCTACTCGACCCGGGTGAAGGAGTACAGCTGCGACCTGCTCCTCGCGTGCCTCGTGCTGTGGCTGGTCGAGCGGTGGCGCACGGCCCCGTCCGCGCCCCGGCTCACCCTCCTCGGCGTCGCCTCGACCGTCGCGCTGTGGACGTCGGCGTCGACCGCGGCCGTCGTCGGTGGCGCGGCGGTCTGCGTCGTGGCCGTGGGGTGGTCGCACCGCGAGCTGCGCCGCCAGGCCGCCGGGCTCGTCGTTGCCCTCGCCGTCGCCGCCGCTGCCCTGTGGGGGGTGGTCCTCCGCCGGTTGCCGCCCCAGCTGCGCGTGAACTGGCGCACCCACGGGTTCCTCTTCGGCTACTCGAGCGCGCACCACGTGGCCTTCGCGTTCCAGCAGACGTTCGCGGGCATCGCCCACGGGCTGCTCGGGCTGCCCATCGCCTACACGTTCAACGGGGACGCGCTCCGCGCGGTGCCCATGACGCTCGCGGTGCTGACCACCCTCGCGCTGCTCGCGCTGGTCGCGCCGCCGCTCGTGGCCGTCGCCCGCGCGCGCGGCGTCACGATTGGCCCCACCACCGGGCCGGCGGTCGCCGCCGCCGCGGCCGTCGTCCTCTCGGTGCTCGGCACCCTCTCTGGCGTCGCGCCGCTCGGCGACGGGCGGACCGACGAGGCCCTCTATCCCGCGTTCCTGCTGCTCGGCGTTGGTGCCGCGACGTCGCTCGCGTCCCGGCTCCGCACGGGCGCCGCGTCCATGACGTCGTCGCGCGGGGCGGTCGCGGTGGTGGTGGCGGCCGCGGTCGGGGTGGCCGCGCTGTGGTTCGGGGTCGCCCACGTGGCCGAGTACCCGCCGACCGGGCTCTCCTCGGTGTTCGCGCGGCTCGCCCCGCAGCTGCGCCCGGGCGACGTCGTCGTCGTCGACGGCTACGAGTCGTTCACCTGGGGCGACGAGGGGCTGCGGCCCTGGGCGGTCTCGTTCACGCAGGGTGCGGTCCCGTGGCCGATGGGCTTCCACGTGCGCAGCCGCGACGCGACCATCGTGCTCTCGTCGAACTACCTCCAGCCGGACGCGTCGATCTTCGGGCTCGCCCGTCGCACGCACCGCGTCTGGTTCCTCGGACCGACGACGGGCGGCTACTCCACGTCCGCCCCCCGGGACCTCTGGCCGTTCCCGTTCCTCACGCCCACGCTCATCTACTTCGCCGGCGACCGGTTCCCGTTCCAGGGCGCCCACGGCTGGCACCCGATCCGCTCGTGCTGCGGCGCCTCGGGCGCCTACGCCCAGCTGTTCACACACCGCTGAGCCGGGCGGCGGGTCCCCGCGGCGATCCGCGTGCGGGGCCGCGCGTCGGCGTCGCGAGCGTGACGAGGGCGCGCTCGGCGGCCGCGCGCACCCGCGGCACCTCGTCGCCGCGCAGCCGCGCCACGTCGCCCGCGAGCGCGTCGACCCGTCGCCGGGCGACGACCTTGGCCACCATCTCGCGCACGCGCCAGTGCTCGTCGGTGACCGCCGCGCGCAAGGCGGGGATCGCCTCGTCGCCCCAGACGTAGAGGAGCCCGCGCGCGCCCCACACGCGGCCCCAGTACGCACCGGCGGCGTGGTCGAGCACGCGGGTGGCGTGCACGCCCCCGAGCCCCTCGACGACCTCGTCGCTCGCCTTCTGGCCCTCGAGCATCCGGCGGCAGCCCGCCACGACGGCGGGCTCACCGAGGTTCGCGGTGAGCCGCGCGATGCGCTGCCTCGGGTGGTCGAGCTGGGTGGGGGGCACGACGTCGCGGGCTAGTGGCGCCGGCGCGCCCCGCGGATCCCGCGCACCATGGGCTTGGCGCCCGCGTAGGCCGCCAGCGCGCCGAGGACCGCGTCCCCGCCGCCGGCGACGCCCTCGTCGGGGATCTCCCATCGGTAGCGGAGCGCGCCGAAGCTGAGGGCCACGACGGCCACGCCGCCGTGGTGGGCCGTGCGCACGTCGCGGCACGCGATCCAGGGGATCTGCCACGCCGTCACCGGCTCCCCGCCGAGCTGGGTGATCCCGTCGCGGTCGATGCGCAGCTCGAGCCCGCCGACGGGCGGCCCGACGCCCGGCGCGGGCACGAGCGTCGCGCCCCGGGCGACGACGGCGTCAGGCATCGGCGAGCACCGCGAGCGCGGCCTCGTGGGCGAGCTCGACGGTCCGTTCGATCGCCGCGTCGTCGTGGGCCATCGAGCAGAAGAGCGCCTCGTAGGCGCCGGGGGCGAGCGCGACGCCGCGGTCCAAGAGCGCGTGGAAGAGCGGCGCGTAGCGGCCCGCGGCGTTGATGGCGCGCGCACCGGCGGCGTCGCGGGGGGGCTCGAGTGCTCCGGCGCCCGCCCCGACGAACAGGCCCAGGAGCGTCCCGTGCACCGGCGCGCACGCGGCGACCCCGGCCGCGCCGAGCGCGTCGGCGAGCCCCTTGGCGAGCGCGCCCACGCGCGCGGCCACGCCCTCGTAGTCCTCGCCCGTGACCGAGGTGAGCACGGCGTGGCCGGCGGCCATGGCGACCGGGTTCCCCGAGAGGGTGCCGGCCTGGTACACGGGGCCGGTGGGTGCGAGCTCGGCGAGCAGCGAGGCCCCGCCGGCGACGGCGCCGACGGGGAGGCCCCCGCCGATGACCTTGCCGAAGCACCACAGGTCGGGTCGCACGCCCACGAGGTCCGACGCGGCCGTCGGGCCGAGGCGGAACCCGGTGATCACCTCGTCGAAGACGAGGAGCGCGCCGACCCGGTCGCACGCCGTCCGCAGCCCCTCCAAGAAACCCGGGACGGGCGCCACGAGCCCCATGTTCGCCGCGACCGGCTCGACGATCACGCAGGCGACGTCCTCGTCGAGCGCGGGCACCTCGTTGTAGGGGGCGACCACCGTGTCGCGGACCGCGCCGGGCGGGACGCCGGCCGAGCCCGGGAGCCCGAGCGTCGCCACGCCGCTCCCGGCGGCCGTGAGCAGCGCGTCGGCGTGGCCGTGGTAGCCGCCGTCGAACTTGACGAGCGTGGCGCGCCCGGTCGCCCCGCGCGCGAGCCGCACCGCCGTCATGGCGGCCTCGGTGCCCGAGGACACGAACCGGACGCGCTCGACGCCGGTCACGCGCTCGGCGATCGCCTCGGCGAGCCGGACCTCCTCGCGCGTCGGCGCGCCGAACGTCGTGCCGCGCCCGGCGGCGTCGCGGATCGCCGCGACCACGCGCGGGTCGGCGTGGCCGAGGAGCGACGCGCCGTAGCTCTGGACGTAGTCGAGGTAGGTCCGGCCCTCGACGTCGGTCACCGTGGCGCCGCGGCCCGACGCCACGGTGTAAGGGGTCCCCCCGACCGAGGCGAACGACCGGACCGGCGAGTCGACGCCCCCGGGGAGCACCGCGAGGGCGCGCTCGAACCAGGCGTCGTTCGTCTCAGGCACCCAGCGCCTCGGCCGCCTCGGCGGCGAAGTAGGTGACGACGAGGTCCGCGCCGGCGCGGCGGATGGCGCAGAGGTGCTCGAGGGCGACGGCCGTGCCGTCCAGCCAGCCGCGCTCCGCGGCCGCCTTCACCATCGCGTACTCCCCGCTCACGTGGTACGCCGCGACCGGGACGTCGACCGCGTCGCGCACGTCGGCGATGACGTCGAGGCAGCTGAGCGCGGGCTTCACCATGACGAGGTCCGCGCCCTCGTCGAGGTCGGCCAGGACCTCGACGAGCGCCTCGCGGCGGTTGCGGAGGTCCTGCTGGTACTCGCGGCGGTCGCCCTCGGCGATCGTCACGTCGACGGCCTCGCGGAACGGGCCGTAGAGCGCCGTCGCGTACTTGGCGGCGTAGGCGAGCACGATGGTGTCGTGGTGGCCCGAGGACTCGAGGGCGTCGCGGATCGCGGCGACCTGGCCGTCCATCATCCCGCTCGGGGCGACGACGTCCGCGCCCGCGTCGGCCTGGGCGACGGCGATCCGCGCGTAGCGCTCGATGGTCGCGTCGTTGTCGACGGTGCCGTCTCCGCGCAGGACGCCGCAGTGGCCGTGGTCCGTGTACTCGTCGAGGCACAGGTCCGCCATCACGCAGAGGTCCTCGCCGTGCTCGTCGCGCAGGTCCCGCAGCGCCAGCTGCACGATCCCCTCGGGGTCCCACGCCGAGGACCCCTCGGCGTCCTTGGCCGCCGGGAGCCCGAAGAGCAGGACCGCGCGGACACCGAGGGCGCAAAGCCGCCGCACCTCGCCGCGCAGCGAGGCGCGCGTGTGCTGGCCGTGGCCCGGGAGCGACGCGATCGGGCGCGGGGCGTCGATCCCCTCGGCGACGAAGAGCGGCGCGACGAGGTCCCCGACGTCGAGCGTGGTCTCTGCGACCAGGTCGCGGATGACGGGCGTCCGTCGCAGCCGGCGCAGCCGGCGGGCGGGGAACTCCATCGCCGCGAGCCTACGTCGGGTGCGGCGTCGGCCCGTCCGAGGTGCGAGTGCGGTCGCCGGGGATCGCGCGGCCGGACAGCACCACCGCGAGCGCGTCGAGCACCGCCGCCGGGGTGCGCGACGCCGCGGTCCCCGCCACGGGCCAGCGGACCTCGGCGGCGTGCGCCGCGGTGGTCGGCCCGATGGCGATGACCGGCGTCGCGAGCGCGGCGGCCCGCGCGGGTCCGCGGAGGGCGCAGAGCGCGTCGACGGCGCCCGGCGACATGGCGACGAGCGCGTCGGCGTCCCCGACGACCGCGCCGTCGTGCGCGTCGAGGTCGCGCGTGCGAACGTCGTAGGCGACGACGGCCACGACCTCGATGGCGCGGGCGGCGAGCTCGTGCGCCAGGTCCGCGCGGGCGCGCGCGGCCGCGAGGAAGCACACGGGACCCGCGTCGATCGACGCGGCGAGCGAACGGGCGGTGCCGCCGGCCGCCACGACGGCGACGTCGAGCCCCAACCCGACGACGGCCGCCGCCGTCGCCGGTCCGACGGCGCCGATCCGCGTCGACGGCGGCCACGTCGCGGCCCAGAGCTCGAGCCGGCGGGCCGCGTGCTTCGAGGTGACGGCGACCCAGCGGAACCGCGCCAGCTCGCCGACGCCGGCACGGACCTCGTCGTCGGGGCGGTCGACGACCTCGGCGACGACCACGGTCGCGGCGTCCGCGCCGCGCTCGACGAGGGCGTCGCGGACCGCGTCACCGTCACCGCCCGAGCGGAGCACGGCGACGCGGCACCCCGCGAGGGGTCCCGTCACGGCGCGGCGAGCCGCTCGCGGAGCGCCTCGCGGAGCCGGGCGGCGAGGCGTCGTCCGGTCTGCTCGGGGTCCTCGCCCACCTCGCTCCCCCGGACGACGACGGCGCCGTCCTCGCTCATGAGCACGCCGAACACCGTGGCGGTCGCCTGCGACCACGTCGCGAGCGCGCCCCCCGGCACGTCGCAGCCGACGCCGAGCTCGGCGAGGAAGGCGCGCTCGCACGTCAGGGCCTGCCGGGCCTCCTCGTCGTCGATCGCGGCGAGCGCGCCGAGCGCGTCGCCGGCGGCCGCGCACTCGAGGGCGATCGCACCCTGGCCGACCTGGGGGACGAATCGTCCGGGGTCGAGGCGCTCGGCGACCCGCCCGCCGAGCCCGAGTCGCTCGAGCGCGGCGACCGCGACGACGATCGCGTCGACCCCCTTCCCCTCGAGCGCGGCGAGCCGTGTGGCCACGTTGCCGCGGAGGCCGACCACGTGGAGGTCGGGCCGCGCCGCCAGGAGCAGCGCGCGGCGTCGCGGCGCCCCGGTCGCGACCGTCG